>JAZJXP010000076.1:13697-17558 GCA_040390835.1 Pseudomonadota bacterium
TGCCAAACTGACATCTGCCTGCGTAGGTGACGACAAAGAAAAAACCCGTTGCGATATCGTCGATCTTTATCATGGTGGCCGCTACCATCTGTATAAATACCATCGCTATGCGGATACCCGCATGGTATGGGCACCAGAAAAATCCATCGCCTTTTTTGGTGGCGACCCGGACAATTTCAATTTCCCCCGCTATGACCTCGACATCACCCTGTTGCGTGTGTACGAGAACGGTAAACCGGCTGATATTAAAAACTTTTTCCCTTTCAGCAAGACCGGGCCACAAGAAGGTGAAATGACTTTCATCACTGGTCACCCTGGCTCCACTCAGCGTCAATTGACCATGGCCCAATTGAACAGCTTGCGTGATATTGGCCTTATCGACAACTTGCAACATTTGGCAGAATTGCGTGGCGTCCTCACGCAATACCGCAAGACCAGCGCAGAAGCAGCGCGCACGGCTGATCATCTGTTATTCAATACAGAAAATAGCTATAAGGCTGGCGTTGGCAGACTGAAGGCCCTGCTGGCCCCGGAATTCATCGCCCGCAAGCAAGCAGAAGAAACTGCCTTGCGCCAGTTTGTTGATACCAGACCTGAACTCAAGGCAAAAGTCAGTGGTGCCTGGGATGCGATTGCCAAAGCTCAGGAAAACTATCGCCAGTTGCACAGAATTTCCAACATGACAGAAGGTGCAGCCGCTTTCTCCAGCGATTATTTCCGCATCGCCCGTAATCTGGTTCGTGCTGCAGATGAGAAAATCAAAAACAATGCAGATCGCTTGCCAGAATTTACCGATACGCGCCTGCCTGGAGTGCAGCAAATCGTGTTCTCAAAAGCACCAATTTACCCCGAATTCGAAAAAATCAAACTGACGCACTCCCTGACCAAGATGCGTGAAGACCTGGGTACCAATCACGCATTCGTCAAGCAGGTATTAGGCAAACTCTCGCCCGATCAATTGACAGAAAAACTGGTCAGCAAAACCCGTCTGGCGGATATTGAATACCGTAAAACCTTATGGAATGGTGGCAAGGAGGCCATTGCGCAGTCAGATGACCCATTCATCAAACTGGCTTTGGCAGTCGATGCTGAATCGCGCAGTGTACGCAAGCGCATGGAGCAGGAAGTGCAGACAGTCGTGCAAAAAAATTCAGAATTGATTGCGCAAGCCCGCTTTGCCCAGACCGGCACCGGTGCGTATCCTGACGCTACCGGCACCCTGCGCCTGTCTTATGGCGAGGTCAAAGGCTGGCAGTCTGGAGAAAACACTGTCAAGCCCTTTACCAATTTTGCAGGGGCATTTGAGCATGAGACCGGTGCCTATCCATTTGCCTTGCCTGCATCCTGGCATGCAGCCAGAAGCAAACTGAATATGCAACAGCCCTACAATTTCGTAACCAACAATGACATCATAGGCGGCAATTCAGGCAGCCCCCTCATCAACAGAAATGGTGAAATTGTCGGCCTGGTCTTTGATGGCAACATCCACTCTCTCGGTGGTGCTTTCTGGTTTGATGAACGCAGTAACCGTAGTGTCGCCGTACACAGTGGCGGCATACTGGAAGCCATGGATAAAATTTACCATGCCCAGGAATTGCTGAAGGAATTGAACGGAAAGTAATGTCCGTTGCATCAAGAAGCAAGAGAGCCACGCCGGTGCATACTTGCGTGGTTTTTTTATCATTAATCTCATCACAGACCTGCACTTTTGATCCTGATCAACAGCCCTCTCCCTTTGCCAAAGTAAAGTAAGGAAAAGAATAGCAAGGAGGCTCTTCATGTCAGTCAGAAATATTTACCCTGCTTCGCTGCGCATCATTCAGGATGAACATGAGCACTTGTCTTCTGTCATACAAGGCATGCGCTATTTTGTCAGGCAAATAGAAAGCGGTGGCAATGCGCCTGATTTGAAGGTTTTCCGTGCGATGTTGTACTACATCATGGAATATCCCGAAAAAGTCCATCATCCCAAGGAAGATCAATACCTGTTTGCCAAAATCAAGGAAAGAACGCATCAACTCGACAGCGAGCTCGATACTTTAAGCGAACAACACAGCAAAGGCGAGCTGATGGCGCACAAACTGTCTCATGCATTGCTGGATTATGAGTTTGGTGGAAAACCTGCTTTCGCACAATTTCGTGATCTGGTAGAGCAGTATGCCCTTTTTTACTTTACCCACATGCGGGCAGAGGAAGAGCGCATCATGCCTGTAGCCAGGCAAGTACTGAATGACAAGGACTGGAAAGAAGTGGATGCAGCATTTTTGGAAAACCGCAAAATGCTGGATGATGCTGGCAATCGTTATAGATACGAGCAACTGTTCTCACTCATTGTCAATATCGCACCTGCACCTATCGGTGTGGGAGACCCAGTTTGAACTGAGAATTTGACAACAAACCTAGCGCCGTGAAGACAAGAAAATGCCAGCAACAATGCACATGAAAGCCAGTGCATGAAATACATGTGGCGTTTCCCCAAGAAATGCGGATGACATCAGGGCTGCGAACAATGGGGTCAGGTTATTGAAAAAAGCAGCGATATTGGGCCCCACTCTTTGCACACCCAGGCCCCAGCAACGAAAAGCAATCACTGCCGGGCCAACGGCAACAAAAGCCAGGGCAGCGAATAGCATGGGGCTCCAGTGTATGGTCGGCTTGGTCACCGCCCATTCAGTCGCAGAAAATAAGCCGGACCACAATACACCAAAGCTGACTTGCGCCAGTAAAAAATCAGCCCAGCGATTACGTAATTCACCATCATTCCCCCGCGTCAGCAACCAGCTATAGATTGACCAGGTGATGGTGGCAATGATCATGAAAATATCACCAGGAACCAGGTGCAGCGACAGCAATTGCCTTATTTCACCACGGCTTAAAACAATCAACACACCAACTATAGACAATACTGCGCCAGCCAATTGCCAACGCGAGACCTTGGCCTGGAAGAACAGGCTACCGACCATCATCATCCACACCGGCATGCTGGCGGCAACCAGGGTGACGTTAATCGGTGTAGAACTCTGCAAGGCCAGGTATTGCAAGGCATTGTACAAACCCACACCCAGCAACCCCAGCACCGCATAGCGACGCCAGTTACGCCACAACATGCTGTCGCGACGATAAATGTGGAAAGCCATGGGCAAAAGTATCAAAAAAGCCAATACCCAGCGTATGAAATTCAAGGTGATAGGCGGTACCATCTCATGAATCATGCGCCCGACGACAGCATTGCCCGCCCAGAGCAAAGGCGGTATGACAAGCAAAAATATCGTTGCGGGGTTCAGTTTATGATTCATGAATTTCAACGTGCCTATAAAAAAGCAGGCAGTATCAGGTGTATTAACCTGTCTGCCTGCCCTCAGCATACAACAAGCAAACAAGCTTTGCCTGCGGCCACGCTATTACTCATTTTATTACTCATTTACTGGTGATCTATAGACGGCTATCGCTGCAAACTTTCCCACACTTTTTGCAGGCGCTTGACGGACACCGGCATGGGTGTACGCAGTTCCTGGGCAAACAGCGATACTCTGAGTTCTTCCAGCAACCAGCGAAATTCCAGCAACTTGGGGTCTGCATCAACTCCCGTCTTGCGTGGATGGCGTTGCCAGGCCTGGGCCACACTATTCCATTCAGCCAGCAACTTCTGGTCACGCGCAGGGTCGGCACGCAGCTTGTCCATACGTACCGTGATCGCTTTCAGATAACGCGGGAAATGCGATAACTGGGTAAAATCATTGTCTGCAATAAAGTGCTTGGTCACCAGCATCTGCAATTGCGTCTGCATATCTGCAGCAGCCTGCGCATGCGCCTTGATGCCTTGCAGTTTCTTGGGCAAACCATGGTATTCCGCCAGTATTT
>JAZJXP010000076.1:17568-44893 GCA_040390835.1 Pseudomonadota bacterium
CGCGGCTGTGCGGGCAATTTCATTGGCCAGTAAATTCAACCTGGCCTTACCTTCATCCCTGCGCTTATTGAATTCACCAGAATTAGCGGGTAAGGGGTTTTGCAGAAAAGCACTTTCTATGGCGACCTGAATAATCTGGTCACGCAATTCTTCCTGCGAACCCAGGCCCATGAATTGCATACCCATCTGCTGCAAGCCGGGAATATTTTTTTCCAGGAACTTGATCTGCTCTTTTAATTGCAAGGCAAACAGACGTCGCAAACCTATGCGGTGTATGCGGCCCGCTTCATCCGGATCATCAAACACTTCGATATGGCAATGCGTAAGCTTGTCCACCAGTGCCGGATAACCAATCAGAGTTTGCTTGCCTTGCTGGACTTCCAGCAATTCGGGCAGGCTGTCGAAAGTCCAGGCTGTCAGATTTTCCTGCTTGAATGCCGGTATTGCGGCACCAGTCTGAACGTTGGCAGTTGCGGGTTTTGCAGCATTGCGGACTGATTTGTCTTCTGCCACAGCAGCCTGCCTGGTCGCAACTGGACTTGTATCCAGCAAAGCCAGTTTCTCGGCACTGGCAATACGCTGAAAACTCTCGCGTGCCTGGCCACCAAATTCTGCCCGCAGGCTGGCCAGGTTACGTCCCATTTCCAGTTGACGGCCATGCTCATCAACGACTTTGAAGTTCATCGTCAAATGCACAGGCACGGTCTCAAATTTGAAATCTGTAGTCTTGCATAGCAAGCCTTTTTGTTCGCGCATATCGGCAATCACGGCATCGAGGAAATTGCCTTTACCAAAATCATTGCGCTCACAAAAGCCTGCGGCATATTCCGGGATGGGCACACAGTGACGACGTATTTTTTGCGGCAAGGACTTGATCAGCAAATGCACTTTTTCTTTCAGCATGCCGGGCACCAGCCATTCACAGCGATCTGCCGACACCTGATTCAGTGAAAACAAAGGAACTGTCAGGGTCACGCCATCGCGTGGGCTGCCTGGTTCAAAGTGATAGCTGAGCTGCAAAGCCACACCTGAGACTTGCATGGTCTTGGGGAACAGATCCGTTGTCACGCCTGCTGCTTCATGGCGCATCAGCTCGTCTTTGTTCAGGTATAAGAGCTTGGGATTGGCCTTGGTCGCTTCCTTATGCCATTCTTCAAACAAGACGGCGTTATAGACATCGGCAGGCAAGTGCTGATCATAAAAAGCCACGATCAGTTCTTCATCCACCAGCACATCCAGGCGGCGAGATTTATGTTCAAGGTTTTCTATCTCGCGCACCAGTTTCTGGTTATACGCAAAGAAAGGGGCGCGGGTATCAAATTCACCTTCCACCAGGGCATCGCGTATGAACATCTCGCGCGCCTCTACAGGGTGCGTCAATCCATACTGGGTGCGGCGCTGGCTATATACAACCAGACCATACAGGGTGGCGCGTTCAAAGGCAGATACCTGACCTGCACGTTTTTCCCAGCGCGGTTCACCGTAGGATTTTTTCAGCAGATGTTCGCCGATTTTTTCCAACCATTCCGGATTGATCTGGGCGATACAACGGCCATACAGGCGTGTGGTATCCACCAGTTCAGCCGCCATGATCCAACGCCCGGCTTTTTTAACCAATGTGGAACCTGGCCAGATATAAAATTTGATGCCACGTGCACCAAGATAATGCGCTTCTTCATCTGACTTGTAGCCGATATTGCCCAGCAAACCCGTTAGCAAAGATAGATGCAATTGCTCATAGGTAGCTGGCGCTTCATTCAAACGCCAGCCCTGTTCCTTAACGATGGTCAGCAATTGCGAATGCACTTCACGCCATTCGCGCAAGCGCATTTGACTGAGGAAATTGGCACGGCAATTATCTTGCAACTGGCGATTGGTTTTTTTATGCTCGATGGCATCTTCAAACCATTTCCAGATTTTCAGGTAGGACTGGAATTCAGACTTTTCATCGGCAAATTTCTTGTGCGCCATGTCCGCTGCAGCCTGAGCCTCCATCGGACGGTCACGCGGATCTTGCACCGACAATGCCGCAGCAATGATCAGTACTTCCTGCAAGGCCTGATTATCACGCGCTGCCAGGATCATGCGGCCCACACGCGGGTCCAGCGGTAATTTGGCGAGCTGCCTGCCAACCGGCGTCAATTGATTGACTTCGTCCATCGCCCCCAGTTCTTGCAGGAGCTGGTACCCGTCAGCAATCGCCCGGCCTGGTGGCGGTTCAATGAATGGGAAAGTTTCTACATCCGTCAAACGCAAGGACTTCATGCGCAAGATGACAGCAGCCAGCGACGAGCGCAAAATCTCTGGTTCGGTAAATTTTGGCCTTTGCAGATAATCCTGCTCATCGTACAAGCGTATGCAAACACCTGCAGCAACACGGCCGCAACGACCGGCACGTTGATTGGCAGCAGACTGGGCCACTGCCTCTATCTGCAATTGCTCGACTTTATTCCTGTAGCTATAACGCTTGACACGCGCCAGACCGGCATCAACGACATAGCGTATGCCTGGCACTGTCAGCGAGGTTTCCGCCACATTCGTAGCAAGGACGATGCGACGTGCATTCGAGATCTTGAATACCCGCTCCTGCTCTTGCGCCGACAGACGGGCGAACAGTGGCAAAATCTCTACGTGCGGTGGATGATGTTTGCGCAAGGCTTCTGCAGCATCACGAATCTCACGCTCCCCCGGCAAAAACACCAGTACATCACCAGAACCCACGCGGCACAATTCATCAACGGCATCGGTAATCGCCGTCATCAAATCGCGCTCTTTATCTTTCTCTGTGTCCTGTATCGGGCGATAGCGCACTTCTACCGGGTACAAACGGCCCGATACTTCGATCACGGGCGCGGGCTTGGGCTCTGCGCCCCTGGTATCGGCAAAGTGATTGGCAAAGCGCTGTGCATCTATCGTGGCTGAAGTGATGATAATCTTCAGGTCTCGGCGCTTGGGCAGCAATTGCTTCAGGTAGCCGAGCAGGAAATCAATATTCAGGCTGCGCTCATGCGCCTCATCGATGATGATGGTGTCATATTGTTTTAACAGCGGATCAGTCTGGGTTTCTGCCAGCAAGATACCATCCGTCATCAGCTTGACGGATGCGCCCTTGCTCAGGGTATCGGTAAAACGGACTTTAAAACCAACATGCTCGCCCAGCGGCGAATTCAATTCTTGCGCAATACGCTTGGCGGTAGACGACGCAGCAATCCGGCGTGGTTGCGTATGACCTATCATACCTTTTTGACCGCGTCCCAGTTCCAGGCAAATTTTGGGCAATTGGGTGGTCTTGCCTGAGCCGGTTTCGCCACAGACGATGATGACCTGGTGTTTTTGCAAAGCTTCGGCAATTTCCGCACGCTTGCCTGATACTGGCAACTCTTCAGGATAACTTATCGTAGGCAAGGGATTACGAAACGGCAAAGCAGGCTCTTCCCGGGCGGGGGCAACTGGTTTTTTCTGCTGGTTTTCCCTGCTGTTTTCTTTACCACTGGCACGCCCCGGCTGAGCCGCAACTCGAGGCGTAGTGGATTTTTGGCGAGGAGCTTGCTGCCGTTCATGCTGCACTTTCGGCACACGAACTTGTCCAGCACCACTGACGTCCAGCGGTTTGTTTTCCGGTACTTCAGACTTTGCGGTGGCCTCACGCAATTGTTGTCGAAGCTCTCGCAATCCCGATAAACCATCTATCGCACCGGGCATCGCTTTTTGGGGGGAGTTTTTTGGTGTTTGATTTGAAGACATAGCACTGCAGATTATCCCAGATTTTTAAGCCGAGCAGGAAATGTTGCATTACCTGCCATGATCTGTACGTCGGTATGCTGTTTTCGCATGAGCAAAATGCCAATGGATGCTTTTAACAACAAGCGTTAATTCATATAAATAAATCCCTACTTTATTTATCCTATAATGAAATGGACGCGTATCGATACTGTGTCTAACGTCAAAACCAAGCTACGCGGGGAGACAAAAAATGAAAACCTGGATAACGCTGTTCTTCAGCATGTTACTCACTGCCTGTGCCAGCCAGCCCAGTCAGAAAATCAGCCACCTGCAATTCAATGACCAGGGTTTTACCCCTCCAGCAAAGACAGTCAATATTGACGAGGTAATGGCGCTTAGCAATGAAATGCGCACTTATCTGAAGAACGACATTAGCCCCCAATTAAAGATTAAATCGCCGCAAAGATCCTTGTTTGATGCGCTGTCCACCAAAGGCCAGATCAAGCTTGAATATGATGCCGAAATCACACGCAATGCAGCACAGGCATTCAGCGCACGCTCAGGCAATTGCTTGTCGCTGGTATTGATGACTGCGGCATTTGCAAAAGAACTTGGTATGGACGTGCAATATCAAAATGTACTTGTTGATGAGTCATGGAGCCGCAATAACGACATCTATTTTGCTGCTGGACATGTCAATATCGTATTGGGGTATAAATCAGCATTCAAAGGCTTTACCCAGGAATACTCACAGGCCATGGTGATCGATTTTCTACCACCTAAAGACCTTAAAGGGCAACGCTCTGAACTGATAAAAGAAGCAACCGTCATCGCCATGTATTTCAATAACCGTGCAGCAGAATCACTGGCGCAACAGCAGGTCAACGACGCCTACTGGTTTGCCCGCGCGTCCTTGATGAGTGACCCTGATTTTACTGCCGCCTACAATACGCTGGGTGTGGTCTATAGGCAGCATGGGGATTTGGCCTTGGCCGAAAATGTGTTCAAACAAATACTGGGCAAAGATGCAGAAAATATCATGGCACTCAGCAATCTGGTGGAGGTGTTACGCAAAACCGAACGCCGCACAGAAGCACAGGTTTACCTGAGTCGCCTGGAAAACTTGCAACCCTATCCCCCTTTCCATTTCTTCAACAAGGGTCTGGCCGCCATGGAACGCGGTGACTATGCAGAAGCTAAAACCCTGTTCAAACGTGAAATTAGGCGCGATCCCAACTATGATGAATTTCATTTATGGCTGGCACTGGCACATTTAAGGCTGGGCGAAACCTCGGATGCAGTAGATGAACTGACGCTGGCCAAGGCCAATAGTACAACGCGTAAAGCGCAAAATCTTTACGCCAGCAAACTGGAGAAAATCAAGGCAACATACTCGCATAATTAAAGTATTGCATTTAACTTATGGTTCGCAGCTAAGATCCCAGATCTGGGATCTTAGCTGCGATGACAACAATGTGGAAATCCGACCACGTTGTAATCCCATGCGTTTTTGCGTCTCAGATTATAATTGGCGGATGGAAAATCCCGTTCAATTCGTTCAATGGTTGCGCTCAGTCGCGCCCTATATTCATGCCTTCCGTGGAAAGACCTTTGTGGTCGCCTTTCCCGGCGAACTGGTCATGGCAGGTGCCCTGCCAGTTCTGGCGCAAGATTTATCACTTTTACATGCACTTGGCATCAAGATTGTCATCGTCCATGGTTCACGACCCCAGGTTGCAGAACAACTGGCCTTGCGTAATGTAGAAGGCCGTTTTCATAATGGCATACGCATTACCGATACAGCAGCGCTGGAATGCTCAAAAGAAGCTGCCGGTGAGTTACGTCTTGATATAGAAGCCGCATTCAGCCAGGGCTTGCCAAACACACCTATGGCCCACTCAGCCATACGTATCATTTCTGGCAATTTCGTCACTGCCAAGCCGATAGGCATAGTCGGTGGAGTCGATTTTCAGTTGACCGGTATTGCCCGCAAAGTGGCGTATGACACCATCCATCGCATTCTTGATGCTGGCAATCTGATCTTGCTTGGCCCGCTGGGTTTCTCACCAACTGGCGAAGCATTTAACCTGACTATGGAAGACGTGGCCGTATCGACTGCCACTGCCTTGCGTGCCGACAAGCTGATTTTCATCTCTGAAACACCGATGATGGTGGACCAGGACAATGATGAAATCCGCGAATTATCTTTCATGCAAGCTGAGCAGGAATTAAAGGCTGGCTATTTGCCGCTGGATTCTGCGTTTTACCTGGAACATGCGATCAAGGCCTCTCGCGGTGGCGTGCCACGTATCCACATCGTGCCTTATCAAATGGATGGTTCTGCCCTGCTGGAATTATTTACCCATGATGGCGTGGGCACCATGGTGTCTTCAGAAAACCTGGAAAGCCTGCGTGAAGCCACGATTGAAGACGTAGGCGGCATCATCAAGCTGATAGAACCGCTGGAAGCCGACGGCACCCTGGTCAAACGTGGCCGTGAGCTGATAGAGCGCGAGATCAATTACTTCTCGGTCATTGAGCATGACGGCGTGATATTTGGCTGCGCAGCACTCTATCCGTTCCCGTTCGAGAAAATGGCAGAAATGGCTTGCCTGACCGTCAACCCGGACGTGCAAAGCCAGGGTGACGGCGAACGCATCCTCAAACATATGGAAAAACGCGCACGCCGGGCTGGTTTCCATAGTCTGTTTGTATTGACGACGCGCACCGCACACTGGTTCCTGAAACGCGGTTTTGTCAGCGCATCATTCGATGATTTACCTAAAGACAGGCAAAAAATGTATAACTGGCAACGCAAGTCTTTGGTTCTGATCAAGCAACTCTGAGCCACTGCCCGTATAATTCAGCCTGATTTAAGACTTGGCAAGATTTATCAAGATTCATAGAGATTTACATTAAGGAGCACCATCATGGCCCGTACGGTCCACTGCATTAAATTAGACAAAGAAGCCGAAGGCCTGGACTTTCCACCTTACCCAGGTGAATTGGGCAAAAGGATTTATGAAAGCGTGTCGAAAGAAGCCTGGGCTGCCTGGCTCAAGCACCAGACCATGCTGGTGAATGAAAACCGCCTGAATCTGGCTGACACCCGCGCCCGCAAATATCTGGCGACCCAGATGGAAAAACATTTCTTTGGCGATGGTGCTGATGCTGCTACCGGCTATGTGCCGCCGACAGAATAAATGAACGCACATGAACGCAGATTAATGCGCTTCATTAGCATTAGCTGCATATTTGTTTCGTACCAATAAGAAAGCCCGCATCTGCGGGCTTTCTTGCTTCAAAGCGGGCTATATCAATAAAACTCTATCTTGCCAGTTTCTACATCCAGCATGGCACCGATGATTTTGATCTGGCCTTTGTCCGCCATTTCTTTCAATATCACACTCTTTTCTGTGACTGCCTTGACCGTCATCTTGACATTCATCTCTGCCACAGCATCGACAAAATGATGATTTGCTGAAGTACGGTCGCTACCATGCGTATCTGGCGTAGCTTTCACCGCAGGCATGATCTTGGCCACCAATTGTGTCAGGTTACCCAGATTGGCATTATCGCACGCACCTTTGACGGCGCCGCAATGTGAATGACCAAGAATAACGATGGTTTTGGAACCGACAACCTTGGCGGCATATTCCAGACTACCAAGTATGTCTTCATTGACGATATTACCGGCCACCCTGGCAGTAAACAAGTCACCTATGCCTTGATCAAACACTAGCGTTGGCTCAGAGCGTGAGTCTATGCAACTGACTATGCTGGCGAAGGGGAATTGTCCATCTCTACCACTGGTTTTCACCTGCCCTGGCAAATCGCGTTTGAGCATATTGCCCGACACAAAGCGCTGGTTACCCTCTTTCAACATCGCGATGGCAGCGTCAGGGCTGATCTTGCTTTGCATGGACTGTGTCATTGCAACACTGATGGGAGGCTGACTTGCTGTTGGAGACTGCGAAGCACAGGCTGTCACCAACAAAGCCGTCGTCAACGCAGCAAGAAAGCTCAGGGATGTGGATGCTTTCTTATAGGTGTTCATGCTTGTATTCATTTGTCTTATCTCCTCATAAAATTGAACAACGGATGATTTCTTATTTACCTGCAATTGCACATATTTACAGCAGACCAACCTGAAGTATTCCCTTGCTGAATTCAGAACTGCAAGGTTTTAACACCCTCTGCAGTTCCCAGCAGGCAAACATTTGCACCTTGACGCGCGAACAAACCGACCGTCACCACACCCACGATATTGTTAATCTCAGCTTCCATAGCGAGCGGGTCCTGGATTTGCATACCATGCACATCCAAAATCATATTGCCATTGTCGGTTAACAAAGGCTGCCCATCTTTCATGCGCAAACGCGCTTCACCACCAAGAGCATTTAGCTTGCGTGCAGCGACTGCATGCGACATGGGAATCACTTCTACCGGCAAAGGAAACTTGCCCAGCACATCCACCAACTTGGAACCATCAGCGATACAGATAAATTTTTCAGCAACAGATGCAACAATCTTTTCACGCGTCAATGCCGCGCCGCCACCCTTGATCATGGCTCCTTGCGGCGTAATTTCATCTGCGCCATCGATATACACTGGCATGGATGTCACTTCATTCAAATCCAGCACGGTAATGCCATGAGAACGCAAACGTGCTGCAGTCACCTCGGATGAGGCAACAGCTGCTTTGATTTTGTGTTTGATCTTGGCCAGCTCATCGATAAAAAAGTTCGCTGTAGAACCTGTACCTACGCCAACAATTTCACCTTCTACTACATAAGCAATTGCCGCCTGGGCGACGGCAAGTTTCAATTCGTCCTGAGTCATGGTGCATTTCCATCATAGTTTAAAAATTGGCGGGATTTTACAGCAAAGGCTAACTAATTAGCATTTTGATCAAAACGAAGCTGAAAAGTATCAAATTTGCCACAATGGTGCCTCATCCATCAAAGCAACCTGCTCACGCAATTCAAGTATGCGGTCTTGCCAGTAACGCTGACTGTTGAACCATGGAAAGGCCGCCGGAAAAGCCGGGTCGCTCCAGCGCTGCGCCAACCAGGCGGAGTAATGGAGCAACCTCAAAGTTCGCAAGGCTTCTATTAAATACAGTTGGCGAGGCTCGAACTCAAAAAAATCTTCGTAACCCACCAGGATATCGGTCAACTGGCTTTGCATTTCGCTACGGTCGCCCGATAACAGCATCCATAAGTCTTGTATGCCTGGTCCCATGCGGCTGTCATCAAAATCGACAAAATGAGGGCCAGCCTCTGTGCCGGACTCCAGCCACAAGACATTCCCCAAATGGCAATCACCATGCAAGCGCAGTTGCTGCACATCGCCTGCCCTGTCGTAACAAGCACGAATACCATCTAAAGCCTGCTGGCTGACACTGGTATATGCCGCCAGCAAATCAGGCGGGATGAAATCATGTTCCAGCAACCATGCACGTGGCAAGACACCAAAGCTTTGGGAATTCAGCGCTGGCCTGACTGCATAGCTGGCAGTTGCACCGACCGCATGTATGCGTCCTATGAAACGCCCCAGCCATTCCAAGGTGGCAGGGTCACCGGTTTCAGGAGCGCGGCCACTTTGGCGCTTGAACAAGGAAAAGCGGAAGCCTTGATAGTGACGCAGGCTATTACCATTGTCTGCCTGCAAAGCCGCGAGCACAGGAATTTCGTGCGCCTGTAACTCAGTGACGAAGTCATGTTCTTCCTGTATTGCCTCATCTGACCAACGCAAGGGGCGATAAAATTTGGCGATAATGGGAGAAGCGTCCTCTATACCTATCTGGTAAACGCGGTTTTCGTAGCTGTTCAGGGCCAGCATGCGGCCATCGCTGCGCAAGCCACTACTTTCGACGGCATCAAGGACTAATTCGGGCGTCAGCCCGGCGAATGAATCTGGGGGAATAAAATCTGTCATGCCGCTATTGTACGTGCCTGTCAGTGCGTTCGACATAAAAGTCCTGCACAGCCAGCACACAAAGCGCTAAACTTCCGGTATTTTCATATTTACCTTTTCAAGAGTCACGCCATGCATCTCGACGAACCACTAAGCGACAAAGAATTCAATGAACTCGACAAATTCCTGATGTCAGAAAAAGTCGGTGACGATGGCATGACCATGGATGCCTTGCACGGTTACCTGACCGCCATTGCCCTGGGCCCGGAGATGATACCGATGGCTGAATGGCTGCCACTGGTGTGGGGCTTGCCTGACCAGGGTGAACCCAAGTTCAAGAATGAAAAGGAAATGCAGCGCGTTACTGGCCTGGTAGCCCGCTTCATGAATGAAATACAGATCACCTTTGAAGTCGCCCCGCAAGAATATGAACCTCTGTTTTGCGTCATGGAACAGAACGGCAAGGAATTGATCGATGGTGAAACCTGGGCCTGGGGCTTTTGGGAAGGCATGCAATTGCGCGAAGAAGCATGGGAAGCGGCCTGGGAATCCGAGGAAATCGGTCCTTTGCTGCAACCTATCTACCTGCTGGGTGCAGAAGAGATAGAAGAAAGCGAATTGAAATTCGTCGACACACCAGAAAAATGCCATGAACTGGCATTGACGCTGGAAGCTTCCATTCCCACGATACGCCGCTTCTGGGCACCTTTGCGCAAATCTGGCGTCACCACGGTCAAGCGTGAAGCCCCAAAAGTAGGCAGAAATGATCCCTGTCCTTGTGGCAGCGGCAAAAAATACAAGGTCTGCTGCGGCGCCGAGCCTATCCTGCATTGATCAACTATTAATCATCTGCAAACCTGCGAACCCGCAGCGCTGGAGGGAAACCTCTAGCGCAAAACTGTCCCGCCTGCATGTCTTCATGCTATTTTTGCGCTTCTTAATAACATGCTGGAGACTACCATGAGCTTGCAAGAACAATTT
The DNA here is from genome assembly GCA_040390835.1 of Pseudomonadota bacterium. Lineage (GTDB taxonomy): Bacteria > Pseudomonadota > Gammaproteobacteria > Burkholderiales > Burkholderiaceae_D > Undibacterium. The sequence continues at coordinate 28,192 of JAZJXP010000076.1, forward strand.
ACCCAGGCACAAGCCGATTCCAAAAGTTTGTCCGAGCGTCCGGACAATATGACTTTGTTGAAAATTTATGCCCTGTTCAAACAAGGCAGTGCTGGCGACGCCACGGGTGACCGCCCTGGCATGACCGACTTTGTCGGCCGCGCCAAGTTTGATGCCTGGGCTGGTCTGAAAGGCACGACCCAGGAAGCAGCGATGCAGCAATATGTTGATCTGATCAACGAACTCAAAGGCTAAGATTCCGTCTTAAGCCGGGGGATTGAGCCAATCCCTTGGCCTGCCTTCAGTCAGACCAGCGATCAGATTGTCTGCCGCACGGTTTGCCATTGCCCGGCGTGTTGCCTCAGAGGCGCTGGCAATATGCGGTGTCAGCACGACATTATCCAGTGTCAAAAAATCTGGATGAAATTTGGGTTCATTCTCAAATACATCCAGGCCTGCTGCCGCAATCCTTTTTTCACGCAAGGCTGCAATCAGGGCCTGATCATCGACAATACCACCACGCGCCAGATTAACCAGCGTCGCGCACGGTTTCATCATGCGCAATTCCGCTGCACCTATGGTGTGATGCGAAGCAGCAGAATATGGCAGCACCAGTACTACATGGTCGGCTCGCTGCAGCAATTCTTCCTTGCTCACATATTGCGCATTGTTTGCATAGGCTTCTTGCTCAGCACTGAGGCGGGAGCGGTTGTGATACACGACCTTCATATCAAAACCAGTGGAACGCCTTGCAATGGCCTGCCCTATCCTGCCCATGCCGATAATACCCAGGGTGGCACCATGTACATCAGCACCCAGGAAAGAATCGTAGCGCCATTTAGTCCAATGACCGGCTCGCAGCCAATGTTCAGATTCTGTCACGCGTCTGGCAGTTGCCATCAGCAAAGCCCACCCAAAATCAGCGGTGGTTTCATTCAAGACTTCGGGTGTATTACTGGCCATGACGCCGTGCGCAGTACAAGCTGGCACATCAATGTTGTCATAACCGACAGCCATGCTCGCGATCATTTTCAAATCTGGCAACTGTTGCAACAGCTCAGTATTGATTTTGGCACTGGCCGTCGCCAAAGTGCCGACCTTGCCCTTTAGTTTGGCAGCGAGTTCAGTTGGAGAAAAAATAATATCATCCTGATTCGACTCCACCTCAAAATACTGTTCAAGTTTCGTCAACACTTCAGGGAAAATGGCACGCGTTACCAGGATTGCAGGCTTCATGTCTGGCCTTAAATATAAAAAATACATGTTTAAGATGCTTGCCCGCCTCATGGCAGGCAAGCTCGATGCAGCATCATACCGTTTACATACCGTTTTTTCTTGCAGAGTTATGGCAGTTCAACAACTTTCATCATGGCTATAATTCCTGCAAGAAAATTCATGCAGATGAGGCAAATCAATCCATAAGTCTGAACTTAGGTCTACAATTGCGCACGGTGGATAAACTCCAGAGGCAAAGTCCACTGATGCGGCTGCATTTGCTTATGCGCAAACTATATAAGCCTGATTTGTGAGAACTGCCAAATTGCCTTAAAATACAAGGCTTTGCAGCCCTGAGCCTGTTTTGGCGCTTAGGCTGCGCCTAAATCCCGAATTTTTAGTTTAGATTGGACTGTTATGACCCACGTTGTGACCGAATCCTGCATCCGCTGCCGCTATACCGATTGCGTGGATGTGTGCCCGGTGGACTGCTTCCGTGCTGGCCCGAATTTCCTGATCATTGATCCAGACGAATGCATCGATTGCGCCGTGTGCGTTGCAGAATGCCCGGCTAATGCCATTTTTGCTGAAGAAGATGTGCCGGCAGATCAACAGCAATTTATCAAGATCAATGCCGACCTGACCCGCAAATGGCCGTCGATTACCAAGACCGTTGCTCCTTTGCCAGATGCTGACGACTGGAAAGACGTCAAAGACAAATTGCAATATCTGGACAAATAAGTCTCCGGGAAAGCAATATGGGCTTTTGCTAATCGGCTCAAACAAATCCGCAATATCAGGAATCATCTCGTCGTATGGAAAACAAACAAACTACCGCGGCCAACGCCGTCATTGAAGCAGATGCCGTCATCATCGGTGCAGGCCCTGTTGGGCTGTTCCAGGTATTCGAACTCGGCTTACTCGAAATCAAGGCACACGTTATTGACTCCCTGGCAGTCGTCGGCGGCCAATGCGTAGAGCTTTATCCGGACAAACCGATCTATGACATTCCTGCTGTGCCAGTGTGCACAGGCCAGGAACTGACAGACAATCTGTTGAAGCAGATTGAACCATTCGAACCAACCTTCCATCTGGGTCAGGAAGTGACTCTGGTTGAACGTCGTGAAGATGGCCGCTTTGATCTGGAAACATCTACCGGCACACGCTTCATCACTAAAACTATTTTCATCGCTGCTGGCGTTGGCTCCTTCCAGCCACGCACTTTGAAGGTTGAGGGCATAGAAGCTTTTGAAAACAAGCAGGTGTTCTACCGCGTAAAAGATCCTACCCAGTTCCACGGCAAAAACCTGGTGATCTGCGGTGGTGGTGACTCTGCGCTGGACTGGGCATTGAATCTGGTTGGCAAAGCTGAATCCGTCGTTGTGTTGCACCGCCGTGAAGACTTCCGCGCTGCACCGGCATCTGTCGCCAAGATGAAAGAACTCTGCGACAACTATGAAATGCAGCTCACCATAGGCCAGGTTACAGGCATAGAAACCAAAGATGATTTGCTGTCTGAAATCAAGGTGACTGGTGCTGATGGCGTTACACGCCGCATGCCACTGGACACTTTGCTGGTCTTCTTTGGTCTGTCACCAAAACTCGGCCCTATCGCTGAATGGGGTCTGGACATAGAGCGCAAGCAATTGAAAGTCGTCAATACCGAGAAGTTTGAAACCAATGTACCTGGCATTTTTGCCGTGGGTGATATCAACACCTACCCTGGCAAGAAAAAACTCATCCTGTCTGGCTTCCATGAAGCTGCACTGGCTGCGTTTGGTGCTGCACCGTATATTTTCCCTGACAAGAAAATCCACATGCAATACACCACTACATCGCCAAAGCTGCACAAAATCCTGGGCGTGGAAACACCGGTTTTCGATTAATCCTCGAACTATCCAAACAAAAAAGCGCAAAGATTTTCTTTGCGCTTTTTTTATTCCTGAAACCTGATCCCGCTCCGAGTCTCAGGCAACAACTAGCCAGCCCCTTAATTCACTGGTACATGCGAATCCGATTCCTTGAATTGATTGGCAATTTGCCGGAACTCTTCAGTAATCTCCAGGAAGGCATCCAGGATATCGGGGTCAAAATGCGACCCATGTCCCTTGCGCATGATACTGATTGCCTCTTCATGCGAAAATGCGGGCTTGTAGACACGACGAGAGATCAGGGCATCATACACGTCGGCTACTGCCATCAGACGCGCAGACAGGGGTATGGCATCGCCTGTCAGGTTTTCCGGGTAACCTGAGCCATCCCATTTCTCTTGATGCGAATACGTGATTTCACGGGCAAAGCGTAAAAACTCATTACTCTCACCCAGGTATTTTTCTACCGAGAGTATGGTTTCACGCCCATACACAGTATGCAGCTTCATGACTTCAAATTCTTCTGAAGTCAGCTTATCGGGTTTCAGCAAAATATTATCGGGAATCCCTACCTTGCCTATGTCGTGCAGTGGTGCCGACTTGTACAGCAAGTCTATATTTTCATCTGTCAGTTCATTGTTGAAGCGCGCATGGTTTTTCAGCTTGCGTGCCAGCGCTGCGACATAATTCTGGGTACGGCGAATGTGGTTGCCAGTTTCATTGTCCCGGGTCTCGGCCAGTGATGCCATGGCCATGATGATGGCGTCCTGCATCTTGCCCAGCTTCCGTGTCCGGTCTTGCACCAGGCTTTCCAGATGCTTGTTCTGGTCTTGCAATAAGTGGCGCGCCCTGACCAGATTCAATTGCGTTGCGACTCTCGCCAGCACGATGGGCGGGCTGATAGGTTTGCTGATGTAATCAACTGCCCCAAGACGCAGCCCCATTTCTTCATCCTGTACCTGGCTTTTAGCCGTCAGGAAGATAATGGGGATATCCGAGGTGGCAGGATCTGCCTTCAGACGGCGGCAGGTTTCATAGCCATCCATTTCCGGCATCATGACATCCAGCAAAATCAGATCAGGGCCCGGCAGGCTGGATGCAATCTGCAAGGCTTTTAAACCATTGGTGGCGATCTTGATTTTGTACTGGTCTTTCAACAGACCCGACAACAGCGAGATATTGTCGGGCGTGTCGTCAACTATCAGGACTACCTGTTTGGCATTTTGATCGAATACTTCATTCATACATCACCCCGATAAGAAGTAATTGCCCCGCATTCTCGTGAACGCCATGCATCAAACTAGATACCATCAAATCAAAGTATTTCATAACCGAGGTTCTTCGCACTATTGCTTAATAAGTTCAGGGCCACATCGTAGTCAAACTGCCTGACTGCACGCATGATTTGCTTTTGTACGTCAACGCCAAAGGCATTGGCAATCATATCTCCTGACTCTAACAGCAAGTCGACCGCTTCGCCATCGTAATCACGCAACAAGTTACAGCATTTTACAAGTAAGTCTTGCATGAGTTCATGATCAACCGGTGACAGCTCTACCACCTTGGCTTCGGTTTTGCTCGAGGATTTTTCCAGTGCCAATACCTGATCTATGGCATTGATGGTGATCAGCATGGTTTGCGCGCATCTATCAAGCACTGGTGCCAGTTCCACTATATTGGCATTGTCATGTAATTTCAATTCAAGTTCTGCGGCAAAAGGTTGTATGGCTTTGGCACCTATCAAACCAGCCACTCCCTTGAGAGTGTGCGCCAGACGCTCTGCAAGTAAATGGTCACCCGCCTCCAGCGCATTACGGATATGCTCAACCACATTGCGCTGGTCATCGCAAAAACGCGACAACAGTTCAAGATAGAATGAACGGTTGCCAAGGGTGCGGCTCAATCCCTCTTCAACATCAATCCCATCAATCAGCAAGCTGTTGCTGATGTCTTGTATCGGTAATTGCACATTATCAAAATTGCTGCCAGTCACGTGATCCGGACACCAGTGCGAAATCGCGTGGTACAGCTCTTTGGGGTTGATGGGTTTGGCGAGATGCGCATTCATGCCGGAGGCAAAGCAGAGCTCACGCTCTTCCACCATCGCATGCGCCGTCATGGCGACGATGGGCAAGTCGTCAAAACGGGTATCTGCACGGATTAAGCGGGTGGCTTCATGCCCATCCATTTCCGGCATCTGCACATCCATGAAGACCACACCGTAGTACTCAGGATTGGTCTTGTTCACCATGTCCACTGCGATTTTGCCGTTACCGGCAATGTCGACGGCAACACCGGCGGCCTCCATCAATTCACGGGCAATTTGCTGATTGATTTCATTGTCTTCAACCAGCAGCACACGCAAGTCCGTATATTTGGGTACCAGGATGCCGTGACTGACAGGTATCGCGTAATTGGTACTGGAAAACAATTCAACCAGACAATCCACCAGTGTAGATGCATTCACAGGTTTGGTTAAAAATCCATCGGGTAAAGCAATATCATCCCGGTAGCTGACCTCTTCACGTCCATGCGCGCTGACCAGCACCATCAAGGGCGCTGGCTGCAGGGAACCATCGCGTTTCAAATAAGTAATGAGCTCCAGCCCATCCATTTCTGGCATGCGCAGGTCCGTGAATATCACGCCATAAGGGTGGGTAAGGCTGCATTCCCTGACTGCCTGTAAAGCAGCAGCACCACTATTGACAACATCAATATCGACAGGCAATTCGGATAATATTTCCTGCAAAATTTCGGCAGCAGCAGGATTATCATCCACAATCAATAAACGCATGCCATTGATGGCACCCGGTACCACCTGGCGCTGCACTACTGGCTGGGCAATACCAAACCATCCGGTGAAGTAGACGCAGGTGCCGCGCCCGGCTTCACTGCGCAAGGCGATCTCGCCCCCCATTAATTCGACCATACCCTTGGAAATCGACAAGCCCAATCCTGTGCCGCCAAATTTGCGGGTAGTCGATTCATCAGCCTGACTAAAGGGGCGGAACAATTTATCCGACTGCTCTTCCGACATGCCTATGCCGGTATCTCGCACTTCAAACTTGAGTTTGACTTTACCGCCTGCCATTTCCAGCGTCCGGCAAGTGACATAAATCTCACCCTGTTCGGTGAATTTAATGGCGTTGTTGATGAGATTGATCAAGACCTGCCCCAATCTCAATGGGTCACCGTTCAGATAACGCGGGATATCCGGCGGTGCGCGGAACAGGAATTCCAGCCCTTTTTCATCAGCCTTGTCAGTAGTTACTGCGGAGATATTATTGAGCACATCATCAAGATTGAAATCGACTTGCTCAATATTCAGCTTGCCTGCTTCTATCTTGGAGAAATCCAGAATATCGTTGATGATGCCCAGTAATGAAATACCAGCTTTATGGATTTTTTCCACATAGTCTTTTTGCTTGGGATTGAGTTCTGTCCTGAGCGCCAGATGGGCCATGCCTATGATGGCATTCATCGGTGTGCGGATTTCATGGCTCATATTCGCCAGGAACATGGATTTGGCTTCTGTCGTCTCTTCTGCATGACGGCGTGCCATTTCGGCTTCCTTCAACTCATTTTGCATTTGCAGGGTCTGCAGACGTATCTGCTCAGCCATGCTTTCCTTGAGCTGGGATTCCAGCAGTTTTCTCTGCGTGATATCCGAGACAAAGGACAGGGTAGCCGGACGCCCTTCCCAATCAATCATTACTGCAGACAACTCTACCCAAATGATGGAGCGGCTCTGATTATTTTCGATACGGAAATGATAGTACTGCTCGACATCTTCACCACGTAAACGCCGTGTGTGATGGTCTATCACCATGGGTCTGTCATCTGCATAAATCGCCGTGATGAAAGACATTTGTGCCAGTTGTTCTGCGCCGTACCCAGTCAAACTTTGCACACGCGGATTGGCAAAAACAATGCGCCCATCCTGCACCACCAGAATACCTTCCGTCACATTATTGATGAGCTGGCGGTAGTGCTGTTCCGACTTGCTCAAGTCTTCTTCGAGCTGACGGCGAGCAGAGATATCCATGACCACCCATACCGTGCCATGGGTCAGGTTGGTTTTATCAACGGCACGACCTGAAAAATGCACCCAGAACAAGGAACCGTCACTACGCCGCATTTTCAACTCAGTTTCGTAGGCTACCCCTTTGTGGACGGCCTCATTGACCAGTGCGCCTGATTCCAGATAAGCGTCGCGCGATTCATAGAAAGGCTCCAAAGAAGCACCCAGCACATTGTCGCGCGCTACGCCAAATATCTGGCACAAAGGTGTGTTCACCCATTGCACACGACCCTGGTTATTCAGGAAAACCATGCCGACGATGGAATTTTCCAATATGGTTTCACGCTCGGCCAGTATGCGCTTGAGCTCGTCTTCCAGTTGGCGGCGCTCAACCATGGCACGTTCAGCCATACGGCGTGCCAGCTCGGCTTCTTTTAACTCATTCCTGATGTGCAGGGTTTGCACATGCACACGCGTCGCCAGCCCTTGCGCCTTGGCAAACAAGTCGAGATAACGCTTTTGCTCGTTATAGGCTTCCTTCCAATCACCCAGCTCAGTAAATATCTCAGACAATTCCTTGATTGCCCTCAGTGGCATATAGATATAGCCATTGCCACCGACTTCATCAACGGCACGGCGCAAATCACGTATGGCTTCTGGATAACGTTTGTGGCTGCGATGCAGGTGACCACTGACCCACCAGCTATACGGCTTCAGGTGTTTATCCTCAAAGCTGTCCAGCAGACTCATGGCGGTTTCACTGAGCTTGTCGGCTTCCTCTACCTGGCCACGCATGGCCAGCGTATAGGCTGCGACTGACAGGCAAAATGCGCGGCTGGAATTATCAGCATTCTCACCGCTCTTGATGCCGCCTATATACGAGGCTATTGCCTGATACGCCTCTTCATATTTGTCGAGTGACACCTTGCACAAAGCCAGCATGGTCGACACAAAAGGTGCCAGCCAGCGTTCGCTGGAATTGACAGCAATGTCTCTGGCTTCTTGCAACAGGACTTCGGCATCTTCTGCATTGCCACTAACATAAAAAATCTCACCCAGGTTGGCTGTCACTTGCGCTACGCGATTGGGTATTTGCAATGCACGTGCATCATTCAATGCAGTGTAAAAATGACGTATGGCTTCTTCTGTATATCCCAGCTCCTGAGACAAGATACCCAGGGTGTTATAGACGACGACAGAAATACGGCTGACCTTCATGCGCAAGGCGGGCACGATACGTGAATGACACAGCGCATAAGCATCCTGCACCTGGCCACGGCGACGCCAGACCGCCACTGTGCCAAACAGTGCAAATGCCATGCCTTCATGTTCATCCACTGATTCAAACAAAGTTGCTGCACGATCAAATACGGGCGCAGCCTGCTCCATGTGATCATCAAAGTAATCAGCAAAGGCATCGATCAGATCCGCAGCAATCAATGCTGTGGGGTTGGATTTACCAGGTTCCTGCTGGCGCATGGTGACGGCAATCTTGCGGCCATCTGCCGGGTTATCGCGCATCAAGTCCAGGGCGTCGAGGCAAAGCTCGCGCCAATGGATTTCTGCTAGAGAACTATCTTTACTCATTCTACTCAGCTCTTCAGAAAGAAATGATGCAATGAAAAATCAAATTGAATCTGTGAAAACCTATTATGAAGACCTACATCCCTGCGTACGACCAGCATACAAGCACTGGCCTGATACCCATTTTTTGCCAGATTCTCTATTTCACTAGACGCTATACATACTGCAATATTAATGCGAGTGACCTGCTTATGGATGAACATAGCCGGAAACTGTGTCTTTTAACTGAATAAATAAGCAAATCCACCGATTTTAAGTTTTGGGAGAGCCAAAGAAACGGCTAAAGAATGACCAATTCATGAAAAATAACTTAAATTTCAACATTTCCACAAGAAATCATTGCATATAAATCAATAATTTAACATTAATTCACACCAACAACTTGCGCAAGTCTTTTGCTCAGCCAAAAATTTTTAAAACTGGTTTATGATGCATTGCAACAGTTCGATTAAGTGTTTTTTCTAAGCTTGTTTCGCCCTGTGTCATTTGACCTTAGCTATCCTGTTTTTGCCAAGTGAGTGCACGGCCCCCTATTTGAAAGATTCACTATGCTTTATCAATTTCATGAGCTCAATCGCGCCTTTCTGAATCCCCTGACTCAATGGGCAGAAGCATCTTCAAAACTGTTTACCAATCCAGTCTCGCCATTGGCGCACACGCCTTATTCGCAACGCATAGCTGCAGGCTATGAACTACTGTTCCGCCTGGGCAAAGACTACGAAAAACCAGAATTCGGTATTACGTCTACCACCATAGACAAGCAAGAAGTGGAGATCGCGCAAAGTACTGCTGTCATCAAGCCTTTCTGCAAATTGCTGCACTTTAAAAAAGTCCTGAGCGACAAGGAACTGACAAAACTGAACCAGCCCAAAGTATTGCTGGTTGCCCCTCTGTCTGGTCACCACTCAACACTGTTGCGCGATACTGTACGCGGCTTGCTACCCAAACATGATGTGTATATCACTGACTGGACTGATGCCCGCATGGTGCCCTTATCTGCCGGCCCTTTCCATCTGCATGATTATATTTATTACGTCCAGGACTTTATTCATTACCTGGGTGCCGGTACGCATGTGATTTCAGTGTGCCAACCAACTGTACCGGTATTGGCTGCGATTTCCCTGATGGCGACTGCCAAAGATCCTTTGTTGCCAAAAACCATGACACTCATGGGCGGCCCTATTGATCCGCGCAAATCACCAACACAGGTGAATAACCTGGCAACGGAAAAGAAATTCTCCTGGTTTGAAAACACAGTCATTTACAGTGTGCCAGCGAATTATCCTGGCTATGGACGCAAGGTCTACCCTGGCTTCTTGCAACACACCGGCTTTGTTGCCATGAATCCTGACCGCCATGCGCAGAGCCACTGGGACTTTTACCAGCATCTGATACAGGGTGATGATGAGTCTGCCGAGCAGCATCGTAAATTCTATAATGAATACAATGCCGTACTGGACATGCCAGCTGAATACTATCTGGAAACCATTAAATCGGTGTTCCAGGAATTCCGCCTGCCGACCGGCACATGGGAAGTTGAAGGAAAGCTGGTCAGGCCGCAAGATATCAAGAACGTTGCCCTGTTCACAGTAGAAGGCGAACTCGATGATATCTCTGGTCCTGGCCAAACCCAGGCTGCGCATGATTTGTGCAGCGGCATACCTGCCAATATGAAACAGGATTATGTAGCACCCGGCGCAGGACATTACGGCATTTTCTCTGGCCGCCGCTGGCGCGATATCATTTGCCCGAAAATCGGCGAATTCATTAAAGAACATTCTTGATCCGCACTTCATAATTAAAAGCCACGACCCGCACAGCGTCGTGGCTTTTTCGTTTGCAGACTCTGATTGTAGCCTCTGAAGTTTAGGGGGATAATCACGGCTCTCTATTGCTTCTTGTGATCACCGTGCCAGATTCTCTTGCAGACCAGCTGGAAAATGCCCTGCCGCAAACCCAATGCACCAAATGTGGCTACCCTGCTTGTCGCCCTTATGCTGAAGCCATGGCCAATGGCGGAGCCAGCTACAATCAATGCCCGCCAGGTGGCCAGGAAGGTGTAGTACGTCTTGCCAGCATACTGGGCAAAGCCGTCATTCCACTGGATATCAGCCACGGGTTTGAGCGCGAAAGACCGATAGCAAAGATAGAGGAAGCTTACTGCATAGGCTGCACCCTGTGCATACAAGCCTGCCCGGTCGATGCCATTATCGGTGCGCCCAAGCAAATGCATAGCGTCATCAGTGAATTGTGTACCGGCTGCGATCTTTGCGTTGCGCCTTGCCCTGTCGATTGCATCAGCATGCTACCCATCACCAAAGGTAAAACTGGCTGGGATGCCTGGAGCCAGACACAAGCAGATCAGTCACGCCAACTTTATACATTGCGCAATCAGCGCCTGATACGCGAAAAACAAGAGAATGATGATCGCCTGGCTGCAAAGGCCGCGGCCAAGCTGGTTACACTGGAAGCTGAACCTGCGATGAATGAGGAAGAAATTGCCAGTAAAGAACGCAAGAAAGCCATCATTGCAGCAGCCATAGAGAGAGCACGCATTAAGAAACTGCAAGCGCAATCCGAAGATAAAGCAGAAAGTGATAAAGAATGAATGCAGCGAAGCGCCAGGCCATTTTTGAACGTCTGCGACAACAAAATCCACATCCGACTACAGAGCTGGAATACAAAACACCATTTGAATTACTGATTGCGGTACTGCTGTCGGCACAGGCCACCGATGTGTCGGTGAACAAGGCTACCCGCCTGCTTTATCCGGTGGCCAATACGCCCAAGAAAATCCATGCTCTCGGTGTCGATGGGCTGATCCCTTACATACAAACCATAGGCCTGTTCCGCACCAAGGCCAAGAACGTGATCGAGACTTGCCGCATCCTGATGGCTGAGCACAACAGCGAAGTGCCGCGCCAGCGCGAGGCACTGGAAGCCTTGCCGGGTGTAGGCAGGAAGACCGCCAACGTAGTCATGAATACGGCATTTGGCGAACCAACCATCGCGGTAGATACGCATATCTTTCGGGTATCCAACCGCACCGGCATTGCGCCAGGCAAGAACGTCGATATCGTCGAACAAAAATTAATGAAATTTGTGCCTCAAGAATTCAAGCAGGATGCCCATCACTGGCTGATACTGCATGGCCGTTACACTTGTATCGCCAGAAAACCCAAGTGCTGGAATTGCATGATTGCCGATCTGTGTGAATTCAAGCAAAAAACACCCCTGCCTGAAACAGTCTGAACAATCTGAAAAACGACGACAAAAAACAAAGCGCTTGCAAAAAATTGCAGGCGCTTTGTTTTATTTCAAATGCTTAAGCACTAGGAAAGGTGATCAGACGATTTTGCAAGCCTCGTCAAAACTTAAACGTGGTGAACGTGAGAACAGTTGCTGCGCATCACCATAACCCAGATTGCAAATGAAGTTAACCTTGACGGTGGTGCCTGCGAAAAATGCCGCATTTAACTTGTCTGCATCAAAGCCTGACATAGGCCCGCAATCCAGCCCGACTGCGCGCGCTGCCAGCATGAAGTAAGCCCCTTGCAACGATGAGTTACGAAAAGCCGTCGCATCGATGTTGGCCTGGTTGCCAGCGAACCATGAGCGAGCATCGGCATGGGGGAATAACTGTGGCAGCTTTTCAAAAAACTCCATATCCATGCCTATGATGGCAGTCACGGGTGCTGTTTTGGTTTTTTCAAAATTGCCTTGCGAAACGCAGCCCAGCAATTTTTGTTTTTCTGCGTCTGACCTGACAAACACAATACGTGCCGGTGAACAATTGGCGGAAGTAGAGCCCCACTTCATCAAATCATATATTTCTTGCAATTGAGTATCTGTGACCGGTTTATCCAGCCAGGCATTGTGGGTGCGCGCATTGGTGAACAAAGTATCAAGAGCATCTTTGGATAACATGGAGTGTTCCTTTCAAATAATCGGTGGATAATAACCCAAGTCGTCAAAAGCTTCAGGGCAGCAAAAGAAAATACCTTTTACAATAGGCGCACTTTTTAATTTGGACTTGTTCATGTTCACCCCTAGCCAGCACGATGTACGTCGTTTTTTTTGTGAAACTTTCAGGAAAACCCGCGAAAACCTGATACTGACGCCTCTGGAAATCATTGCCTCAGACTGGATCAGACAACATCCTGAATATGACCATGATCTGGCAGACGTAGAGCAGGCTCTGCAAGCCAACTACAGCGTGGATCAGGGGCAGACCAACCCATTTCTTCACCTGTCCATGCATTTATCTATTGCCGAGCAAATCTCGGTTGATCAGCCGCCTGGCGTCAAACAGGCATTTCAGATACTGGCCAGAAAACATCAGTCCGAACATGAGGCACACCATGAAATCATGGAATGTCTGGGTGAGATGATCTGGAATTCTCAAAGGACTGGCCTGCCACCAGATGGCCAAGCGTATATTGAATCGCTAAAGATGCGCTGCAGTTAAGCTATCAATCGGCTACGCCAGAATTTGCAGATACATTTTCTGGCTGCAGATAGCAAAAAAGCGAGGCTGAGCCTCGCTTTTTCATGTGACAAGCAATTACTTCAGTTGATCATTCAAGAGTTGCAGGATTTTATCCGCCACTGGTGAGGACTCAACCTTGCCGTCGCTACCATGTACGGATACCTGGCTGGTTTCGCCGGTAGTCGTGTTCTTGACCAGGATGCGGTATTTCTGCGCATTCTTGGCGGCATCGCTGGATGAGCCAAACGAGAACAGGCGGGAGAAGAAGCCTTCGCTAGCGCCTTTGGTCTTGGCATCGATGTCCTGGTCAACATAACGGACAAAGTACAAGCCCTGGGAACGGTCACGGTCTTCCACTGTAAAGCCGATACGGTCAAGCGCCAGGCCTACCCTGCGCCATGAGCGGTCAAATGCCTCATCCACTTCAACAAAAGTTTTGCCATCAACCTTCAGCAATTGCGCGTGTGGTTTGCCTGGTGCGCTAGGTGTCGCTACGGCTGTCTTGGCTTTTTCACCGTCCGTGCCCAGGCGTACCATCAGGCGCGACAGGAATTCAGCTTCCAGGCCAGGATCAGCTGCACGTGGCGTCCATACCGTACCATCTTTTTGCGCACCGACCAGCACCTCTTGAGCACCGCGATGGCTGATATAAATTTCTACTTCGCCATTTGCGCCACGTTCAAGACGGGTACGGAATTTATCACGCTCGCCGGTGGAATACAGGGAATCCAGCACTTTACCCAAGGTACTGCGGATAATATCCTGAGGGATTTTGGCGCGGTTTTCTGCCCAATCGGTTTCCATGACGCCAGCTTCCTGATTTTCTACATTAATCAGGAAACCAAGCTCTTGCCAAAAGTCTTTTAGCTGCGGCCACAAGGCCTCAGGTGTGTCTTTGACGACCAGCCAGCGGGCATTGCCATTGCGCTCTATACGCATGTTCTGTACTTGCTTGACCGCAACTACTCCAGAGTTGCTGGCGACTTTGTTTCCTCTTTCCAGGTTATAGCTTGAGGCTGTAGCACTGCTTTTGTTTGCTTCAGGGACGGAAAAACGACTGTCGCGTCGAATTTGCGTCAAATCTGGTGGCACCTCAAGGGATGCGGTCGTTGCCTTACTGGCGCTTCTATAATCGATCCGGTTTGGTTCGAGAATATTGCCGATTGAACTACAGCCAGTCAAACCTGCCAGCGCCAACGCGCCTATGATGCCGTTTTTAGCAACAAAGCTTTTTGCCATGTGAAAGTCCCTACGTATTAGTATCAAGTATCAATTAAAACTGCGTGAAGCAAACGTGCAAGTTTCCCTGCCGTTCAGGGGAGTCATTGTAATACACCAGCCTCACGCATCGCTGCGCGAACCGTTTCATGATATTGCTCAGCCATAGTCACTAAAGGCAAACGAATACCAGTTGGTATCAAACCCATTTGCACCATCGCCCATTTCACTGGCAATGGGTTAGGTTCAATAAACAATTTATTGTGCAAAGGAATCATGCGGTTATTGATGGCAACGGCTTCCTTGACATCACCGCGCATGGCAGCTGCACACAATTCATGCATGGCTTTAGGAGCAACGTTGGCCGTGACCGAAATATTACCTTTGCCACCGTACAGCATCAGCGCCACAGCAGTAGCATCATCACCCGAATACACGGCGAAAGATGCAGGTGCAAGGCGTATCAGATCTGTGCCTCTGGCGATATTACCTGTTGCATCCTTGACACCAATAATGCCAGGAACTTGCGCCAGACGCAGTATAGTCTCATTCGACATGTCTGCAACCGTGCGGCCAGGCACATTGTACAAAATGACAGGGATATCAACCGATTCAGCAATCTTCTTGAAATGCTGATACATACCTTCCTGAGTAGGACGGTTGTAATACGGTACAACTTGCAAAGAAGCATCAGCACCGGCTTGCTTGGCGAACTTGGTCAGGTTGATTGCTTCTTCCGTTGAATTCCCACCGGAACCGGCAATGATAGGGATGCGTTTATTGGCATGTTCTACCGCCACGCGTATTAATTCGCAGTGTTCCTCAACAGAAACAGTGGGAGACTCACCTGTCGTACCAACGATGACGATGCCGTCTGTGCCTTCGGCGATATGCCAGTCTATCAATTTGCGCAAACAAGGCAAATCAAGACTGCCATCTGCATGCATGGGGGTTACGATCGCAACCAGACTACCCTGAATCTTTGTCATGTTAATGCAAGAAAAAAGTAAAACCCTGATTGTAGCGGATACGCTGCTAATCGGGGCGCAAATAGCTGGAATAAGCCTCTAAACTTGTGAGCATTTACTTCAAAGCTTATCCAAAACACTGATTTTTTCAGTTTTCCTGGCACAAATACGCTGCACCATGGCAGGTTTTACTTGCCCGACATAGCCATCTTCGTAAGCAATGACAGACATAGTTACTGTGGGATTAGACTGCATTTGCGCAAGAAGTTCGCCCGGACGCAATAAAAAAGCGGGATTAGAGGGTTTGCCAAAATTTTCATTACCGGCAGCGAAGGTTTCGTAAATCAATAACCCATCCGGTTTCAGGCTGGCCAGCAAATGCGGGAATAATGGACGGTGCAGGTAATTGCAGACGATGATGGCGGCGAAACTATGCTCAGCAAAAGGCCAGTCATACCCTGCATCTCCAGCTTCCAGATCATGGAGCTGCGTCTCTATACCAAGATCATTCAGCGCCGGAAACCCTCGCCCATCCCTGTCCAGCCCGAGAACGCGCACACCCAGGGAGTGCATGTAAAAACTATTTCTACCGCTGCCGCAGGCCAGATCCAGTACCAGATCATTTTGTGCATGCAGCAAATGAGAAAACCGCTGCAACCATGCAGAAGGAATGCCATCGTGAGGAGCAATAGCCTCAGCCAACCTGGTCTGCGTCATCAGGTGCCCATCCTTGCAAAATCAAAACTTCGCGTAATCAGCGCAAGTCAGTGTTCGATCAAAATACTTAAGTCAGCAACATAATAAAAGGAGAGGCCAGCAACTGCAGCACATAGCCACCCATGGCCATAACAGGATTCATCCAGTATTGCAAAACGTCAAGTAGAGCCAGGCCTATCAGGATAAAGAAACAGTAAGGCTCTATCTTCGCAAACTTGTAGGCCTGCGCATGAGGCAACAGGCTCAACAATATCTGCCCACCGGCTAGCGGTGGTATAGGTAACAAATGAATGGCAAACATGACCAGGTTAGTGACCACGCCTGCACGCGCCATTTTTGCAAAAAAAGGCTCCTCAACCGCCATTGCAACCAATACGATGGACAATAGCAGCCACGCAAAACCCATCAGCAGATTGACGGCGGGCCCCGACATAGCTATCCATTTCAAATTCCTTTTGGGATCGCGCAGCATGGAATAATTCAATGGCATGGGTTTCGCATAGCCAAACAAAAAAGTACCCTTGGTCGCCAGGTAGAGAACGACAGGAATAACCAGCGTTCCTATAGGGTCAATATGCACCAGGGGATTAAAACTCAAGCGCCCTTGAGCCTGTGCCGTTGTATCACCGAAATAGCGCGC
>JAZJXP010000076.1:44903-51123 GCA_040390835.1 Pseudomonadota bacterium
CGCTGCATAACCACGCGCGGCCTCGTAAAGAGTAATCGCGAAAACGACAGGTAGTGCATAAACCAGAACGGTTTGTATCAGTTCATTCATGAATCAGCTCTAATTGGTTACAAAGCAAAAAAATCTCATTAGTGGTGCTACGAGACAAGCGTGTTGCTTATCCCTTGTAACTTAAAGGCCAAAAAGAGCAATATCGCCACGCCCCTGGCGCACCAGTTCCGGGGTGCCGCCAGTCATATCAATCACTGTAGTCGGCACCAGGCTGCAAGCACCGCCATCAATGACCAGATCAACCAGTTTTGACAGCCTGTCCCTGACCTGCTCAGGATCAGTCAGAGGTTCTTCTTCATCAGGCAAAATCAGTGTTGTGCCCAGCAAGGGTTGCCTCAACTCTTCCAGCAAGGCATGGGTAATTGAATTTTCTGGCACGCGCAAGCCTATGGTCTTGCGTGATGGATGACTCAGGCGACGCGGCACTTCCTTGGTCGCCTCCAGTATGAAAGTATATGGACCAGGTGTCGCGGCTTTCAGCATGCGGTACTGGCTATTGTCCACTTTGGCATAGAGTGCAATTTCTGACAGGTCGCGGCATAGCAAGGTCAGATGATGTTTTTCATCAACACCACGGATTTTGCGCAAGCGCATGACTGCGTCCTTATCATCGAGATGACAAACCAGCGCATAGCAAGAATCCGTAGGCAAGGCAACGATGCCGCCATTATCAATAATCTGCACTGCCTGCCTGATCAATCTCAGTTGCGGATTATCAGGATGAATTTGAAAAAATTGGCTCATAAAAAGAATAAAGGCGGTAGCTGAGCTACCGCCGCAAAATAATGACTAAAATTAACGCAAGTTCTGCAATGCGGCGATACGTTGCTCAAGTGGCGGATGCGAAGAGAATAAAGCACTCCAACCAGGCGTATCACTAATACCGGAAGCCGCCATTGATTTTGGTAACTCACCCGGCTGCAAGCCACCCAGTCTCGCCAGCGCATCCATCATGGGCTGGCGGTTACCCAGCAAATTCGCCGAACCGGCATCAGCACGAAATTCACGTTGACGCGAAAACCATGCAACGATCATCGAGGCTGCAATCCCGAACAGGATTTCACATACAAACACCGTGATCATATAGCCTATACCCGGTCTGTCATCATCACTATTGCGAAATACTGCTTTATCGACAGCATAGCCTACCACCCGCGCCAGGAAAACGACAAAAGTATTCAGCACACCTTGTATCAAAGTCATGGTCACCATGTCGCCATTGGCAATATGCGCAACTTCATGGCCGAGTACGGCTTCTACCTCTTCCCGCGTCATGCCATCCAGCAAGCCAGTGGAAACAGCAACTAGTGCTGAATTTTTAAAAGCACCGGTGGCAAAGGCATTTGCCTCGCCATTATATATCGCCACCTCAGGCATGCCGATACCGGCTCTTTCTGACAAGGCTTTGACAGTATTGACCAGCCACAGTTCAGTAGAGGTAGATGGAGTTTCAATGACCTTGGCGCCCGTTGACCATTTTGCCATAGGCTTGCTGATCAGCAAGGAGAAAATAGCACCGGTAAAGCCAACTACCAGAGAAAATGCCAACAGTGTCGACAATTGCAGGCCATTCGCGGTGAGAAACCGGTTAACGCCTAACACTGAGAGCACAACTGACATGACGGCGATCACCGCCAGATTTGTCAGCAAGAACAGGACTATACGTTTCATGAGTACCTCCCATAGAAACACACGATTCACACCCTGTTAAATATGGCTTAACCCCGCGTTTTCAAGGCAGCACTTTCAAGTCAGAGACCACTGCTCCCACACTGGCCGGGCCATTTTTGGCAAAGCTGGCAAGCGCCCTATATCCACCTCGGCATCTTGTGGGGAATGGAAATCAGAGCCACGTGAGGACAAGAAGCCATAGTGGGCAGCAATCCTGGTGTATTCATCATACTGATCTACCGTATGACTGCCTGTCACTGTTTCTATTGCCATGCCACCAAGATTTTTGAATTCAGTAAAAAAGGCGTCGTAGGCCAGCGGACTCAGATCATAGCGCCCAGGATGCGCCACTACGGCCACACCACCAGCACCACGTATCCAGCCGACAGCCTCACCCAGAGTTGCCCATCGATGCGGCACGAAACCAGGCTTGCCGTCCGCCAGATAATGCCTGAACACATCGGACACTGTGGCACAGGCACCAATCTCCACCAGGTAACGGGCAAAGTGAGAACGCGAAATCAGGTCAGGGTTACCGACATATTTGAGTGCCCCTTCATAGCTGTTTGCTATTCCGGCCTTGCTCAACAGTTCTGCCGCCATATCACGTGCACGACGCTCACGGCCTGAGCGCGTTTGCACCAGGCCATTGACCAGATCAGGATTGGTTTCATCGATATTGAGACCAACGATATGAATAGTCTTGCCAGCCCAGGTGATAGAAATTTCGACACCGGCGATGTAGCCCATGCCCAGATCAAGGGCGGCAGCGCGCGCCTCAGGGATGCCGCGCACTTCATCATGGTCAGTCAGCGCCCAAACATCTACACCATTTGCCTTGGCACGCTCTGCCAGTTGCGACGGCGTCAACACGCCATCAGAGACGACGGAGTGGCTATGCAAATCGACATTTAATTCTGGAGATAACATGGTGAATACTGTGAAAAATCAGGCTGACGGTGTTCATTATTTCCAGACTGCCTGTTTTAGCCAGGAATTACTTATGTATATACACCTATGCACCGTCTTACCTAACTATTGTACTCCCCACTGCAGGATCGTGCTGCACCGCACGATATTTTGCCTGGACATCTCACCTACAGCTTCATCTCTACCCGCAATGTCCATGTGGTATAGGTTTTGGATGTGTTGTAGTCAATACGGTTAAGTGTGTCCGAATTAACTATGCTACCGCTCTGATAATCATTGGCCCGCAGATTATGGGCTGATAGACGCACTTGCAGGTTCGGGTTGAATTTCCATAATCCATAAAAATCCAGCTGGCGTTTTATACCGGTCTGATTGATTTGAACGTTGCTACTTTGTATCTCATAGGCTGGCGTCCAGTTGATGTTGCCACCAACAGTCAGCGGGATACCTGCCGGACGATAATCCAGGCCAAAATTTGCAGTCTGCGTAGGTTGCTGATCAAGGCGATTATTCGGCCCAACGATATCATCCACACTGGACCAGAAATGGCTATAGTTACTGCGCACATCTACAGCCGGGCCATCGGGGAAAAATTCTTGCAGCTGGAATTTCGCTTCCAGTTCTATGCCTTTTGTCGTTGCGTGACCGATATTGATGGGAGAGGATACCCATTTTTTAGTCACACCATCGGCTTGCAGCACTTCCACTGTCCTTCTGCGTATCAGATTATTGATATCACGAACAAAGAAATTGGCACTGATGATGCCAGCCCGCGTCAGATAATGCTCAAAGGCGAGATCAATACCTTTGGATAATTCAGGTTTCAAGAATGGATTGCCGGTACGGTCAGGGCGATAAAAGCTGTTTTGATTGGAAACGCTGGTCACAGCGATCAAATCATTCAATGCTGGCGCACGGTAACTTTGCGTCAGGCTGGCCCTGACCTGGTCTTTGCCAGCACCTGGGATACGCCACACGCCATGCAAGACCGGGCTCCAGACACTGCTGGTATTTTCTATTGCGGCACCACCTACTGTGCTGCTGGTTCTGATACCTTCCCAGCGCAAACCTGCATAGGCGGAGAACTGTGGATTGATATCAAATTCATCCTGCGCAAAAACAGCCAGGCGACGGGTATTTGCATCCAGGTTATCACCAGATTCGGCGAACTGCGACTTTCCATTATCCAGTGAAATGCGGGTCTGGCTGCGCTTGCCCATTTCCAGGTCCCAGCCTGCGGCGAGTGTGTGGCCTTCGCCATAAGGCATGGTAAATTTACCGCCTGTATTTATGCTGCTGTCCCTGGTATTGTTGACATCACTGATCAGGTCAAGTTGCTTGCCATCTTTATCAAACTGATAGCGCAAGGAATTGCTATCCATCTTGCCCAGGCCGCCACCAAATTTGATATTCAGTTTGGAATTACCTTCAAACTTATGCTGCCAGTTACCGAAACCGCGCAGGAATGTTGTTTCCGCATGCGAGGCAGAGGTTGCCAGCGCAAATGGCTCGGTAGTGATGGACGGATCTTGAGTGCGCAAAGTCACATTAACATCACTTCGATTATTAGAGTCACTACGCGAACTCATCAAAAATGGCTGCACCATCAGCGTGTCACCATTTTCAAATTTATAATTGAAACGTGGCGTCAAATGTATGCCCGTGGTTTTGCGATTGGTTTGATCATACTGATTTTGTATCAAAGTATCACTACCGGCAGGATTTTTTTCATTGGTAAAAGTACTACCATCGTCATGCTGGCGATTCTGAAAAACAGAACCACTCAAGGCATACGACAAACTACCAATTTCACCAGGTACCGTCACAGACACATTCGGTGCCAGCCTGCCCTGCTCATAACCCAGCGACAATTTCAGATCGATATCTTTTTGCTTGTATTCTTCACGTAAGACAATATTGATAGTGCCAGCTATCGCCTGGGTACTGTATTCAGCAACCGAGCCACGGATAATTTCTATACGCTCAACCTGGTCAGGCGTCAGGCTATCCATGGAAAAACCACGCGGTGCTCTTTCGCCATTCAGCAATATCTGGGTATAACCATTCCCCATGCCGCGCATGCGTATGTCGCCGCCACGTCCGGGCCGCCCACCCACGGTCACGCCAGGCAAGCGCTTTAATACTTCGCCCAGATTGCTATCGCCATTCCTGTCCAGCTCTTCCCTGCCGAAAACAATCTTGGCCGCAGTAGATTGACGGCGTTCTTCCTGGTCAGTACGACCGCCATTGATAGTAACTTTTTGAATAGTGTCTTTGGAGGTAGCTGCGTCTGTTTTTTTGTCACCTGCTTTGGCCTTGACCTTGGCGTCCTGAGTATTTTCTTCAGTATTTTTTGTGGTTTCAGGACGAGTAGTTTGCGCATAAGCAAACGTGGTCACCGAGAAAACACTGGCAACAGCCAGCGTCAGGGCACGCAATCTAAATTTTGGATACATAGGTTTCAAACATGAAAATACAAAACTGCTTGAGCGCAGGCAAGTCCCGCGCTCTCATGTCGAGATTGTATTTTTAAGCAAGCTTGAATACCAGCAAAGACAGGCTCATATTTGTATAGAATTGAAACAGTGAGCCTGTGATGGTTACTTTGTGATACCAGACAAGAATTACGGTTAATTCAAGCCTTACGGAAACGCCACAGAGCAATCACGCCAAAAACAGCCGCAAAAGCCAGTTGCACGCCCATGGCAGGCAAGGCAGCATCCAAACCCAGGCCACGCCAGGTCATGGCATCCAGGCCATCCACCGCCCAACGCGTAGGCACGATCAGCGTCAGGCTTTGCAACCATTGTGGAAACATGAAAGAAGGCATCCATGCACCACTGAGCATGACCATGATCAAGGTCGCAAATACGGAAATACCACGCGCTGCTTCTGGTGTTTTCCCAAAGGCAGCAATCAGCAAACCAAAGCTGGCCGTCATCAGTGAAAAAGAAATCACTACACCGATGAAGCCGGGCAAACTCCCCGCTATATGCACATTAAATACAAAAACAGCGACCAGGAAAATAAAACACATGAGGAAGCAAGCGATCAGCGCGCATGATAGCGCCCTGGCGATCAATACTGTATTCAAGCCAACTGGCGCAGCCAATAAACGATTCCACAAACCCATGCGCCTGGCCAGGAGTATGCCTATGCCCGCATCTATCGCCATGAATAAAATAAATTGCACGCTCATACCTGCAAATGAATGGGCATAGCCATTGTATTTGTTGGTGACGGGGTCGCCCGCAGTCATGGCTTGATCCTTGGTGACAAAGGGCATACTCAAGCCCGCATTTGCCGCAGAAGCAGAGGAACTTGCTGCACTTGCATCTTTATCCGCTTGCTGGCTTAGCTGGAATTTTTTCACACTACCGAGCAAGTCGTGCAACTCCCCTTTATTTTTATTGGCCTCATCCATCTTTTCCAGGTCTTGCAAACTCTGATCAATAAACGTGGTACCCGACTTACCACCAAACATTTCAGCACTGACACTTTGCATGACTTGCTGCGTCAACATGCCTTTGACCATGCCTAGGTAATTCCCCAAGTGAAGTCTACCAGT
>JAZJXP010000076.1:51133-59085 GCA_040390835.1 Pseudomonadota bacterium
GGGATTGGTCCTGGGGACGAGGTGATCGTACCTCCTTTGACCATGGCCAGCACCGCTGTTTGTGAAGGATCATAGAAAATGTCCAGTTCTGGTTTTTCCCTGCCACCAAACAACGCACCGCCAGCACGTTCACCAAATTTCTCTGGTATCAGCACGGCCATATTCAGCTTGCCCTTCAACACCAGGGCTTTGGCTTCTTCCAAAGGCATTTCCTTGACCAACAAGGTCGATTCTTCTTGTAAACCTTTAAGTATTTTTTGACTGATGACATGATCATCCTGGCTGACCACTGCAATTTCTATCTTGGCTGCATCTTTCGTATCCTTGCCACCAGTGACGAATCCAAAGAACGCCCCCAGCAAGATGGGCATCACCAGATTAAGCAATAAGGCACGGCGGTCAGCCAGAAAAAGGATCAGGTCTTTTCGGATCAGTGCGATCAAGGCAGTCATCATAGTTCCTCAGTATTTCGCATTCTTATGGGATGGGACTTCAAGAGCAAATCAGGAATAAAGTCAGTCGCGCAAACTGCGTCCGGTCAGGGTCAAAAATACCGCTTCCAGATTGGTCTTCGCAGTCGCAAAATGATTGGTCTTGTAACCGGCTTTTGCCAGCCAGTTGAGCAAACAAAACGCCACATCATGCTCAGTCAATGTCACATCCAGATGCTTGCCCTGGTCAGACATATGCACGCTATCCACACCTGGCAAGACACTCAGTGCAGCCACATCTACCTCAGAGATTGGTGTATTCAAATCCAGTTGCAATGCCGCTTTTGCGGGAAGACGGCGGTATAAATCTGCCGGGGTTTCATTGGCGATGACTTTGCCATGGTCGATAATGACGATGTGATCAGCCAGACGTTCAACCTCTTCCATGTAGTGACTGGTATAGATCAGCGTGCGACCTTGTGCCTTCAATACATCGAGGCTGTCAAAAATCGCGTTACGGCTTTGCGGGTCGACACCTACTGTTGGCTCATCGAGTATCAATAATTCGGGGTCATGCAAAAGTGCGGCGGCAATATTCAGGCGACGCTTCATACCACCTGAAAAAGTCGAGGGTTTATCGCCTGCCCTGTCAGCCAGATTAACCAGCTCAAGTACTGCATCGCAGCGCTGTTGCAGCTTGCTGCCAGAAAGTCCGTACAAGGCACCAAACAACTTGAGATTTTCTCTTGCTGGCAACTCGTCATACAGCGCCAGGTCTTGCGGCACTAGGCCGATTTTG
Organism: Pseudomonadota bacterium; assembly: GCA_040390835.1. Lineage (GTDB taxonomy): Bacteria > Pseudomonadota > Gammaproteobacteria > Burkholderiales > Burkholderiaceae_D > Undibacterium. The sequence goes on from JAZJXP010000076.1 coordinate 52,364, forward strand.
AATTTAACGGCATTATTGCCCGCGCCCATGGTCTGACCGTCAAGCAATACCTTACCCTGTTCCGGTTGCAATAATCCACAGATCATGCTGACAGTGGTTGACTTACCTGCCCCGTTTGGCCCCAGCAAACCCAGGGTTTGCCCACGCTCAATTGAAAATGAAATATTATCGACTACCTTGCGTGCACCATAAGATTTAGTCAAATTCTGTACATCCAGCAGCGTGCTAGCCATGGGATTTGCCTTAGTGGAGAACAATTGAGAATAATTTGAAGAACTAGTGTCTGCAATGGTAATTCAAACAATGCTTTTTCAGCAAACAAGAATCCAAGCTATGCACGAGATTGCAACAGATATAGCCTCAGGAAATACCAAATGCACAAAAAAGCCTGCACACTTCAAGCGTACAGGCTTTTTAAATTCATGCGGCTGAGTCTATAGTCAGTCCTTAATCTTCCATCAGTCGGCGCGATCTGCCAGATTCAAGTTCAGTTGCGAACGCAGCAAGTCTTCAGTATCTGGACGTGGGTTATTGCGTGCAGTCTCCAGCTTGTCGAGATAACCTGACGTGACATCGCCTGTGATGTAAAAACCATCAAAGCAGGAAGCTTCTATGTTTTTCAACAGCGGATTAACATCGGAAATTGAACGCTTCATAGCTGCGACATCCTGATACACCAGGGCATCAGCGGTGATTTCACGGCAGACTTCTTCTTCGCTACGGCCATAGGCGATCAATTCACTGCGGGTAGGCATGTCGATACCATACACGTTAGGGAATTGCACCGGTGGCGCGGCAGAAGCAAAAATCACGCGTCTGGCACCAGATTCACGCGCCATTTGCACGATTTCACGGCTGGTGGTCCCACGCACGATGGAATCATCAACCAGCAAGACACTCTTGCCCTTGAATTCAGAACCGATGGCATTCAGCTTTTGACGTACTGATTTGCGGCGCACTGCCTGGCCTGGCATCATGAAAGTGCGACCGATATAGCGGTTCTTGATAAAGCCTTCGCGATAATCCAGATTCAATTTTTGCGCCAATTCCATTGCAGATGGGCGGGAAGAATCAGGGATAGGCATGACGACATCAATTTCACCATCGCGAAATTGATTGCGCACTTTCTCTGCCAGGTATTCACCCATTTTCAGACGAGTCAGATACACCGAAGCACCATCGATAATGGAGTCAGGACGAGCCAGATACACATATTCAAATGCGCAAGGGTTCAAACTAGGATTATCTGCACATTGCTGGGTATGCAGTTTGCCGTCCATGTCGACGAACAAGGCTTCACCAGGTTCTACGTCACGCAAGAACTTGAAGCCCAGGCCTTCGAGTGCAACTGATTCACTGGCGATCATGTATTCAGCGCCGTTTTCAGTTTGCGAAACACCGACGCACAGCGGGCGGATACCAAATGGATCACGGAAAGCCAGCAAGCCGTAGCCTGAGATTTGCGCGACTACGGCATACGAACCACGTACACGTCTGTGCAGCATGGCAACGGCACGAAACAGGCCTTCAGGATCAAGAGAATAGCCGCTGGTGACTTCCTGTATCTGATGCGCCAGGATATTGAGCAAGACTTCAGAGTCAGAATCAGTATTCAAATGACGACGGTCATTTTTGAACAGCTCAATTTTCAACTCAACAGCATTAGTCAGATTACCATTGTGTGCCAGCACGATACCAAACGGTGCATTCACATAAAACGGTTGCGCTTCTTCTTCACTGGTTGAGCCAGCAGTTGGGTAACGTACCTGGCCGATACCAACATTGCCTGGCAGGGAACGCATATTGCGGGTACGGAATACGTCACGCACCAGGCCATTCGCTTTATGCATGGCGAATTTATTACCATGATTTGTTGCGATACCAGCTGCGTCCTGACCGCGGTGCTGTAACAACAACAGCGCGTCATAAAGCAATTGATTGACAGGATTATTTGAGAATACGCCTACGATGCCACACATGGTGGACTCCTAAAAAAAACAATTAAAACTTTACATGCTCCGAAACCGAGACCGGCAACAGCGGGATCACCGTGCGCGCTGCAGTTTCTGCAAGGGGGCTAAGCCATGCATGGGTCCAGAATGGTTGTTGCGGTATGGAAGTCATACCGCACACCAGCACGGCAGCCAACACCAATATGCAACCACGTGCCAGACCAAACAGGCCACCTAAACCGCGATCAGCCAATGTCAGGCCGCTGGCCTTGATCATGGCATCAACCGCCATCATGATCAGCGCCATCAACAGGCGCACACCGATAAACAAGGCGATAAAGGCAACAATCAGGCGCAACATCTGGCCAGGCACCATGGATGGCAACCAGACCGCCAATACATCACTATAGGCATTGGCAATCACAAATGCGACCACCCAGCTGACCAGTGACAAAATTTCTTTAATTAATCCGCGCAGGGTACTGATCACGATAGAGCAAATCAGGATCAACAGCACGAGATAATCAAACAATGTCACGCCAGATATTCCTTACTTATTCAGTTGGGCGGCAGGCTGGCACTCAGGCCCAGCTTGCTTAATTTGGTGCGCATTTTATCTGCCTCTTCTTTGGAAGCAAAGGGGCCTACCCTGATCCTTGTCACTTCACCATTCGTGGTGATGATCTTTTGCGTATATGAATGAATATTGGCCGCGTTCAGCTTGGCTTGCACTTCATCCACTTTGGATTGTGTGGAAAACGCGCCTGCCTGGACTGTGTAAGATGATTTTTCTGCCGGTTTGTCTGCAGACTCAGGTTTGCTGACTACAGGCTTGGCGGCTGGTGGTGCCTTACCTTCGAGTATGGCCAGCGCACGCGCTGCCTCGTCGTCTGCATTGGCAGGTTTGGCGACAACAGGTTTTACTTCAGTTTTAGCAGGCTTGGCTTCAGCTTTAGCCTCATTTTTTGCCGTTGCTACATCCGCCGGTTTGACAGGATTTGGAACTGGCTTAACCTCGACTTTTGGTTCAGGTTTGGCTTCGGCTTTTACTACAGGCTTGGTTTCGGTTTTTGTTTCAGGCTTAAGTTCAGGCTTGACTGGTTTGGCCGTTGCCGGTGCAGTCTGGGCAAGCGTATTGGTACCCGCAGCAGTGGGGGGCTTGACCTGCCTGTCAGCACCGTCAGTTGCAGCGACTTTGTTTTTTGGCGAAGCAGGTACTTCTATGATTTCTTCAAGCGGCTGATCCGGTGCTGGTTTTTTTGATTTGGGCGCGACTGCATCGGCATTGATATCCGGCGCCTTATCCTTGGATGGGATACGGATATTGATATCGTCCGCCAAAGGTTTAGGATCAGAATCAAGGATCATCGGCAAGCCTATAATCGCTGCCAGCGCCAGCGCAACAGCACCTATCAGACGACGTCTGGCGCGTTTTTTCTCTGGCAATATAGGATCATCGACCTTGGAGCGCCTTCTGGGCTCAGCCTTTTTTGTCTTGGAACGAGTTTCGATACTCTCTTCTTCGGCGCGGGAACGGAATTCACCGCTATCCTGAGTATCGGAAGTTTCTTGCTTCTGTGTAAAACGCGAGAGCAAACCCATGTGCAAATTTCTGGTTGGTTAGCTAACTGGTCTACCATCACGACCATCACGATCGTCGACAAACCAGTTCGCAAAAAACATCAATGGAGAGCAGAACGACGGGCGCGCATCACACCGGCTACCGTCAGAAAGGATCCAAAGACCACTATTCTATCATTTTCGCCCGCTTTGCTGATCGCGTCTGCATATGCCTGCTCTGGCGTATCGAAACCAGTGACGGTTTTTTCAGTATCTGCCAGCACGCCCGCTGCAATCAATTTGTCTCTCAACACCTCAACTGGGGCCGCGCGCGGCAAAGGCAAGGCCGTGACACACCAGTGATCGACTTTTTCTTTCAATTGCGCAATCACACCATCTATATCTTTATCCAGCATGGAACCAAATACTGCATAGGTATAGGCATGAAAACCCATATTGTCGAGATTTTGCGCCAGGGTAGCGGCTGCGTGCGGATTATGCGCCACATCCAGCACCACAGTCGGACGCCCCGGCATGACCTGGAAACGGCCAGGCAAATCCACCATGACCAGCCCGGTACGCACTTCTTGCGCACCCACTGGCAACTCAAGCTTCAAGGCTTCCAGAGCGGCCAGCACGGCAGAGGCATTCAGGAGCTGGTTGGCTCCACGCAAACTGGGGTAGCCAAGGGAATTGCGGCGCTGGTTGCGCCCGGCAAAATTCCACTGCTGTTTGTCGCCGTTATAATTAAAATCACGGCCAAACAGCCACAGATCAGCACCTATCGCCTGCGCATGGTCTATCAGGGACTGGGGTGGCAAAGGGTCGCCACAAATCGCTGCCTTGCCCGGACGGAAGATACCGGCTTTTTCATAGCCTATCTTTTCACGGGTATCGCCGAGATAATCCACATGATCAATGTCGATGCTGGTCACGATGGAGACATCAGCGTCAATGACATTCACGGCATCCAGACGGCCACCGAGACCAACTTCAAGGATCACCACATCAAGTTTGGCATCAGCCAGCAATTTACAGATTGCCAGGGTAGTAAATTCAAAGTAGGTCAGCGAAATATCGCCACGCGCTTCTTCTACCGCATTGAAAGTGGAGATAAAGACATCATCCTTGACCATCTCGCCATTGATACGGGCGCGCTCGTTGAAGTCGAGGAAATGCGGCTTGCTGTACAGGCCAACACGGTAACCGGCCTGCATCAACACCGCTTCCAGCATGGCGCAGGTAGACCCCTTGCCATTCGTGCCTGCGACCATGATAACGGGGCAATCATAATGAATTGCCAGCGTGTTTTTGACCGCTGCAACGCGGTCCAGGCCCATGTCGATTTCTTTGGAATGGCGGGTTTCGAGTACAGCCAGCCAATCAGCCAGGGTGGCAGGTAAATTTGTCATAAGATAAAAAAAGCCCGAACAAAATGCTTCGGGCTTATTAGGTATTCAATATATATCAGGTGGATACTGCTTCAGCAGGCTGGTTTTGCAACAAGGCCAGCAAACGCGCAATCTCTTCGCGCATCTTGCGACGGTCAACAATCATGTCGATCGCACCTTTTTGCAGCAGGAATTCGGATCGCTGAAATCCTTCTGGCAATTTTTCACGCACGGTATTTTCAATCACGCGCGGGCCGGCAAAACCGATCAAGGCCTTGGGCTCTGCAATCACCACGTCACCCAGGAAGGCGAAAGAAGCAGACACGCCACCCATGGTAGGGTCAGTCAAGACAGAAATGAACGGCAATTTCTTTTCAGACAATTTGGTCAGCATGGAAGTGGTTTTTGCCATTTGCATCAGGGACAACAAGCCCTCTTGCATACGTGCACCACCGGTAGCGGTAAAGCAAATGAAAGGTACTTTTTGTTCCAGCGCAGCCTGCACGCCACGGACAAAACGCTCACCAACGACAGAACCCATGGAGCCGCCCATGAACTCAAATTCAAAACAAGCTGCCACGACAGGCACTGCCATGATGGAACCACCCATGACAATCAGGGCATCGGTTTCACCGGTAGTTTCCAGCGCATCTTTCAGACGATCAGGGTATTTTTTGCTGTCTTTGAATTTCAGTGTATCGATAGGCAAGACTTCCTGGCCGATTTCATAACGGCCACCCGCATCGAGCAAGGCATCCAGGCGCTCACGCGCGCCTATGCGCAAATGATGGCTGCATTTTGGGCAAACATGGATATTGGCTTCCAGATCAGAACGGTAAAGCACCGCTTCGCAAGAGGGGCACTTGACCCACAAACCTTCGGGAATCGACTTACGATTTGCAGATTCCGAGCGTTGTATACGCGGTGGTAACAGTTTTTCTAACCAACTCATGTTTTCTCCTTATGGCCGCCAGGCTGTCTTTTTAACAACCCGGCATCAGGTTCATTCTGGTAAAAGAACCAGTCAGGCGCGTATTTTACTCGTCCAAAGCCTGTCTGACACCAGAAATAAAGCTTTTCACTGCAGCAACAGCATTTTCACGTGGGGTATTTTCCAGTTCCTGGATGATACGCGAGCCTATCACCACCGCATCCGACACTGAGGAAATCGCTCTTGCCGTCGCCCCGTCACGTATGCCAAAGCCCACACCTACCGGGATTTTGACATGCTTTTTGATACGCGGGATCATGGCGGCAACTGCATCCAGATCCAGTGCGCCAGAACCGGTAACACCCTTCAGTGACACATAATACACATAACCGCTGGCAATTTTACCAACTTGCGCCATACGCTCATCGGTAGATGTAGGTGCCAGCAGGAAAATCGTATCCATACCCTGTTGCTGCATTTTACTTGCAAATTCTTCACATTCTTCCGGCGGGTAATCGACTACCAGCACGCCATCCACGCCAACTTCAGCTGCCTTGGCGATGAATGCATCCTGCCCCATGCGCTCTATCGGATTGGCATAACCCATGAGTACGACTGGTGTCTTTTGATTACTTTGCCGGAATTCGCGGACGAATTGTAATACATCCCGCAAGCCAACTCCAAATTGCAGGGCTCTTTCAGAAGCGCGCTGAATCACTGGGCCATCTGCCATAGGGTCAGAAAACGGCACGCCCAGCTCGATAATATCTGCACCACCTTCAACCAGGCCATGCATTAGCGGCACGGTTAATTCTGGTGCCGGGTCACCTGCGGTAATGAAAGGGATTAAACCTTTTTTATTGCTGGCTGCCAAAGCAGCCATGGTAT
>JAZJXP010000077.1:0-7363 GCA_040390835.1 Pseudomonadota bacterium
ATCAATGCCTGCTGCCTGTAGCTGAATTTGTCTCAAAATATCTCACACCCCTCGCGCACGCGTAAACGCCGCTGGGTTACTAAGCCCCATAGCAACCCCTCCCCGCGTGACTGGCTAACCCGGTCACGTCACCATAGTCGGCATGGAATTCACCCTTGCCGACATCTCCCGCCGCCTGCAAAATCTCGTCCGCTTTGGCACTATTGCCGAAGTGAAGCACGGCCGCGTACCACAAGTGCGCCTGCAAATTGGCGATATCAAAACCGGTTTCTTGCCCATGGCAACGGCACGCGCAGGCAAAACAAAGACATGGAACCCGCCCACTGTGGGCGAGCAATGCGTTTTGCTTTCGCCTTCTGGTGAATTTGCTGGCGGCGTGGTCTTGCCAGGCATAGCCAGCAACCACAACCCCGCACCAGACACCAACCCAGACAACACCCGCACCGAATACCCAGACGGCGCGACGGCTGATTACAACCACGCAGAGCATCACTACATCATCACCTTGCCAACCGAGGGCAAGTTTAGTTTTGTCGTTGGTGCTACCACGCTGGAACTGCGCAATGATGGCGTCACCTTGCGCACGCCTAAATTTGAGGGCGTCAAATCATGAGCTATGGCATAGCCGTCAAAGCCCTGGACCGCGCAGGCGGCCCGCACCGCGCTGGCGGGCAAGACTTCTTTGCTGTCGATGGCGCGCCTGTCGTGCTGCTAGGTGACCGCATCGTCCCGCATGGCCCGGTACCTCATGCCAACCCGGTGATGGTAGAGGGTTCGTCATGGATGACGTTGAACGGCATCTTGCAATTTACCCTGGCCCTGGGCAGGCCAGACATCATCCCCATGATGGGCGTCTCCATCCCCAGCTTAAAAGTCCCTATCGGGGATACGGACTGGATCCACGCACAGCGTCACGGCGCAAGGTTTTACTACGCAATTGGAGATGGAGTCCAGGAAAGCCCGGTAGGAAAACGACGCAAGGCAAGTAGAAGAGTCAGAGCAATAATGATAAGCTAGCGGCGCGTAATCGCCCGCCGAGTTGGAAATGTATGAATGTCAGAACTGACCTTGCCCTGACCCTGGCTTCGAAATGTTAGTCCTTCGCCCCGACCGTTTCCTCGCGAGCGCTAGCCATAAACTTTCGTGCAGTCGCTGAAAAATCTTCAGATTGCTGTCTGGATTCAAACGCTTTACGAGGGATCAAGAAGAGATTGTAAGGAGAAATATAAATCCTAATATGTGATCTATTTGTACGAATCTTAGTTATGCCTGACCACTTTAACTCAGTCTTATTGACACTTGTTTCTTCAATCAAACCAGCATCAGTTAGTTGAATCCGATGTGGTCCCAATACACCTGTTTTGCCTTTGCTCCAAATAATTGGCAAGGGTAGAAAAGCAAATAGCACAGATGCTATGACAGTAAACAAAATTAGTGAGTAAATTGCATCCTTGAGGAAGTACCTAAAATAAAAATGTCCCGCCGCATCTGTTGCCTGATTGTAGCTACCTGCCAGCAAGATAAGTAAGCATATGGGTGTGACGACAGTGTGTCGAAAAATCACCCTCATATTGTTTCCGACCAGCTCCCAATATGTATTTGTGTATGTCACTTCTAAATGCAAAGCATTCTCCTATTTTGTGTAGTTTATTTCGAACGAATCCGGCGTAGGTGCGAATAGCTCAGCGTATTCGCACACTAAAATAGAAAATGCAAATTTGCTTGCAAACTTGTGCAAAGTTTTGTGCCGCTTTTCAAGTTGCAGACGCAGCTTCCGTAACCATGCCCGCTTTTTGTTATTTTTGATAATTTATTATAATAAAGTTAATAAAATGCGCAAAAAAAGCCCTTGATTATTCATCAAGGGCTTTTTCGTATTCGTTGGCGGAAGCTGTGAGATTCGAACTCACGAAGGCTATAACACCTCGCCAGTTTTCAAGACTGGTGCATTCAACCGCTCTGCCAAGCTTCCGAGCCTGACAGTATAACCTTTGTGAGGTGCTTGGGCAAGGATCAAATTTCGAAATGGAAATTTTTATCTAACAAAGTAAGCAATTGCTGGGGGCTGACGGGGCGGGAATAGAGGTAGCCCTGCACTTCGTCGCAACCGGCGTTGATGAGGAAGGCCAGTTGTTCGCGGGTTTCTACGCCTTCTGCGATGACTTTGTGCTTGAGTTGCTTGGCCATCATGATAATGGCGCTGGCGATGGCGCAGTCGTTCTGGTCTGTGGGGATGTTGAGGATGAAGGATCGGTCTATCTTTAGGGTATCTATCGGGAAACGTTTCAGGTATGACAGGCTGGAATAGCCGGTACCAAAATCATCCAGGGCCAGCACGACGTTCTGGGCTGTGATTTGCTCCATGATGGCTATCACGCTTTCTGTGCTGTGCATGAGCATGCTTTCGGTAATTTCCAGCTCCAGCCATAGTGGTGAAATCTGATAGCGATGCAGGGCCTCTTTAACGCGCAGTGGCAGGCTGTTGGTGAATTCTCTCGCCGTGACATTGACTGCGATGCGGAACGGCGCTATGCCGCTGTCTTGCCATTCTTTGGCTTGTGCGCAGGCGGTTTCCAGCACCCAGGCGTCGATTTGCAATATCAGGCCGGTTTCCTCTGCGACGGGGATGAATTCTGCCGGTGAGATCAGGCCTTTTTCTGGATGCTGCCAGCGCAACAATGCCTCTGCACCGATGATTTTGCCGCTTTGTATATCGACCTTGGGTTGATACTGTAAATAGAATTCCTGGTTTTCCAGGGCCTTGCGCATGCTGGATTCGAGGTACAGCCTGCCAGCGATGCTCTGGTTCATGCTGTCGCTGTAAAAGACAAAACTGCCAGATACATTACCGGCGCTGCGTTTCGCCTTATACATGGCGATGTCTGCTTTTTGCAGCAAGGCATTGGCGTCACTGCCGTCTTGCGGGAAAACGCTGATGCCTATGCTGGCGCCGACGCGCAGTTCATGTCCTGAAACGATGAAGGCGTCATTCAAGGCCTGCAAAAGTTTTTGCACCACCAGGCTGGCATGAAAGTGCTGGTTGATATCGAGTACGGCGATGGCGAATTCGTCACTACCCAGACGTGCCACGATGTCGTTTTCACGCAGGGTCAGCAAGAATCGTGCTGCCACTTGTCGCAGTAATTCATTGCCGATGTCATGCCCCAAGGTGTCATTGATAAGCTTGAAGCGGTTCAGGTCAAGAAAGATGATGGCGGCGCTGGTGTTATTTCTTTGCGAATGCAGCAGTGCATTATCGACGAGTTGCCGGAACAGGCTGCGGTTGGGCAGATTGGTCAGGCCATCGTAATAAGCAAGGTGATTGATTTTTTGTTCTGCTTCTTTGCGTGCAGTGATGTCACTGAGGTAGCCGATGATGCCTATGGGCAGGCCATGTGCATCACACAGGGGTGACAGACTGAGGCTGGCCCAGAATACGTCGCCGGATTTTTTCTTTCGGCGCACTTCCATCTCGCGGCCACCGTGCTCCAGGAAACTATCATACAGATGAACGCCCGACTCATCTTCATCGTCATACAGAAACAGGATATTGGTGCCGATGACTTCTTGTGCGGCGTAGCCAAAGAGTTTTTCTGCACCACGGTTCCAACTGAGGATGAAACCAGCCAGGTCCATGGTGACAACTGATTCATGTATCTGGTCTATGATCTGGGTTTGTTGCCACTGCGCCTGGGCAGAGGCCTGCAATTCCTGATCAAGTTTTGCGCGTTTGGAAAACAGCTTGGCTGTCAGGCTGGCGAGGGTATTTAATTTGCTCAGGTCGGCTTCGTTGATCTGCCCTTTTTTGCCGGATAAGATGTAATAAGTTTCTGGCGATGTCATGCATAGCACATCGCTTTGCGTCTTTTGTTCATCCAGCTTGCCGCGTTTGAATGCTGCATTGGCATCATGAAAAACTTCTTTGACGATGCGATTTAAAGCAGCATCCAGCTCTTCACCTTGCAGGCATAGCACTGCTTCACCAAGACTGGCACCGACTTCAAGTTCATCTATCGCATGCAAAGAAGTCATCTACATGTCCTGGCAAACCTGATTCACCCATGCATAAGCAGTGATCATGCAGTCATAATAATCGTCAGCAGTCAGACCAAGTTCTTCTATCAAGCCTGGGGCAAAATCCTTGAGAGGCCGGTCCGCTCTTTCCACCAGATCCAGGCTTTTACCTAATGCGCCGGACTTGTGCAGCAAAGCATCCAGTACTTCTGTATTCAAATTGAGGGGTTGCAAAACTTCACTCAGAGGATTGCCGAACAGTTTGTCGAGTAATGAAAACATGCCGACCATGAAGGCGCAGTCAAGCTCATCCTTGTTACCACCACGCTTGAGGTAAATTGCTTCCATCAGGCTGGCGCGGAAAGCGGCGCGCGGCATCAGTGGATTCAAGCCACCGTGGTGATCTTGCTGGCGCGCATACAGCAATAATTGCAACCATCTTTGCAACTGCCTGCGGCCCAGCAAATTGATGGCCTGACCAAAGCTGGACACACGCACAGTTTGCGCAAAGGCGGCAGAACTGACGAGTTTGAACAGCATGAAGGACAGTGTCGCATCCTGTTTGAATAATTCTTCCAGCTCACGCGATTCGGCATCACGTGCGACGAGGCCCAGCAGCTTCAATAGCCGCGTTCTGGCCGTGGCATCTGCGGCCTTGTTGCTGACGGGTGGGTGAAATGCATAATCGCCTGAGAACCATTTAAAACCGGCTTCATTGGCCTGTTCTTGCAAGGCTGCATGTGGCAGGTGTTGCGCCAGATGGTTGCCCCCATGCAGGCGTATCAGCAAGGGTTTGACATGTGCAGGAATGTCCTTGCTGCAGTCAACGCTGATTTTTTTTGCGCCTTCCCATATGGCATGGTCGTGCGTTTGCAAATCATCGACAACAATGCGGGCACCATGCGAACTAAAATATTTAAGCCTGGTTTGTACTTCTTTATCTTCTGCAGCTTTTACTGGCACACATAAAAGTATGCGTGCCAATGGCAGGCGTGTATCGATGTCTGCCGGGATCAAAAGAGGGTCTTTGATTTTAACCAGAACAGAAATACCAGAAAGCCTGGAAAAGATTTCTTTTTCATGCAAGAACTGTAGCGTAGCAATGACATCACTGACTGGCAAAGCGCCAAAATCAGCTTGCAAGGCAAGCAATTGTTGCTTGCTATTCATCACGGGCAAAAAAGTGCCAATTCCACGAGCAAGAGTCATAAAGAAGGACTTCAAATGTTACAAAAATTGGTAGAGATATTAGTTTGGGACTTAACCAATTGCAACACAATTTAAAGCGACAGGTGAGGTATTTTGATACTTGATGAGCCTAATCTGACACAATTGCCAGAAAACAAGCGCAAAATCGCCGAATTGTTGATTTTGCAGCAGCGGCTGTGAATGCTGCCATGCAGCTATCAGCATAGAAGATATTTTAGATTTCACCAATAAAGCATGTGGTAAAAATGCCATGCTTTATCGCGTGAACTACGTAGGTGAATTAGTCGCCGCCCAGAAAAATCTGTTGCAGGTCATTCAAAAATTGTTTGCCTAGCGGTGTGGGGCAAATGATTTCATGGTCGCGGTAGAGCAAACCTTTATTCTCAGCAATCAGCAATTCTTTTTCTATGGTGTTGAGCAACATGCCTGTGCGCTCCTGGAACAGGTTGACCTTGAAGCCCTGCTGCAGGCGCAGCGCATTCAGCATGAATTCAAAACCCATTTCATCTGTGGGAATTTCCAGCGATTCTTGCACGCAATTGCCGTTCGCCATGGCATCCATATAAGCCTTGGGCTGTTTGTAGCGTGCCTGACGTATTACGCGGTGCGGGAAGGATATTTTTGAATGCGCACCGGCGCCTATGCCGAGGTAATCACCAAAGTTCCAGTAATTGAGATTGTGCTTGGATGCCCTGCCCGCTTGCGCATAAGCAGAGACTTCATAATTGCCATAGCCTGCGGCGGCCATACGCCCATGAATGATGTCTTGCATTTCTGCGCTTAGGTCATCATTAGGTATGGCTGGTGGGAACTTGGCGAAGTAAGTATTTGGTTCCAGCGTCAGGTGATATAGCGACAGATGCGGTGGGGCGAAAGAAATCGCGGTTTCTACATCCTCCCTTACTTCTTCCAGAGTCTGGCCTGGCAAGGCAAACATCAGGTCGAGATTGAAGTTATCAAAATTCGCCTGTGCAATTTCTATGGCACGGCGTGCTTCATCGCCATCATGGATACGACCCAAGGCCGCCAGATGTTTGGAGTTGAAGCTTTGTATACCTATCGATAGACGATTGATGCCGCTTTGGCGGTAAGAGCGAAATTTTTCTGCTTCAAAGGTGCCGGGATTGGCTTCCATGGTGATTTCTGCATTGCCATCGAGTGGCAATAGCGTACGCACGTCAGAAAGCAATCTGTCCAGGCCAGCCGCTGACATCAGACTGGGTGTACCACCACCGATGAAGATGGTGTAGATCTTGCGACCCCAGATCAGTGGCAAGGCAGCCTCAAGATCAGCTCGCATGGCATCCAGATAGGCAGGCTCGTCGAAGCTGCCTTTGACTTCATGCGAATTGAAATCGCAGTAAGGGCACTTGCGTACACACCAGGGAAAATGGATATATAGCGATAGCGGCGGCAATTGCGTCAGGTTGAGGTTGCCTGGTGCAAGATATTGACTGGCCACATCACCGGGTATATTCGATAAATCCGGTGATTTTTTTTGAATAGGCTGGCTTGCCGCTATGGGCTTGATGGGTATCATTTCAGTTTTTCAACAAGGGCGCGCAAGGCTTGCCCACGGTGCGACAATTGATTTTTTTCTGATGCTGCGAGTTCAGCCACAGTTTTATTCAAACTGGGGATGAAGAAATGCGCGTCATAGCCAAAGCCATTTTCACCACGGGCATCGGCAATAATTTCACCAACCCAGACACCATCGGCAATCACAGGCTGCGGATCAAATTCTGAACGCACAAAAACCAGCACACAGTAATAATAGGCCGACTTGTCTGCTACGCCAGCCAAATCTGCAATGAGTTTTTGGTTATTCCGCAAATCAGACTTGGGTTCACCAGCAAAGCGGGCAGACAGAACACCTGGCGCACCTTGCAAGGCATTGACGCAGATGCCGGAATCATCGGCCAGTGCTGGCAAGCCAGTCAGGCGCGATGCATGCCTGGCCTTGGTCAGGGCATTTTCTACAAAGCTGGGATAAGGTTCCTCAGCCTCAGGCACCTCAGGTTATAGACTTCGACGCTGAGCCGCTGGATGTGGGTGTGGTTAGGGCGGGGAATAAAAGATAAGGCCACCAGCATTACGCTGGAGGCCCTGTATTCCTTGGTGTCGCGGCGTGTCGCGCTAT
>JAZJXP010000077.1:7373-9844 GCA_040390835.1 Pseudomonadota bacterium
CTCAAATTCAGATTGAGCCCTGAGGTCTATGCCCAGCGGTGACAGTATCTGGTAAAACTCTTTGAGTTTGCCCTGATTATTCGAGGCCAGGACTATTTTTTGGTTTTTGCTCATGCTTGCACTTATCTTCCTGCTTACAATCAGCCTACCTGCAAACCCAATACTTCTTTTTGCAAGGCGATCAAATCGGCAATGCCGTCATGTGCCAGGTTCAGCAAAGTGTTCATGGTCATGCGGTCAAACGCTTCACCCTCTGCTGTGCCTTGCACTTCAACGAAGTGACCATGTTCTGTCATGACGACATTCATGTCTGTGTCGCATTGAGAATCTTCAGGATAGTCAAGATCCAGCACAGGATGGGATTGATAAACACCTACCGAAATCGCTGCAACAAAATGCCTGAGTGGTACGCGAGGAATAAGCTCACGTTCTACCAGTTTGGAAAACGCATCATAGGCGGCAACCATGGCACCGGTGATGGACGCAGTACGGGTACCGCCGTCAGCCTGGATCACGTCGCAATCGATATGCAGGGTACGTTCACCAAAGGCTTCCAGATCGAAGGCAGAACGCAAGGAGCGACCTATCAGGCGCTGTATTTCTTGCGTGCGGCCAGATTGCTTGCCCTTGGCTGCTTCCCTGTCCATGCGGGTATGGGTGGAGCGTGGCAGCATGCCATATTCTGCGGTCATCCAGCCCTGCCCTTTGCCTTTTAAAAAGCCAGGGACTTTGTCTTCTATGCTGGCAGTGCAGATAACGCGGGTATCGCCAAACTCGATGAGGACCGAACCTTCTGCATGCTTGGTGAAATGGCGGCTGATAACCACCGGACGCAATGCGTCCGGTGCGCGCCCGCTAGGGCGAAATGAGTTTGACATGATATTTAGTTCTTGGAGGTGATGCGTGATGATTTGTGGATCGCGTTGCGAATTTCTGCTATGGCTTTTTCAATTTCGGCGTCATTGAATACGTCACCATCGGTGGTTTCAATTTCTGCGTCGACCGGTGCTTGTATGGTGGTAGTGACCGAGCCTATAGGCAAAGTATTAGTGGAGATGATAGTGGAATTATCCATACGGTCATCACCTTCCCACATCATGGCCAGGGCAGTGACATTGTCACTTTGCTTGCCGGCGATATCGACAGCTGAGCGTATCAACTCAGGTACAGCACGCACGATGGTGTGGTCATGCAGACGCTGCGCCAGCATATGATCTGGCAAGACTGACCATAATCCATCAGAACACAGCAACAACAAATCGCCAGGCTGCAAGACTGCGCGGCGTGATAATTCAACGATAGGTGCATTGGGTGCACCCAGGCAGTTGAACAGTTTGTTGCGGTCAGGATGGGTATGTCTTTCTGCCGGGTCAACCTTGCCCTGAGCGATCAGAGTTTCCAGACGGGAGTGATCCTTGGTGCGCAGCAAAATCTGGCCCTGGCGCATCCAATACAGGCGTGAATCACCGCAGTGCGCCCAGTATGCATAGCCGTTTTGTATCAGGCAGGCAACAATGGTAGTACGTGGTGTTTCTGGCAAATTATTGATGGCTCGATAACGATGTATCTCTTGATGTGCAGCCAGGAAGCTGTCTTCCATGAAACGCTCTGGCCGGCCTATCATAGGGTGAGCTTGTTGCTGGAACAAGTTACCTATGGTTTGCATGGCGATGGCAGCTGCCATTTCGCCCATGATGTGACCACCCATGCCGTCCGCCAGCAAAAGCAAAATCGAATCGCGGGTAAAGCTGTAGCCCATTCGATCCTGGTTGACCTTACGGCCACCAATATGACTTTCTTGATAAACGGAAAAACGCATGAGATTTTTAAAACTTTATAGTAATTATTTATAAATACAGGCCTGGGAATAAATTACTAATAAACTACTTTAGTTCCAGGCCTGACCAACGGTAAATACGCAATATACTTAATTCAGGGTACTTTCCTGTATGGTCGTATGATCGCTTTCGACTTTTTTTCTTTTTGCACTGCCTATCAAGGTCTTGAACTTCAGTGTTATTTTTTCCATAAAAGTCAGTTCACGCTGCGGCTGTGCCTGGATAGCCAGGGCTTTTTGCAAGGCAAATACGCTTTGCGGCCGCTCCAACGGGTCCAGTTGCAGGCACCAGCGCACTACCTCTATCAATTCTGTAGAGTATAAACCTTCCAGCTTACGGTAGTGCCCTTCCATCTTGTCACTGGTCTTGCGCTGGTCTGAGGGCTGTGGTGGCGCACCTACCATGCAGGCAAAAATCGAAGCTCCGATGCTGTAAATATCAGTCCACGGACCCAGATTGCCATTCTTTAAATACAACTCTGGCGCAGCAAAACCCGGAGTATACATTGGGTAGAGCTTGGGGATGTCTGTTTTCAAGGTTTGGCGGGCAGCGCCAAAGTCCAGCAAGATGGGCGTTCCATCCAGACGCAGATAGATGTTCGCTGGTTTCAAGTCAAGATGCAGTAGCTTATTG
>JAZJXP010000078.1:0-8330 GCA_040390835.1 Pseudomonadota bacterium
ATTGTTTTGCTGCGGTTTCCAGCCAGCTCTTCAAATCAGAACCCTTGATTTTCACTGCTTGCAGATTGTTATTGCCATACAGGTAAAGGTCACCTGGGTTGCGTACTTGCAAACCAAATGGTGATGCCGCGCTGGCACCAGGGGCAACATCAGTGAAATCAGTCGGGCCATTGCGGCCTGCCTTGAATGGCGCGCTGCAAGAGATTACTGGTATGGATTTGTAGCTGGCTATCGTCGCGTCATTTGAAGTGGCGATGAAATTTTTCACATAATCGATTTGCGCCTGATTGACGATTTGTATGGCAGAGACATCACCGACCAGTGAAAAATAGGCTGACATTTCAAAGTCTGTCGTCGTGCCCAGGGCTTGCGTCGCATAGTTGATGGTGGCTTTGTGCTCGGTATCGACCAGAGTTGCGATAGAGGCATCTGCATCAATGATGTTGGTGCCATCTTTGTATTTGAAACCACGCGCTTCTACATTGGTCAGGTCTTTTTGCACTACCCATTTGCCACTTTGATATTTGAGCGTCATTTGTATGATGCCCAGGCGACGACCCCAGCTTTGTGCCATGACTGCAGGCACGCCATTCACCAGACCTTTTTTGGTGTCGACAATGGCAGCGGGCAGGGTGGCCAGTGAGGCGTCAATGGCGGGTGCGCCAACTTCTTTCGGCGCAGGGAAAATCAGGTGGGCGTGACCCAGCATCAGCGCATCGATGCCGGTTGTGCTCAGGTGCAGGCTACCGTTTTCCATCTTGGGGCTGTAGGGCGAAGCATCCAGGCCGCCATGGGACAGCGCGACCACCAGGTCTGCGCCTTTGGCGCGCAGTTCCGGCACATATTTGTTGGCAGATTCTTGCACGCCATTGACGACGACTTTACCCGCCAGGGATTTTTGGTCCCAATCCATGATTTGCGGTGGCACAAAGCCCATGATGCCGACATTGAGTTTGACATTCATGCTGCTGCCATCAGGCTTGGTAGCGACGAACTGCTTATTGATGATGGAAGTAGGGTTGAAGATAGGCTTTTGGCTGCTGGCACCGACAACGTTGGATAAAACCAGCGGGAAGTTGGGTGCGCCACAAGTGCCAGCTTTGCTGACATCAGGCAAGCCAAAGTCGGTATTGGTAATCTGGCTCAAAAAGCCCAGCCCATAATTGAATTCATGGTTGCCCAGGCCAGCACCATCGTATTTCAGCGCATTCATGACTTTATAAATAGCCAGTGTGCCGCTGCAAGTGACGGGCGCTGCCAATGCCTGGTAATCACCCAGCAAGGTGCCCTGGATAACATCGCCATCGTCGAGCAAAATATTATTGGGGTTTTCTGCGCGGGCGTCTTTGATCAGGGAGGCTGTTCTTTCCAGGCCCAGGCTGGTGTCTGCCTTCAAACCATAATAATCGTAGCTCAGTATGTTTTGATGAATGTCTGTGGTTTCTAGCAAAGCCAGTTTGACGACTGTTCCCTCAGGGATGCTGTTAGGGTCAACTACGGGCGTCACATTGGTTGTTGCCGCCGGGTTGCTGCTACCGCAGCCAGCCAGGGCAATTGCTACCAGCGCTGCAATTGGAGTGAGTGGCGGTGACCAGGAAATTTTTTTCATAAAATCTTTCAAAAATAGCTTCAGATGCTTCAGATATTAAGTACTTAACTGATGGAGTCACTGAGTCAACGCATGACGGTGGAATCTCGCGGATAGTCAGGTCGGCAATTGCACGACAAGTGCCGGATTATCAATACTAATTATTTCTATGGCATGACATATATGTAAACTAATTATGCATATCATGAATTGATGATGTTTATCTGGGAGTGCTGCACAGGAAAGCCTTTGTTAATCTTGTTCCCATTGATCTTTTTGCCAGATTTTTTGGGAGTTGGTCTGTGCAGCAGGTCAATTAGAAATATAATCACGCACCTGCAAAATATCCTCAGTAGCTTGGGGCCGCACACTATTTATTTATCCAGTCAGAAATCACATGCCGCATATTTCTTCATTAATTCCAGCTTTGTTTGTCAGCAATAAACCAGTCCTGGCTCGTCTTCTCATGCCAGTATTGTTGGCATTTGGCTTGACTGCCTGCAATACATCGCCGCAGCAAGCAAGCACCGTGGCTGCTCCGGCCATACCGGTGGCAAAGACACTGAGACCTTTGCGCATAGGCCTGGCGCTTGGCGGTGGTGCTGCACGCGGTTTTGCGCATATTGGTGTCATCAAGGCGCTGGAGTCGCAAGGCATCAATCCTGATCTAGTGGTTGGTACCAGCGCAGGTAGCGTGGTGGCTGCCATGTACGCGGCTGGCAACAACGGGTTTGCCTTGCAAAAAATGGCTTTGGACATGGATGAAGCAACCATCTCTGACTGGTCACTGCCATTGTTTTCCAAGTCTAGTGGAGTATTGAAGGGCGATGCCTTGCAAGCTTATGTGAACCGTCTGGTGGCACAGGCTCCGATAGAAAAACTGCGCAAGCCATTTGGTGCAGTAGCGACTGATTTGGCAACTGGCCATGCGGTGTTGTTCCAGCGCGGTAATACAGGCGCGGCAGTGCGCGCCTCGTCTGCAGTGCCTGGCGTATTTCAACCTGTGAAAATTAATGACAGGCTATATGTCGATGGTGGTCTGGTATCGCCAGTACCAGTGCGTTTTGCCCGTGAAATGGGTGCTGACCTGGTGATTGCAGTTAATATTTCTGCTCTACCAGAGCCTCTGGTTTCAAATGCTACCCTCGATGTTTTGCTGCAAACAGTGGCCATCATGGGGCAAAGCATTAATCAGTTTGAATTGAAGCAGGCTGAGATTGTTATCCGCCCCGAATTGCCAGGCATGAAAGGGAATGACTTTAATGGCCGTAACCTGGCCATACTTGCCGGTGAAAAAGCGGCAATGGCGATGATGCCTGAGATTAAGCAAAAGATTAAAGCGATGCAGGAACGCTGATCGCTGGTTTGCTTGATTTGAATGAGGCAGGGCATGAATTGCTCTGCCTTTATTTTTTCCAGGGCTGGAAATTTTTGGGGATTACTGCCTGACGCTAAATAATTTAGCTTGATTTAGCTTTTATATTTATTGTATTGGCAAGACTTGTTGATTATTTCGCTTCGTCATCATTGATGCGGCGTGCGCCATTGAAGCGTTTTTTCCAGTAAGCGATGTCCATGCTTTCTACTCTGACCTGGCCGCCTGCTGAAGGGGAGTGGATGAACTTGTTGTCACCCAGATAAATTCCTACATGGGAAAAACCGCGTTTGAGCGTGTTATAAAAAACCAGATCTCCCGGCTGTAAATCCTTTTGCTCTACGTGTTCACCTACTTTACTGATTTCTGCTGAGGTGCGCGGTAAATTGGCAGCGACGACATCCTTGAATACATATCTGACAAAACCACTGCAATCGAGTCCATTTTCCGGTGAGTTACCGCCGCGCTTATAACGTATGCCCATTAAATCCATGGCTTTTACTGTCAGGTCAGATGCGCGTTGCTTGATTTCCTGCAGTTTGGTGTAGGCGGTTGAGGATTCGGGGAAGGGATTGTCTGCGCTCCAGGCTGGGTTGGCCGCTGCGGCGAGCAGCGTAGTCGAGATAAGCACTAACTTGGCTTTCCTTGATAGTCTGGAAACGGTTATTAGCATCTTTGCACCTGGTTGGAAAAACCGCTCAACTTTAAGCGAACTCAGAAAAAATGTAAACTATTTGGGATACCTTTCTGTGTAACAATAAATTTCAGTTATTATTTGCTATAACGACAATGTTGTTGCGTGAATTTTGCATGAATCACAATTTCTGCCTATTGGTTAAATCACTTAAATTGGTAAAAACTGTTTGTATACCTAAGCGCAATTGCTTGGCGTACAATCCGCTGACTTTAATGGAGAGGTATTTATGCAAACAAAACCTGTGATGACATTGGATGATGTCAAGAAAATTGCCGCTGCCGCCGAAGCAGAAGCCAAAGCCAATAACTGGCCAGTCGTGATCGCCATCGTGGACGATGGTGGTCATTTGATGTGGTTGCAGCGCCTGGATGGCGTTGCCCCTATTTCTTCGCAAATTGCGCCAGCAAAAGCGGCTACTGCAGCCCTGGGCAAACGCGAATCAAAAATCTATGAAGATATTATCAATAATGGTCGTTTCTCTTTCCTGAGTGCACCTCTGGAGGGCATGCTCGAAGGTGGCGTACCAATTATTGTTGATGGCCAATGCGTTGGAGCGGTTGGTGTTTCTGGCGTGAAATCGGCGGAAGATGCACAAATCGCCAAAGCGGGTATTGCTGCGCTGGGCCTGTAAATTTTATTATCAGTGTTTTTAGCGGACCAAGTTTCAGTGGGGATTTCAAGGAAAATAGTAGTGACTTGATTTGCGAACGCCCGTACTACTCTTGAGTTTGCAGGCAATTTAACGGCCCATCAGGCATTTCGCATTTGCCTGATGGGCCGTTTCGCGCTATAATTCGAGGGTTTAACTAATCCGAAATCTCGCCGTAGCGCCTACCCAAATTCACATCGCTCCATCATCTTTCCAGGCCTCGCGGCAATTCTTGCGCGGCCAGGGAAACGACAGCTTGGGGCGTCGCAGCGGCGGTAACAATACAGGAGTTGCCCTTGCTGCCCATTCCGCAGTCCCTTCTTCGTTCCGGCCAGGACACCGCAATACTTGCTCTCGCCGATGGAAGCATTTTCACTGGATATTCGATTGGCGCTGCCGGTCAAACGACAGGTGAAGTTGTCTTCAATACCTCCATGACCGGTTATCAGGAAATTTTGACTGATCCCAGTTATAGTTCTCAAATCGTTACCCTGACGTATCCGCATATCGGTAATACCGGTGTCAATGCCGAAGACGTAGAGTCTGACAAAATCCATGCAGCCGGTTTGATTATTAAAGACCTGCCTTTGCTGGTATCGAATTTCCGTTCTGAACAATCCCTCTCTGATTACCTCAAATCCCAAAACATTGTTGCTATTGCTGGTATTGATACCCGCAAGCTGACACGTATTTTGCGTGAAAAAGGTGCGCAGGGCGGTGCCATCCTGGTGGGTGCTGATGCTGAAAAAGCCATTGCACTGGCCAAGTCTTTCCCTGGCCTGTCTGGCATGGATCTGGCCAAGGTCGTTTCTGTAAAGCAGGCTTACGACTGGACTGAGACTGAATGGGTGCTGGGCCAGGGATATGGCCAGTTGCAAAATCCGAAGTTCCATGTCGTCGCTTTCGACTTTGGTGTCAAGCGCAATATCTTGCGCATGCTGGCAGAGCGCGGCTGCAAGGTCACCGTATTGCCTGCACAATCCAGCGCTGCCGATGTGCTGGCGCTGAACCCTGACGGCGTATTTTTATCGAATGGCCCTGGCGATCCTGAACCTTGCGATTACGCAATTGCTGCCACCAAGGAATTGATAGAGAAGGGCGTTCCTACCTTTGGTATCTGTCTCGGTCATCAAATCATGGCGCTGGCATCTGGTGCCAAAACCCTCAAGATGAAATTCGGTCACCACGGTGCCAATCATCCTGTGCAGGATCTGGATACCAAACAAGTTTTGATCACCTCGCAAAACCACGGTTTCGCAGTGGATGCGGCAACTTTGCCAGCCAACTGCCGCGTTACCCACGTGTCTTTGTTCGATGGCTCGCTGCAAGGCTTTGCCCGTACTGATAAACCAGCTTTCTGCTTCCAGGGTCACCCTGAAGCCTCACCAGGTCCGCATGATATTGCCTACCTGTTTGACCGCTTCACCGCGATGATGGCCAAGGCAAAGACAGGAGAATAATAGAATGCCAAAACGTAACGACATAAAAAGTATTTTGATTATCGGCGCTGGCCCCATCATCATTGGTCAGGCTTGTGAATTTGATTACTCCGGCGCACAGGCTTGCAAGGCTTTGCGTGAAGAAGGTTACCGCGTGATTCTGGTCAACAGCAATCCTGCGACCATCATGACAGACCCGGAAATGGCTGATGTAACTTACATCGAACCTATCACCTGGCAAGTCGTAGAACGCATCATCGATAAAGAAAAACCGGATGCTATTCTGCCGACCATGGGTGGCCAGACTGCATTGAATTGCGCATTGGACTTGCACCGTCATGGTGTGCTGACCAAATACAACTGCGAACTCATCGGTGCTTCACCAGAAGCTATCGACAAGGCTGAAGACCGTTTGAAATTCAAGAACGCCATGACCAAGATTGGCCTGGGTTCTGCACGTTCCGGCGTCGCTCATACTATGGACGAAGCCTGGGTAGTGCAAAAGGATGTTGGCTTTCCGGTCATCATCCGTCCATCGTTCACCATGGGTGGTACGGGTGGCGGTATTGCCTATAATCCAGAAGAATTCGAGACGATTTGCAAACGCGGTCTGGAAGCATCTCCTACCAATGAATTGCTGATTGAAGAATCGCTGATAGGCTGGAAAGAATATGAGATGGAAGTCGTGCGCGACAAGGCCGACAACTGCATCATCGTCTGCTCTATCGAAAACCTGGACCCTATGGGGGTGCATACTGGTGATTCCATCACCGTGGCACCTGCACAGACACTGACCGACAAAGAATATCAGATCATGCGTAATGCCTCTTTGGCAGTGCTGCGTGAAATTGGTGTTGATACTGGTGGTTCCAACGTACAGTTTTCCATCAATCCTGCTGATGGCCGCATGATCGTCATTGAGATGAACCCGCGTGTATCGCGTTCATCTGCGCTGGCATCGAAAGCGACTGGTTTCCCTATCGCCAAGATTGCTGCCAAGCTGGCAGTTGGTTTCACGCTCGATGAATTGCGTAATGAAATTACCGGTGGTGCTACGCCAGCTTCTTTCGAGCCTTCGATTGATTACGTCGTCACCAAAATCCCGCGTTTCGCATTTGAAAAATTCCCGCAGGCAGATAACCGCCTGACGACACAGATGAAATCTGTTGGTGAAGTCATGGCGATAGGCCGTACCTTCCAGGAATCTTTCCAGAAAGCCCTGCGTGGCCTGGAAGTTGGCGTCGATGGCATGAATGAAAAAACCCAGGATAGAGAGACCCTGGAAAAAGAACTTGGTGAACCTGGCCCTGACCGTATCTGGTATGTTGGCGATGCTTTCGCCCAAGGCTTTACACTGGAAGAAGTGCATCAACTGACGCATATCGACCCGTGGTTCCTGGTGCAGATCAAGGACATCGTGGATATCGAATTGTGGCTGGATGAACAGTCACTGGACAGCGTTGATAAAGCCCTGATGCTGCAACTGAAGCAAAAAGGTTTCTCTGACCGTCGCCTGGCAAAACTGCTGAAAACAACTGACACAGCGATTCGTGAAAAGCGTAAAGCTTTGAATGTGCGTCCAGTCTACAAGCGCGTGGATACTTGCGCCGGTGAATTCGCCACGAATACAGCTTACATGTATTCCACGTACGAAGAAGAGTGCGAATCCAACCCGACCGACAAGAAAAAAATCATGGTATTGGGCGGTGGCCCTAACCGTATCGGCCAGGGTATTGAGTTCGATTATTGCTGCGTGCATGCAGCATTTGCGCTGCGCGAAGATGGTTATGAAACCATCATGGTCAACTGCAATCCTGAAACTGTTTCTACAGATTACGACACCTCCGACCGTCTGTATTTTGAACCACTGACGCTGGAAGACGTGCTGGAAATCGTTGAAAAAGAAAAGCCGGTCGGCGTCATCGTGCAATACGGTGGTCAGACACCTTTGAAGCTCGCTCTCGATTTGGAAGCCAATGGCGTGCCTATCGTTGGTACTTCACCAGACATGATCGATGCTGCGGAAGATCGCGAACGCTTCCAGAAAATGTTGCAGGACCTGGGCTTGCGTCAGCCACCTAACCGTACTGCTCGCACTGAAGCTGATGCGCTGGCATTGGCGCAAGAGATTGGTTATCCACTCGTGGTCCGCCCATCTTATGTACTTGGTGGCCGTGCGATGGAAATCGTGCATGAGCAACGTGATCTGGAACGTTACATGCGTGAAGCCGTCAAGGTGTCGCATGATTCTCCCGTCTTGCTGGATCGCTTCCTGAATGACGCGATTGAAGTTGACGTTGATTGCCTGTCTGATGGTGAGCGTACCTTCATCGGCGGTGTCATGGAGCATATCGAACAGGCTGGTGTGCACTCTGGTGACTCTGCATGCTCCTTGCCGCCATACTCCCTGTCGCAAGAAACCATTGCTGAACTCAAGCGCCAGACTGCATTGATGGCTAAAGGTTTGAATGTCGTCGGCCTGATGAATGTGCAGTTTGCGATTCAGCAGCAAGACGGTAAAGACGTCGTGTTTGTGCTGGAAGTGAACCCGCGTGCATCACGTACCGTGCCTTATGTATCCA
>JAZJXP010000079.1:0-22127 GCA_040390835.1 Pseudomonadota bacterium
AGATCCTCTAAGCTTGGTCCATCTTATAAGTTCAACTCTGGAGACAATTATGTGGAAAATTCTCGTCGGCTTTATTATCTTTGCAGCCGCTGGCCTGTTCCTGATTTTTAAAGCAGGCGACAAAGTCGATATGCAAGGTGAAGCTGCCGGTCACAATCCGACCGAGGTGCACTCTGCATCTGCCAGTGCCTCAGAACCTGCCCCGGCCAGCTTGCCAGTTGCCGCATCTGAGGCAAGCATAACAGCTGCACCAGCGTCTGACGCAGCGGCAAGTAGCGCCAGTAAATAAGTCTTAAATAAGTCTTTATTTAAGACAAGGGCTGCCTGAATAGCAGCCTGACAGTCTCTATTTCTACGTCAGTGTCGCCAAGGCCTGCTCTATATCAGCAATCAGGTCTTGCGTATCTTCCAGGCCAATATTGAAACGTACCAAAATCCCCCTCTCTGACCAGTTGGTACGCATATACTGCATGCGATAGGGTATGCATAAGCTATGCGCCCCACCCCAGCTATAACCCAGCTTGAACAATTTCAGGCTATCGACAAAATGGTCAGTTTGCTCTTCACTATACTTCGCATCAAACAGCACTGAAAACAAACCTCCTGCACCAGTAAAGTCGCGCTGCCAAATGTCATGGCCCGAGCAATCTGGCAAGGCAGGATGTAAAACCTTACCGATTTCCGGACGCTTAGCCAACCATGAGGCTATCTTGCGGGCGCTTTGATCATGTGCATTAAAACGCAATTGCAAGGTCGGCAAATTGCGCAAGACCAAGTAGACATCATCCATACCCACGCCAAAACCCAGCCGCATGTGCGCCATCTGCATACGTGTATTGAGCGCCTTGTCACGGGTAATGACCGCTCCCATCAAGGCATCCGAACCACCGCTCTGATATTTTGTCAGCGCTTGCACGATGATATCTACACCGTGCTCAAAAGCCGCAAACGCAACACCCGCTGACCAGGTATTATCCAGAGCCACCAGCACACCCCGCGCATGGGCTGCTGCGCATATCGCCGGCACATCCGGCACCTCCATTGATACTGAGCCAGGTGCCTCCACCCAGATTAGGCGAGTATTTTCTTCTATCAAGGCGGCGATGCCAGCGCCAATCAAAGGATCGTAATAGCGCACACTAATACCAAAGCTGCGCGACAGCCAGTCAGCCTGATCACGGCTGGGACCATACACATTATCAGGGATCAATACATGATCACCGCTTTCCAGTAAGCCCATATTCACCAGCGTGATCGCGGCCAGGCCACTAGGCGTCAACAGGCAATACTCACCCTTTTCTATTTCTGCCAGCCGGGCTTCCAGGGTAAAACTGGTGGGTGTGCCGTGTAAGCCATAGGTATAAGCCGATTTATCCTGCCAGCTGCGCTCACGCATGGCGGCGACATTATTGAACAAGACTGTCGAGGCATGATGTATAGCTACAGGAAAGGCAGCAAAGCCGTCTGGTGCAACATATTCACTATGGATGATGCTGGTATTAAATCCTGGCTCTGGCTTTTTGTTTTCTGACATGCTGGTTCCTGATTCACAAGCAATTCAAAATGTGTTCATTGTATCCGGCACATGTTAGCGCAGAAGCAGCACGTCACTCCATGATGACAATAAAAAAGACGCTTTAAGCGTCTTTTTATGTAGGTACAACCAGCCTAAACTGAACCAGCAGATAACAGCAACAGGCATGGCTTATTTTTTTGAGAGCTCGTTAATCATTTCACTTTCCGTCAATCTGATATTGCTGACAGCACCATCATCAAGCAAAATTTTCCTGGCGATAAGATCGTTACCAGGAGCCAAAATTGTAAAATGCGACGCTCCTTTTACAGGCAAGAATTGGATATTTGGATTGTTGGACTTGCTGCGCATCGACTCTAAAGATTCGATATTACCATCCACTCCCTCGATGATAAATAGAGGGCTGCGGACAGATGGCAGCCAGTAATACGGTGCGCGCGATAACAAGTCCGCGTTGCTCATCCTGTCATAATTGACCGGTATCATGTTTCCGTAGTCCCGTAAATTAGCTACGGGACCAAATGAAAAAACTGCCCTGAATCGCTTGCTGGCTTCTGCCGTCATCAATACAAGAGTACCGCCAGTACTGTGACCACCAAGATAAATTCGCGCCGGATCAACCCAGGACTGTTGTGCCAGATAATCTGCTGCTGCCAGCACATCATCGATCTCACCAAAGTAAGCCTCATGCTTGCCCGGATTGTCATTGCCACCGCGCAGGGTTGGAAACATCATCACGATACCAGCTTTGCGATAAGCAGCCGCGGATTGATCATTTGATCTTGCTTTGATCTTGGACAATGAGGTCCCATCAATTGAATTACTGTCACCGCCGGTAATCCAGATAATGGCAGGATGCTTTTTCCCATCTTTCGGATCTGGTGTCAACATGGCGGCAAGCGGCCCCACTGCAGACTGATAGCGTACGGCCTTAAATACATTGTCTGGCGCATTGCCTACAGGGCTACGATAGTCACCGTCATAGCTTACCTGGGTCTTGAACTGCTTACGAAAAGTATCAAAAGATGCAGGATTTGGCGCACTATCAGCAACGGCAAACTGAGAACATGACGCCGACAGCAAAGCAAGCGCGCAGAATTTTCGTATCGTAAGCATTTGTAAGGATCCAGGGCAAAATAATGCCCGGATTTTAACACTTGAGACTTAACTAAAGTGCAAATAAGCAAAGAGCTGCAAAGAATTTGATCTTGACCGATTTTACGCAAAAATCACACAGGGATTGAGTCAGCATTGCAGACATAAATTGCAGACGTAATACACATCTGCAATTATTTAATGAATCTGATGACAGCGCATGAGCAAAGCACCAAGCCAGAAGCTTTATTTAGCAGAAGGGGCTTTGATTTTCTTTGCTTTGGAAAGCGGCAATAATTCCAGCACAAACTCTTTGCTGACTTTGCCATCGTCCGATTGCCAGACGCCGCGTATGACATTGTCCTTGAGTTCGCCATCCCATTGGCCAGAGACATCTACACCATCTTCGGATTCTTCCATACTGAGTTTGTTTTTGCTGACTTCACCTGCCAGCAAAATTTTTTTACCATGATTGCGCTTGCCACCTGCCACGACATAAGAGCCTTCGACGCTATCACGGTCTTCAGGTTTGGGCTGTATGTGCATGCGGATTTTGTCACTCCCCATGGTGCCACGCAATTCAATTGCACCGGCAAAAAAGGGATTGGACATGGGCGCAAAACCTGACTTGACGATAGGAGCTGGCTCAGTTTTCTCCTGAGCCTGAGCCACAACCGCAAACCCTGACAGCAAGCTCAGTGGCAATAAAACCAAGCGTAAAAATCTCATCAGACTGCTTCGCCCCACAGATCATGGGCATCAGCCGCAGTAATTTTTACTTCAACGAATTCGCCGACCTTGAGTTTGCGATGCGGTTCAAACGGTGGCTTGACGTAGACAACACCATCAATCTCAGGCGCATCAGCGGAACTGCGGCCTACACCGCCACTGCGGTCGAGGGAATCAATCAATACGCGCATGGTTTTGCCTATCTTGGCCTGCAGGCGTTTTTTGGATATACCTTCCTGCAACTCCATGACGCGACGGCGACGGTCTTCACGCACCTCATCTGGCAATTGATTGGCGATTTCATTGGCTGTCGCACCTTCAACTGGCGAGTAGGCAAAGCAACCCAGACGGTCAATCTCCGCTTCCTTCAGGAAATCGAGCAGGTATTCAAACTCTTCTTCTGTCTCGCCAGGGAAACCAGCGATAAAGGTAGAGCGTATCGTGATCTCTGGACACATTTCACGCCAGGCCTTGATGCGCTCTATATTTTTCTCACCACTGGCTGGACGCTTCATGCGTTTCAGCACGTCAGGGTGGGCATGCTGCAAAGGCACATCCAGATAAGGCAGGACGTGGCCATTGTTCATGAAAGGAATGATCTGGTCGACATGCGGATATGGATAGACATAATGCAGGCGCACCCAGGCATCATATTGTTTGGCCAACTCACCCAAGGCCTCTACCAATTGCGTCATGTGGGTTTTGACAGGCTTGCCATTCCAGAAGCCCATGCGGAATTTAATATCCACACCATAGGCGCTGGTATCCTGGGAAATCACCAGCAATTCCTTGACGCCAGCTTTGAACAGGTTTTCTGCTTCCATCATGACATCTGCAATCGGGCGTGACACCAAGTCGCCACGCATGGATGGGATGATGCAGAAACTGCAACGGTGGTTACAGCCTTCGGATATTTTCAGATAGGCGAAATGCTTGGGCGTCAGCTTGACGCCTTGTGGCGGCACCAAATCCATGAAGGGCTCATGTGGCTTGGGCAAATGCTTGTGCACCGCAGCCATGACTTCACTCACTGCATGCGGGCCGGTCACTTCAAGTACTTTGGGATGGATGGACTGTATCATGTCCTTGCCATCAGCACCTTTTTTGGCGCCCAGACAACCAGTCACGATGACCCTGCCATTTTCAGCCAGCGCCTCACCTAACGCATCCAGCGATTCCTGCACGGCGGCGTCAATGAAGCCGCAGGTGTTGACGATGACCAGATCAGCGCCATCATAGGATTTGGCAGTGTCGTAACCTTCGGCACGTAATTGAGTCAGGATTTGTTCGGAATCGACAAGCGCCTTCGGACACCCCAGGGACACAAATCCCACCTTGTGGGTAGCAGGCATTTCTTGGCGACGAATTTCTGAGATAGACATAAAGGGTAATTAATAGCAAATAAGAGCAAAAAGGGTACAAAAGCGAATCCGCTATTGTACCCTTTTTGCTAGCCCAACTTGCCGCATCTGCGATAATTTCCTGAAGAATCAGGGGCTTAAGTCAGAATGCGAGCCTGTTCAAGCTGTATTTTACGTATTTTTTATTTATTTTTTATTTATTTTTTATTCACATCGTCAGGATTAAACGGGAAAACATTGAACATATTTTTTGCCTGACTTTGCATTTGTTCTTGCATTTGAACAAACAAATTCTTGCTCTGTTCTATGTAGTTACCCATCATGCCCTGCATCATCGGGCCCTGCACATTCATGAACTGCGTCCACATTTCTGGGCTGAAGGGCTTGCCTTCATAGATGCCCTTGGAATTCTCGGCCAACTTGTTCTGGATATCGATAAAGGCCTGGACGTTTTTTTCCAGATAATTGCCCATCATGCCTTGCATGGCATGGCCATAGTAACGAATGATTTGCGACAAAACGACGCTGGAGAACATGGGTGAACCACCCGCCTCTTCCTCCAGAATGATTTGCAACAGTATGCTGCGTGTCAAATCTTCGCCAGTTTTTGCATCGACTACCGCGAAATCATCGTTTTCCAGTACAAACTGTTTGACGTCTACCAGCGTGATATAGCTGCTGGTTTGCGTGTCGTACAGACGACGGTTAGGATATTTCTTGATCAGATGCTGTGTTGATTTTTTTGCGCTATTCATTGAGATCTCAGTTAAACACTTCGATATCCTGCCACTTTATGAGGATCACTCTTCAAAGTTGCACAGACTATTCACGCAAACATGATTTCTGGTTCTGGACCGGCCAAAACAGCTTTCATGTTTGTCCCCTTTTTTATTTGCATCCTAGTGGACTGTAAAAGTGAAAATCGGAGTGCCTGCCATGTGTCCGACGATCATGGCCGCGTTACAAATACTCGCGATAGCCCCGCTATCGCTGTGTTTTGCGCCTTGCCCTGATACGTCGGACACATGTCCTTCACTCCCGATTTCACTGTTACAGTCCACTGTATTTTGCAGCCTGCAAAAGATATGCCCATCGAAATCTTGCGACTCTGATGGGCATATTTTACCGCACTGCAGAAGAAAGACAGCAATCAGGGAGGCTAAAAAGCCAATTTAAAAAATTTATTCTAATTTCTGGCCATTCCTGAGTAATCGCGGTGATTAACCCATGTGCAAACCACCATTGATGGAAAAGTCTGAACCGGTAGCATAGCCACCTTCATCAGATGCAATCCAGGCAACAATAGAGGCAATCTCTTCAGGCTCAGCCAGACGTTTGACTGGGATGCCTGCAACAATCTTTTCCAACACGTCAGGGCGGATGGCCTTGACCATGTCTGTACCAACATAGCCTGGGGAAACCGTATTCACAGTTACACCCTTGGTTGCCACTTCCTGCGCCAGGGCCATAGAGAAACCATGAATACCCGCTTTTGCAGTCGAATAGTTAGTCTGACCAAACTGGCCTTTTTGACCATTCACAGAAGATATATTGATGATACGCCCCCAACCGCGGTCAACCATGCTGTCAATAACTTGCTTGGTGACGTTGAACAAGGAGTTCAAATTGGTATCCATGACAGCATCCCAATCTGCCTTGCTCATCTTGCGGAACTGGCCGTCACGGGTAATACCTGCATTATTCACCAGCACATCCACTTCACCAATCTCTGCCCTGACCTTCTCAAAGGCTGCCTTGGTTGATTCCCAATCCGACACATTACCTTCAGAAGCATGGATATCCAGGCCTTCTGCACGCATATCGGCCAGCCATTTATCCTTGCGGGCTGAATTTGGACCACAACCAGCGACAACAATATAACCGTCTCTGCACAAGCGACGGCAAATTGGAGTTCCAATACCACCCATACCACCAGTAACATAAGCAACACGTTTTGACATATTTGTTCTCCTCATTGAATTTTAATTACTTAACAACAAACCCTCAATCTGCCCTTACCTTCACATAACGTCCCGGTGCGGCTTCAATTGCAGGAAATTCTGTATTCCCAGGCGCAGCCGGCACTTTCACCATCTTGCCGCCATGCTCACCTAGAAAGGCTGACCATTCTGGCCACCAGCTACCTGGATGTTCAGTTGCACCAGCGAGCCAGCTCTCTGTATCCAGGCCAGCCTGCTCATTGGTCCAGTAACTTCTTTTTTTCTTGGCTGGAGGATTGACCACGCCAGCGATATGCCCTGAAGCCCCCAGCACAAAACGGTTACGGTTTTTATGACGGGGATTGAGCAATGCCGTAGAAGCGAAAGCTGCCTGCCAAGGAACAATATGGTCTTCACGCGAACCATAGATAAAGCATGGCGCATCAATTTTACCCAGATCGACCTTGCTGCCTGCAACCGTCAACGCACCTGGCTGCTTGAGTTTATTTTCCAGATAGGTATTACGCAGATACCAGCAAAACATCGGACCAGGCAAGTTAGTGCTATCGGCATTCCAGTACAGGAGATCAAATGGCGGTGGCGCTTCACCCTTAAGGTAATTTGACTGTACATAATTCCAGACCAGGTCATTCGCCCTCAGGCTGGAGAAAGTGCTGGCGAGGTCTTTGCCAGGCAAGATACCCCGTTGGCCTATAGTTTGCTCGCGCATCTTGACTTGCATTTCATCGACAAATACGTCCAGCACACCCGTCTGTGTAAAGTCCAGCAAAGTAGTCAGCAAAGTCAGGCTGCTGGCGGGATGCTCGCCGCGTGCCGCCAACACTGACAGGGCCGTAGATACGATGGTGCCACCTACGCAAAAGCCAAATGCATTAATCTTGTCTTGCTTGCTGATCTTTTGTGCGACCTTGATGGCTTGTATGGCACCGTCTTCGATATAGTCATTCCAGCTGATTTCGGCCATGCTTTCATCAGGATTTGCCCAAGACACCAGGAACACGGTGTGCCCCTGGTCGACGGCATAACGCACGACCGAGTTCTCAGGCTGCAAATCCAGAATGTAGAACTTGTTGATACAAGGCGGCACCATCAGCAAAGGGCGCTGATGCACGGTCTTGGTGGTTGGCTGATATTGAATCAGCTGGAACAAATGGTTTTCATAAACCACAGTACCAGCTGAAGTGGCGACATTTTTGCCGACTTCGAAGGCAGATTCATCTGTTTGGGAGATACGGCCTTTTTGCATGTCAGCCAGCATTTGGGTAATACCCTTGGCCAGACTCTCACCTTTAGTCTCTATCAGCTTACTTTGCGCTTCGGGATTAGTAACCAGAAAATTAGCCGGAGACATGGCATCAATCATTTGCTGCACTGCAAAACCGATTTTCTGTTTTGTCTTGATTGGGGCCTGCACAGACTCTGCCACGGCCATCAAAAATCGTGCATTCAGCAGATAAGATGCCGCACTATAAGAGTGCATGGCATGGTTATGCCAGTCCGGAGCAGAAAAACGCCTGTCATTCAAATCAGGAATTTTGGATACGGCAAAGTCTTGCCATAACTTGCCAAACTCTTGCATATACTCCGTTTGCAAGCGCGTCATTGTGGCAGGGTCTATCTGTGCCCCCAAATCCTTCAGCATGTCCGCTGCTGGCATGGGGTTCATTGTTGCGGCAGGTTTCATCCACTCCTGCCATTTGTCTTGATTCACTAGCTGTGACATCCACTCGGAGTACATAGCTTGAGGATCGAAAGTCTTCATGCGTGCCTCCTGATTTTCGCGTATCGTTTCGAAATAATTTTAAGCTTTCTTTCCCTGATTAAATAAGCTGGAATACAGTTCTCACTATTCAATTACCACCATGGAATGCACGTATCAAGCATCCACAATAATAAGTAACAAGGTTCTTATGCATATCGTAGCAATCGCCTGGATTTATGTCGTACTGATGATGTCGATCACTGAGCACTCCGTCATCGCAGGCATCATGACTTTCTTGTTGTATTGCGTTTTTCCTTTAACAATAGTTTTATACCTGATGCGCACACCACAGCGCAAGCGCGAACGACTGGAAAAACAAGCTGCACTGCAAAAACAATCTGAAACTCCAACAGTTTCAAGTGACCATCAACAAGCAGAAACGAAAGCGGATGGACTTCAATAGCTTGTTAATCTGGTGTTATCCAGATCAGGCTGGCCATTCTTCCGCTAACTCCATCACGGCGATACGAGTAAAACTCAGATATTTCACTTACTGTACAACGATCGCCGCCAGAAACTTGGTTCACACCGATGTCATTTAGCAATTTTCTTGCCAGCCCGTACAAATCAGCCAGATACTTTTCCAAACCATTCTGGCTGGCTTTCGCCTTGAAATAAGTCTGCACATCAGGAACCTGCGCAGCAAAAGCATCCACTACATCACGCCCGACTTCAAATTCTTGCGGCCCAATTGCCGGGCCCAGCCAGGCAATAATTTCTTGCGCACCCTTGTCACGCATTGCTGATACGGTATTTTGTAATACCCCGCCAGCCAGTCCACGCCAGCCCGCATGCGCTGCAGCGACAACTGTACCCGCCACATCAGTAAATAAAACCGGTAGACAATCCGCAGTCAGCACAGCACAGACTTGCCCTGCTTGCGTACTGAACACAGCATCAGCAACATTACTGGCATTGCCAAAAGCGAGTTCAGACGCATTCAGTATTATATTGCCATGTACTTGTGATAAGAATATGACATCCGAAGGCAATTGCAGATTTAATTTATCCCGATTCTGTTTTACTGCGGCCGGATCGTCATTGACATGGTCACCGAGGTTAAGGCCAGCGCTGCCGCCTGCATCTCCATAGGGGCCAAGGCTGACCCCGCCGTGACGGGTGGTGGTGAACGCCCGCACAGTGGCAGGCGCGTGCTGCCAACTGGGCAGCACTACCGGGAGAGAAGCAAGAGCAGTTAAGTCCTTGCTGTCTGGTTTCATACTGTCTGTATACCTGCCTGCAGCAGCAATGCTGCAAAATCATCAGCCAGCGGGATTTCCCACTCCACATGCTCACCTGTAGTCGGATGCGTGAGACCCAGCTTACGCGCTTGCAGCGCCTGGCGATTAAAGAAGCGCGCCAGATGCTGTTTGCCATATAAAGGATCGCCAACCAGAGGAAATCCCAGCGACAACATGTGCACACGTATTTGATGAGTACGGCCAGTTTCCAGTTGGCAGGCTACCAGGCTGACGGGGAATTTTTCCAGCATGCCGGCAGCTACGCGCTGGAAATGCGTGACGGCAGGTTTGGCGAGCATGCTTTGCGAAACCGCCATCTTGATGCGGTCACGCGGATGCCTGGCCATAGGCGCGTCTACCGTGCCTGACAAATTAGGCGTGCCCCATACCAGCGCATTATATTCACGCTTGACGGTCCTGTCCTGCAACTGGCGCACCAGTTCTGTATGGGCGATCAGGGTTTTGGCGACCACCATCAGGCCGGAAGTATCCTTATCCAGCCTGTGTACGATGCCAGCACGTGGCACACCCAATAATGCTGGCCAGCGATACAGCAAGCCATTCAGCAAAGTGCCTGACCAGTTACCCGCTGCCGGGTGAACCACCATGTCAGCCGGTTTGTTGATGACCAGGATGTCGTCGTCTTCGTACACGACGTTTAAAGGGATGTCTTCAGGTGAATAAGCACCTTCATCAGGCGCAGCTTGCGGCTCTATGATGATTTTTTCATCACCCAGCATGGTCATCTTGCCGCGGCCCGGCTTGCCATCGACGCTGACGAAGCCGCCTTCTATCCATTGCTGGATGCGGCTTCTTGAATATTGTGGAACCAGTTTGGACAAAGTCTTGTCCAAACGCTCACCACAAGCTTCCGAAGTAAGCTTTAATTCTATATTTTCTACTGCAAGGGCAAAATCTTCATCCACTTCGGTGGTATCGTTCAGCCCTTCTAATTCAGTGTCCAGGTCGGAATCTGACAAAATCACTGTAGTAGTTTGTTTCACATTTTTTGCCATCGGCTATAATCCGTAAATTGTTTTCATGCTCACGCACAAATTTATGCACATTAAATCTTTGAAATTGCTGGTTCTGGCTGTTGCCGCGTCCTTAAGTTTAAGCGGCTGCGGGGTGTTTGGTGAAAAAGGCGATGAGACCAAAACCTGGTCAGCATCAAAATTATACGCTGAAGCAAAAGACGAAATGTCCAGTGGGGGTTATGAAAAGGCAATTCAGTACTTTGAAAAACTAGAATCACGCTTCCCTTTCGGTACTTACGCACAACAAGCGCAGATGGAAACTGCCTACGCTTATTTCAAACAAGGTGATCAGGCCCAGGCACTGGCCGCTGTTGAACGCTTTATCAAGCTGCATCCAAATCATAGCCATGTAGACTACATGTATTATTTGCGTGGCGTGATCAACTTCAATGATCAGGTAGGTTTATTCAATTTCCTGGCAAATCAGGACATTACTGAACGCGATCCCAAAGCTTCCCGCGATTCTTTTGACGCTTTCAAACAACTGGCAATCCAGTTCCCAGACAGTAAGTATACGCCAGACGCGATCTTGCGCATGAAATATCTGGTTAATGCCCTCGCACAATACGACGTACACGTTGCACGCTACTATCTGCGCCGTGGTGCTTATCTGGCTGCGGCCAACCGTGCCCAGGCGGCCATCAAGGAATATCCAGATGCGCCAGCGATTGAAGAAGCGATGTTTATTTTGATACGCTCTTACGACGCCATGGGTATGACAGAGCTGCGTGATGATGCAAACCGCGTCTTCTTGCAAAACTTCCCAAAAAGCGATTATCTGACGGGCAAAGCCGGTTCACGTAATGCATGGTGGAAATTCTGGTAAAACCGTCACGTCAGGACATGCGTATGTCCTGACGAATTGCGACTAAACCAGATGAAAATTAATTACCCATCTAATCTTCAATCTTCCGTCGAAACACCCAGCTAGTCTTGCTAGACTCCTCTTCGCAATACGCATACCCCTCTTCGGCAAAGGCTTTCAAGTCATTTGCCTTGCGTATGCCATGTTGCGCGCTGTATCTGGCCATCAAACCCCTGGCGCGCTTGGCATAAAAAGAAATAATCTTGTATTTGCCATTTTTCCAGTCCTGGAAAACAGGGGAAATCACAGGTACGCCCACAACCGTGGGCCGGACCACCTTAAAGTACTCATCTGATGCCAAATTCACCAGTATCTGTGATTTGTGTTGCTGAATAGCATCACTTAACTGTAAACTTACTTTATCGCCCCAATAAGCATACAGGTTTTTACCGCGAGGATTGGCAAGTGTCGTCCCCATTTCCAGGCGATAAGCCTGCAAAGCGTCCAGAGGACGTAACAAACCATACAAGCCAGACAAGATGCGTACGTGATTTTGCAGGTATTTCAGTTGCGGAGAAGTCAGGCTACTGACATTGAGCCCCTCGTAAACATCTCCATTAAATGCGAATACTGCCTGCTTCCTGTTCCGTGGCTTGACTTCCAGTTCCCAGTCCGCAAAGCGTTGCACATTCAATTGCGCCAGAGCAGGAGAGATATCCATGAGCACAGCCAGTTGATCAGAAGTATATGTTCTGGCAATTTCCACCAATTCCTCAGCCTCGGCAAGAAAATGTGGTGTAGTCATTGTTTTAGTCTTTACGGGTGTTTCAAAGTCCAGACTCTTGGCTGGAGATAATACAATGAGCATAAATTGAATTTAAAAGACAAAATGACCGACATCATACCTAAGCGCGTAATTCTTGACACCAATGTGTGCCTGGACTTATTTGTATTCAAAGACCCCAGGTGGTCAGTTTTGCTTGATGAACTCAGCAATGGGCAACTACAGGCACTAACCCGCGCAGATTGCCGCGATGAATGGCTAGCAGTACTCAGCTATCCCCACCTCGCTGCAAGACATGAAAGCGCTGAAGCCGTAACAGCCCTGTTTGATGCACACATCAATTGCCTCGTTCCGGTTGCGACTGGATACAAACTCCCGGTCTGCAGTGACAAGGACGATCAAAAATTTTTAGAAATTGCACGCGATACTCAAGCTGAAGTTCTCATTACCAAAGACAAAGCCCTGCTCAAGCTCGCCAGGAAAATGAAGCAGGCGGGCATGTTCAGGATAGAGACGCCTGAACAATTTTTGCGAACTTACGTAAAAGAATGTGACAAAACTGCATCGGGAGTAACAAAAGAATGACAAATTTTATTACTCTGAGTTATTCTTCGGTAATGTCCTGCTACTATGAACAAGAGCAAAAAGCAGTCTTGTTCATGGATAAAAATTACACCTTGATTTAAGTAAAATAAATCAGGAAAAAAACCGGAGTCCATGCGGAAACGTGGTATCTGAATGGCAGCAACACTCAGAACATTTCTGCATACTCTCGCTGACACACCGTGACATTTGTGAAGTTTTACACAATGATCAATGCGATTATGGAGAACCAAGGACTATGACCGATTCAGCAGATGATCTGGACGCATTGTTTGAAGAAATGGCCAATCAGCGCCTGGAAACCAATGTAGAGTCCCCCTCTTCCCCACCCGTGAGTAGTGAGCCTGTGCTGCAAGAGCCAGTTCCTGCCAAATTCAATTTTCACAGTGATGATGCGGATGCCACCAAGCCAATTTTTGACCGCTTGGGTGGCATCGTCAGAATGCTGCACGACTCCATGCGCGAGTTGGGCTATGACCGTTCACTATCTGATGTTGCAGTGCAAATTGCCGATGCCCAGGGCCGGCTTGAATATGTCGCCACCCTGACCGAGCAGGCCGCCAACAAGGTCTTGAACGCCACAGATCTGGGCATGCCTGAACAAGATGAACTGGCCAAGAAAGCCAAGGCCATGGATGCCCGCTGGACAGACCTTTTTGAAGGAAAACTCAGCGTTGATGAATTCAAGTCCCTGGCGACTGACTCCAAGACTTTTGCCAATAATGTGCTGACTGCCACGGATGCTGAAAAAGCGCGTTTGCTGGACATCATGATGGCGCAAGACTTCCAGGATCTGACTGGTCAGTTGATCAAAAAAGTGGTTGCCATCAACAAACGTGTTGAACATGAACTGACGCAAATTCTGCTGGACAATGCACCATTAGAATTGAAAGAAAAAGCAGTAGAATTGATGGAAGGCCCTTCCGTCCCGAACGCAGCGTTGGAACAGGATGATGTAGATAACCTACTTGATAGTCTGGGTTTCTAATGGATGACATGCTCAAAGAATTTGTCGTCGAAGCGCTCGATCTGGCGACCAATGTAGAAGAACATCTACTCTCACTCGAGCGCAATCCCGGCGACATGAATACGCTGAATGCCGTATTCCGGTCCTTTCATACGATCAAGGGTGGCGCAGGCTTCATGAATTTGAGCGCCATGGTGTCGGCCTGCCATTTAACTGAAAATCTTTTCGATGCCCTGCGTACCGGACAAGTCCCTGTCACGCCTGAAGCCATAGAGGCAGCGCTTGAAGCCAGTGGCTTTGTCGCCGATCAGCTTACTGCCCTGAATAATGGCACTGAGCCGGACAAGCTGTCGACTATGCCCAAGTCGCTGGAAAAAATGCTGACTGATGCCATAGAAATGAAAGGCGTCAGCAAAAAACCGGCAGCAACTAAAGCGAAGGCAGTTGAAACACCCAAGCCAGCAGAAAAAGCGCCAGAGCCTGCAGCGAAAAAAGAGAATACCGGTGCACTTGACTGGGAAGCCTATTTCCGTGCAGTGACGCCAGCTGGCACATTACCAGAAGTAGTAGCAGAAACTGCAGAGCTCGCTGAAGAAGAAACCGAGGCTCCGACACAAAGAGAAGAGACTGAAGCGGTCAAATCATCATTGTCTGGTGGCGAAGTCAAACAGAGTGCCCCGGCAAAAGAAGAAAGCATACGTATAGACGCGGTCAAGCTGAATGTCTTGCTGGAAGTTGCCGGTGAATCCGTGCAGGCAGCCAATCAGGCTGCCGTACTGCTGGAAAAATTGTCACAATTCAAGTTTGATGGCCAGGCTGCACCACTGATGTCTGCCCTGACTGAAACCCTGACACGCGCATCCCGCTATTCAACCGAGCTGCAACGCGCCACTCTGGCAACCCGCATGCAGCCTGTGGGACGTTTGTTCCAGAAATTCCCAAGGCTGATCAGGGAATTGGCACGGGACCTTGGCAAAGAAGTCGACCTGAACATTGCTGGTGCTGAGACAGAAGTGGATCGCGTTGTCGTTGACAGCCTGTATGATCCATTGGTGCACATGTTGCGCAATGCTCTTGATCATGGCATAGAAACCGCTGAAGAACGCATCAATGCCAACAAGTCACCGCGTGCAACGATTTCATTGAAAGCCTGGCAGGAAGCCAGCAGCGTCATGATAGAAGTGACGGATGACGGCAAAGGCATGGATGCACAAAGACTGCGTGACAAAGCTGTCTCCAAGGGCTTGATCAATGTGCATGATGCCCGCACCGACGACGAAGCTTTCCAGTTGGTGTTTTTACCAGGTTTTTCTACCAAAGAAGTCGCTTCCAGCGTGTCTGGCCGCGGCGTAGGCATGGACGTAGTAAAAACCGCTGTGGAACGCCATCGTGGCGCGATACGCATAGCCTCTCAATTGGGAACAGGTACGACCTTCCTGATCCGTTTGCCAATTGAGCTGTCTATCGTACCAACTATGCTGGTCCGTACTGATGGTGCGTCGCTGGCATTGCCAATGGCAACAGTACAACGCGTGGTTGAATTGCCAGAAACCTTTGAAAGCGTTGGTGGTCAACCTGTATTGCGCGACCTTGGCCGGCCTTTGCCAGTCAAATCATTGGGCAAGATATTGGGTTATACGCCAGCGTCAGAAAGAGTTGGCATCGTCATTGCCGCCCCTAGCCCTTACATCTTGTCTGTTGATGCGGTTGATGGCACAGCCGACCTGGTCATCAAACCACTGACCTGCATCAGCACACCAGGCATTACCGGCACAGCCCGTTCTGCTGAAGGTGAGCTGGTCCTGGTAATCAGCCTGTCCTTCCTGATTGATGGCTGCAAGACACGGGAACGTATTACGGCCTGAGTTCCACTGTTAACATTTTAGCAAATCGCCTGATAAACGCATTTTGACCAAATCTGTCAAAATGCGTTTATTCTTTTTACAGCCCCATGGCGCATCATGACCACTTCCCCACTCTCTCTGCAGGAACTCGTGCTGGAGAATCAGTTTGCAGATCTTCCCCCGCATTTTTTTACCCACCTTTCTGCCAGTCCCATAGATAAACCTTATCTGGTAGCGGCCAGCCATGAAGTTGCGGCGCAATTAAACCTGGATCAGACTAGTTTGAATACTCCTGAATTCCTCAATTATTTTTCAGGTAACCAGCTCATCCCCGGCAGCAAACCTTTGGCCGCCGTTTATTCAGGACATCAGTTTGGTGTCTGGGCCGGTCAATTGGGTGATGGTCGCGCATTACTGCTAGGCGGTAGGTCACATGATGGACAACATCTGGAAATACAGTTGAAAGGTGCAGGTATGACGCCCTATTCGCGTATGGGCGATGGCCGGGCAGTATTGCGCTCATCCATACGCGAATTCTTATGTTCAGAAGCAATGGCGGCGTTGAATATACCGACCTCACGCGCACTCTGCGTCATAGGTTCAGATCAGATGGTTTTTCGCGAAACGCCGGAGACCAGCGCAGTCGTCGCCCGCATAGCACCCAGTTTTGTGCGGTTTGGCTCATTTGAACACTGGTATTACAACGACAGGATGGATGACCTGCGCTTGCTCGCCGATTATGTCATCGCACAGTTTTACCCCGAACTACTGGCAGAAAATAATCCATACCAGGCATTGCTCGCCGCCGTCACCACACGCACTGCCGAACTGATGGCGCACTGGCAAGCTGTCGGCTTTATGCACGGCGTCATGAACACCGACAATATGTCTATCATCGGCCAGACTTTGGACTATGGCCCATTTGGCTTCATGGAAGCTTACGATGAAAAACATATTTGCAACCATACCGACCAGCAAGGCCGCTATTCCTACCGCATGCAACCAGCCATAGGTAACTGGAATTGCCAGGCGCTGGCGCAAGCTTTGTCACCGCTCATAGGCAGTGTCGATGAAACCAATGCCGCATTAAGCCATTATCCGGCAATTTATCGCCAGAAATGGACAGCTCTTATGCATCAAAAGTTTGGTTTAAAAACAGATCTCAATGGTGATCTGGATTTATTTGCTGACTTTTTCACTTTGTTACAAAGTAATCATGCTGACTTCACCCTGAGTTTTCGCCATTTGAGTAAGCTTTCGAATCAGAAATCGACCAAGGATGAGCTACTGCGTGATTTATTCCTGGACAGGGATAGTCTGGATGCATGGTTGGTCAATTACCGGGCGCGTCTGAGCATGGAACAAAATGATGAACAGGCACGTCAAACCAGCATGTTGTCAGTCAATCCTAAATATATTTTAAGAAATTATCTTGCGCAGCTAGCTATAGAAAAAGCGCAGAAGAAGGACTTTTCAGAAGTCAGGAAATTATTGCATATTCTGAAAAGTCCCTATGACGAACAAGAAGAACACGAAGACTATGCAGAATTGCCGCCCGACTGGGCCAGACATCTGGAAGTCAGTTGTTCATCCTGATATAAAGCAAAAATAAAGCAGAAATGAAGAGGAAATCATGAGTAAAATCGTCAAGTCAGACGCAGAATGGAAAGCGCAACTCAGCTCCATGGAATATGAAGTTACCAGGCATGCGGCTACCGAGCGTGCCTTCACTGGCAAGTTCTGGGATCACCATGAGGTAGGCACGTATACTTGTGTCTGCTGCAACACCCCTTTGTTTACGTCTGATGCCAAATTTGATTCTGGCTGCGGCTGGCCTAGTTACTTCAAGGCAATCAACCCGGCCAATGTCCGTGAAATAGTTGATACATCTCATGGCATGACGCGCACCGAGATTGTGTGTAATATCTGCGACGCTCATCTGGGACATGTATTCCCGGACGGCCCACCACCCACAAGGTTGCGCTATTGCATTAATTCCGCGTCCTTGAAATTTGATCCTGCAACCTGAGTTGTCTGTAAATGAAATTTCTTTTTGACATGTTCCCGGTAGTTTTGTTTTTTATCACCTTCAAATGGGGTGAGAAAAATCCAACTGCCGCACAATCGCTGGTGTCCGATTATTTCTCCGGCATCGTCTCTGGTGGCGTAACAACCGCTGAACTGGCTCCCATATTATTTGCTACAGCACTTACTCTGGTTGCGTCTGTATGCCAAATCGGTTACTTGCTTATACGCCGTAAAAAAGTCGATGCCATGCTGTGGATTTCCTTCATCATTATCATGGTGTTTGGTGGTGCCACTCTGTATTTCCAGAGCGAATCCTTTATCAAATGGAAACCCACTGTGTTGTACTGGTGCTACTGTGGTGCCTTTGCTTTGGCTCAGCTTGTTTTCAAGAAAAACCTGATTCAAATGGCAATGGGCGAACAAATCAAACTGCCTGAGCAAATCTGGACCCGTCTTAGTTATGCCTGGATGCTTTATTTCTTGGTCATGGGCTTCGTTAATCTGTATGTGGCATTTAATTTCTCCACAGACACATGGGCAAACTTCAAATTGATTGCTGTAGTTGCCATCATGCCGGCGTTTATCATTATCCAAAGC
This sequence comes from Pseudomonadota bacterium, assembly GCA_040390835.1. Taxonomy (GTDB): domain Bacteria; phylum Pseudomonadota; class Gammaproteobacteria; order Burkholderiales; family Burkholderiaceae_D; genus Undibacterium. Next base: position 18,349 of record JAZJXP010000079.1, read on the forward strand.
CTGTTTTTGGCAAAATACATGGAAGAACCGGCACAATGACACGCCAGGAAAAAATATTAGCGCGCTGGATGGAAACCTTACAGCCAGTTGAATGTCAATTAACAGATGACTCAGAGGCTCACCGGGGCCATGCTGGCGCTGCAGGCGGCGCCGGTCATTACAGTGTAAGAATAGTCTGTCAACAATTTGAGGGATTAAACCGTATTTCCCGCCATCGACTAGTGTATGATGCCGTTGGCGATATGATGCAAACGGAAATTCATGCCCTCAATATTGTGGCATTGAGTCCGTCAGAGATAGCGACCTAAGCAGTTTATTTATAATCCGTTTTTTTTATTTTGTTATTTAGGAACAGACAATGACTTTTAAACCTGCTCATTTGCTGGTGGTACTTCTTGCAACTGCCCTGCCTGCAATGGCTCAAAATCTGGCTACGGTTAATGGCAAGGCTATTCCAGCCAGCCAACTCGAATTATTAGTAAAACAAACAGTAGCGCAAGGCCAGCAGCAGGATACGCCTCAGTTACGTGAACAGATCAAGCGAAGCCTGATCGCCAATGAAGTATTGATACAAGAAGCAGAAAAATCTGGCTTGGCAAAAAATTCCGAAGTAAAACAAGCCATAGAACAGGCTCGTCAAACCATTCTGGTTCGCGCGATGATGATCGACTACCTGAAAAAGAACCCTGTCACTGATGCAGAAGTTCAAGCCGAATACGATAAATTGAAGGCTCAGGCAGGCGACAAAGAATATCATCTGTACCACATCATGCTCGATACAGAAGATGAAGCAAAAGCCATGATTTCCAAATTGAAGGGTGGCGCTAAATTTGAAGAGCTGGCCAAGCAATCCAAAGATCCTGGTACAGCGTCCAAAGGCGGCGATCTGGAATGGTCCACGCCAAATAACTGGCCACCAGCATTTACTCAGGCATTTACCAAACTGCAAAAAGGTCAATTTACAGAAACTCCTGTAAAACTGACTGATGGTCAGGGTAAAGACAAGTTCCACATCATCAAACTGGATGACACACGTACAGCGAAATTCCCGACAGTTGAAGAAGTACGACGTGAATTTGTTGATGGTATTTCTCAGCAACGTATCCAGGCTTATCAACAGTCCTTGATCAAAAAAGCTAAAGTTCAATAAAAGCTTTGTTGAACTAAAAAAGAGGCGCGATGCGCCTCTTTTTTGCATTCTGGTCACTGTTTTCTTACTGATATTTATTAATGATGCTTGTTAATTTGCCATTACGCTGCAATTCAAGCAATCCCTTATCCAGTTGCGCTATGATTTGTGCAGCCTGAGGATGGTCCTTACTGACACCAAAATGCAGGGGATATTTTTCTGTCTGGGGCAGACTAAGTATTTTGTAAGTACTCATATCCAGCGGCAAAAGACTCAGGCGGGCAAAGCCCCATAATACTTCCTGCATATCGACCACGATATCGCAATGGCCGCGTTCAATTTTACGCATGAGGCTGGTATAACTGGTCGCCCCGCTCTCAATTGCCGATGCTGGCAATTTGGTATAGAAGGTGGATGAACCGTGTAATGAACACACTTTGTATTTTTCCAGATCACTGAGTACTTGCAGGGGTGCTTGCGAGAAACGTTTAGCCGAATACAAATAGGAAGGTGTAAGGCTATGATAATTGCGGGAAAACAAGTAAATCTTTTCGCGCTCAGGGTTCTTGAATACCGACATCACGATATCGAAGCCCTCACGTGCCTGCACTTCAGCCAGACAACGCGCCCAGGGCCTGAGTTCTATCTTGGGATCAGCAAAGATATTTCGCAAAATATCTGCTGACAAACCCTCAACTGGCGTTCCTGCAGCCTTGATATAAGACATGGGCGGCCAATTGCTATCTCCACCACAGGCACGCAAACGTTCCGCTGCACCAGCATTGTGCAAAACAAATAACACGGCAAAGAATAGCAAATATCGCATTTATCTAGAGAAAGTTTCCCTGGCGATTCATTATAAGGAAAGCTGCGCACCTCAAACGCTTTATTCTGGATTCAAAATGTAAATCATCTTCATAAAGAGCAGGCCAAATAAAACAGGCAAAATCATTTCCATGATTTCGCCCGTTAGAACAATTCAACAAATGCTCACCAGCTACCGTTTAGCCAAGTAAAAAATCAGCCAACAAAAACGCGCGCATTGCGGAACATACGCATCCATGGAGAATCTTCGCCCCAACCATCCGGATGCCATGAATGCAAGACGGAGCGGAATACACGCTCCGCATGTGGCATCAACACAGTAAAGCGGCCATCCTCATTGGTGACCGAGGTAATACCCTGTGGTGAACCATTCGGATTGTAAGGATAAGCTTCCGTCGCCAGGCCAGCATTGCTGATGAAGCGCATGGCAACCTGTGCCCTGGCGATATCACCGGTCGTTGAGAAGTCAGCAAAACCTTCGCCATGCGCAATAGCGATAGGTGTTTGCGTGCCAGCCATGCCCTGAAAGAAGATGGACGCAGACTCAGCCACTTCCACCATGGCAAAACGACCCTCGAATTGCTCAGACTTGTTCTTGGTGAATTTAGGCCATGCCTGTGCACCAGGGATGATGGATTTCAAATTACTCATCATCTGACAGCCATTACAGATACCCAGACCAAAGGTGTCGTCGCGATGGAAGAATTGCGAGAACTGATCAGACATCATGGCATTGAACAAAATGGTTTTTGCCCAGCCCTCACCGGCTCCCAGCACGTCACCATAAGAGAAGCCACCAACAGCGATCAAGCCTTTGAAGTCAGCCAGCTTTGCACGGCCAGCGATAAGGTCACTCATGTGCACATCTACCGCCTCGAAGCCGGACTTGTGCATGACATAAGCAGTTTCGATATGAGAATTTACGCCCTGCTCACGCAGGATGGCAACCTTGGGGCGCACGCCAGTCGCAATGAATGGCGCTGCCACGTCTTGCTGCGGATCGAAACTCAATTTAGGTTGCATGCCTGGATCATTGGCATCAATGATGCGCGCATATTCTGCATCAGCACCTGCTGGGTTGTCGCGCAGGCGGGCGATTTGCCAGCTGGTTTTGCTCCACAACTGGTGCAATGCAGTTCCTGGCTGAGTATAGATTTGCTTGGCATCGCGGGTAAATTCTATGATGCCGCTATTGTTTGGCTTGCCGATGATATGACTGCAAGCACCCAGATTAAAGCTACGCAAGACATCCATGACTTCTGAACGTTGTTCAGTACGCACTTGTATCACAGCACCCAGCTCTTCATTGAACAAGGCGCGCAATGTCATATCATTACGACGTTCAGAGACCTGGCTGGCCCAGTTCTTGGCATCACCCTGGTCTGCTGCATGCTCGCTATCCATAGTCAGGATATCGAGATTGACGGACAAGCCCGCGCGACCGGCAAAAGCCATTTCACACAGGCTGGCGTACAGACCACCGTCAGAGCGATCATGGTAAGCCAGCAATTTGTCTTCGCTATTCAACTGCTGGATAGCAGCGAAGAAGGCTTTCAAGTCTTCCGCACTATCGACATCAGGCGCATCGTTGCCCAACTGCTGCATGACTTGCGCGAAACAGGATGCGCCCAGACGATTCTTGCCACGACCCAGGTCGATCAAAATCAAGCTGGTATCGCCTTGGTCCAGGCGTATTTGCGGTGTCAGCGACTTGCGCACATCATAGACTGGCGAGAAGGCAGAAATAATCAGGGACACTGGTGAAGTCACGGCCTTGCTTTGTCCTTCATCTTTCCAGGTAGTGCGCATGGACAGAGAATCCTTA
>JAZJXP010000079.1:22137-27832 GCA_040390835.1 Pseudomonadota bacterium
CGGGATGCTGATACCCAGTGCCGGACACAATTCCATGCCGACTGCTTTTACCGTATCAAACAAGGCGGCATCCTGGCCAGGCTGGCCACAGGCCGCCATCCAGTTGGCAGACAGTTTGATATCTGAAATATCTTTTATCGGTGCAGCAGCGATATTAGTGATGGCTTCGCCGACAGCCATACGGCCCGATGCGGCAGCATCAATCACCGCCAGCGGTGTACGCTCACCCATGGACATGGCTTCACCCAGATAGCCTTCCAGGCTCATGGTGGTCACGGCACAATCAGCCACCGGCACTTGCCATGGTCCGACCATCTGGTCACGCACAGAAGTAGCGCCAACCGTGCGGTCACCAATGGTGATCAGGAAGGATTTGTCAGCAACCGTAGGCAAACTTAGCACTCGTTCTGCGGCAACTTGCAAATCGATACCCGTCAAATCAATTTTTGGGAAATCATTGCTGACATGAGTAACATCCCTGTGCATTTTTGGTGGCTTGCCCAGCAAGACATTCATGGGCATATCGACTGGCGAGGTGTCGTTTAGTGGATCGATGACGCGCAATTGACGTTCTTCAGTCGCGGTACCAACCACGGCAAACGGACAACGCTCACGCTCACAGAAATGGCGGAACAGCTCCAGGCTTTCTGGTGCTATGCCCAGGACATAACGCTCCTGCGATTCATTACTCCAGATTTCCTTAGGTGCCATGCCGCTTTCTTCCAGCGGTACTTTACGCAAATCAAACAAGGCGCCACGCTTGGCATCATTGGTGATTTCCGGGAAGGCATTCGACAAACCACCGGCACCTACGTCATGGATGGACAGGACAGGATTATCATCACCCAACTGCCAGCAGGAATTGATGACCTCTTGCGCACGACGTTCCATTTCAGGGTTGCCACGCTGCACAGAATCAAAATCCAGATCTGCCGTATTGGTACCTGTCGCCATGGAAGAGGCAGCACTCCCGCCCATGCCTATGCGCATGCCGGGCCCACCCAGTTGTATCAACAGGCTGCCTACCGGCAGATCATTCTTTTTGGTGTGTTTGTCCGAGATATTGCCGATACCGCCAGCAATCATGATGGGCTTGTGATAGCCATATACCGTGCCACCAACATTTTGCTCGAAGGTACGGAAATAACCACCCAGAACAGGACGACCAAATTCATTATTGAAAGCAGCGCCACCCAAAGGGCCTTCTATCATGATCTGCAACGGTGAAGCGATGCGATCTGGCTTCCCATAGGCATCAGCGCGGACTGCGGCAGTCAGGCTATCACCTGCGTTTTCCCAGGCCTGGCGGGCGCCCGGCAACATCAGGTTAGATACAGTAAAGCCGGTCAGGCCCGCTTTCGGACGGGCACCGCGACCTGTGGCACCTTCGTCGCGAATTTCACCACCAGCGCCAGTAGAGGCACCTGGGAACGGGGAAATGGCGGTTGGGTGGTTATGCGTTTCCACCTTCATCAGGGTATGCGTCAGTTCTTCTGTGACCTGGTAGACCTGGTCTTTACCGGATGGGAAGAAGCGATTGACAACCGCACCTTCCATGATGGAAGAATTATCGCTATAGGCAACGATGGTGCCTTTGGGCTGTAACTCATGGGTATTCTTGATCATCTGGAACAGGGATTTATCCTGTTTCTGACCATCAATCGTCCAGTCAGCATTGAAAATCTTGTGACGGCAATGTTCGCTGTTTGCCTGGGCAAACATCATCAGTTCAACGTCTGTAGGATTGCGTTTGGCTGTGGTGAATGCATCGACCAGGTAATCGATCTCGTCATCTGACAAAGCCAAACCGAGTTCGGTGTTTGCATACAACAGGGCAGCCTTGCCACCCTGCAGTACATCGACATGCTCCAACTCTTTGGCGACCAGCTCAGAGAACAGTGCTTGCGCTTGCTGTGCATCAGCCAGCACCATTTCTGTCATGCGGTCGTGCAGAAGAGCTGCGACTTGCTCACGGCTGCCATCAGCAAGCTTTTTGGCACCACCCAGCAAACCAGTCTTGACCTGCACGTAGTAAATAATGCCGCGTTCCAGGCGATGGATATGTGCCATGCCGCAATTGTGGACGATATCCGTGGCTTTGCTGGCCCATGGCGAGATCGTGCCAAAGCGCGGGATCACGACAAATACATCGCCATCGCTACTAGCAGCAAATGCATCGCCATATACCAGCAAGGCGTTCAGGTGATCAGCGTCTTCCTTGACCAGTTCAGATGCCGTATCGACAAAATGAACATAGCGTCCGCTGACGCCGACAATATTGGCGTCAACAGCTTGCAAACGAGAGAGAAGACCGGAGGTACGAAAAGCAGACAGGGCGTTGGAGCCTGGCAATATCAACATGGTGAGCGAGGTAGTTGAGGCAATGTACACAAAACCTGCCGTGCACATATGCTGGTTGGATCAGAAAGCGTGATTATACCTTGATGCCCAACCTGACTCCAGACGCCAGCAGGAAGAAATTGCCTTACCTGCCAAACTCAATTCATAAACAGGGTGCTACGGCCAATTTTTTTACTGTTTTTGAATTTATGTGCATATCTTTTATCATTAAAGCCTGCCAGATCTTCATCCAGCACAACCAAACTGACCAGTTGCTCGTTAGTAATTTTATCAAAAGCAGTATCTGAAACGACAATATCGTTCTTGTGCAGTTTAATTCCCCAAAACAAATCACTGCTACGGCTCTCGACTACCCGTACTGGTCGCTTTAAATAAAATGGCAACGAAGATTGATGTTCAAACACCTTGAACAAAAATACTTCTCGTTTGTTGGGCGCGGCATTCAATTCAGCCACCAATGGTTGAGTAGAAGTCCACTGGGCTGATGCTTGCAAAACAGCGATAAACGCCAGCAGCGTCAGTGCTGGCAAAGCGATGAATGGAAATATCCCGGCATCAGGTTTACTCCAGACAATAACAGCGACACATACACTCAGTATGCAAGCTGAAGCCATAAAGGTTTGCAAAAATTGTTTCCCTTCCATGCCATAAATCATCAGGGAAGATATCTGATGATTTACTTGCTTACCCACCCACCAGGCAACAACACCAAACAAAACTGCTAAAACCAAGCCCACCAGCGCCCTGCCCCATGCTGCGCCAAAGCTTCTATCCTCCAAAGCAATGGCTAATTGCAATGCAGCCAATGGCATGACGACAACCAGGTAGTAATTTGCCTTTGCACTGGATAAAGAAAAGAACAAGACTGGCATAATCCAGGCGCAAGCCAGGAAGAAATGCAGTGTTCTCTGCGTTTGCTGGCGTGACTTGACAAGCAAAAGCACAGGCAAAAAGAAAGACCAGGGAAAGAGATAGAGCACCATCCTTGGCAAGTAATACCACCAGGCACCGGCATAATAATCATGTGGCTCGCGCTTACCCAGAAAACGCAGCACATGCTCATTGATAAAATAAAACCAGGCAAATATAGGCTCAGCCAGGATGGCGGCAATATGCCATGGCAAGGCGATCAGCAAGAAAATGCCAATTGCCCTGGCGTTAAACCAGGCCAGTATTCTTTTGAAAAAATCACGGGTCGAGCTGGAAAACAGGATGGTGAAAACGAATGTTACAGCCACAAACAAAATGATCGCTACAAAGCCCTTGGCCAACAAAGCAAATGCCAAAAATCCTAAGGACCAGTTAAGCTTCTTCTTTTCACCAGAAATGCTGTACAAGTAGCCGAACATCAACGCACCAGTCAGAAATACCGTCAGCAGCATATCAAACATCAAGGTACGCGACATCGCCATGACACCCAGACCGCTGATAAACATCAAGGCAGCCAGCCGCGAGGCAACAACACGCGCTATCTGGCGCCCGAACCATAAAATCAAAGCTACACATGAGAGTGCTGACATGGCCGGCACCAACCGCGCCGCCCATTCATTTTCACCAAATATCGCAAAAGAAATCGCCGTCAGCCAATACAGCAAGGGCGGCTTTTCCATATAGGCCATGCCATTCAGATGCGGGATAATCCAGTGATGCCAATCGCCCGATGCCAGCATCTCCCTGGGGATTTCTGCATACAGACCTTCATTATTGTCCAATATGGGATAGCAACCGAGGCCATAAGCCAAAAAGAAGATGGTAAGTAACCATACCAACCAGGCAGGTATGGTGTGTTGACGCACTTCAGAATTGGCTTGCACAACATTCATAGATGGAGCGATTTATTTCCCACGACAATGGGACTTGTCTCAATTTAATTTTCAAGTAGCGAACTTTATCCACTCTTGGTGAATAAAGCAAAAAAAAGACAAGCAAATTGCTTGTCTTTTTTAAAGGTATCGATTATTTAGGCTACAGAGGCAACATTTTTCGCCCAAACGAGGGCTGCCATGTGGGCTGCATTCAAATCAGGTGGGGTAATCTTCAAGGATTCCGCCAGGGAGCCGACCAGCATGCTATTCAATTCGCATGCCTCAGCCAAGGCCAGGAATGGTCCATAAGTACCGCCACGGGAGATCAATGCCTCAGTGACAACTTCTGGTAACTGTATTGATGACAGCACTTCTTCCATAGGAATACCCAAGAGCCTGTCCAGTAAAGAGAACATGCCTGCCACGAACAGATTTTCCGCTTCACTCTTGGACATTTTGCCTTGCCCCAAAATTTCAGCGAGGCGACCACGGACGATGGCGGTTTCCAGCAATACCGGGGAATAACCACTGGTGCTGGCCGTTGCCAATAACAGTGTCAGCCATCGATATAGAGGGCTGTAACCCAACATCTGTACTGCATGCTTCAAAGATTGCACTTCAGAGCGCAAACCGAAACCTGCAGAGTTAATGTAGCGCAAAAGCTTATAAGCCAGAGTCGCATCGCGCTTGACCACGGCTTCAAGCTGCTGGATGTCGGCATTTTTCCTGACCATTTCCATCAACTGCAAAATAGTCGTTTGCGAGGTATTTAAAGTCTTGGGAGCAGTGCTTGGCCTTGGCGTCAGATGCAGCTTACCAACAAAGCTATCCAGGCCCAATGCTGAACATGCATCGAAATCCTGCCAGGCAGTGACATTGCGTGCCACCATGCGCACAGTCGATTGCTTCAATGTCGCATACACCTTGGCTTGCGATGCAAAATTGGCTGCATTCAATTTCACTTCAAGATGGGTGATTTGCGCAAAATAAGCGCGCTCCAGCGTCGTTACCTCAGCGCCACGCAGGCATATGCCATAACCCAGTTGACGCAATTCTGTCACCGCAGCAAGCGTATCTGGATCAGCAAAGTATTTTTTATGGAGTATCAGTACGGTATTCTTGGCAGGAAGTAGTTTCAAACCTTCTGCATGCAATAACTCAGGCACTGCTTCGAGGAACAGCAGGCTATCGCCAAGCAAGAAACCCTTGTCGTCGTCATGCAATTGCACGGCAACGAATTCAAGCAAGGCACTCAGGCTTTCCGTGCTTGCCTCTGCATTCTGATCCGGCTGTTGCCATGAAAATTGAAAACCAATGACTCGTTGCTTAGGATCGAGTAAGGGTTCCCTTACGATGAAGCTTTCTTCTATCATCTTAGTATTATTTATGTTGGATTAATATGATTGAAAAATTCAGAACTCAAGGCTGCTGAGCAAATCATCATACTGATTCTGATTTGAACAAGCCCGGCATTGCGTTGTATATAGATTTGAGCACTAGTCAAAATAGCACCCGCAATCTGCCGTCGA
>JAZJXP010000079.1:27842-31991 GCA_040390835.1 Pseudomonadota bacterium
CAAATTCGCGCTCGAGGTCGAAGGCTTCACCGTGCGGGTCTTCGCCTCGCCGGCGCAGGTACTGGCAGCCGGTGCGCTGCCCAAGCTCGGCTGCCTGGTGATCGACTACCATCTGCCGACCAATCAATCGTTCATTAAATTGCGCGAACCACGTTGTCACAAGAGTGGATATCTGCACTGCCTCTTCTAAAATTGTGGCAACAACACCATAGCAACAAGGCCGATTTTGCGCATCCTCACCCACATACTTTGACCACTTGCGCAAAACCAGACTATGCACATTATTCTGCAACAGTCTGTCCATATGCCGCACGCTACCCAGGAGATTTTCTGCTTGAGTATCTGGATTGACGCATAGACTCATTTTCCTCTCCTGGGAAAGCTGATTGCCCTGCTATTTTCCTAATTTTTCGAAAATCTTTGTCAGTTTTTCATCTAGCGTGGCTGCAGTAAATGGTTTTACTACATAGCCATTTGCTCCCGCCTGCGCTGCGGCAATGATGTTTTCTTTTTTGGCTTCGGCAGTCACCATAAGTACCGGCATTTTTGACAAAGCTGGATCAGCACGGATGTGCTGCAACATCGTCAATCCGTCCATGTTAGGCATGTTCCAGTCTGAGATGACGAAATCGAAATCACCATTCTTCAGTTTTGCCAGTCCCATTGCACCGTCTTCTGCTTCATCGACATTGGAATATCCCAATTCTTTCAGCAAATTCCGCACTATGCGACGCATAGTAGAAAAGTCGTCGACTACTAAAAATTTGAGATTTTGATCGGCCATGAATTACTCCACTATTTCTTTAAGGACAGTTATTAGCATTATCGGACAAATTGAGATAAAACGGTGGTGAAATTGCTGTAACACATTAAATTCTATCAAAACGTCACACCCTGAGGGCTCTGCTGCCATGCGTAGCAAGGTAATGCAGAACCTTGGTGGGCAATTCATTCAAAGGGCCAACCTCATGTGTCGCGCCAATTGCAATTGCTTCACGCGGCATACCAAATACTACACAACTTGCTTCATCTTGGGCAAAATTGTATGCACCGGCATTTTTCATCTCCAGCATGCCAGCCGCACCATCCTTACCCATACCCGTCAAAATGACACCGACGGCATTTTTGCCCGCATAGATAGCTGCAGACCTGAACAGGACATCCACTGAAGGCCTGTGGCGATTCACTGGCTCCCCCTGGTCCAATTGAGTCACGTAGTTGGCCCCACTGCGCCCTAGCAACAGGTGTGAATGACCAGGAGCGATGTAGGCGTGGCCAGGCAAGACACGCTCACCACCGGCAGCCTCAGATACTGAAATTTTGCACAAGCCATCCAGACGCTTGGCAAAAGAACGGGTAAATCCTTCTGGCATATGCTGGGTAATTAATATTCCCGGACAATCCGAGGGCATTTGCACTAAAAAATTCTTGATCGCTTCAGTACCCCCCGTAGAGGCACCGATAATAATCAGTTTTTCACTACTGGTCAGAGGATTGCGCACTTGTGGCAATACACCAACATTCGCTTGTCCGGCAGCTGCTACTGGCGCACTTCTGGGTCTGATTCTGGCTTTGGACGCGATCCTGATCTTGTCCGTGATCAGTTCCATGTACTCAAGCATGCCACTTTGTATGGATAACTTGGGTTTGGTGACGAAATCAACCGCCCCCAATTCCAGAGCACGCATGGTAATTTCCGACCCGCGTTCAGTCAGTGAAGACACCATAATGACCGGCATGGGGCGCAAGCGCATCAAGCGCTCAAGAAAATCGAGGCCATCCATCTTCGGCATTTCCACATCCAGTGTCAGCACATCTGGATTCGTCTGCTTGATCAATTCGCGCGCAACCAGCGGATCAGGGGCCACGCCGACCACTTCCATATCGGGTTGGCTGCTGATGATCTCGCTCATGACACTCCGGATCAGCGCAGAATCGTCAACAATTAATACTTTTATCTTCATTCGCAAATACTCCGCGCTCAGTCTCGACTACCGACGTCACACAATCAAAATAACTAGAACAAATCCACTTCACCACCAACTGAAGTGGTCTTGAGCCTGCTGGCATAATCCTGTTCACGCCTTCTCAGGGTATCGTTATGTTCCACTTTGAGTTTCTTGACCAGTACCTTGCCCGTTCTTGGAAAAAAATACACTTTGCGCGGATAAATATCATTCAGATCTTCAGCGATTACGCGCATTCTTTCAGCCCGCAAATAGTCCAGTACAAATCTGGCGTTGCGCTCACCGACATTGATGGCGGTAAAGCCGCGCAAGACATTGCCGCCACCAAATACCTTGGCTTCCATATTTTCGCGTTTGGCACCCGCTTTTAACAATTCATTGATCAGCACTTCCATCGCATACGTGCCATAACGCATCGAAGCAGATACCGGGTTGTCTGCATCACCACCACTATCTGGCAGCATAAAATGATTCATCCCGCCGACACCAGAAACGCGGTCACGTATGCATGCAGAAACGCAAGAACCCAGCACCGTAACGATCAACATGTCCTTGTTGGTGAAATAAAATTCACCAGGTAATATTTTGGCGGCATCACAATCGAAAGTTCTGTCGTAATAGACATTCGTTGCAAAATGCTCTTCGCTTAGCTGGCTCATGGATTACCCTTTTTGCAAATTGCGCAATGTCGCTCTGCTGCCTGACGCATGGGATTTGCCCAGTTCATAAACCGTTTTCCCTCTCAGCTTGAAGTCATCTGAGACATACAAGAAATTTTCTGAATGACCGGCAAACAACAGACCGTCTGGCTTCATCAAGGGGACAAACTTCTTCAAGATTTTACCCTGCGTAGGTTTGTCAAAATAAATCATGACATTCCGGCAAAAAATCGCATCGAATTCGCCACTTAAAGGCCAGCCATCTTCCAATAAATTCAACTGTTTAAATGTGATCAAATCGCGCAATTCTGGCCTGACCCGCACCAGTCCCTCCTGAGCGCCCTTGCCTTTCAAGAAAAATTTTCGTGTTCTTTCTGCCGATAATTTTTCGATACGGTCCAGGTTATAAACACCACGGGACGCCGTTTCCAGAACATTGGTATCGATGTCTGTGGCAATAATGTGTGCGGGGGGGCGCAGGGTTCCAAATGCTTCGCACAATGTGATGGCAATGGAATAAGGCTCTTCACCAGTTGAGCTGGCGGAACACCAGATATTGACAGTCTCTTTTTTCTGGGCGATGTGCTCAGCAAGGATGGGAAAATGATGTTCTTCCCTGAAAAATGAAGTCAGGTTGGTGGTGAGCGCATTGGTGAATGCTTCCCATTCAGACTCAATCTGATGACTTTCCAGTCCATCCAGATATTCAGAAAACGAGCTGATACCAGTCGCCCGTAAACGACGCGCAAGCCGGCTATAAACCATTTCCTGCTTACTATCTGCCAGAGAAATGCCAGCTCGTTTGTAAATCAGATCCCTGACACGATCAAAATCTTTGGAGTTAAATGCAAACTCCTTTGAAGTGTCTGATCTGGCTTTATCGATGGATTTCGTCATTCAATGCTTTCTTAAACTTTCCCCATCTTTTTTAGAGACGAAAGCTGATTTCAAATAAAAATCCAGATAATCAAGATTACAAAGACATTTTGCCAGACTGAAAAATATTTACTGTTAATTAAGTTAAATTACAAGCGTCTTTCATACGGAGCCAGGATGCTTGTTACACGTCAATCGCTTTGATATACAAGTATCCAAGCTAAGTATCTAAGCTTTAAGCCAGCAACCATAGCTTCCTGGCTACACCGCACACGCGTAGCCTTAAAATTCTTCCCAGTCGTCGTCTGCACGCTTGCCTGGTTCAGCAACTGGCTTGCTGGCACGTGCTCCAGCTCCAGTAGATGAAGGGCTTGCACGGGTTGCTCTGGGCAATGCCTTCACCTCTGACCTGGCGCTTGCAGCAGGCTTATTACTCGCTGCTTTGCTGACAACCGGTTTAGTTTGCTGACTTATTTGCGCCGCATTTCCATTCAGCTTGAATACGCTGACTGCCTGTGCCAATGCAACGGCCTGCTCTTCCATGCTTTCCGCTGCCGCCGCTGCCTGTTCAACGAGCGCCGCATTCTGTTGCGTCATTTCATCCATTTGCGTGATGGCCAGGTTCACCTGTTCTATGCCTGAACTTT
>JAZJXP010000080.1:0-12367 GCA_040390835.1 Pseudomonadota bacterium
CTTAGGGAAAAATCTCAGGCTGGAACAAGAGCGCATACAATTTGAGTACGTAATAAACGAAGTGTTGCAGATCACAATGCACCATAGGCATTAATCAAGTTCGAACCTGATCAGCAATGATCACAGAACTTAAATTCTATCTCGCGACCTGATTCATTCTGCCTTAGTCCCTATCCGGCGCCCCAAGCGGAAATAGCTGCCGGTAAGGCCGCGCCTCTTCCACTGCCCGTGCGAATGATGGGCGGGTCAGCAAGCGACTGCGGTAGGCGCGCAGTCGTGGGTATTTTTCTGCTATCTGCTGGGTCCAGTCTGCATAGAAAAGTGAAGGTGCTGCGGCACAGTCTGCCAGCGTGAAAGCTCCACCGCTTGCCCATGTTGCTATGTCGGGATGATCCTCCAGCCATGCATAGGCGATGTCGAGCTTGCTGGCCGCGTGGGCCAAACCTTCCTGTCTTTTTACAGTATCGCCTGTCAGTGCTGCGCCGACCGCATGTTGTACCGGGGTCATGATGTGCAGGTCGAAGAAGCGGTCAAGGAAGCGTATGTCCAGTGCCTGCGTGGCATCTGCAGGCAAGAGGCGCACTGGCCCAGGGTGAACCAGTTGCAGGTACTCGATGATGATGCTGGTCTCGACGACATTGCGTTCACCATCGACCAGCAAGGGAAATTTGCCAAGTGGCCAGCGTCGATGCCATTCTGTTGTGTATTCCGGTGTATCTGGCCCAAGGCAACGGAATTCGAAGGCAGTGTCATTCTCATACAGGGCGATGAGCACCTTTTGGGTGTAGGAAGAGAAAGGGTGACCGTATAGTGTGAGTGACATGGCCTATACCTTAAAAAATGTGTTGGTTGATGACGTTCGCATTGTCCGAGAATTTATTTTGCGTTGTAGCCGTAAGCATGAGCACCCGGCCCACACTCCGCAAATATATGGGTGGCCAGAAACTGCGCGGCCACACATATTGAATCAAAAACTTCCATTCAGCGACAAACCGCATTATTTGCCAACTATGTCAAAAATGCAACAACTTGTAAAATTAGAACGATCAGGAAACAACTTGCTATATAACAACGTGGGCGACAAGTGAAGTCCTGTCAAGCATATGCCACCTCACAGGAACCTTTACGGCATCAGCGCAGATGATTACACGCTGCTCCGCCAGTCTCAAAGAATGCTTATACGCTTCATTTGCACGAAAATAAAAGGGAGTTATCGCCATGCATCTACATGCTCATATCGAAAGAATCTTTAAAGCCGTACCGGCTTTTTGCTCTTGCCTGCCTGTCTTTGTGTTGACGGCCTGCGGTTCAGCCGCCGATGCAGATGCCGGTGACAAGGCTCAGGGAAAACTGGCAACGCCTGCGCCGTCATCACGCATCGTTGCGGTGACAACATATGATGGCAACCTCTACAAGGCAAGATTTAATCAAAACTGTACGCCAAACCAGGTGGCTGATTTTGTTTCCAACCTGCCCCAGCTTTATGGAAATGTGTATCCTGAAGATTGTGGGATATCAAAAACCAGGGCACCCATATTGCAATGGCCAGAAGGCTATCTACCGGTGAATACCGACATTGCGGAACCCTGGACTATCACTATTCTCAAGGACGGCCAGCCCTATCTGTCGGCCACCAGCAAGTATCCGCAATATCAGTTTCCAAGTACTTTGCCTGTCGGTAGTTATGAATGGAGTGTCAGCTACAGAAGCAAGAACGGTACGACGGCACAGAGTCAGGCAAGGCGTTTCTATATTGACGCCACTGCGATTGATGTGACCAGTTATAACCCCACGCAAATCATCAATGCAGCAAAATCAGCGACCAGACCGCGCATGTTCCCCAGGGGGCTGAGCAAGGAAACCATGCTGGCCAATATCACGCAAAATGCCAGCGCCTCATTTGCAGTTCTGAAAGCAAAAGCCAAAACCATACAGGACAAGGCCATTGATGCTGAGCCACAAAAACGGCCTGTCAATACACCAAACCCAACTGACTATTCTATCTGGCTGGTTTCACTGAACAGCATGGCCTCAGCTGCGGCCAGTGACATGAATTACCTTGGTTACGTATCAAAGCTGACCAATGATGCCAGCATGGCCGCCGCTGGCAAGGCGCGCCTGCTGGCACTGGCAGACTGGGATCCGGTCAATGGTGTCAGCAACTACACGTTCCAGGATCAGGCGGCCCGCCAGGTGTTGCTGGCGCTGGCAAAAGGCTATGATTATTTCTATGATGATCTGAGCGCGGCAGAAAAAAGCAAGGTCATCAGTGTCATCAAAATCAGAACCGGGCAAATGATGCCGCTGATCGCAAGTCACCATTGGCACAAAAAAGATTCGCATGGTGTGACCAATGTCGGTTTCCTGTTGAATGTATTGCTGCTGCTGGCAGGTGACCAGAACTTCCCTGAAGCGGAACAATATCTGCGTGATACCTATACAACCTTCCTGGTCAGCAGCACGGCTCATGGAGGTGACGACGGCGCGTTCCAGAATGGTACGGGTTATGGCTGGTATGTCGCCACCTTGCTTGAAACCATGATCAACATCAAGTCTGTCACTGGCTACGATATCAGCAAACATCCCTACTATGCCAAGTATGTGGATTATCTGATGGCATTCACCGCGCCCTTGTACAGACAGTTGATGACGCCATTTGGTGATGATCACATCTACACCTATGATTACCAGGCCTATTCTTTCGACACCTTACAGCCATTTGCCTTGCTAACGCAAAATGCAACGCATGAATGGTACTTCCGTGCGAACAAGGACAATCTCACCAATCAAAACACCCGTCCCGTCTATTATTTCAATCTCGTGGCCATGGGTGCCAAGCCGGTCACGCCGGTTGCGCCAGCGCAGGACAACTGGTTCTTCCCGAACGCAGGGCTGGCCTCACTGACCAGCAAGTTCACGGATGCATACAGGTCCAGCATTGCCTTCCGGTCCAGTGAATGGGGTGCCTACAACCATTCCTACGCGGACCAGAATAGTTTTACCCTGGTTTCCAAAGGCAAGGACATGCTCATCAGCAGCGGCTATTATTATGTCTATGATTCAGAGCACCACAGGCAAACCCGCTCAACCAGGTCACAGAATGCCCTGACCTTTGATGGCGGGATAGGCCAGTCAGAATCTCCGTCTACGGTGTCGCCACCAAAACCTACCGTTCCGGTGTATACATCTGATGCCGCAGGCCAGCTGTATAACGGTGGTGAAAGCAATGGCATTGCCATCGTCACTGGCGATGCAAGCAAAGCCTACCGACGCCAGACTGCCAGCGGCACACCGGCCACTTGGGTGCCCTTGCTTGATAATGCAGTGCGTTCCATGGCCTATTTCAAGGATGAGCGCATTATCGTCATTTATGACTGGGCCAACAGTTCAACAGCGCGCAACTGGGAACTGAATTTCCATGCCTTGCAGCCGTTTAATCTTGATACTTCTGGCATGGCCAGAGTAGTCAATGCTCCATCGTCTATCTGTATCACACACCATAACTTCCCTTCGGTAATGACGACGACTGACCAGGTGGACATTCAGCCAGACAAACCTTCAGCTCCACAGTATCACCTGCGTTCAACGGCAGCAGCCGCAAGCAAGGAAATGGCTGCCATCACCGTAATACGCGAAGATTGCAGCACCACCCAGGTTGACATCGGTGTGAAGGGTACGCTTGCACAAGTCATGATAGGCAACAAGGGCGTGGACTTTAACAAGAAGGTCGTTTCCATCCTCATGAAATAGATCATTGACCTGCCCTAATGTACGTGTTTGCGTCATCAGGACTACATCAAACGGCAGCACTAAGTACGTAGAACTGTCAGTAAAGTGCTTCTGGGCCGGGATGAGTGAGGATCATGAAAGCACCTGCGTACTTCATCATCCTCACGAGTCTGAGCGGCTTGCCAGCTATGTATTGTCAATACATGCGAATTAAATAGCATGCGTTCGCAGTTCATCAACCCACCTTTTTATAGGCTTTAAAGATCATTGAAAAAGTGAATGCAATACAGTTCGAGCCACCAAAATCTACTGGTTGATCAATATTTGGATAATAAATTTCAGCAGGGGGAGCCCGCAGCACATTAATGATATTCATCATGCCAGGATCAATATCATCTGATTCACGCAATTTTTGAATTGCAACAGCTTCAATCTCTCTCATCATTCGCCAGGTAAATACATCACCAGATGTGCGATATGGCTCAACGAGAACAGCAATGATTGCTTTCAAACGCTCTTCAATTGTAGAAAGGTCTACATTAAGGGTAATCATGGCACCTCCTAATTTACTGTATATATAATCAGTATATTTCAGGTATTTGCGAAAAGAAAGGCCTTCTCAACTTTTATTTAAATCTTGACCTCGCCCTTGCCGTTCTATTGAGTCCAAGTAAGAAACAGGCTTTATTAACAAAAGTACCGTTGTTAAAAATGCACACCCATCACAAGTTAAGCACCTGCTTTATAGAAAACACTTAAAATATCAGCATGATAAAAATACAATCATAAACAATTCCAGTTCACCGGATTTCCCGCGTCTTTCCACTCAGGGAGCATCATGAAACTTCCAAAAATAAAATTCAAAATCTGGCATGGCTTCTTGCTGTTGATTTTGCTGTTCATCATTCCGCCATTGATCATCACCTTGTCGCAAAGATGGGAAGTGTCTGACAGTGATCCCGATCGCGGTGCGATGACGGTGAAGCAGGATGTGTTTGGTGACAGCGCAAGCAAGATTGTTTATCTGGAGCAGAACTGGAAGCCTGAGCAGAGTTTGTGGTTTTATACGACGACGCAAGGTTCCAACTTGCTGCCTTATGATTTTTTCCTGGTACTGGAACAGGACGACAAGCCGGAGTTGTTCCGCAGTGATGAGAACATCAATCGCTATCGTTATCTGCCGCAGAAAAAAACCTCCAGTAACCCTGATGCCTTGCCTGTGGGCTTTGTCAAAGACAATTACCTGAGCAAAAATTACATGGGCTTTACTTGTGCAGCCTGCCATACCGCGCAAGTCAATTACAAGGGTACGGGCATGCGTATTGATGGCGGCCCGGCCAGTGCAGACATGGCGGGCTTCCTTAAAGGCCTGACCCAGGCAATGGTGGCAGTAAGAGATAAACCAGATGTGCAAAAACGTTTTGTCCAGGCTGTTTTGAAGCTGGGTGCTTATAGTAATGAAGCGGATGTAATTGCCGATATCAAGACTTATACCCTGCGTCTGACCAGCTATAACATCATCAACCACAGCCCTGTCGATTATGGTTATGCCAGGCTGGATGCCTTTGGCCGCATCTATAACCGCACGCTGGAACACTTGCTGAATCGCCAGCAGATAGAAGAAGTGCTGGGCAAGGTGCTGACTGAGGATGAAGTTCGGACTGCGCTGGCAGGTATAGGGCCGGACATCAGCTCTGCCGACCGCGACAAGATCGTGGAAAGAGTGGCGACCTCGGCCAAGAACATCGTCAAGCTCAGGCAGGAGTTGTTCATCAAGGCAGATGCACCTGTCAGTTATCCTTTCTTGTGGGATATCGCCCAGCATGATTATGTGCAATGGAATGGTCTGGGTGGCAATGGAGGCCTGGGGCCACTGGGGCGCAATACGGGTGAAGTGATAGGTGTGTTTGGCTCGCTGGACTGGCATGAAGGCAAACGCTTCTCTATTACTTCATTGATTTCTGGCCAGGGCTGGACCAAGAAGGTGGTTGAATTTGACAGCTCCATCAATACCCAGAACTTACGCCGCATAGAAAACCAGCTGACTGAATTGCAGTCGCCCAAATGGCCGCAAGAGATTTTGGGCAAGCTGGACCAAACCCGCATCAAGCGTGGTGAAAAACTGTTTGCCAATTATTGCGTCAGTTGCCATGCAGAGATAGACCGCAGTTCGCCGCAACGGCGCGTAGTAGCGCATATGTCCAAGCTGGAAGAAGTGGGCACTGATCCGACCATGGCCGACAACAGTATCAAATACGATGGTTATTCAGGTATCTTGCGCAATCAATACGTAGGCGCGGGTGTGGGTGATGTCTTGCTGGATAAAAAAGCCCCTATCGCTGCCTTGCTGACCAAGGCGACTTTGGGTGTGGTGACTACGCCAGATGCAGACAAGGGCTTCATACGCCGCTGGTCTGAATGGTTGCACAATATTATCCAGGCCTTGTTTGGCAATGAGATCAAGGATTCAAACAAGCATGGCAATTACATCCCTGACACCACCATGAACCCCTACTCTTCGCTGCAGGCATACAAAGGGCGCTCACTGAATGGTATCTGGGCGACCGGGCCTTATTTGCATAACGGCTCTGTGCCTACCCTGTATGATTTGTTGCTGCCAGCGACCTGCCCTGCCGATCAAAAAGATGCAGAATGCCGCCCTGAAAAATTCCTGGTCGGCTCGCGTGAATTTGATGCAGAAAAAGTTGGTATGAAGAGTACGGGCTATGAAGGCTTTACTTTCGATACCAGGCTGAATGGCAACCGTAACTTTGGTCATGAATATGGCACCAAGGCAGCAAAGGAAACTGGCGACTTGCCTATGCTGACGAAAGAACAAAGGCTGGATTTGCTGGAGTATTTGAAGAATCAGTGACCGTCTTGATTTTCTTGGATTTTCTTCACAGGGGGCCGGTAGTTGATCCCGCGATCAACACCGGCTGCCACAAGACCTGCAAGTCTGCTGCGGGTGTGCCGTTCATCAAAGCCAGCAGCATTTCGCTCATCTTGGTGCCTGCCGCCCGAGGGTCAGGCTGGTCTATGGTGGTGACCTGGTCGCCAACCAGGGTGTCTTCCATATTGCCCCAGACAATGACGGAGATGTCACGGCCTATGGTAATGCCTGCATCCATCAGGGCGCGCATGGCGCCGACACCGGAGAGGTGGTTATCGACGATGATGGCGCTGGGTCTTGGTGAACAGTTCAATAGCTGCTGCACGGCCAGATAACCGCTGCGCCTATCTAATGCATCCTGTATCAGATAGCGGGTATCAATGTCGAGGCCCGCACTGCTCATGGCTTCGACAAAGCTGATGCGCCTTTGTCGCGCAAAGTTCAGTTCCAGCGGTGCGCTGATGAGGCTGATGCGCTGGTGTCCAAGCGCAAGCAGATGTTGCACAGCCAGCCGTATGCCATTTGCATTGTCATAGTCAAACCAGGCATAAGGCTTGTCGGTCTGGGTGCGGCCATGGGCAATGAAGGGGAAGCCCTGTTTGGACAAATAAGCGATGCGCGGGTCTTGCACCATGGTGCGGCTGACGATCAGGCCATCGACGCGGCGGCCTTTGACCATTTGCTCGTACGAAGGCAATTCATTGCCGGGTGAGACAGGCGCAATCATCAGGTTCATCTTGCGCGCTTCCAGCGCCTCAGCCATGCCACCGACGACACCCAGGAACATGGGGTCGCCCAGGTCAGATGGCAGCAAGGGGTAGATCAGGCCAAATACATTGGTGCGTCCTACTGCCAGGCTGCGCGCCATGGGGTTGGCTTCATAGCCGTGCTGCTCTGCCGCTGCCAATACTTTTTTGCGCGTCTGCTCACCGACCTCAGGGTAGCCGTTCAAGGCACGGCTAACCGTGGTCTTGGACATACCCAGGCTGGCGGCAAGCTCCTTTAAAGTAATCGACATAGGGCAAATGAAAAAGATGAATGGAAGCTGGGATTATATACTTGTGCAGAGTGGCTAAGTTCATCCATGACCATATCAGTCCAGTCGCGCTATCGCTCGCTTGAAGAAAAACAGCGTCAGCAAGATCACACTTAGCGGCAGCAAGGATAAATAAAACGCCGTTTGCCCATTCATCGCACCAAACACATAACCAGTGATCATGGAACCGCTGGTGCCGCCCAGGGCAGAAAACAAGACCAGCAAACCCGTCATGGCGGCATGCTGGTTGGTGGGCAAAGAGCTCAGCATGACAGAATTAATGCCGGGATAAATCGGTGCCATGAACAGGCCTATCAAGGGGAAAATGAAGGCTGCCAGTGGTGCATTGCTCCAGCGCAGATCAGGGTTGGCGACGATATTATGCGTCAACGGCAAGGTCAGCAAGACCAGCGCGGCCATGCTGATGAGGCAGATATTCAATACCAGGTACCAGTTGAGCTTGCGCATGACCGCACCTGCGCCCAGCCTGCCTATGGCCAGGCAAGCCGCAAAGATACTGGTGGCTTGTACGCTCATGTCTACCGGCATTTTGAGGATTTCATTATTGAAGGTCGGTAGCCAGGTACCTATGCCCTGCTCCAGCAGTACGTATAAAAAAGCCGAGATTATGTAAACACAGACGAGGGGACGCGCCATCAGTTTAAGCATATCGGCAAAATCGGTAAGCAGGCTGCTTTTACTGACAGTCAGCTTTGCTTCAAATTCGGTAAAGCTGGTGGTCGCGACCAGCAGGAAAGTCACAGCACACAAGGCCGCCAGCAACCAGTATACGTGCAGCCAGACTGGTGAAGCAGGATCGTTTGCATCAATGAAATAGCCAAATATCCAGTAGCCACTGAGCACGCCTATCATGAAGAAACCTTCCAGCGTATTCATGAGACTGGCATGCTGCTTGCGGTCTGTGCTGACCAGGCCTATGGTCGCGTAGACTGATACCTTGATAAGGGCAAAGGCAACACCCACACTAAGGAACAAGAGTTTGGTCATCAGGAAGCCGGGCAACAAGGGCATGGTTGCTGTGCTAAGCGTGACTATCGCCATGCCCGTCAGCATTGCATATTTATAACCCAGGCGCGGCAGGAAAGACGCGACGCAAAACGAGACTATGCTGATGGGAATATCCTTGAACGCCTCCAGCACACTGGCAGCAGATTTGCTGACGCCATAAGTCTTGATGACTTGCAGTATCACCGTGCCCACGCTGTTGAGCAGGATGGCGAATACAAAATACAGCAGGAATAGCGCAAAAATAATGCGCCGCCTGCTGGCTGCGTGCTGAGCCTGATTGGTCATATTGTCTCCTGCCTTTTTTATTTTTAGTGCTTATTTTTTATGTTTTACTTTTACTGCTACTGCTTTTACTTTTACCGCTGTTTTTACTTCAAATAATCCTGCAAACTGAATTGATGCAAACCTGCAATGACGACATCGGCTTCTGTCAATACTGCCGGGCTGCCTATGCCTAGCGCAAACATGTTCGCAGATTTGATGGCGCGTATGCCTGCGATGGAATCTTCTACACCAAAGCACTCATCTGCGGTCAAACCCAGCCCTGCTGCTGCGGTCAGGAAAATTTCAGGATCAGGTTTGCTATTCTTTATTTTTGCGGCATCAACAACGACATCAAACTGATCTGCGATACCCAGTCTTTCTATCACTGCCTGGGCATTTTTGCTGACGGATGCCAAGGCTGTTTTTAAACCGGCTGCGCGTATCTGTTGCAAGGACTCTGCTGCACCGGGCAATAAATCAGCCGGGCTCAGTTGGGCAATCAGACTTTGATAATGCAGGTTTTTTTCATTTGCCAGTGCCAGTTTATCTGCATCACTGAAGTTTTTTCCGGATGCTGCCAGTATCAGCTCCAACGACCCCATCCTGTCCACGCCTTTTAATTGCTCATTGAAGGCTGCGTCAAAACTCGCACCGACACTCTCCGCCAGTTTTTTCCAGGCCAGATAGTGATAATGTGCGGTGTCCGTCAGCACGCCGTCCAGATCAAAGATCACACCGCGATAGTCGTATTTACGCATGAGCTAGCTCCAGTTGATGCAGTGGCATTTTGCATGTCGCTTGTTGCTCGGTCACTTGCAGGCTTTGTCCTCTATGCTGGAATTGCAATGCCGTGCCGCGCATGAGGCGGTATTCGACATGGGTTTGACACACGGTAATCTCCAGTAGTTGCCCCTGGAAATGCACGCGGAACTGGTAGTCTTGCCATTGCTTGGGCAAGACCGGCGCAAAACTCAGTTGCCCCTTGCTGACACGCATGCCTGCAAAACCATAGGCTATGCCCAGCCATGTGCCACCCATGGCTGCCGTGTGCACGCCATAGTGGGTATTGCCATGGGTATTATCCAGATCCAGCCTGGCGGTTTGCATGAAGTAATCATAGGCCTTGTCCTGATAACCGACTTCTGCTGCGATGATGCTGAAGATGCAGGTGGACAGGGATGAATCATGGGTCGTGACCTTCTCATAAAAATCAAAGTCACGGCGCTTGTCATCGAGGCTGAACTGGTCACTGAGTAAGAGCAAGGCCAGCACCACATCTGCCTGTTTGCATACCTGGTGGCGATAGATAACCAGCGGATGGTAATTCAGCAGCAGGGGATAATTTTCTTTGGGTGTATTGGCAAAGTCCCAGACCTTTTTATTGAGAAAACTGTCGTCCTGTTCATGAATGCCGCGCTCTTTGTTGTAGGGCAAAGCCATGTGATCGGCGGCACGTTGCCATGCGTTTGCTTCGTCTGCGTGCAAATGGATTTTTGCAGCAAGCCCTGCAAAAGCCTGTGCATGTCCAGCCTGCAGTTGCTTGACGATATCAGCGGCAAAACACAAATGCATTTGCGCCATCGCATTGGTGTAATAGTTGTTATTGACTTGCGCCGTGTATTCGTCAGGGCCAGTCACTTCATTGATGCAGAACGAATCTGCATCCTGCCCGGGCAGACGGGTGTAATGGCCCAGGCCCATCCACAGGCGGGCAGTTTCCAGTACAATTTCTGCGCCTTGCGTGAGCAAGAAATCCATATCTGCTGTTGCTTCCATATACAGCTTGATGGAATAGGCTATGTCAGCATTGATATGGTATTGCGCAGTGCCTGCGGGGAAATAGGCTGAACATTCTTCGCCATCTATGGTGCGCCATGGGTAGAGTGCGCCGCTGGCATGCGACATCTGCCGCGCACGCTCTCTGGCTTGTGGCAGGTATTGATAGCGGTATTCGAGCAGCTTTCTGGCGATCTCGGGCTTGTTGTAGAGGAAGAAGGGAAAGATATAAATTTCGGTATCCCAGAAATAATGGCCCTCATAGCCTTCACCTGTCAGGCCCTTGGCGGCAATATTAGTCTTGCCGTCACGCCCTACTGACTGCAGCAGATGGAACATATTGAAACGTATACCCTGCTGCAAGGCAGCGTCGCCACTGATGTGCACATCAGCCTGCGCCCAGAAGTCATCGAGATAAGCTTGCTGGTTCGCTGTCAGTTGTGCAAAGCCCAGGTCACGCGCATTGCCTAGTGCCTGCTGACTTAGCGAAAGCAAAGATGCAGCCGGATAATCCCGGGATGAAAAATAGCTGCAAAACTTGTCCAGCCTTATTGTTTGACCTTGTACTGCCCGGATAGTGAATTGCTGTTCCAGCTTGTCATCGCTCTGCTGCAAGCTGCTGGTGTATGCGCTCTCAGTTTGCAAATAATTTTGCATGGCAGTTGCCAGGCTCAGGCCGCTATTGTGGGTACGGTGCAAGAATGCAGAGAAATCATCTTCCAGCATCACTTCGAGTTTATGCAGCACCGGGCCGCTGATGGCGGAACCTACACGCGGATCATCACCAGCCGTAATATTTTTTACTGCTGCGTCAATGGAAGAATGCAGTTTGATCTCGCCAGAAAAATTCAAAGGCGTGACTTCATATGAGATCGCATACACATGCTTGTTGTCAAAACTGACCATGCGCTGGCTATGCAGGCGTATGCTGCGCCCCTGCGCAGATGTCCATTGCAGGGTACGGGTCAGCAGGCCGGTGCGAAAATCCAGTTGACGCTGGTAGCTGTCTACCCTGCCTTGTTGCAAATCGAAAGTCTCATCTTCCAGCATCAATGCTACGCATTTGGCGTTGGGCACATTCAGCATGAATTGATTGGTGCGCGCCAGGCCATAGGCGTTTTCTGGATACTGTATGGCTTCGGATTCATAAAAACCGTTGAGGTAACTGCCGTTCAGTGAATCTGCTGCGGTCCTTTGATTGCCCTCTTCTGCAGTGCCACGCAAACCTATGTAGCCATTTCCCAGGGCGAACAGGGTTTCACTGAGCAGGTGATGCCCGTCATCGAGTTGATTTTCTGTAATCCCCCAGCCTTCCAGCGGAAATTGATGTTGCAAGGCATCGCTTGTTTGCACGGTCTCGTCCTTCATTTTTGTTCTTGATCTTGGGTGTTATGGTTAATTTTTTGGTTTTAATTTTTAAAATTTACTCAAACCGGTTTGAAATTTAAATTAATTCTATTTAAACCGGTTTTAAAAGTCAACAAACTAAATTTTATATTTTTGAAGCATGGGCTTGAAGGGTCTAAGAATTGCTTTGGAGATACTCTGAGAACGAAATTGCTCCAGGTCTGTCCGGATACCCGTTTCTCGTGCTTATCTCGTGCTTATCTCGTGCTTATCTCGTGCTTATCTCGTGCTTA
>JAZJXP010000081.1:0-12683 GCA_040390835.1 Pseudomonadota bacterium
CTGCAAGCCGTCAAAATCAAGGGTTCAGATTTGAAGAACTGGCTGGAAAGCGCAGCAAAACAATTCGGCCAGATAGACCCAACACTGACGACGGAGCAAGACCTGGTACCGTCTTATTCAACCATCTATAACTACGATGTGTTCTATGCAGACAATAATGCACTGATCTACCAGATCGATGTTACCCAGCCAGCAGGCAAACGTATCGTCAACCTGACATATGCAGGCAAGGCCATAGGCGACAATGATGACTTTATCGTAGCCACCAATGACTACCGCGCTGGCGGTGGCGGCAACTTCCCTGGCATTGATGGCAGCAAAACCATCATCAAATCACCAGATGCCAACCAGGCAATAGTCAGCGATTTCGTCAAAAAACAGGGAAAGATCACTGCCGCAGCGAACGGCACTGGTCAAAGCTGGAGTTTTGTCAAAGTAACGACCAAAGGCCCTGTCATTTTGCGCTCTGCTCCAGGCAAAATTTCGGTGGCACAAGCACTGGGTCTGGGTCGCGTCAAATCAGAAGGCGCATTGGATGCCAGTGGTTTTGCAAAATATGCGATAGATTTGAGCAAGTAAAAATTCGCATAAAACAGCATTAATGAATAAGCGTGTACTTCAAATCGAAGTGCACGCCAGCTCTCTTGGCGACACAATGTTGAATAAATTTAAAATCAGTGCAGGCATTTTATTGGCCTGCAGCCTATGCGCTTGCGCACCGGTACCAACCACGGCAGAAATCGAATCTGCTGGCATACAGGCCTTGCATGCTCAACTGCCATCAGCCATTGCATCACTGGAAAAATGGGCCAATGCTGGCAACGCTGTGGCGCAGCGAGAGTTGGGTTTGGCGTATGCGATCAAACCCGAACAGCGAGCACTTGCAGTGCTATGGCTGGAACGCGCCGCAAAAAATCAAAGCGGCGATGCGGAAGCCCAGTTTCAATTGGCCGAAGCTTATTATAAAAGCCGCTTAGGACTGGCAAAGAATGAGCAGCAAGCCTGGAAATGGTATGAAGCAGCGGCGAACAATGGCTATGGCAAAGCCAGTTTCATGCTGGCGCGTATGGCTAAATATGGTCAGGGCTTGTCGCAAGATCTTGCGCTATCTGTCAAATGGCTGGGGAAAGCAAGTGAGCAGGGCAATGCCCAGGCCATGTTCCTGTTGTCGAATGCCTATGCCGCGGGCGAAGGTGTCAAACCAGATCAGGCGCTGGCCAGAAAATGGTTGGAAGAATCTGCAGAGCTTGAATATCCGGTTGCGATTCAGGCGCTAGCCATGGAGCTGGAAAGCGGCAGCAAGCATGT
Organism: Pseudomonadota bacterium; assembly: GCA_040390835.1. Lineage (GTDB taxonomy): Bacteria > Pseudomonadota > Gammaproteobacteria > Burkholderiales > Burkholderiaceae_D > Undibacterium. The sequence goes on from JAZJXP010000081.1 coordinate 1,309, forward strand.
CGAAAAAGATCCGCTGAAAGCCAGGCATCTAATTAAAGAAGCATCAGACGAACGCCTGATGCGCTGGAACAGGTATCAATAAAAAAACGTCGCCAGCATCGATATCACGGCAAGTGCCATCATGCAAGTGGCCAGCCAGCCTAATATTTTCAACCTGCGGGTAATTACAAATTTGCCCATGATGTCGGTCCTTGCTGCCATCAACATCATGACCACCATGATGGGCACAGAAATCACGCCATTGATGACAGCACTCCAGTACAGTGCCTTGATGGGGTCAATCGCAGTGAACCCAAGTGCAATACCTATGACGGTAGAGAGCGCAATGATGGCGTAGAACTGTCTGGCCTGCATGGGTGTTTCTTCCAGGCTGTTTTTCCATTTGAAAGCACCTGCCATGGCATAAGCTGATGAACCGGCCAGCACAGGTATAGCCAGCAAACCAGTACCAATAATACCCGCACTGAATAGCATGAAAGCAAAGTCACCGGCGATGGGCCGTAGGGCCAATGCCGCCTGAGCAGAAGTCTGGATATCAGTAACACCATGCAAATTCAGAGTGACGGCAGTAGTCAGTATGATGAAGAAAGCCACCAGATTGGAGAATGCCATCCCTATATAAGTATCAAGCTTGATACGCTTCAGATTGGCTGGTGCTTGCTCAGGCGCATGGATCAATGGGCGCGCTTGCGGATCAGCGCGCATCTCCTCGACCTCTTGCGAGGCTTGCCAAAAAAATAGGTAGGGGCTGATGGTGGTACCAAACAGTGCCACCACAGTTGTGATGTATTCTTTTTTCCAGGATAGGTGTGGCATGACTGCACTCAACAAGACATCTGACCAGGGGGTATGCACAACAAAGACAGTGGCGACATAGGCCAGCAAAGCCAGCGTCAACCATTTCAAGAAACGCACATAACGCTGATAAGGGATAAAGACCTGCAGTAACAAAGACAATACACCAAAACCTATGGCATAAAAATGCGCCTTGCCACCTATCAGTAGTTTCAATGCTTCGCCCATGGCAGAGATATCGGCAGCAATATTGATGGTATTGGCGACCAGCAAAAGACCGACCACTGCATACAATAACCAGGCAGGATAATGACGACGGATATTGGTAGCAAGGCCATGACCGCTGACCCTGCCTATGCGGGCACTGACGATTTGTATGCCCACCATCAAGGGGTAGGTAAACAACACTGTCCACAACATATTAAAACCGAATTGCGCACCCGCTTGCGAATAAGTGGCGATACCGCTGGGGTCATCGTCAGCTGCCCCAGTGATCAGGCCCGGCCCCAGTTTTTGCAACAGGGATGGTTCTTTGGAGTTTGCTGACGCACCTGAAGTCGGTTTATTCATATCCTGATTTTTAAATGCGAGTGATGGTTTTTGATCTTATGGTCGTCGATGGGTTACATCCATACCTACTCCCCTGTATCCGGCAAAGCGGCTGTCCGTATCAAAAAAGGGCTCACCGCTAACCTGCAAGTATTGTATGGTGCCATCTTGTTTACAACGCCGGTAAATGAAATCCAGAAATGGTCGGCGATTGGCGATATTGTCTTCGAGCTTCTCACGTTCGTCGACATCCCACCCCTCCATCCCACCCTTGGGCGCATTACCCAGCATGTCTTCTGCCTGTATCCCCAACATTTCAAATACAGGCCCCGATACACTGGTGAAATTACCAAACTGATCCTGCTCCCAATACCAGTCTGATGAGAGTTGGGTAAAACTTTTAAAGCGTGCCTCACTGGCGCGTAACTCTGCAGTACGTTCCAGCACGGTTTGCTCCAGTCGTTTATTGTAAGTATCCAGTTGCTGATACAGCAAGCGCACTTCCAGCATATTGTGTATGCGTGTTTGCACTTCCTGCAGGTCAAATGGTTTACTGACAAAATCCTTGGCACCAGCCTGCAAGGCACGCAGCTTATGCCCAGGCTGGGCGGTAATCACCAGCACCGGCAAATAGGCATCCGCCGCGATATTCTTTAATTCTTCCATGACTTCAAAACCATCCATGCCGGGCATTTGCAGGTCCAGCAATATCAGGTCGTAGTTGTGCTCTATATGCAAAGCGCAAACGGTACGTGCATCCATGGTTGTGGTGATGGACGTATAGCCAATATTACGCAGCATTTGCTCCAGTAACATGACATTAGCTTTTTGATCGTCAACGATCAGGATGCTGGCCTTGAGAATTTCGACTGCTTCAAGCATTTCATTCTTTCAAAATCGTTACCACCTCAATACTATATTTCACGCTATTTTCAGCTCAACTCAACTTCACTTTTGATACGACCGCCGTCAGTTTCACCCTTCTTGCGTTCAAGACCATGTTCCTTGGCATAATGCAGCGCTACATCCAGCGCATCCATGAACTCATTTACCTTGATGGGCTTGGTCAGATAACGGAAAAACCCCGCATCCAGGCCTTTTGCAATATCACGGGGCATGGCATTTGCAGATAGAGCCACGACAGGTATATGTGCCGTCAGCGGGTCGTTAGCCAAAATCTTGAGCGCACCAAAACCGCTAAGGCCAGGCAGATTAATATCCATCAAAATCACATCTGGTTTGCATATCTGTGCCGTGCTGATACCCAAATGTGCATCTACTGCAGTCAACAGCTTGAGATCGCTACGGCGCGCAATCAATTGCTCAACCAGAGCCAAATTGGCTGGATTATCTTCAACATATAACAAACTACGTTGCGCCGATGCATGAACTGCCTGCTGTTCACCACATGGTTCAGCCACAGATTCATCGACATCATCATGCAAAGCTGGCGCGGAGGCCAAAGCCAGCTCTATCCAAAACACACTGCCAACACCAACATTGCTTTCAACACCAATCACGCCACCCATGAGTTCAACCAATTGTTTGGTCACGACCAGGCCTATGCCGGTTCCCTCTTCATTACCCGCATCCTGCCCCAGGCGATTGAAAGGTTGAAACAACTGCGCAACCTGCTCAGGCGACAATCCCTTGCCAGCATCCTTGACGCTGATACGTATGCGTCCCTCGCCACGCATGGCGTATTCGACCGTGACCGAGCCTTCGTGCTGATTGTATTTAATCGCGTTTGACAACAAATTCACCATGACTTGCTTGAGCCTGGTACGGTCAGCAAATACATACAAGGGCATGTCGATGACAGGGAAAATCATTTCTATGCCGCGCGTCTGTGCTTGTGGGTCTATCATGGACTGACAGTCCAGCAAGATATCGCCCAGCAGGATAGACTCTTTTGAAATAGTAACCTTGCCCGACTCTATCATCGCCAGATCAAGGATTTCATTGATCAATCGCAGCAAATACCAGCCAGCCTGCAATATCTGGTCTATCGACAATTTTTGATTGTCAGATGGTGGCGGATTGTCCGACGCCATCAATTGCGCAAAACCCAGCACTGCATTCAATGGCGTGCGCAATTCATGACTCATGCTGGATAAAAATTCTGACTTGGCAAGATTCGCTTTTTCAGCAACCGCTTTGGCCAATTCCAGCTCTATATTGTTATTCTGCAGCCTTTGCTCAAATAATTTATATTCTGTGACATCGCGGGCAGATGCAAATACGCCTTGCAACCTGCGCTCACGGTCGTAAATGGTGCTGGCATTGTAGGAAATCTCGGTTTCCTTGCCATCTTTTGAAATCGCTGTCAGCTCACAATTACTGACCTTGCCAGTTTGCAGCGCACGCTTCATCGCCAGTTCAGCTTCAACGGGATCGGTAAAATAATTTTTGAAAGGCGCACCTATCAATTCATCACGCGTACACCCGGTGATGGATTCCATCTGATGATTGACATCACTGATGACACCATTCATGTCTGTCGTGATCAGGGCATCAATATTGGCTTCAATCAAAGAGCGCGTGTAAAACTGTTGATCACGCAAACGCTGGTCCAGCAAAGCCTGCTCGGCTTCCACTTGCTTGCGGGCGGTATTATCCGTGCCTATCAAAAGGCTACCTATGACAACTCCTTGCGCATCACGTAATGCCGTGACTGAAACGATGGCTTGCAAACGGCTGCCGTCACGACGGATATAGGTCAATTCATGATTGTCTTCCAGGCTACGCATCGCTTTAAAAATCAGTGCATCATAACCCAGGGCAACAGGGGTATTGAATTCTGCACTCAGCGCGGCTGCTCTGGCGGCGAGTTCGTCAGCGTCAGAGATATCAGCAGGGCTGATCAGGTTGACGACATCGGCAGCGTTATAACCCAGCATATGTTCGGCACCAACATTAAAAATCTGGATAAGACCCTGAGCATCAGTCGCAATAATGGAAAAATTCTGGCTATTAAAGATGGCATCCTGCAATGCCCCCATTTTTAGCAAGACTTCACGCACCTTGAGTGAAGTTTGCTCACCCGCCATGCGGCCCAGTGTGGCACGGCGTATCTGTAAGGCCCATAGCAATAAAAACACCAGCAAAAAACCAACGCTGCCAACCACCAGTTTGATACGAAATGCTGCTTTTAATTTACGCTCGTCGAGTAAAACCTGTTCATCGACTATCGCTTCAGTCAATATATCTTGCACCTTGGCAGATGCCATCAAGCCAGCATTAAACAAGACCCGTGAAGCGTTAAAGCCCGAAGCATCAAATTGTTTTTGGCTTTCATGCATGGTAACCAGCCTCTCATCAACAGCTTTTTGCAATTGCTGTATGCGGGCCTGTTGCTGAGGATTATCCAGTGTCAAACCATGCAAATGCTGAATGACTATCGCCATGTCTTTGAGCCGACTATTGCGCTGGCTTATAAAACGATCTTCTTTAGTCAGGAAATAGGCTTTTTGACCGTTCTCCGCCTCAGACAATTTGACACTCAGTTCACTGAGGTCATCAATCACTTTGCGGGTATGGTCTATAGACTTGACGGCATCAAAAGGGACAGCGATATTCCAGGCAATACCACCTATCATCAACAAGGCCAGCAAGGTGATACCAAAGCCGATTAGAGTAAGACGCTCTACCGAGATTGCCTTCATATATTTTTATTCACAGCAAACCTTCAGTGAGTTTCGAAATTCAAATCAGCATTTACAAACCCATGCTACCCTGCACGTAGCCAGCTTTTCTGACGATGGTAGCAGGCCCAACAGGTACAGTTTTATTCTGGCGCTGCAAAACATCAGACAGCAGGCGGGCAAATTCTTTCTTTACCACGCCATAGCATTCGCACACATGGTCTTCCAACCCTGCCCTGTCAACGACGGTAATATGTCCACGGCGATAACTGATAAAGCCATAGTTTTGCAACTTACCTGCTGCTTCGGTTACTCCTTCGCGCCGCACACCCAGCATATTGGCGATCAATTCCTGGGTGATTGTCAGGTCACTGCCCTTCATGCGATCCATCGTTAATAACAGCCAGCGACATAGTTGCTGCTCTACCGAATGGTGGCGATTGCATACCGCCGTTTGCGACATTTGGGTAATCAATGCCTGGGTGTAGCGTAGCAACAAGCGCAACACTGGCCCGGCACGATTAAATTCTTCCAGCAGAATATGCGCTTTAAGACGATAACCTTGGCCACCAGTCTGCACTATCGCACGGCTGGGCGTGGTATCTCCCCCCATAAACAATGAAATACCTACCAAGCCCTCATTACCGACACCGGCTATTTCTGAAGATCCACCGTTTTCCAGCAAATAATGCAGTGAAACAATCGCCGTCACTGGAAAGTACACATACTGCAACTTACCACCCGACTCATACAAGACATCCCCAAGCAACATGGAAACCAGTTCCAGATGGGGGGCCAGGCGATCAAATTCTGTATCCAATAATGCCGCTAGCAAATGGTTTTGATTCGGGTCTATTTGATTGTCCATATCGAATTCCTGCGTAATTTAGAATGAAGGACAAAGCACAATACCTACGCAGAAAAATCTGCTCAGCATGCCCCGCTCCCTGACTCTATGGCATTTATGCCTATAGTGTCTGTTCGCTATCACACATATAGAAGAATAATGCGCAGAAAACTCAGCAGTTCTTGCCTGCTCAGTTTATATCACATGTATCGGCAACCTTATTTACAATCCTGCATTGGAAGCTGCACTATGGCAGTTTCAAAAAAATAGTTACGTACGCTAGCGTACATACAGCTGCAAATCAGGCATTAAACCTATGTGACACTGCTCAAAATGCTTGATTGAGAAAAGATTTGCTGCAAACACCCATAACAAGATTAAATTAATTATCTTTTCGATCTGAACCGATTTACCCCGAGGGAGGGCGGATCATCGCTGCGCGCCGCTCAGAATACCCCAATACATGCATAGGGTCACCTTGAGGTATATCAGCAAGCAAGCGATCAAATTCATGCTTGACCACCGCATAGCATTCACAAACCACCTTCTCCAGCCCGGGGCGGTCTACTACGTCGATACGCCCGCGGCTATACTGTATCAAGCCCAGTCTTTGTATATTGCCTGCGGCAGCAGTTACACCTTCCCGCCTGACCCCCAGCATATTGGCAATCAGTTCCTGCGTCATGGAAACAGAATCTGAAGGTAGGCGGTCCAGGCTCAGCAACAGCCAGCGGCACAGTTGCTGCTCTATGGAATGATGGCGATTGCAGACTGCGGTTTGCGTCATTTGCGTAATCAACGCCTGGGTATAGCGTAACAAGAGACGCAAGAACGGCCCGGCGCGATTGAATTCATCTTTCAAGTACTGCGCCTGAAGGCGGTAGCCATAACCGGCACATTGCACTACTGCGCGACTGGGTGTCGTTTCACCACCCATGAATAAGGAAATACCAAGTATGCCTTCATTACCGACGATGGCTATTTCAGCAGAGGCACCGCTTTCCAGCACATATAACAAGGAAACGATGGAGGTAGTTGGAAAATAAACGTAATTCAAGGTGCCGCCAGCTTCATACAAGGCTTGCCCCAGCGACATTTCCACAAGTTCAAGATGCAGGGCAAGGCGATCAAACTCTGCTTGCGGCAAAGCGGCGAGCAAGTGATTTTGCAGAGGATTATGCGGAATGGTCATGGGTGGGGCTCTGAGCTGCCAACTCGCTGGAGCGGCATGGATTGTATAGACTGGATTATCTATACACAGAGTAGCAGGTATGAGGCTGGCGTATGTGCGCCATCGCGCATATAAGTTCGATTTATAGCAACTTATTGTTCAAACAAGAAAATAGTCTCGCTTTTGCAGACTATATGGCTGCCCTCAACAAGTAGATTACATCACACGCAGACTAAATCAAGTTTATTGAAAGGGAATCGAAGTGAGCAGTCGTGTAAATTCTTTTTGCACGACGAAATAGCATTCGCAAACCACTTTTTCCAGGCCCGGCCTGTCCAGTACGATAATCGCACCACGGCTATAACAGATCAAGCCAGCGCGCTGCAAACTGCCTGCGGCCTCTGTCACCCGCTCACGACGCACACCCAGGGCGTTGGCAATTCTTTGCTGGGTGATATTTACTGACTCTGAAGATAGCCTGTCCAGACTCAACAACAACCAGCGGCACAATTGCTGCTCTACCGTATGATGCAGATTGCAAATCGCAGTCTGGGTCATTTGCGTGATCAGCGCCTGCGTATAACGCAATAAGACCCGCAGCAAAGGGCCAGCGCGGTCAAATTCAACCTTCAGCAATTGCCCCTTGAGCCTATAGGCAAAACCAGTACTTTGCACTACCGCGCGGTTAGGCGTGGTATCGCCACCCATAAACAGGGAAATACCGACCACACCTTCATGACCAACAGCGGCAATCTCGGCGGAGACACCATCTTCCAATACATAAAGTAATGAAACGACGGCGGAAGTAGGGAAGTAAACAAACTGCTGACGCACACCCGCCTCATACACCACATCGCCAACAGCCATGGTAATGAGTTCTAACCCAATCGATAGTGATGCAAATTCCGCAGCGGGCAAGGCCGCAAGCAGATGATTTTGCATAGGACTGGGGGATGTTTGCATTAACGTTTTTGGCCTTAAAATTCCACCAGAGATTTTGTCACACAGACAAAGCCGGGTAGTGGAGCGCTAGCCTATCACGTCATGCAAAAATTTTATGAGCGCTTGCGCACACATGCCCTCAGGAATAAGTGATTTAGCGAAATATTATCTAAATCATCGCTACAAACGAGCAAGACATCAAAAGATGCATTGAGTATTTTCAATGTTGGCATCGGGCAAAAGCTGGCATGGATCTAAAATTCACACCTCAAAGCAAGCACGGCAATTGCTGAATTTTTTAATCAGGACGGCAATGAAGATGCAATTAAGCGCTGATATTTGAATACAACGCTGAGAAAGCAAAAAGCCCGGCAATTAACCGGGCTTTTTGAAGCTAAGCTTTGATTTACTTAGCGAAATTCTGGGGTGACCGATGGGGTTCGAACCCACGACAACAGGAATCACAATCCTGGACTCTACCAACTGAGCTACGGCCACCACTGTATCCCGCACAAATTATTGCAGTGCAAGAGAGCTACGCATTATACGAGGAATTTGGCTTGCTGGCAATAGCATTCTTGGGCAATCAGGCTCAGGGCATATTTAACTTATACCAACACAGCCTCTGCCGCATCAGAATTTGCCACCACCGCCCGCACCCTCACGCTGCCTACCCATGCCACTTTTGCGCTGCGGTGCATCACCATTATCGGGGCGTTTAGCTTTAGGCGCGTCTGCCGTGGTGCGCAGGGATGCATTGATAAACATTTGCATGGCCTGGCGCTGCTTGTCATCCAGTGCATCATTCAGGGTCAGTACCAGTTCGCGCATTTGCTTGTTTTCTTGCGCGGTGGTTTGCTCTTCTTGCTCAATTTGCGGGTTCAGGTCACGCAATTCAATATTATTTTGCTCCAGGCGCAACTCCAGCTCTGCTTGCATCCGGTTCCTGCGCACATCGCGCTGATGTAGCACTGACGATAGCTTGCTTTCTGTCTGCTGCCACAGCAATTGCTGATTGGCATTCAGATTCAAATCCTTTTTTAACTCCCCTGCTTTGGCCAGCAAACCGTCCAGGCGCACTTCCATGACTGGAGTCGCATGTGCAAGAGAAGCAAACAGGGTAAAACAAGCGGAGAAGACGATGTTGCGTAAGTTGATAGAGCGCATATCATTCCTGCCTAAAAAGACACAACCCAAGATAACAGGCATAAAAAAGCCCACGCATATGAATGCGTAGGCGAAATCTCACTGAGGTAGTGAGTTGAAGGAGCGTGCAATGAAACATAAGCAATATATTCCGACAAGAACTCAACTCAATGATGTATTACAAATTCTTACGAATACTCGCGTTTGATTTACAAATTAGCTCATGTATCGAACTTGAGTAAGCTGCACACACAAATCTACTACCTGCTATGCAGCAACAGAGTCTGGCATTTCCTGACTTCTGTCAAATGCAGTAACGCTTTGCATGGCAAGGGCCGCTTCCAGTAATAACTCAGGCTTGCCAGAAGCGAGTCTCTTACTATCAGACAGTATCTGACGGAACACGCGCGCACCGACCAGACCCATCATCAAACCCAGCATATGGCGGATGACGGTATTCAGGCGCAAGCCTTTGCCACCATTGCCATACAATTCCAGCTGTTGATAGATGTAGGGAATCATCTGCTGCAAAATTTCTTCCCTGCTCTTCACCGGAGTGGCATCGCCATAATATCGCTCGTCAAAGCTAGCCATGAAATAGGGGTTGTGATATGCCTCTCGCCCTATCATGACACCATCGACATGCTGCAAATGCAGATCCATGTCTTCCAGGGTTTTGATGCCGCCATTCAGGATGATTTCCAGGTCAGGAAATTCCTTTTTCAGGCGATAGGCATAGTCATACTTCAGTGGCGGGATTTCACGGTTTTCTCGTGGTGACAAGCCCTTGAGTATGGCAGTGCGGGCATGGACGATAAAGGTCTTGCAACCTGCGTCAGCGACGGTACCGACAAAGTCACGCATGAATTCATAAGAATCCACTTCATTGATACCTATGCGATGTTTGACAGTGACATCGATAGAGACCACATCCTTCATCGCCTTTACGCTATCAGCAACCAATTGTGGCTCTGCCATCAGGCATGCACCAAATGCACCTTTTTGCACGCGTTCAGACGGGCAACCGCAATTCAAATTGATTTCATCATAGCCCCATTGCTCACCCAGTTTGGCAGCATGCGCAAGATCAGCCAGTTCGCTACCACCCAATTGTAGGGCAACCGGATGCTCACCCGGATTAAATTCCAGATGACGCTGTACATCACCATGCAAGAGCGACCCTGTCGTCACCATTTCGGTATACAACCAGGAGTTGCGGGTGATATGGCGGTGGAACTGGCGGCAATGCCTGTCAGTCCAGTCCAGCATTGGGGCCACGGATACGCGGCGCGGGGGTAGTGCTTTTGTATTCACAATAAAACAAGGCGTCAATTTACAATACCGTATTGTACCTTGTCACGGGCAACTCACCTTCGAATGGAAGCATATGCTGACAGACCCACGACAACATAAATCACAATCCTTTCGTCAATTCTTGGAAAAACATTGAATACATTGAGTTTTAGTTGCTGAATTTTGACGAGCCATTGCTTGTCCACAATATCGACCATTGCTGCTACTTGTTGGATTAAACAGCTAAGGCTCGCATTCTTTAAAGTGAAGATGTATGCCAGGCTTATTTATCGTCGCACTGTGTCAGCTCCGGCGCCTGAGTGACATCGATGGCGCTGGCTAATATGTAGCTCAAGAAGGATAAGCCAATGAAGCGTCTAACTTGACGCTAGACCAAGAATCACTAACAATGCATCTTTTTTAAAATCCACTGACTGCGATTCACACTGCTTAACGCTGAGCATCAATTCGTAGTGACCCGGCGCGCATCAGCTCAATCCTTCAATAATCACAAGGTATCAATTCAATGAAGATCATCACCATCCTTACAATTGCAACCACACTTCTCATTTCTGGGTGTGCATCTGTGGATATGGCCTCAAAAGCAGAATCATCAAAGGCAAAAGAATTCAATCCACCTGCTCAAGGCAATGCTGGCGTTTATATTTATCGCGACAGTTTCGTCGGCAAGGCTTTGAAAAAAGACGTATGGATTGATGGAAAATGCATAGGTGAGAGTGCGCCAGATGTATTTTTCTATACAGAAGTTGAGGGCGGGAAAAAACACAAAGTCGATACAGAATCTGAGTTTTCGCCAAACACCCTTGAATTAATGTTCGAGACTGGCAAAAAATATTTTATTCGACAGTATATTAAGTTAGGTGTCTTTGTTGGCGGCGCAGGGCTAGAGAGCATCCCTGAAGAGCAAGGAAAAATAAGTATCTCCAAGCTGGAAATGGCCAAACCAGGTAAATGTAGCGCAGCAAGA
>JAZJXP010000082.1:0-29120 GCA_040390835.1 Pseudomonadota bacterium
TCGCCCCCTGAAGGGGGTTCCCGTTTGTGCAGTACAAAAAATGGGAAGATCCGAACCTCGCTGCGCTCAAACAGCGGCTCTTCTTAATCCATTTTCTGTACTGCACAAACGGCGTCTACACATGGGAACTGCAAAATTCAAGAACAACTGCAACCCCGAAATCAAACCCAACAGCACCACCACTGCTTTACGTGATTTTATACCTAAGTTTTTGCAACCCGGCAGGCCATCTGCGTACTCCCCATACAAAGACTGGCCTGTCGTTCTTGCAAATCAGCGACTATCCTGTAATGAACCAAACTCCCTGTCCAGTAAGGAATAGCATTTGAGATCAACATAGCGTCCATGTTTGAATTCGCATTCCCGTAACACACCTTCCAGCCGGAAACCCAGTTTTTCTATCAGGCGCCAACTGGCAATGTTCTCTGGCTCAACCATGGCTTGCAAGCGGTGCAGACCCAGATGCTGGAAGCAGTGGGTGATCATGGCGTTCAGGCATTCTGGTATGACAGCCTGGCCCCAGTGGTCGGGTGAAAGCCAGAAGCCAGTTTCGGCGCAATGGTGTTCCTGTTCCCATTCATGCAGGCCGCAAGTGCCTATCAATTGCTCTGGTGATTCCTTGTTGCAGATGCCCCACCACAGGCCTGTGCCATCCAGCCAGACCTGTTCATACCAGTCCATCTGCGACTGGCTTGATGCCAGCGTATCGTAGCTGACACCATAATATTCAGTAACCCGCGGGTCAGACAATCCCTTGAAAATTGCTGGCATATCGGTAGCGATGATGCGGCGCAGTTGATAGTTTGGCGTCTGTAGCACGGGAAAGGGTTTGGTTTCAGGCATATAAGCTTTGAAATAACAGGTGACAGGTATGCATTCTAATACGGCCTTGAATGTGGAGGCGTGCTGAGCTTGCCCGCACTGGCGTTGCAAAATCTGGGATAATCCGTCTGCTCGGCATCAGCGAGTGAATTGATTAACAATATTGAAGAAATAATGAGCCCAGAGCAACGCAAAGAAGCTTCCGAACTGGAATTGCATAAACGTGGTATCCGCATCAATGTGCAATTGCATGTGATTGAGTCTGATGAAGAAGTGGAACTGCGTACGCCTGAAGAAGTGATGCAGCGCATGCTGGCCCTGTGGGCGGTGACTGCGGTAGCGACTGGTGATGATGTGGCACGTTATCGCTCCTATCTGGAAGTCCATGGTCTGAAGACCTGCCTGTCTGCGCAGGAAAACGCATTTCTGTTTGCGGATGAAATCACTGAAGAATTGCGTGCGCAATTTCTGCAAAGGCAGGAGTCACTGTATTTCCTGGTCTGGGCTGCAGGTTTGACCGACAAGCTGGCTGTTCCTACGCAAGCCGCGAACCTCAAACAAATCTTGAAATTCTTCCCGCATGCGATGGAAGCGCCCGAGCGTTTGCAGGCAGCCTTGAAGCCGCGCCGCAAAGGGCAGGTACTGGACTGGTCGGATTTATTGTACCGCCTGCACTGGGCTGTTCGTCATGCGCATATTACCGGGCGCGATGCACCTGGTAATTTGAATGCAGATGCGGTACGCGAATGGCATCAGGCGGCCAATTGGCTGTGCCAGTATGAAGAAGAAAATGACTGGGACAAGGTCAGTACTGAAACTTGATTCAGCTCCGCTTAGAAAGACTTGATACTTATACGTCCAGTCTTGCAATCATTGACTTCTTCCAGCATCTTCTGGCAGCGCGGGCCTGAGAATTCTGCTTGCAGGGCATCGAGAAAAACCCGTGTTCTGGCAGGCATCAGGCGGCGTCCCGGGAATACCGCCCAGACAGTGACCTCAGGCAGTTTCCAGTCTTCCAGCAAAGGCACCAGTTCACCCTTGTGTACATGCTGACCGGCGAAATGGTCCGCCAGCATGGTGATACCTTTGCCGCGCACAGCCAGGCGCGTCAACAATTCGGGCGAATTGGCGCTGGCCCTGCCAGGCGGTATGCCTTCCCAGACTGCACCATCCTTTTCCATGCGCCAGACTGATGGTTCGCCATTGCGCGCAGTCAGGCGCAGGCAATCATGTTCCATCAGGGCTTCCGGTTCTGCGGGTGCGCCATGCAATTTCAAATATGCCGGTGAGGCATACAGGCCTATGCTGAAGCGCACCAGTCCCCGTGCAGCGAGTGAGGCATCGTCGGGCAGGTCACCGACACGGATGGCCACATCAAAATTCTCACCTATCAAATCCACCCTGCGCGGTGATAAATCAAGTTCCAGGTTCACGGAAGGATATTTGCTGATGAAATCAGACAATAGCTCACCCATTTGATGATTGGCAAAATCGCCAGGCATCGACACCTTCAGCCTGCCGTTCGGCTCGGCCTGCCTGTGCTGGGTCAGCGCCAGTGTGGCATCCACTTCTTCCTGCACATGTTGTGCATGCAGCAAAACATTTTGTCCAAGGTCAGTCACTGTCAGCTTGCGCGTAGTACGCAAGATCAGGCGTTCGCCTAGCTGGGCTTCAAGGGCAGATATGCGGCGTGACAGCGTCGATTTGGGCACCCCCAGCTTCTCTGCCGCCTTGCTGAAGCTGCCTTCTTCGACCACACGGGCAAATAGCAAAAGGTCGTTGGCTTCCAGAGTCATGATCGCGCTCCCATACTATTTTCCTATTTTTGGAACAATGATATCCATTTTAACGCCTTCCGGATTGTTTTTGGAACGATTAAAGTACGTCCATCAACTCTTTATCTGAAAGGAACACAAAATGAACATCCTGCAAATCAACTCCAGCGCCCGTGCCCAAGCTTCTCATTCCACTCAACTGGCGAATAGCCTGGTCGAGGTTTTATTGGAAACATCTTCTGGCGCCACCGTGAATGTACGTGACCTGGGCAGCAATCCTCACCCCATACTTGATGAAACAGCACTGCAAGCCCTGTTCACACCGGCAGACCAGCGTACGGCAGAGCAGCAAGCCCGTGTAGCCCTGGATGACGCACTGATCGCAGAAATCCAGGCCGCAGACGTGGTCGTACTTGGCGCACCCATGTATAACTTTGGTATCTCGGCCCAATTGAAAAACTGGATAGATGCGATTTCCCGCGCCCAGGTGACTTTCCGTTATACCGCCAATGGCCCTGAAGGCCTGTTGACTGGCAAGAAAGTGTATGTGGTACTGACACGTGGTGGCCTGTATCGCAATACACCAAACGACACACAAATGCCTTACCTGAAAACCTTCTTTGGCTTCCTGGGCATGACCGATGTAGAGTTTGTCTATGCAGAAGGTCTGGCCATGGGCCCGGATGCAGAAAAAGCATCACTGGCTTCAGCACACCAGCAAATTAATGATTTACTGCCTGCTTAATTATAAAAATTAGCAGGCTATCTACAAGGACGATGGATCATGGAAACGAAAGATGTAGTTGTAAGCAACACAGTTCAACAGGCTGAAAGCGTGAACAAATCACGCACGGTAGAACAACTGGTCGCCGGGCAGCCTACTTCAGATGGTGCCGGCGTCAAGCTGACACGGGTACTGACACAGCCACTGCAATACCGGCTGGACCCCTTCCTCATGCTGGATGCTTTCGGCAGTGACGAGGCAGGTGACTACATCGCCGGTTTCCCCAGCCATCCGCACCGTGGTTTTGAAACGGTTACTTATATGTTGGCCGGACGCATGCGCCACCGCGACAGTGCCGGTAATGAGGGCTTGCTGCAAAACGGTGGTGTGCAATGGATGACGGCAGGGCGTGGCGTGATTCACTCAGAAATGCCGGAACAGGAAGAAGGCCGCATGGCAGGCTTCCAGCTTTGGCTGAACCTGCCAGCAAAGGACAAGATGATAGCGCCCTGGTACCGCGATATCCAGAGCGACACCATCCCTGAGTTGCTGACAGCCGCCGGTGTCAAAGTGCGCATCATTGCGGGTAGCAGTCATGGCATTGCAGGTGCCGTGCAGCGTGAAGTGACCCAGCCGCTGTACCTGGATATACACATGCCAGCCGGTAGCAGTTTTAAGCATAGCCTGCCAGCCAGTTTCAATGCCTTTGTGTATGTCTATGAAGGTGAAGTGCAGATAGCTGAGCGTGAGGTGCCTGTGCAGCGTATGGCGATATTGAAAAAATCACCGGATGCGGATGGTATTGTGATTGATGCCAAAGTCGATACCAGGTTGTTGTTGATTGCTGGTCAGCCTCTGGGGGAAGCCATCGTGCAGTATGGGCCGTTTGTGATGAATAGTCAGGCGGAAATTTTTAAAGCGATCAGTGATTTTCGCGAAGGCAAGTTGGCGGATATTGTTTGATGCAAGAGCTAGGCTAAACGAGGGAACTTCGTAGGTTGGGCTACGCCTTATCAGCCCAACACTGGGCCTCTGCAAACGTGTATGTCATTTAAACGCCGAGTGTTGGGCTGATGACCCGTAGCCCAACCTACGAAGCCAGACTCTCACTACCGATAATCAAAATCTACATATAAGGAAAACAAAATGAAACAAACAGAAACCATAGGACCCGTCTTCGGCTCCTTCATCGCCCGTGTCTTGATCGCTCTGATCTTCGTGGCATCCGGTGCCAGCAAGATCTCCGGCTTTGAACAAACCGTAGGCTATATCGCCAGCAAGGGCCTGCCTTTACCCGCCCTTGGAGCGATAGCTGCCATCGTGGTAGAACTAGGTGGTGGCCTCATGGTCATCGTCGGCTGGCGTGCACGCTGGGCCGCAGCGACAATGATCTTGTTCACACTGGCAGCAGCTTTCATCTTTCATAATTTCTGGGGCGTGCCAGCAGATGTGGCACAAAACCAGATGATACATTTCATGAAGAATATCTCCATGGCGGGTGGCCTGTTGTATGTCCTGATACATGGCAGCGGTGGCTGGAGTCTGGATGGCCGCAAAGCCTGATCAGGAATATCTTGCTCAATTCCAATTGTTGAAATAGCGGATTTGTCTGACGGCAAATCCGCTGTTTTTTTGCGTGGAAATGTCGTCGTTTCATCGTCCTGTAATCTCGCCTTCATACGCCTGACATATTCTTGTCCAATACTCCCGTGGATTAGCTCAATTGTCCAGGCGGGGTAAATGCGATGAAGATAGAAATCAACGGGATTTCCAAAACCTTTAAAGGTGGCTATCAGGCGCTGGATAATATTGCCCTTACTTTCAAACCAGGTGAAATGGTCGCACTCATCGGTGCATCCGGTTCTGGTAAATCAACTTTATTGCGTCATATCTCTGGCCTGATCACAGCCAATGCAGACAAGAATGATATACGCCTTGGTGAGCAGGTCTTGCAGGCGAACGGTGTGGTCGGCAAACAGATACGTCATCTGCGTTCGCAAATCGGTTTTGTCTTCCAGCAATTCAATCTGGTCGGGCGTTTGCCGGTGCTGACCAATGTACTCACTGGTGGTATCGCCCGCATCCCGCTGTGGCGCAGTTGTTTCCGTATTTTTACCCAGGAAGAAAAAGCCCTGGGCCTGGCCGCGCTGGCACGTGTGGGTATTGCTGAACATGCCTATAAACGTGCATCAGCCTTGTCTGGTGGTCAGCAACAACGCGCTGCCATTGCCCGCACAATCGTACAACAAGCCAAAGTCATACTGGCCGATGAACCGATAGCCTCGCTG
The DNA here is from genome assembly GCA_040390835.1 of Pseudomonadota bacterium. GTDB lineage: Bacteria > Pseudomonadota > Gammaproteobacteria > Burkholderiales > Burkholderiaceae_D > Undibacterium. The sequence continues at coordinate 5,610 of JAZJXP010000082.1, forward strand.
GACCCTGAGTCTGCCCGTCGTGTCATGCAGACCCTTGCTGACCTGAATCGTCAGGACGGCACGACTGTTGTGGTCTCCTTGCACCAGGTCGATGTGGCTTTTCGTTTTTGTCCGCGCACGGTGGCGCTGTCGCGTGGCCGTGTCGTCTATGACGGCCCTTCCAGCGAATTGACTGTGCCCATGCTGCGTGAACTGTATGGCGCAGAGGCAGAAGAATTGCTCAATCCGGTACCGGTCAACACTGCAAGTGCTACACCTGTTGTCGACTCACTCTCTTTACCCACTCTCGCGGCTGCCGCCTGAGTTTCTTTACCCTTCAGGAGTATTTCCATGTTTCGTCAATTCGTGCGCAGTCTGACCCTGGGCCTGGTGATGGCCGCAACTGCTACTGCCGTCATGGCAGAAGATGCAGTCAAGACTTTGAACTTTGGCCTCATCTCTACCGAATCTTCGCAAAACCTGAAACAGGACTGGCAGCCAGTGCTGGATGACATGAGCAAGAAGCTGGGCATCAAGGTCACGGCCTTCTTTGCCTCTGACTATGCAGGCGTCATTGAAGGCATGCGTTTCAATAAAGTGCAGTTCGCCTGGCTGGGGAATAAGTCGGCTATCGAAGCTGTTGACCGCGCCAACTCTGAAGTGTTTGCGCAGATGGTGAATGCTGACGGTACTCTCGGTTATTACAGCATGATCAGCGTGCACAAGGACAGCTCCTATCAAACCATGGAAGATGTCTTGAAAAATGCCAAGAATATGAACTTCGGCATAGGTGATCCTAATTCCACTTCCGGTTTCCTGGTGCCCAGTTATTATGTATTCGCACAAAACAATGTGAACCCGAAAACAGCTTTCAAGACCGTGCGTGGTGCCAATCATGAAACCAATATCCTGGCGGTTGCCAACAAGCAGGTAGATGCTGCCGTGCATAGTTCTGATACGCTGGACCGCATCAAGGCACGCCAACCAGAAACAGCCAGTCAATTGCGTCAGGTCTGGAAATCCCCTTTGATCGCTGCTGATCCTCTGGTATGGCGCAAGGACTTGCCAGCCGATATTAAAACCAAGATCAAGGAATTCTTTATCAGCTATGGCAAGACTGGCCCTGATGCAGCGCGTGAAAAAGCACAATTGGCCAAGCTGACTTTGGGTGGTTTTCAGGATTCCAGCAATGCCCAATTGAAGCCAGTGCGTCAGCTTGAATTGTTCAAGGAAAAAGTCAAGATAGAAGCAGACGTCGCCCTGAATGCTGATGAAAAGAAAGCCAAGCTCGACGATATCAACCGCAAACTGAACGACATCGCCAAGTCTTGATAGCATGAACAGCACACCAACAGCCCGCCCACAAGCCGTCATGAATTTGCCGGAAGCGCCAAAGCGCGATACCGGAAAATTACTGGTCTGGGGCATAGTCCTCGCCATACTTGCCATGTCCTGGCAGGGGGCTGATATGCGCCCTCTGGAATTATTGCGCGACAGCGGCAATATGCTGACCTATGCCGCCAGCTTTTTTCCGCCAGACTTCCATGAATGGCGCATCTACCTGCAAGAGCTGTTGGTGACTTTACAGATCGCCGCCTGGGGCACTGCGCTGGCTGTAGTCTGTTCCATCCCCCTGGGTTTGATGAGCTCATCGAATATTGCGCCAGCCTGGGTCAGCCAGCCTGTACGCCGCCTGATGGATGCCGCACGCGCCATCAATGAAATGGTGTTTGCCATGCTGTTTGTGGTGGCCGTTGGTCTTGGTCCTTTTGCCGGTGTGCTGGCCTTGTTCGTGCATACCACGGGTATCTTGTCCAAGCTGTTTTCTGAAGCAGTCGAGGCGATAGACCCACAACCGGTAGAAGGCATACGTGCAACTGGTGCCCATGCGCTGGAGGAAATTGTCTACGGTGTCCTGCCCCAGGTCATGCCGCTATGGGTGTCATTTGCACTGTATCGCTTTGAATCGAATGTGCGCTCTGCCACTGTCGTTGGTATGGTCGGTGCCGGTGGCATAGGCGTGATCTTGTGGGAAGTCATACGTGCCTTCCAGTACGCGCAAACCTGCGCAGTCTTATTGATGATCGTGCTGACTGTCAGCATGATCGATGTGATCTCTTCCCGTCTCAGAAAAGTTTTTATCTGATATACAGTGGATATAGCTGATATGCAAGCACAGAAACGCCAAATTGTTCAGGGTATCACTCTTCCGCAAGTCATAGACTGGTTGCAAAACCGCGCCGGTGGTTTGTATGGTGGTGAGGCCATCACCCAACTTGAGCATGCCCTGCAATGCGCCAGCCTGGCCATGGAAGAAGGCGCAAGCAATGCACTCGTCATTGCTGCTCTGTTGCATGACCTGGCGCACATGGCTGACGATGAAACCGATGAGACTTTTCCGCATGGCGAGTTGGCAGCCTTGTTGCTGGCAGAATTGTTTAACAGGGATGTGACAGAACCCATACGCATGCATGTCGAAGCCAAGCGTTATCTGTGTGCAGCAGATCCACTGTACTGGTCGGGCTTGTCACATGCGTCACAACGTAGCCTGATCTGGCAGGGTGGCCCATACTCAGTGACGCAGGCAACTGAATTCATAGGCCAGGAATATGCAGAAGATGCAGTCAGATTGCGGCAATGGGATGACACTGCAAAAGTAGTCGGTGCAAAGACTGTGGGCTTGCAAGTCTTCATCGCGATGATGGAAAAACTGAGTTTGCAATTCTCAAGTCAAGTTGAAACAGTCTGAGGGGAAAAATGCATCCATAATGACTGTACCTGCTCTATTCTTTTGAAAATATCTTCAACAGCTTCTGCCCTGCAACGTGTATAGGGCCGCTATTGTCTATGCAGATAATATCCTGGTCATCAGGCACAGTAAATTTCAAACCCCGGTCAAGGCGGTTCAACAAGGCTGCACCAGATTCACGCTGGCGTTTTTCCATGCGCTGCCTGATCTGCTCGGGGTCAGCCATGATCCAGATAATACGTGCATCCGGGAATAGCTGGCGCAGTTGTGGCAGGTATTCACGCGAGCCATTGACGATGACATCCTGGCCGCATTTGAGCTTGGCCTCGATATTCCTGCGTATGCCGTAACTGAGGCCATTGGCTTGCCACTGCATGCAAAAATGACCTGCGGCAGCGGCTTGCCAATAGGCTTCCTGATTCAAGACTTCATGCGCTTCACTGTCGTGGGCAGGGCGGGTGATAGCCCGCTGCGCAAACTCCAGTGCAGCATTGGCAGGCAGGTTTTCTTTGACCCATTGCAGCAGGGTATCCTTGCCCGCACCCGAGGGGCCGACGACAAAATAAAGGTGGCCAGCCGCTGGCAGGGATTTCTGTTGCACCCTGGCCTGGAAGGGGAAACGCATCCAGAAGTTCAAAGGCGCACCGGGTCGTTCTTCACGAAATATCGTCAGCGCATCAATGTCAAGAGATGCATTGTCCAGCAAGCGCGAGAACTGCTGTTCTGCTGCCTTGCGCAAGGCATACTGCGCATCGGCATCCACATCCAGCAAGTCATCGCTGAGTGTCAGGTGAAAGCGATATTCTTCTTCAGTGTAGGGATAACCCCATTGCAGCAATAGAGCTTCCTGCCTGGCACTGAGACCAGCATGTCGGCGCTTGGCCAGGTAAGCCGCATCAGGGGCGCGACGTAACAAGTCAAAATAACTGACGCAACGCATGGCCAGGGCATTGATTTCTGCGTCATCGCCATGCGGACGCAGTGCCAGGAAATTACCCATCATGCGCACCTGGATTTCCCGGATACTGATGACAGGCTGCACCTGGGCAAAGGCACTGGCCATTTGTATCAGGTCCGCTTCCTGGAAACCTTCGAGCAAATTGAACGGGGCTTTCAGCGTCGCATGAAAGCCATAGCGCCTGGCTTCACTGGTGAGCTGGCTGAGCAGGATATCTGGCACGCCAGCAATATGCGTCTGCGGTATTTTCCCTGTGTGCATGGGGTCGCGCCCCAGCCAGTTGGCACCGGCTTGCCACCATGGGCTGTCCGGTGCCGGGGAAAAGTAAAGGGCATAGCGCATCAGGCTGCCAGTTCCAGGGCTTGCTGATACTGCAGGCGTTGCGGCTCGGCGCAAAATACCAGCTTGCCTGCAGCGATGGTCGCGATCAGGCGCGGACTGCCATCGGCCTGTTTCTCTATCATCAGAATGTCGGCGCGCTGGCCAGCAGCGATATTGCCCCTGTCATGCAAGCCCAGTACGCGGGCAGGATTCAGTGACACCAGTTGCCAGGCTTGTGCCAGGTTGCAGACATCTTCCTGTTCCAGGCGGAAAGGCGCATGCAGCAAGGCCGGATAGTAATAATCGGATGCCAGCGTGTCACACAGGCCACGGCGCACCGCATCGCTGGCTGACAAACCACCGCAATGGCTGCCACCGAGCAAGACATTCGGTGCACCCATGACGACATGGTTGCCTAAGGCTTTCGCTGCCTGCAAGGCTTCTTCCGTCTTGGGAAATTCGCTGACATCGACGCCCAGTTCCTGGAAGCGCTCCCTGTCCATGCGGGTTTCATCATCATGCGATGCCATGGCGATGCCGCACTGACGGCAAGCTGCAGCCAGTTGGCTGATGGCCTGTGCAACTTTGGGTGAACGTGACTGTGCCTTTTGCAGGCGTTCCAGAAAACCGGCGACGTCGCAACGCGCACGCTCAGCATAGGTCACCAGTTTTTCTGGGGAAGTACTTTTTTTCAGGATGGATGGCAGGTGTTCATTGAAGGCAAAGAAGGCGATCAGGCCAGACTCTATCCAGTTCAAGGCATCGTTCAAACCGTCCAGGTGATGGTTTTCAAATCGCAGATGTATCAGATGATCGGCATGCACATGGGATTTTTGTGCTGCCACTTGCTCTAGCGTGGCAAGGGCTGCTTCACGCCCGCGCAAGCCGCCTTCCCAGGAAAATGTCAGGCCGTGGCAAGCTGTGGTAATGCCATTGCTGATGAGTTGTCTGTCCGTATCGGCGAAGGCGATATCGTAGGCAAAACTGGTTGCAGGGCGAGGCTGTAACTGGCGCTCAAAAGCATCACCGTGGATATCAACCAGACCGGGCAGTATCAGCAAGTCTGTGGCATCAAAAAACTGTTGCTTGCCACCATGCTGTGAACTCTTATTGCCAATGGCAGCAATGTTCAAGCCATGCAGATATATGCTGTCTTCAGACCAGTCAGCATGGCCGTTCTGGTCTTGTCGCAGGTAGCTGCCGCCATGTATTGCGATATGCGTTTCCATCTTGATCCCCTTGCTCGCGATGACAAATCATAAACCCGAAATGTGACTGGAAATTGACAAGAAAATTCCAGATCAGATGTCATCAAGACTTCATGTAAGCCTGCTGTAATGTGGGGCTATGAATGCTGACCAAAACCCCAACCCTGCCCAGCAAGAGCGTGCCCGCTGGATGTCTATACTGGCGAAAGCGCCTGCACCAGACCTGGCTGCCAGTGTGCGCCAGTTCGGCGAGCTGCCTTCTTATTTGTGGTTAAGAAAACCTGAGACCGGTCTCGCCATGGTACGCGCCAGAACTGGTGGCAGTGGCAGCCAGTTCAACCTCGGTGAACTGTCAGTGACGCGCTGTGCCTTGCGGCTGGCGACAGGAGAAACTGGCGTAGCCTATGTAGCTGGCCGCGACCAGCGTCATGCAGAATGGGCAGCGATTTTTGATGCGCTGATGCAAGGTGAGCACAGGCCTGTGGTCGAGGAAAATATCATCAAGCCACTGGAGTTGTTGTTGCAGCAGAAGCGCCAGCAATTGCAGGCTGAAGCACAAGCCACCAGGGTGGAATTCATGACCATGGTCAGAGGAGAGGATGCATGACATATTCACCGGATAGTAGTGAGGAAACTGCGTCATCCATGCAGCAACTTTTGCCAGCATGGGAAGATACAGTACATGATGCGCAGGCTGTCTTCCGCAGTTTGCTGAAAGCCTTGTCCGAGCCCGGCACTATCCAGCAGCTCAGGGTAAAGCTGCAAGCACCTGCACCTTTGCATATGGCGACGGCCGCAGCCTGCCTCGCTCTGATGGATTATGAAACCACAGCCTGGCTGGAAGATGAACTCGATAATGATGCAGTGCGTACTTATCTACGCTTCCATTGTGGGCTGCCGCTGGTACATGAAAAGTCCGCCGCGAATTTTGCGGTATTGGCCAGCTCATTGCAGCAACTGGATTTGCAGGGCTTTGCCCAAGGCAGCATGACCTATCCCGACAAGTCATCGACCTTGCTGATACAAGTCGATGACTTGACGAATGGCACTGAATACCAGCTCACAGGCCCAGGCATCAAGGACAAGCGCAGCATTTATATCAGTGGCTTGCCTGCAGATTTCGTCAGCAAATGGCAAGTCAATCATGCGGCTTTCCCGCAAGGTGTGGATGTGATTTTTTGCAGTGGCGATGCAGTACTGGGCTTGCCGCGCACCAGCAAGATAGCAGCAGTGCAGTCTGAGGAGTTGCCATGTACGTAGCCGTCAAAGGTGGTGAAAAAGCCATTGCCCAGTCGTATGAAGCACTGGCGAAAATGCGCCGTGGTGATACCGCAGTGCCTGAACTCAGCATAGCCCAGATACGCGAACAAATGTCCTTGGCCGTGGCCCGTGTCATGGGCGAGGCTTCGCTGTATGACAAAGACCTGGCGGCACTCGCCATCAAGCAAGCCAGCGGCGATTTGATAGAAGCCATCTTCCTGTTGCGCGCCTATCGCACTACATTGCCACGCTTGATGGCGACCGTGCCTGTGGATACCGCTAATATGCTGATACAAAGACGCATCTCGGCTACCTTCAAGGATGTGCCGGGTGGTCAGGTTTTGGGTGCGACTTATGACTATACCCAGCGTCTGCTGGATTTTTCACTGGCGGCTGAAGCCATGAGCAATGGCGGTACTGAACCAGTAGAACAGGAAAATACTGAGGCAGAAGCTTGTCCGCGTGTACTCGATTTTTTGAATGCAGAAGGCTTGATAGAACCTGAACTGATACCTGAAGGCGACCCAGAGCCTTTCGACCTGACGCGTGAACCCCTGCAGTTCCCTGCCAGCCGCGCCCTGCGCTTGCAAAGCCTGGCACGCGGTGACGAAGGTTTTCTGCTGGCGCTGGCGTATTCCACCCAGCGCGGTTACGCCCGTAACCACCCCTTCGCAGGCGAGATACGTTACGGCAAGGTCAGCGTGCAAGTCGTGCCTGAAGAACTGGACTTTGCCATAGATATAGGCGAGATTGATATCACTGAATGCCAGATGGTGAATCAGTTTGTTGGCTCACAAAACGAAGCACCGAAATTTACTCGCGGTTATGGCCTGGGCTTTGGTCATTGCGAACGCAAGACCATGGCCATGGGCGTGGTAGACCGCGCCTTGCGTGCCAGCGAATTGCAAGAAGAAATTACGGCACCGGCACAGATGGAAGAATTTGTGCTCTACCATGCCGACAATGTAGAAGCATCCGGCTTTTTGCAACATCTGAAGCTGCCGCATTATGTTGATTTTCAGGCTGAGCTCAGCCTCTTGCGTGGCATTCGTGCAGCCATTGATGCCAAGGCAGCTGAAGCTGGCAAGCTTGAAGCAGCAGATGAACAAGCCGCTGAAAAATCCGGTAAGAAAGCTGCATGATGATGGAGATGAAAACCATGGAAACCCAGGCGTATCAAGAGACCCCAGAACAAGCCTCACCTGCCAGGGCTGAGCCTGAAGCTGGTTATAACTTTGCCTATCTCGATGAGCAAACCAAGCGCATGATCAGACGTGCCATCTTGAAGGCGGTTGCCATACCCGGTTACCAGGTGCCATTTGGAGGGCGTGAAATGCCCTTGCCGTATGGCTGGGGTACGGGTGGCATACAAGTCACTGCCGCCATCATAGGCCATGATGATGTCTTGAAAGTCATAGACCAGGGATCTGACGACACCACCAATGCAGTCAATATACGCCGCTTCTTCCGTCGCACCACGGGTGTGGCAACGACGGAAAAAACCACGGCGGCCACCGTTATACAAACCCGCCACCGCATCCCGGAAACTCCTTTGGCTGAAGGGCAGATCATGGTGTATCAGGTGCCTATCCCTGAACCCCTGCGCTGGCTGGAACCCAGCGAAACAGAAACACGAAAATATCATGCGATGGCAGACTATGGTCTCATGAGTGTCAAGCTGTATGAAGATATCGCCAGGCTGGGCAAGATAGAAACTGCTTATGATTATCCCGTCATCGTCAATGAGCGTTACCTGATGCGCCCTTCACCGATACCAAAATTTGACAATCCCAAGATGGATAAAAATCCAGCCCTGCAATTATTTGGTGCCGGTCGTGAAAAACGCATTTATGCCGTACCGCCTTACACACCGGTCAAGAGCCTGGATTTTGAAGATTATCCATTCGAGATAGAACACTGGGATCACCGTTGCGCCATGTGCGATGCGAATGACAGCTTCCTCGACGAAGTCATCGTCGATGACCAGGGTTCGCGCATGTTTGTCTGCAGCGATACTGATTATTGCCGCACCCGCAGGGAAGAACAGGCATGAGCAAGATGGATATTGATAACACCCAACCGTTGCTACAGGCACGCAATGTCAGTAAATTTTATGGTGGCAAGACAGCCTGTGAACAAGTCAACCTGAGCCTGTATCCGGGTGAAGTGCTGGGCATAGTCGGTGAATCCGGTTCCGGCAAGTCTACCCTGTTGAATTGCCTGGCAGGTCAGTTGCAGCCAGAGCAGGGTGAAGTCTTGTTCAATACCCGCGATGAAGGCATGGTGGAATTGTTTACCATCAGCGAAGCACGCCGCCGCTTGCTGGCCCGCACGGACTGGGGCTTTGTCCATCAAAGTGCCAGGGATGGTTTGCGGGTAGAAGTCTCTGCCGGTGCCAATGTCGGTGAACGCCTGATGGCAGTCGGTGCCCGGCATTATGGGCAGATACGTGCCGAGGCGCAGGACTGGCTGCACAGGGTGGAAATTGATGCCAGCCGCATTGATGATTTGCCGCGTGATTTCTCTGGCGGCATGCAACAGCGTCTGCAAATCGCCCGCAACCTGGTGACCAAACCGCGCCTGATTTTCATGGATGAACCTACGGCCAGCCTCGATGTTTCCGTGCAGGCGCGCTTGCTGGATTTATTGCGCCAGCTGGTTTCGCAATTGCAGGTAGCCGCCGTCATCGTCACCCATGACCTGGCAGTGGCGCGTTTGCTGGCTCACCGCCTGATGGTCATGCGCCATGGGCAGGTAGTCGAAGAGGGTTTGACTGATCAGGTGCTCGATGATCCGCAACATCCCTATACCCAGTTGCTGGTGTCATCCGTCTTGCAGGCTTGAGGAACACATGTTGAAACGTATCGTTGTTGAAGCTTTGTCGAAGGACTTTACCCTGCATCTGCAAGGAGGGCAGGAAATGTCCATCCTCTCCAAAATAGATATGCAGGTGGATGCTGGTGAATGCGTGGTCATCCATGCACCCTCAGGTGCAGGCAAGAGCACGCTGTTGCGCTGCCTGTATGCCAATTACCGTGCCAGTAGTGGCAGCGTGAATATCTGGCACAAGGGTGACCCGGATGAGGGCGGCTGGGTAGATGTGCAGTCTGCACCTGCGCAACAAGTGCTGGCAGTCAGGCATAGTACCCTGGGTTTTGTAACGCAGTTCCTGCGTGTGATACCGCGCATCAGCACACTGGATCTGGTGGCAGAACCCTTGCTCATGCGCGGTGTAGAAAAGCAGGCAGCGTATGAACAGGCAGAAGAATTATTGTCACGCCTGCGCATACCCAAGCGCCTGTGGCAAATCCCGCCTGCGACTTTTTCTGGTGGTGAACAACAGCGCGTGAACATTGCCCGCACCATGATTTGCGATTACCCCATACTCTTGCTCGATGAACCTACCGCCTCGCTGGATGAAGCCAATCGTGCCACTGTCATCAACATGATCAATGCTGCGCGTGAACGTGGTGCTGCTGTCGTCGGCATCTTCCATGATGAGGCCGTACGTCAGGCGTTGGCGACCAGAATTTTTTCCATACCTGCAGCAGTCTCTTTGGTGGCAGCATGATGAACAGAATAGAAAACGCACAAATTGTTTTGGCCGATGAAGTCATCAGCGGCTCCATGTTGGTAGAGCAGGGCAGGATAGCTGACCTGACTGAAGCAGCGCGTGCTTCCAGTGTCACGGGTACAGATGACTGGCAAGGCGATTATCTCTTGCCCGGCATGGTAGAGCTGCATACCGATAATCTGGAAAAACACCTGATGCCACGTCCCAAGGTAGTCTGGCCTACGCTGCCTGCTATTTTGGCACATGATGCCCAGATTGCAGCATCCGGCATCACGACCGTGCTTGATGCAATTTCAGTCGGTGATATAGACTCAGACAGTCTGCGCAATGACAGCCTCGATTCTTGCACCCAAGGTTTGCGCATGGCAGCAGACTCAGGCATTTTACGCGCAGACCATTTCCTGCACATGCGCCTGGAACTGGCAGAAGAAAACTTGCTGGACATGTTCACTCCTTATCTGCATGACGAACGTCTGAAGCTGGTTTCCCTGATGGACCATACACCCGGCCAAAGACAGTGGACCGACCTGACCCATTACCGCGTCTATGTATCCGGCAAGCGTGGCTGGAGTGAAGAAAAAGTCGATTCCATGCTGGAGCGTTTATTGCTCAGGCAGGTCGCTTATGCCGCCTCCAACCGCCGCGCCATCGTTGCCAGTTGCCGTGAACTGGATGTGCCAGTACCACTGGCTACCCATGATGATACAACGGTAGAACATGTGGCTGAAGGTGTCGATGATGGTGTGACGATATCTGAATTCCCCACCACCGTTGCTGCTGCCAGGGCTGCCCGTGAGCAGGGCCTGGGCATCATCATGGGCGCACCGAATATGGTGCGCGGCGGTTCGCATTCCGGCAATGTATCGGCTGCAGAACTGGCCAGGCTGGATTTACTGGATGTTTTGTCTTCTGATTATGTACCAGCCAGTCTCTTGCATGCAGCTTTCCTGCTGCAGAATGAAGGCTACAGCTTGCCCAAGGCAGTGGCGACCGTGACGCGCAATCCGGCGCGTATGATAGGCCTGCATGACAGGGGAGAGATTGCTGTGGGATTGCGGGCTGACTATATGCGTGTACGTGTTGTCAGTGGCATACCTGTCGTTATGGGGGTATGGAAAGCAGGCAACAGAATAGCTTGATAGTTTTGAATGAAACAAAGGCTGCCCGTGAGCAGCCTATGTTTTTACAAATTACAGCTTAATCCTGATCCAGATGCAAAGAAATCACACCCGCAGCAGGTGTCGCACAAGGCTCATCATCAAAAGCGATATCACCATCCGGATTCGCTTCGCCATCGACTTTCAAATCAGTGAAGTTGAACAAGTTCTTGTCCATCAGATGTGAAGGTGCGACGGTGGACAGGGACGCAAAGATATTGTCGACGCGGCCAGGGAATTTCTTGTCCCATTCACGCATCAGGCCCTTGATCTGCTTGCGCTGCAAATTTTCTTGAGAACCACATAAATCGCAGGGAATGATAGGGAAGTTTTTTACTTCGGCATAGCGCTCAGTGTCCGCTTCCTTGACATAGGCCAGGGGGCGGATGACGATGTGTTTGCCATCGTCGGATTGCAGCTTGGCTGGCATGCCTTTGAGTTTGCCACCAAAGAACATGTTCAGGAAAAAAGTTTCCAGGATGTCGTCACGGTGATGGCCAAGCGCGATCTTGGTGGCACCCAGTTCATCGGCGACGCGGTACAAAATGCCACGGCGCAGGCGTGAGCACAGCGAGCAAGTCGTCTTGCCTTCCGGGATCAGGCGCTTGACAATGCTATAGGTGTCCTGGTTTTCTATGTGGTAGGGGATGCCCAGTTTTTCCAGATAAGCTGGCAGGATATGGTCAGGGAAGTTCGGTTGCTTTTGGTCAAGGTTGACGGCGATGATATCGAAATTGATAGGCGCACGTTCACGCAGGGTCATCAGTATATCCAGCAGGGCATAGCTATCCTTGCCACCAGACAGGCAGACCATGACCTTGTCGCCTTCTTCTATCATATTGAAATCGCCTATCGCCTGGCCAACCAGGCGGCATAAGCGCTTGTGCAGCTTATTGTTTTCGTAGGTGATTTTTTCCTGTGACTTGACCGTGGCTTTTACTTCGGCCGGGGCGTCCAGTGTTTCAGTCGGTGCTTCATTAAGAGCTTGCATGATATGGCTTTAGTTTCGTACTTAAATTTTGACTTAGATGTCGGTTTTGATCTTGAATACCTCTACACCTACGCCTTCGCAATCTGCGTAGACATCAGGCTTCATGGTAGAGATGCGTACTGCGCGTACTTTGGGATGTGCCAGCATGATGGTGGCGACATCATCACACAGGGTCTCCTGCAGGTGTACGTGGCCCTTGGAAATACGGTCGGCTATCGTGCAGCGCATGAAATCATAATCGACGACTTCTTCCAACTGGTCATCCTTGGGCGTAGACAGGGCCAGCGGGATATACAGGTCCACATTGAAGAGCACGCGTTGCTCGCCCTTTTTCTCGAACTCATGCACACCGATGTTGATGGAGATTTCATAATTGCGCAAGAACAGGCGGCGGCAGTCTGAGAGCTGGGGATGGTGCAGGATGGATAACATGGTGGTCCCGGGATTAAGGTGAAATAACTTGGTTTGCAGTCGCCAGGAACATGACGTCGCGCTGCAAGGGAATAAGATGCTGGCCGCCATCGACGAGGATGGTGGTGCCGGTCATGGCAGGGCTGTCAGCCAGAAAACAGACGGTGCGGGCTATATCCTCTGGCGTACTGGAACGTCCCAGTGGCGTGACCTGGTGCGCCTGCTGGAAATCCGCCGTACTTTGATGGCCGGATTCCATGGTGATGCCAGGTGCAACGCCGACCACGCGTACTTTTGGAGCCAGTGCCTGTGCCAGTGTCGTCGTCGCGCATTGCAGTGCTGCTTTTGACAGAGTGTATGACAAGAAATCGGGATTCAGGTTGTACAGCTTTTGATCCAGCAGATTGATGACACAAGTCTGTTCGCCGTCTGCGGTTGCCGCATGCAGGGCTTGCGCCAGTATCACGGGTGCGGCCAGGTTGGCATGCATGTGCCTGTCCAGGCTGACCTGGCTGAAGCTGTGTACATCATCTTCTGCAAACAGCGAGGCATTATTGACGATGCAATCTATCTTTCCCATGGCAGCTATCGCTGCGGGTAGCAATGCATGCGTTGCTGTTTCATTTGCCAGGTCTGCCTGCAAGGCATGGGCGCGGCGGCCCAGTGCCTGGATTTCTGTCACCAGGGTATGCGCTTCTGCTGCTGAATTGCCATAATGGACAAGAATATCCCAACCCTGCCGCGCCATGTGCAGGGCGATATGCCGCCCTATGCGTTTGGCGGCACCGGTGATCAGTGCTGTGCGGTTTGTGTGCTTATTGTTCATATCTTATTGCTGCTCATACGTCTCTCATGGAAATTCTTGACCAGGATTACTGCCTTTTCAATACAATGCGGCTATGCATAAATTATCTCTACCTGTGCCTGGCGATGATGCGTTGGCTGCTTCATCTGCTTTGCAACAACTGATTATCGACGACATCCACCAACATCAGGGCTGGATACCGTTTTCGCGCTACATGGAACTGGCGCTGTATGCGCCTGACCTCGGTTATTACAGCGGTGGTGCCACAAAATTAGGCAAAGACGGTGATTTTACAACCGCGCCGGAAATGTCACCGCTATTTGGTGCCACTCTGGCCAGGCTGGCAAATCAGTTATTCAGTCAAACTGCGGCTGAAGTCATGGAGTTCGGTGCAGGCACGGGCAAGTTGGCCTTGGATTTTTTGTCGGAATGTCAATTGTCTGGAATCGCGATAGAGCGCTATTTTATCGTGGAATTGTCTGGCGAACTGCGTGCACGTCAGGAAGAATTGCTGAAAGGCTTTCCAGAAGTGCAATGGTTGCAAAAAATGCCAGATTCTTTTTCTGGTCTGGTGCTAGGGAATGAGGTGCTCGATGCCATGCCGGTTGACCTTGTTATCAAGACTGCAGATGGCTGGCATGAGGTTGGTGTGGCGGTGGTGGAGGAAGACAGTACGCCAAGACTGATTTTCCGCGAACAGCCACATACCTGCAGCCCTGACAAGATTGCGCAAATCCCTTATGCAGATGAATTGCCGATAGGTTACCTGACGGAAGTTCATGCCGTAGCTACCGGCTTCATGCACAGCATGGCCGCGATGTTGCTCGCCAACGGCAAACCGGCAGCAGCAATACTGATAGATTATGGTTTCCCGGCTGCCGAGTATTATCACCCGCAGCGCCAGCAAGGCAGCCTGATGTGCCATTACCGCCATCATGCCCACCCTGATCCCTTTTATTTCCCAGGTTTGCAGGACATCACCGCCCATGTTGACTTTACGGCCATGGCCAGGGCTGGATTGGCAGCAGGGCTTGAGCTATTGAATTACACCAGTCAGGCTGGTTTCTTGACAGCGGCAGGCATAGCCGATGTGCTGGCGCGCACTTCAGCTGAGCAGGTCATGGACTACCTGCCAAAGGCAAATGCCCTGCAAAAGCTGGTCTCGCCCGCTGAAATGGGGGAGTTGTTCAAGGTGCTGGTGATGGGGCAGGGTGTGGAATTGCCAGAAAATTTATTGCGCCTCGATCGCAGCCATCGCTTATGATGGCCCGCGGCTGAATTTGAAATGCAATAAAATTGCCTTGTGGCAATTTGACAAAAAACAGGAGCAGGCTTTGTTACGCTGGGTATTAACCATCTTTGTCGTCGTTGTCGTGTTTTCCAGCTTGTTGCCCTGGCTGGAAAAGCTGGGCATAGGCCGTTTACCGGGTGATGTGCGTTTCAAATTGTTTGGCCGTAATTTTTCCTTCCCCTTTGCTTCCACCATACTGATCTCTTTATTTGTCCTGCTGTTGGCAAGGATATTTAAGTAAATGCGTTAAATATGTTAAAGCCTTGCAACATTGTTGTCATATGGGGGTAAAGTTTCCATATTATTGCGCCGTCACTTTAATATAATGAAATTGCCTGTTTAAATATCAAGTAAGCATAAAGTAAGCATAAAACCTTATTCAGGCTGGTCAGGAGACGGCCAGGCATGCACTGCAGCGAGATCAACAATAAATTACGCTAAAGGTTGAAATGAGCGAACTCAGCGACATCAGGGCATTGCTCGTTGAACCGCATGCAGGTATGCGGGTCAGTTTGCACAATATGCTCAATCTGTGCGGTATTACCAAGATAGAACACGGGCTTTCTGCCGGTACGGCTGTGCGCACCATACAAGCCAAGGTATTTGACCTGATCTTGTGCGAATATGATCTGGGTGTTGGCCAGGATGGTCAGCAACTATTGGAAGATATGCGCCACCACAAGCTGGCACCTTTATCAACCATCTTCATCATGGTGACGGCTGAGCGCTCTTACGCCAAGGTCGTCAGCGCGGCTGAACTTGCCCCTTCGGACTATCTGCTCAAACCCTTCACTGCCGACATGCTGCTGGAGCGCGTCATTCGCGCACTGGAAAAACGCAAGGCCTTTGTCGATGTGCATAGCCTGATGGAGCAGGGCTTGATCCCGGAAGCCATCATGGCCTGCCATCATGGTGAACGCGATCACCCCAAATACGCGATAGACTTCATGCGCCTGCGTGCTGAATTGCATGTGATACAGGGTGAAGCGGCTGAAGCGGAAGAATTATATAAATATTTATTTGAATTAAAGGCCGTGGCCTGGGCACGTCTGGGCTTGGCCAAGACCCTTTTCATGCAGGGTAAATACCAGGAAGCAGAAGATATTTTAAAAAACCTGGTGTCTGAAAATAATAAGTATATGGATGCCTATGACTGGCTGGCCAAGACCCACGAAATCGTCGGGCAATTGCCTGAAGCGAAGGAAGTGCTGGATGTGGCTGTCAGCGTTTCACCCCATGCCGTCAGGCGTTTGCGCAAGCTGGGCCAGATCGCCCTGGAAACCGGGGATATAGAAACAGCTGAAAATGTCTTGAAAAAAGTGGTCAGCAAGGCCAAGTTTTCTGAATTTCGTGATCCTGAAGACCATATGAACCTGGTTGATGCCCTGGTCAAGAAGGGGGATACGGAG
This sequence comes from Pseudomonadota bacterium, assembly GCA_040390835.1. Taxonomy (GTDB): domain Bacteria; phylum Pseudomonadota; class Gammaproteobacteria; order Burkholderiales; family Burkholderiaceae_D; genus Undibacterium. Next base: position 21,723 of record JAZJXP010000082.1, read on the forward strand.
CAAGCCAAATCTGTCATCCGCGATCTTGAAAAGAACATGGTAGGCATGAAAAAAACTGCCGCCGTCAGAGCAATTTCTGCAGCCATGGTGCATGCCAAGACGGGCGATGCCCGGTTGGGTGAAGAGCTTGACAATGCAGTGGCAGCTTCTCGTGAAGACATAGGCCTTTCTACGGAGGCCAAGCTGGGGCTGGCAAAAAGTTGTCTTGACAATAATCAGGAAGACAATGCTTCCGAGATTATTCTCGATGTCATGAAAAACGCCAGCAATCAGCAAGTCATGACCAAGGCCATGAACGTATTTGAAAGTGCGGGCAAGGGGCATCTTGCCAAGGAGCTGGCACAACGCAGCCAGAAAGAAGTCATGGACCTGGTTGCCCTGGGTGTGCAAAAAGCCAAGCAAGGTGATTTCCGTGGCTCGGTAGAGTTGATGGCAGCGGCTGCACGCAAGTCGCCAGATAATCCGCAAGTGATCTTGAATGCCGCGCTGGCAGCCTTGAAATGCCTGGAAAACATGGGTTGGGACCATGCTACTGGTGAGCTGGCGCGCAGTCTGATCGAGTCGGCACGTCGCCTTGATCCCATGAACCCACGCCTGAAAGCGATACGTGGCTTGTATGATGAATTACAGAAAAAATACGGCATTAATGTTGCCCGTGTAGCCAAGTAAGAATTAGGTATAAAGATTAGATAACCAGACTTCAGAATGGTTTTGTTAAGAAAATAGGTAGTTGCGGAGACCATGGCCATTCAACCTTCTGTTCATTTAGGCGAACACGCACCAGTGACGGCGCGTGATCTCTTGCTCAAGCAAATCAATGAAGAGAGTAATTTACCGACTTTGGGCGTGTCGATTACCAAAGTCGTTGAAATTACCTCATCGAGTGAAGACCCGGTCGCCAAGCTCGCGCATTTTGTGCTGGCCGATGTCGCCCTGACACAAAAAATACTCAGGTTATCGAATACCATTCATTACCGCACCAGTTCAGGTGCGCCCGTTACTACCATCTCCAGGGCGATATTTTTGCTGGGGTTTAACAGCATCAAGACCAGTGCCATGGCGATGCTGCTGGTCGATTGCTTCAAGGACAAAAGCCATGCCAATAGCGTCAGGCGCGAATTGGTACAGGCTTTGTGTGCCAGCATAGTAGGGCGTGAAATGGCGCAACGTGGGCGTTTCCAGGATGGCGAAGAAGCTGCGGTAGCTGCCTTGTTCAAGAATGTCGGCAAGATCCTGGTGGCATCCTATGACCATCCCTTGTATGCCCGTATCCAGGCCATGCTGCAGACTGGACAGACTACACCCCAGGAAGCCAGTTCCATGCTGCTGGGTTGCAGCTATGAGCGCTTTGGTGAAATGGCGCTGCAGGAATGGAAAATACCTGACACCATCATACAATCGTTGCTGCCCTTGCCCGGTGGTGAATTGAAGAAAGTGAATACCCGTGCTGAATGGCTGCGCCAGGTTGCCAGCTTCAGTGATGCGCTGGCATCAACCATCATGAGTTCTGGCGGCGTCAATCTCAGTGAAAAAGCCAAGCCCCTGCTGCTGAAATATGGCAAGGCGCTGGACTTTGATCAGGCCATACTCGATGAAATGCTGGTCAAGGTAGAAACCGAAACCCGGCAATTGGCCAAGAGCATGGATATCGCCATGGGCGACATCCACATCGGTGAAGTTGATGCCAACACCACCAATGGTGTGCCAAATGATCTTTTGCTAAAAAATTATGAGGCTGGTGAAATCCAGAGTGATGAACGTCACGCCAGTGGCAAGCCCAAACAGGCACGCGATCTTTTGTTGGCCGGTGTGCAGGATGTCACGCAAATGCTGGCATCTGACAGTTTCAAACTGAATGACCTGATTTTGCTGGTGCTGGAAACCCTGTATAGCAGCATGGGCTTTCGTTTTGCCACCGTTTGCCTGCGCGACCTGCAAACAGTGCGTTATGTCGCCCGGCTGGCGATAGGTGAAAATTACCTGGAAAGACAAAGAGGCTTCGCCTTTAGCGGCAAGCCGGACCAGAATTTATTCCATCTGGCGATGACTAATAATGTGGACCTGATGATATCTGATGCTTCTGTCCCCAAGATACAAAACCTGCTGCCTGATTGGCATAAGCAATTGCTACCAGATGCACGCAGCTTTATCATCCTGCCTTTGGTGATACAGAAAAAACCACTGGGCCTGTTTTATGCCGATCGTTCCGTGAACGCTGACGAAGGTGTGCCGCCAGATGAAACGGCGCTCATCAAAACCTTGAAGAGTCAGTTGCTGGCGGCCATGATGCGTGGTTAAGTATGTGCGTCAAGCGTGCTACGTGCTTGTACGGACTGCAAGGATAAAGCCTTAGCGTTACAATGTCCTGTCATCATCTCAGCGGGACGAATCTCATGCACTTCACTACCTGGCTTACTTTCTTCTTTGCGGCTTGCGTCATCGCCGTTTCACCCGGCTCCGGCGCTGTGTTGTCCATGTCGCATGGTTTGAATTATGGTGTCAAAAAAGCCAGCGGCACTATCATGGGTTTGCAAGCGGGCCTGTTGTTGATACTGGCAATTGCCGGTGCAGGTGTCGGTTCCATCTTGATGGCCTCTGAATTTGCTTTTAATATCGTCAAGACTGTCGGTGCCTTATACTTGATTTATCTGGGTATCAATCAATGGCGTGCAAAAATAGACGTTGCTGCTGCCAGTGATGCGGATGTTGTCAGCGCTGCTAACACTCAGGTGCCCGCCATGTCTAAACGTTTTTTGACTGGCTTCTTGACGAATGCCACCAATCCCAAGGGGATTATCTTCATGGTGGCGGTATTGCCGCAGTTTATTTCGCATGACGCACAGCTGTTGCCGCAGTTATTGATACTGGGTGTGACCATGTGCGCGATTGATCTGGTTGTCATGCATGGCTATGCATTTGCGGCATCGACCATGCAGCGCTACTTCCGCGATCCCAAATGGCTGAAAAGCCAGAACCGCTTTTTTGGCGGGATATTGATGGCGATAGGTGCGGCGCTGTTTTTCGTCAAGCGCAGTCCATCCAATTAAAGAAATGCCGCCAGTGAATATTCACGGCGGCTTTTTTTCAGTTTTTTCAGACCAAAGGAATTTGCTGTTTCTTGGCTAGTGCATCGATGTCTTGCCAGATCGTCATTTGATTCAACAGGCGAGTAGCTGGATCGAGCATGGGATTCAGGTTGAAAAAGCGTTCCAGGGCAGTTTCATCAAAACTGCTGTGCTGGGAAAAATTGATACGTCCATACTGCTTGCGGAATGCATGCAATAAATCGGCTGGCGTATCCTTGTGCCAGGATTGCATGAGACCACCCACCATCAAGGCAGTATCAGTAGTTTGCTCTAGTGAGCGCGGGCTGCGTGAGCTGCTGACATCGCGATAATCCAGCAGCCGCGGGAAGTAAAACTTCTTGATCCATGTTGCAGGTATGCCACCTTCACGCAAGAGCGCACCACTGCGCCATAGCTTCCAGCTTTTTTCTGCTTCGCTGTCGGATACAAAGTGCGTATCTGCTGTCAGTACGCAGTCTTCGCCCAGCTCTATTTCCAGTATCACAGGCAAGCCTGCCGCAAGGGAAATGTTTTCCAGTTCTGGCATCTGTGGTTTTTCACCATGCTGGCTTTGCAGGGCATTCACGAATTCTCCCAGCACTTGCTGATGTTCATGATGCAAACTGCTGGTAGCCTTGCAGAATGCTGCGCAAGCTGCAAAATAAGCCATCAGTTCTCCCACCATGATACCGCGTGCGGGCAGATTTTCTTCTTCCTGAAACCCCTGGCGTGGCATGTCTGCCGCCAGGCCCTGACGCAGGATGGGGTACAACTGGGTGGAGATACAACCAAATTTGACGTGGCTGCCAGCGGCAAGTTTGAATTCTGACATGGCGGCTCAGGCTTTCTTGAACAGGGTGAGGACGTGTTCCGGCGGACGTCCTATTGCCGCTTTATTTTGATAAGTCACTATCGGTCTTTGCAATAAATGCGGGTGAGTAGCGATGGTTGACAAGGCCGTTGCCGTATCTGCACTGGCCAGTTTCAGGCTGGCATATTCAGGCTCATTATTGCGCAGCATGGCCTGTACGTCACCATCGCCATTGTCATTACCCAATGCCGTTAACAGTTTTTGCAGTTCATCAAAACTCAAAGGCGCTTTTTGATAGTCAATCACTTGCAGGGCTAATTGGCTCTCATCCGCATGTGCCTGCACCAGTGCCAGGGTTTCGCGGGATTTTGAGCAGCGTGGATTGTGGTAAATCGTAATCATGTATGTATCATCATTCTATGGTACTGCCGTGTCAACACGGCTTATTTAAATTGAAGTTGCAAATTTGAATTCCATGCCGAACAACACTAGCACGCCCAGTACCGCAAAAACTGCCGCAGCACACCAGCGCACATATTTGAATGGGAAATTTGGTGCAGCTATCTTGCCCAGGAATACTGCGGGCACATCAGCAATTAGCATGCCCAGTGTGGTACCGGCGATAACCATCGTCAGGTCAGAATATTTGGCCGCCAGCGCTACTGTCGCCAACTGGGTTTTGTCACCAATTTCTGCCAGGAAGAAGGTCACGCAAGTCAGCATGAAAACACCATAGCGGCTTTCATTGATGCCGCCATCATCCATCTCATCCGGTTTCAGCGTCCAGGCAGCAATTGCCAAAAAAGACAGGCCCAGCAGATAACGCATGACGCTGCCGTCAACGTGTGCTGCCACCAGTTGCCCCAACAAGCCAGCCAGAGTATGGTTGGCCAGTGTTGCAACCAGAATGCCAAGTATGATGGGGCCAGGCTTCTTGTAGCGGGCGGCCAGTAACAGCGCAAGCAATTGAGTTTTGTCACCAATTTCACCAAGGGTAACAGCAAGGGCAGAGACGAGGAAAGCTTCCATGAGAATAGGCGGGATGGGGCAATTTGTCCGATGACAGCTATATCCCGCCCCATCCCTGGTCAGCGGAAACATAACTATCAAAGGTCTTGCCCAATACAATCAGCGCATATGTACTTGCTGCTGACTGAACCAAACGCACCATGACCGGCTGGCCAAGTATGTTGATGCGTTTCCCCCGGATTTAACCGGAGCAGGCTACTCCCCAATGAAAGAGAGGCGAAATTATAACGCATACCGCTCAGCAAGTGAGCTTGTATATGTTTGATTTGAGTTTAATGCTGGTTCGATACTGAAATTTGATGATGCATTTGACTATGTTTTACTGGTTCAGTACCAGCCAGCTTGCTACACTGCATACATATAATTTAGTCAATTTGGGGCGCCGCGATGACACAATCTTTCTCAAGCTACTTCATGAGTTTTTGGTCGCAGTCTGAATTGCATGCGAATGCAATTATCTTCCTGAATCTGGCTGGTGCCATGTTATTGGGTTTTGTGGTTGGGTATGAACGTTCTTACCATGGCCGCGCTGCCGGTATGCGTACTTATGGCCTGGTGTGCATGGCATCTGCAGCGCTGGTGGTGATTACTGGTTACCCGGATTTCTGGTTCGGAGCCCGCGCCCCTTATCCCGTCAATCTTGACCCCTCTCGTACCATCCAGGGCATAGTCACAGGCATAGGTTTCCTTGGTGCTGGCGTCATCATGCGTGAAGGCTTTACCATCAGTGGTCTCACGACGGCTGCGTCTTTGTGGGCTTCGTCTGCCATAGGTGTAATGGTTGGCGTAGGCTTTTATGCTGCAGCAATCTTGCTGGCTTTTTTATCGGCAGCCTGCATGATCTGGGTATCCAGAATTGAGGCCTGGTTGCCTTCCAGGCCAGCGGTGGCGATTACCATGCAGTTTCGCCAGGGCTTCATACCCAGGGAAGATGCCTTGCGCAAAATGGCCTTCGCACGCGGCTATGAAATTGCCACGGGTACCCTGAATATCAGTTGCAGGGATGGGCGTGCTGAATGGCGTTTTGTGGCGGTGGGGCTGAGCCGCAAACTGGCAACGCGTATCAGCGAACTTTCACTGGAGCTGGGGGCGTTTGAGGGGATGGAGTTTTATCAAATTGCCCACGCCCGTAACTAATTGGAATTAGCCGGAATTACCAGGGCAAGCTGCTGCCAGCTTACTTCGCTGCTGAGTTAACAGGCACTCCCAGCATGCCCTGCATGAAAATCTGCGTCACCAGCACGGCAAAGTCGGCATAGGAAATTTTGTCGGCATCCTGATGTGGTTTCAACCAGGTGAACGTCCAGTTGATCATGCCAAACAAGAGCATGGTAATGGCGCTGCGGTTTTGTGCCGTGGTGCGGTCTGGAAAGCTGCGCTGTATTGCGTCAGCAAACAAGTCGACGATTTTTCTTTGCGCATCGAGTATCAGTTTGCGCTGTGGCTCTTCCAGGAACTTCACATCATTCAGCAAGGCTATATGGCGCGTCTGGGAATGCTCGTATTCCGCCAGGAAGGCAGCAATCAGCGTCGGCAAGTCAAGATGGCTCTCGGCCAGGCGTATTAATACTTGCGTATAACGGTTCAGTAAATCAAACAATATGGCTTCTTTGCTGGGGTAGTAATGGTACAGCCTGGCCTTCGAGGTGCCGCAAGTCTGCGCCAGTACACTCATGGAAGTGCCAGGGTAGCTGTAATTGGCAAAGGCAGTCGCCGCCTTTTCCAGGATGTCGTCGCGTTGCAATTGATAATCGGATGCGAGGGTGCGGGCCATGGCGAAGGTGTTTGATAGTGTGTCAACATCATACCTTGAGCTTGCCAGCAATGGTGATTGTAGGTAAGTTGCAACAAAGGCATGACGAAAGAAAAGTCTGTCTCATCTGGCGCGGATTTTTATCATATCTATTTCATACATATGATTTTATAAATAATCAATAAAATCAATTATTTAGAGAGTTTTTCTGCAAATCGGGCTTTTGTTTGAGTAAGAAATTCTCAAATGGGTGTTGACAGTTGGGTCGAGTATCTCCATAATTCGGGGTTCCCTGCGGAGAGGTGGCCGAGTGGTTAAAGGCGACAGACTGTAAATCTGTTCTCTTACGAGTACGCTGGTTCGAATCCAGCCCTCTCCACCACAGGTAAAGAATTGAATTTAGAAATTAGCGGCTGAAGTGGTGGCCTTTGCGGGTGTAGCTCAATGGTAGAGCTGAAGCCTTCCAAGCTTATGACGAGGGTTCGATTCCCTTCACCCGCTCCAGTTTTACTTGCGCGGGGTTTTGCGCAGCAAGCTGCCCTTGTAGCTCAGTGGTAGAGCACTCCCTTGGTAAGGGAGAGGCCACGTGTTCAATCCACGTCAAGGGCACCAAGGTTATCGGTGTTTTCAAGTCTGATTTGTCGGGCGCGTGCCTGAGCATTCTCATCAAAATCGTTAGGAGTCCAAAATGGCAAAAGGTAAGTTCGAGCGCACCAAGCCGCACGTCAACGTCGGTACAA
>JAZJXP010000083.1:0-1058 GCA_040390835.1 Pseudomonadota bacterium
TCACTACGCTGTAAATTCTCCTATTTCTTTGTCCTGATTTACTTGACCACTACAGACTTGCTCAAGCAAGAACTTTATCGCTTCAGAGGTTGAGCACACTCAGGTTTTGCCACTTTTCAACACCGCATAATTCAGCGGTAAAGCCGTGGTGTTCTTGATGACTTCCATCACAAAGCTGGAGCTGACATCCTGCAAGTCGGCTACCTTGACCAGTTTTTTATACACCTGGTCAAAGCCTGCCATATCGGGCACATAGACTTTCAGCAGGTAGTCGATTTCGCCACTCATGCGCAGGATTTCGACGATTTCTGGAATGGCACCGACGCCAGCTATAAAACGTTGCATCCACTTCTCATTATGCTGGGCCGCCTTTAGCGCCACCATCACCGTCAAACCCAGGTTTAGCTTGACCGGGTCGCATAGCGTCACCTGTTGTCTGATCACGCCATCTTCCTGCAGTTTTTGCACACGCCGCCAGCAGGGGGTGACCGACAAATGCACGGCCTGGGCCAGGTCAGCCAGTGCAATGGAGGCGTCTTTCTGCAAGATATTCAGAATTTCTAGATCAATTTTGTCCATATTTTTTAATTTATAGGAAATTTTTCTAAAAATAGCATAAATCCTTGAATAATTTGGTAAAAAATTCTTAAGGGCTGTTGCTAGGATGTGTCTTGTACTTGCCCCGACTTGATCCAGGTTATTGCGAATCAGAAGCGGGGTAGCAATCAGTCAACAAAGAATGGAATAATCATGATTATCGTCGAGCCAGTTTTACAAACCTCCACCCGTCTGACCCATGCCGGTCGCAAGGGCAAGGACCATGCGGCTTTTGTGAACCCGTCCGTGGTACGGGCTTCGACCATGCTGTTTCCTGATGTCGCCTCCCTGAAAAGCGCCTGTGGCACACGCCGCGCCTATGGCCGCCATGGTAATGAAACCACACAGGCGCTGGAACAAGCCCTGTGCGCTGCAGAAGGTGCTGCTGCCTGCATGCTGACACCATCAGGTTTGTCAGCCGTCACCACCACCCTGCTGGCCCTGCTGCAGCCTGGCGACCA
>JAZJXP010000083.1:1068-12409 GCA_040390835.1 Pseudomonadota bacterium
TGATACTGTGTATGACCCAACCCGCTTGTTCTGTGATGGCATGTTGAAGCAGATGGGTGTCACCACGACTTATTATGATCCGCTGGTGGGCCGTGGCATTGCCGACCTCATGCAATTCAATACCAAGGTGATCTTTGTAGAGTCGCCAGGTTCTTTGACGTTTGAAATACAGGATATTCCTGGTATCGCTGCTGCCGCCCATGCACGGGGTGCTGTCGTCGTGTCTGATTCCACCTGGGCCACGCCTATAGGCTGGGATTCGTTTGAGCTGGGTATCGATGTTTCCATCCATGCTGCCACCAAATACATCGTCGGTCATTCTGATGCCCTGATGGGGGCGATTTTGACCACAGCAGCGCTGGAAGAGCGCATCCGCAATACCTATCGTCAACTGGGCATGACCATAGGTGCGGATGATGCGGCGCTGGCCCTGCGCGGCTTGCGTACCTTGGCAGCACGTCTGACGGCGCACAGGGAAAGCGCCCATGTGGTAGCACGCTGGTTGAAAGAGCAGCCAGAAGTGGCAGAGGTTTTATACCCGCCCATGCCAGGCAGCCCTGGCCATGAATTGTGGAAGCGTGATTTTAAAGCCGAATATGCCTGTGGCCTGATGGGTGCAGTATTCCGTGCCGACATCACTGAGCAGCAAGTTGCTGCAATGATAGACCGCACCCGCCTGTTCGGCATCGGTTTTAGCTGGGGCGGCTTTGAGAGCCTGATCTTGCCGACCAACCCGGCATCCTATCGCACTGTGAATGCCGCCAAATGGCAGGCACCGATGTTGCGCTTGCATGTGGGACTGGAAGCGGTAGAAGATTTATTGAATGATCTTGAACAAGGCTTTACTGCCTTGCGCAAGAACCAGGAGTTGGCGTCTGAGCGCAGTTACTTGAAAGCCGTAGTCTGAAACGTGATTGAAGCTGCCGATTTAAAAATTCGGCAGCTTTGGTGATTTAGCCATTCACCCACTCTATCGCTTTTCTGAAAATACCAGCAGGTGGCCTGCTGAAAGCTTCGGCATTGCTGGTGGTCGGTTCATCCGGTTCAAGGTGACGCATCATGCTCAGGGTATGTTGCTGACGTATCAGACCCTGGCGGTTGATGGTGGCGATGGTGTTGGCGATTTTGCCGGCGGCATCGTCGAGGTCGAATTCATAGAATTCTTCACCGCGCTTGCCACGGCGATGAGTTTGAAAAATCTTCAGGATTTCATCCATGGCCTGGCCGCAGTCCTTGGTATGCAGTTCGAACACGCATTCATAGACGCCAGGGATCAGTTGCTGCTGGTCACGGTTGAGTTCCATGGCCTTGGAGACGCCAGAGCGGCGGGTCGCACCGATCTTGTACAGACCCTGGCGCAGGCCATCGTTTTGCAAAATGTAGATAGTACCTGGCGTTCCATGCATGAATTGCGGTTCGCGTGGCAAAGACCTTTGCGGGCGGTAGGAAGTAGTCATCTCTTAACCTGACATTGTGTAAAGGGATGCAGAAGAGTCTACAAAATGTGCAAGGGGTTTCAGACGCGGAATAAGGGGGTGCTTTGCGCTCTGTTCGCTGAATAGAAGTTTGATTAGCAAGAGCTCGTTAGATTTACCGCCATCCTGCTCCCGTTCCCGGTCAGGATTTCAAGCCCGCCGGCCTCTGCCAGCGGGCTTTTTTTATGGTTGCCATGATTTGTCATGCGCCTGTCACTTCCAGCTACTACCATGCGGCAGTCCTGAAATGTTTTACCTCCAAAGGTCGGGATACTTGCCCGCAGAGCGATCTGCGGGCTTTTTCTATGTGGCTGCAATATGTGCTTGCTTGTGCTTGCTTGTACTGATGTATGCGTGAGGCTATGCTGGTTATTGCGTGGCCGAACTTGCTGTCGGGTCTGCCACGGGAGCATCGCCCATATCCAGGGTTCGCACACCAGCACCGTTCAGGAATTCATTAAACATCCAGTCACCCTCGGCATTGCTGATGCCCTCAGGCACGGCACGCGCGACTTCAGGCTTGCCAGCCAGCGCCACGCGCATGGTGTCTATCCAGATGGGCAGGGCTAATGTAGAACCAAATTCACGGCCCCCCAGGGTCTTGGGGTCGTCATAACCCATCCAGGCCACTGCCACCACATTGGCGGCATAACCGGCAAACCAGCCATCGACGGCATCGCTGGTGGTACCTGTCTTGCCAGCCAGGTCACGACGACCCAGTTTCGCCGTGGCGCTGGCACCGGTGCCGCTGCGTACTACTTCACGCAACATAAGGTCAGTGATATAGGCATTGCGGGCATCAATGACACGTGACTCTTCCTGTGCTTTGGCAGGGGGCTTGTTTTCAAACAGCACGACGCCTTTGCCATCCACTACCTTGCTGATCAGCCATGGGTTGACTGCATAACCACCATTGGCAAATACCGCATAAGCTGACGCCAGTTGCAGCGGCGTCACCGAACCGGTGCCCAGTGCCATGGTCAGGTTGGCAGGGTGTTTGTCCTTGTCAAAGCCAAAACGTGGTAACCATGTCTTGGCATGATCGACGCCTATGGCTTTCAATATGCGCACCGAGACCACGTTCTTGGATTGTGCCAGCGCCGTGCGCATGGTGATGGGACCATCATATTTACCATCATCATTACGCGGGTCCCAGCGCAAATTGCTGTCCGATGTTTCCGAGAGTTGCACGTCATTGATCAGGGTGCCGGGGTAAAAACCTTTTTCCAGCGCGGCAGAATAAATGAAGGGCTTGATGCTGGAACCAGGCTGACGCCAGGCGCTGGTCACATGGTTGAATTTCTTGCGGTTGTAATCAAAACCACCCACCATGGCGCGGAAAGAACCATCGTCCGCATTCAGCGCCACGAATGAACCTTCAACTTCAGGGATTTGTGTAATCGCCCAGCGTTTTTTTGCGTCCTGCATTACGCGGATGACAGAGCCAGGGCGTATCTTGATACCCGCCTTGGCTTTTTCTGTCAGCGCCGCTGCGGCAAAGCGCAAGCCATCGCCAGTGATTTCTATGCTGTCACCAGATTGCAGTTCAGCCTTGACGATCTTGCTCGACACCTGGGTCACCACGGCTGCCAATACTTTGTCATTGTCAGGATGCTTGCGCAAGATCTGGTCGATCGCATCGTCGCGTTCATCTTCATCGGCAGGCAAGTCTATATGGGCTTCCGGGCCGTCATAACCATGACGCTGGTCATAAGCCATGATATTGCGGCGCACGGCTTCATAAGCGGCATCCTGCTCGGCCTTGTTGATGGTGGTGTAGACTTTGATACCCTTGGTATAGGTATCTTCCTTGTATTGCGCATAAATGCTCTGGCGCACCATCTCGGCAACATAGTCAGCATGGGCGTCGAATTGCTGGCCTTTGATGACCTTGATATCTTCTTTGGCAGCGACTTCCATCTGGGCTTCAGTGATGAAGCCATTCCTGACCATGCTCTTCAAGACCAGTAACTGTCTTTGCTTGGTTTTTTCAAAATTGACGGCGGGATTATGTCGGACCGGATTTTGCGGTACACCCGCCAGCATGGCGGCTTCTGCCAGCGTCAACTGATCGAGCGATTTACCAAAGTAAGTTTTGGCTGCACTGGAAAAACCATGGCTGCGTTTTCCCAGGAAAATCTGGTTCATATACAGTTCCAGGATCTGGTCTTTAGTCAGTGCATCTTCTATACGGTAAGTCAGCAAGATCTCTTTCATTTTGCGTTCTACCGACTTTTCATTGGTCAGGAAAAAATTACGTGCCACCTGCATGGTGATGGTCGATGCACCCTGATGAAAACCACCGCGCAAGTCCGCCAGTATGGCGCGCCCCGCACCGATGAAAGAGATGCCACCATGCTCATAAAAGCGCGCATCTTCTATCGACAGCAAGGCGTTTTTCATGACAGCAGGGATTTGCTTGATGGGTACAAAGTCGCGATGTTCTTCACCAAATTCACCGATCAGGGCATTGTCTGCCGTGTAGATGCGAAGCGGGATCTTGGGGCGGTAGTCGGTAACCGCTTCCAGTGTCGGCAGACCTGGTGCGACTACAAAAAATACAAAGGCCAGGCTTGCCAGCAACAGGGTGACACCAACACTGATGCCGAACACTATCCATTTCTTCATGCTATTCCTTACTCTTCCAGGGTTTGCAGCAAATACAGGCGCTGATAAATGCCTTGATCCACTTGCATTAATTCTTGATGATTACCTTGCTCTGCCAGTTTGCCGTGATTCAGCACGATGATGCTGTCAGCATCGCGTATGGTAGAGAGTCTATGGGCAATCGCGATGATACTGACCTTGCCGCGCAATTCAATCAGCGCGGTTTGGACTACTTGTTCGGTTTCACTGTCGATATGGGAAGTCGCCTCATCCAGGAACAGGATGCGTGGTTTGCCAGCCAGCGCACGGGCAATCGCCAGCAATTGTTTTTGCCCGGTGGACAGGCGCGCGCCACCTTCACCCAGCGGGGTATCGTAGCCATTTTCCAGCTGCAAAATAAAATCATGGACATGCGCAGCCTTGGCAGCGGCGATGATATCTGCTTCGCTGATGTCACGCCCCATGGCGATATTTTCACGGGCATTGGCCGCCAGCAAAAACGGCTCTTGCGGTACCAACCCCACCTTCTCGCGGAAGTGCGTGTCAGTGACGCTGGCCAGCGGCTGCCCATCCACTTCCATGCGGCCAGACTGCGGTGTGTAAAAACGCAGCAAGAGACTCAGCAGGGTGGATTTGCCACTGCCGGTATGGCCGACGATGCCATAAAAACTGCCCGCCGGGATATCCAGGCTAAAGTCATGCAAGACCGGTCGCGCAGGGTCATAACCAAAGTTCACTTTGTCCAGCATCAGGTGACCATCAGTAATACGGGCATCGCTGCTGGCCTGTACATGCTGGTGTTCATTCAGCAGTTTGTTGACACGTGCAGCAGAGACCACGGCTTGCTGTATCTGGCCGAATTGCAGGGTGATCTGTATCAAAGGTTCCACTACGCGCGCGATGTAGCTGACAAAGGCATATAGCACACCGATTTCGACACCAGAAAAACTGCGCTGGCTGAAAGTGAAAATCACCACTACCAGCAAGATCGAATTCATCAAATCCAGAGCCGGGCGCAACAGCCAGGCATTGGCGCGCAATTCATCCAGCCTTGCGGCGTAATGCAATTGGTTGGTCCTGGCAAAGCGCTCACCAAAGCGCCGCTCGGCATTGCTGGCTTGCAGCGTGCTCATGCCATTGATGCTCTCTGCCACCTGGGCATTGATTTCACTGCGCAACTGGCGCGCCTTGCTGACGGCAGGCGCACTCCAGCGCTGGTAGAACCAGACGATAATGATAACCGCCGGTATCAGCATGATGACAATCAGCATCAAGCGCCATTCCAGCCAAGCCATGGCAGTCAAAGCGCCGATGACGACGATGGTGCTGTCGAGCATGACGAACAAGACTTGCACATACAGACTCTTGACCGCTTCAGTGTCATTCGTGACGCGGCTGACCAGTTGCCCGGTAATCGCCTTGTCAAAGAATGCCATGGGCAGGCGCAAGACATGTTCATACACTTGTTCACGCAAACGCCGTACTGAGCGCATGGCAACGCCTGCCAACCGCGTCAGTTGCAGGTAGCGCAGCCATGTTGCAGCCCAGCCTGATAATACATAGGCCGCCAGCAAGCCTATGACCATGCCCATATCCATCTGATGCGGTAGCAGATAGCGGTCAATAAAAGCTTTGCCCAGCAAGGGGCCAACTGCCTCCAGGCCGGCGGCGATAAATAAAAAGAAAATGCCCAGCCAGACATGGCGTTTTTCACTGCGTGCTGCGTGCAGCAGCAAATGCACTGCCTGTTTTTTTTCTGACATGGCAGCGGGTAATTGTTTCGTATCAGGCTGCATCCAGGCTTGCTTCCAATTGTTGATAACGCCATTGCGTTGCATACCAGCCATTCAAGTCCAGCAAGGCCTGGTGATTGCCTTGCTCTATGATTTTTCCTTCACGCAAAACCAGGATGTGATTGGCTTCCAGCACCGCACTCAGGCGGTGGCTGACGATGACGGCGCTGCGTTCAGGATGTTCTTGTCTCAGCTCTGCCAGGTGTTGCAGGATATGCGTTTCGGTTTGCGTATCGACTGCCGACAAGGCATCGTCCAGCAGCAATAAGGGGCTGGCCGTCAGCAAGGCACGGGCAATCGCCACGCGCTGTTTTTGGCCGCCAGACAGGGTGACACCACGTTCACCCACCAGCGTGTCATAGCCATGCGGGAAGCGTTGTATGTCATCATCTACTGATGCCAATTGTGCCGCCTTCATCACCTCGGCACGGCTGGCATCTGGATTGCTTAAAGAAATATTGTCAGCAATCGATGCCGAGAATAAAAACGGCTCCTGCGCCACCCAGTTGATAGACAGGCGCAAGGCTTGCAATTTGTAGTCTGCCAGCGCATGTCCACCCCAAGCCACCTGGCCCTTTTCAGCCTCGATCTGGCGCAGCAACAGGCGCACCACGCTGGATTTACCTGAGCCAGTCGGGCCGACTATGCCTATGGTCTGGCCCGGTGCGATACGCAGACTGATATCCTGCAAGGCTGGCCTGGTTTGACCAGGATACGCAAAGCTGACCTTGTCCACGATCAAATCACCGGCTGGTGGCGTATCCAGCTTGCCCTCATCATTGACGCTGAGTTCTTGCGTCAAGACTGGCTCCAGCCGCGCCCAGGCTGCCTTGCCGCGTTCCAGCAGCGACAAGACCCAGCCAGCAGCAAACATAGGCCAGATCAACTGTCCCAGATACATGGAAAAACTCGTCAAGGCACCGATGCTCATTTCACCATGCCAGACCAGGTAACCACCGACACCCAGTGTCAGTGCACCAGCCGCAGTCAGGGAGAGGCCCACGGCCGGTTCATAAGCTGCCTCCCAGCGTTGCGCATTCAGGCTGGCTCCTGCAGCGTTTTCTGCCAGTTCGGCAAACTGCGCGGCGCTGCGCTGTTCCAGACCCAGGGCGCGCAGAGTGCGCACGCCGGATAAAGTCTCTTGCACCTGATCATTGAGTTTGCTGAAACGGTCGAGAGAATCGCGTGAAGCGTCCTGTATATGATGGGTAATATGTTTGAAGGCCCAGGCCATGAAAGGGAAGGGCAGCAGGGCCGCCAGTGCCAGCCGCCAATCTACACCCAGCAGCATCATGCCTATCACCAGGGCAAAGGTCATGCTGCCATCAAAACCGGCGAGAGCGGCTTCACCTGCGGCCAGTTCTATGGCGTCGGCATCATTGGTGCCCAGCGCCATCAGGTCGCCAGTTCTTTGTTGCTGAAAAAAGCGTGAACCCTGCACACTCAAGCGCTCATACAAACGGGTACGCAATTGCATGCCCAGTTGATACGAAGCGGTAAACAATTGCGTGCGCCAGCCTACCCGCAGGAAGTAGATAGCCAGGCCCATGCCCAGCAGCCAGGACAGCTCCCACATCAGGGCTGTGTTGTCAAAACGCCTTGCCACCATGCCATCGATAATCATGCCGACACGGCGCGGTATTAATACTGTCATGACGGCAACGGCAAACAGCATGAGGCCAGCACTGATGTACTGGCGCCAGTGCTGGCGGATAAATTGCGCTAAAAGCTGGTACAGACTCATAGATGGTTCAGACCAGCAAGACAGAAAATGGTTGCATGCATCAAATGCAAGTCCTCGATTGATGGCAAAGCAGGAAATGATACAGTATCCTCAAATTCTGATTCCATTCCTTAAGACTTTCCTTGTTGCAAGATCAATTTTTGCTTGCTACGGACTTGTTTTCCCATTCTTGTGCATCGCGGATTATTCAATTATTTTATACAGGCTAGCAATGAGGTACTACAATGACTGAGCACTTGAATCAACGCCGCAATTTGACGAATTGATATGACGAATTGATGAATAAGCAAGCATAAACATGCAATTCCAGCCTGAAGCCACACCCCGTAAACCGGCATTTGCCGACTGGCAGATCAGTCTTAATGGACAGCGTTTGCTATATGAAGATGTCAGGCCCGGCCTGGTGAACCTGTTGCGCGCGCAGCAGGTTGATGAAGACCTTGTCGATGACTTGCAACTGATTATCGAAGAAGTGCTGGTCAATGTCCTTAAACATGGTGCCAGTGAACAGACACCAGCCACAATCAAACTGGATGTGCAGTTGCAGGCTAATGAAATCGTGCTGGACGTTGTGGACAATTCACACGCCTATAATCCACTCCATGGTGTCAGCCAGCCCAACCTGGAGGTGGACTTTGCAGACAGGCCCGTCGGTGGCCTGGGCTTGTATCTGGTAAGTGCACTGGCAGATCATATTGATTACAACTATGCGCACGGCCGCAATAATTTGCACATACGTAAATTTCTCGTCAAACCCTGAATACCTGCAACCTAAACTATAGAGGACAGACAGTGTTAGAAATTTCCATAGACGAAACGCAATTGCCAACCGCAAGAATAGATTTGTCCGGCAGTCTTGATACCAGTACCGCTGCCGACCTTGAGCAGTTCTTTGCCAGCAGCGTCAGTGAAGAAGTCAAGATCCTGGTCATGAGCATGGAAGCCTTGACCTTTATCTCCAGCGAGGGTTTGCGCGTGCTGGCCAAGATACGCAAGACCATGCGCAATCATGGCGGTGCGACTTATTTTGTCAACCTTAGCCGGCAGGTGCAAAAGGTATTTGAAATTGTCCGTGCCGCACCCTTAAATGAGATTTTTACCAGTACCGCAGAGCTTGACGCTTATCTGGCAGAGATGCAGCGCAAGGTCGCCGAAGAATAATCATTGCGTATAGATAAAACGCAGGTGTTGATGCCAGCAGTTTTTTTATTTTTATGGCATTCATTGCAAGAGTCTTTTGCCAATTTGCTGACAATTGATCATTAGCTGGATAGAAACATAGAGGTTTACTTCTCCCTCAATATCGCCAGACCACGATATAATCCGGCTCCACACTGTTGAAAACCCCCACGCTTTTGCAAATAATCCGGGCTTGATTGCATGGCCCTCTCGTATCACCCATATTCAGGCAAACTCAGCCAAGGCTGCACCTGAACATCTTTTGCAGCAGCTCCCAAACAAAATGCCCGGACAGCCAAAACTGTCATGTAAGGCATAAGGAAATAATATGAAATTACGCAGTATTTTTCAGGCTGGCGTATTTGCGTCTGCCGCCGTTCTTGCTCAACTGGCATCAGCTGACACTTTGGAACGTATCAAGAAAAGCCAGACCGTCAATATCGCTTATCGCGAGTCAGCCTTGCCTTTTTCTTATTTATCAGAAAACAAAGCGCCAGTTGGCTACACCATCGATATTTGCAAGAAAATGGTCGATGCCCTCAAGAAGGAATTGAAGCTACCACAATTGAAAATCAATTTTGTCCCAGTGACGGCAGATAACCGCATAGAGGCCATGACATCCGATAAAGCAGATATGGAATGTGGTTCAACCAGTAATACTGCCGACCGCAGGAAGCTCGTTGACTTCACCATACCGCATTTCTTTTCTACTCTGCACATGATGGTCAATACCAGCTCAGGTATCAAGAACTGGACAGATTTGAAGGATAGGAAAGTCGTCTTCACCAAGGGTACCTCCACCGACAAATTCATACTTGAGCGTGACAAGGTGCGCGCTTTGCACATGGCGCTGGTGGAAGGCAAGGATCACAGCGATTCTTTCACTATGCTGGAGAACGGTCAGGTCAATGCCTTTGCCCAGGATGAGGCAATCTTGTTTGGCTTGAAAGCCAGGGCCAAAGACCCATCCAAATTCATGATCGTTGGTGACCCACTGGCTTCTGAAGCCTATGCCATTATGCTGCCCAAAGGCGACGCCGCATTCAAAAAAGCCATTGATGTAGAGATGGCGCGCCTGATGACCGATGGTGAAATCACCAGGCTGCATGAAAAATGGTTCACCAAACCGATACAGCCAAACAATATGAACCTGGCCTGGCCCATGGGTTCACTGTTGAAGGAAACCATACGCTTTCCTTCAGATAAAGTGAATTAAGCTGCTTACTGCTTATCTATGTATGTTTACCAACCCGGGATACTTGCCCGGGTTTTTTATTGATGCTGCTCAAATGTGTAAGCTTAATCAGGTGCTAGATCAGGTGCTAGATCATGACATTAAGCAAAATGAATGAATATTTGATTGTTGTTGCGTGGAAATATTCCTATAATCCCGGCCTGCGGTGTTTTGTAAACCGCAACTGATATCGGGTTCACTTTTTTCTGGCAAGTATCGCGCAGTATTTTTCCTTCAGCGCGACAGCATAAGACGATGCTGTTGAAGTAGCATCGCTACTCATTTCCTTGCCCTGATTTTTCTCTCCCTCAGTTCTTTATCATCCTCACTACTCCAACCGGGTTAAGGAAGTCGCATGAAATTTCGTCGCTTTATCAAAGCAAGTTTAATTCTTTCAAGTTGTATGCTGGTGCAGTTATCCTCTGCAGCCGATACCCTGGACCGCATCAAGAAAACCAATACAATCAACATCGCATTCAGGGAGTCTTCACTCCCATTCTCTTATTTGTCCGAGAATAAAACACCCATCGGTTACTCGATTGATATCTGCATGAAAATTGTCGATGCCGTGAAAAAAGAATTGAAGCAAGGACAGTTGAAGATCAACTACATCCCCGTCACTTCAGATACGCGCATGGAGGCCATGACTTCAGGCAAGGCAGATATTGAATGTGGCTCGACCAGTAATAATGCAGAGCGACGCACAAAAGTAAATTACACGCTCCCTCATTTCTTTGCCACGATACGCATGATGGTCTTTGCCGATTCCGGTATCAAGAACTGGCAGGATCTGAAAGATAAAAAAGTGGTTGTGACCAAGGGTACTTCCACCGATAAATTTTTGCTGGAAAGGGATAAAGTGCGATCCCTGCATATGAAAATGGTAGAGAGCAAAGATCATACGGAATCTGTCAGCATGCTGGAAAACAAGCAGGTCGATGCATTTGCACAGCATGACGCAATCCTGGCTGGTTTCAAGGCAAGGTCCAAGCTTCGCGATAAACTGCTCATCGTCGGTGACCCACTCTCTTCAGAAGCTTATGCAATGATGCTCCCCAAGGGCGACGCCGCTTTCAAGAAGCTGGTCGATATGGAAATAGTACGTATGATGACCGATGGCGAGCTGACTAAACTCTACGAGAAATGGTTTACAAAACCGGTGCAACCGAATGGCGTGAACCTGGCCTTGCCTATGAGCGTCTTGTTGCGTGAAACCATACGCTTCCCGTCGGATAAAGTCGATTGAGCAAAAAGCGAGCCTGTAAAAATAACTGTGTAAGTTCTCCCGGAACTATTGGTGAGCGTTGAT
>JAZJXP010000084.1:0-4896 GCA_040390835.1 Pseudomonadota bacterium
GACAGCAACTTCTTTCTGGTCAGCCAGGGTACTGCGCTGCTCTTCTGTCTGAGCATAGACAGAGCCTGTCAGTGACAATAACAATAGGCTTGCGCTTGCGGTAAATGTTTTATTCATGAAAGTCCTTGTTATGATTATTGGTTTGCAATGAGATGTAAACGAATGAAATTCAGACGAATGAGATTTAAACAATTAGATTCAAACGAAACTGAAATTATTTAGCTTGATCATCCAGGCTACGCAAATACGCGAGTTTTTCTGCTATCTTGATTTCGAGGCCACGTGGTACAGGGTGATACCAGGATTCATTTTCCAGACCTTCAGGCAGATAAGTTTCACC
This sequence comes from Pseudomonadota bacterium, assembly GCA_040390835.1. Lineage (GTDB taxonomy): Bacteria > Pseudomonadota > Gammaproteobacteria > Burkholderiales > Burkholderiaceae_D > Undibacterium. The sequence continues at coordinate 341 of JAZJXP010000084.1, forward strand.
TGCTGCATAGGCATCTGGCTCATCATGCGCATAGCGGTACAATTTGCCATAGCCCAGTTCTTTCATGAGCTTGGTCGGCGCATTGCGCAAATGCTCGGGTACGACTCGAGACTTGTCTTTGGCGATCATGGCGCGCACGGCGTTATAGGCTTTATAGACGGCATTTGATTTGGCAGCACAGGCCAAATAAATCACAGCTTCTGCCAGCGCCAATTCCCCTTCTGGCGAACCCAGTCTTTCATAGGTTTCTGCCGCATCAAGGCAAATGCGCAAGGCGCGTGGGTCGGCCAGGCCTATATCTTCCGACGCCATGCGTACTATGCGCCTTGCCATATAGCGCGGGTCAGCGCCGCCATCGAGCATGCGTACCAGCCAGTACAAGGCCGCATCAGGGTTGGAGCCACGTACCGATTTATGCAGGGCAGAAATCTGGTCATAAAAGGCATCGCCGCCTTTATCAAAACGGCGCAAGGCATCGCCCAGGCATTCACCCAGCAAACCCTGGTCTACTGTATCGAGATGCTTGGCGACTGCCGCATGGGCAACGATGTCCAGATTGTTCAGCAATTTGCGGCCATCACCGTCGGCACTGGAGACCAGGCTGGCCATGGCTTCTGGCGTCAGTGTCAAGCCGTCCAGCTCACGCTCACAGGCACGTACTACCATGGCTGTCAGGTCTTCATCTGTCAATGATTTCAACACATACACTGAGGCACGTGACAGCAAGGCGCTATTGACTTCAAACGATGGGTTTTCTGTCGTCGCCCCGATGAAGGTGAACAAGCCACTTTCCACATGTGGCAAGAAAGCATCTTGCTGGCTCTTGTTGAAGCGATGGACTTCATCAACGAACAAAATGGTTCTGCGTTGCGAGGTCGCCTGCAATATCTGGGCACGCTCTACTGCTTCGCGTATGTCCTTGATACCTGACAGGACTGCCGACAAGGCGATGAATTCACATAAAAAAGCATCAGCCATGAGGCGCGCGAGCGTGGTCTTGCCTACGCCTGGCGGGCCCCACAAGACCATCGAATGTGGTTCACCTGATTGGAAAGCCACGCGCAAAGGCTTACCCTCGCCCAGTATGTGCTGCTGGCCGATAACATCGTCCAGCGTAGCCGGACGCATGCGCTCTGCCAGTGGTGCAGGTTTTTTGCGCGGGTTATTGTGCAACATATTCATTTAAACGGAGTTACTGTCGAAACACATCTGCACCAGCAGGCACAACGAACTTGAATTGCTCTGGTTTCAAAGTGGGATTTTTTTCCAGGTTCTTCAGGGTCAGAGTAGAAAACTGACCAAAATTATCATGTAGCTCCAATGCCACTGGCACGCCATCTTTCATGCCTATGCCTATGGTCTCAAACTGTGAATCCTTGGCTTTGGGCGTAGCTTCCAGCCATTCCAGGCCCTGCTTGGCACCGACCTCTTTGAAATTGAAATTCTTGTCCAGATCAGCCGCGCCAGCGCTGCCAAACAAAATGGCTGCAGGGCTGGAACCCAGGGAATTGCCGAGCGGACGTATCGTGACCTGATTCAAGTCTTTATCGTAGATGTACAGCTTTTCACCATCTGCCTGCAAGAGTTGTTCATACGGCTTCACATAAGACCAGATGAACTTGCCTGGGCGGGCGAACACAAAATTGCCTGTTGCTGTCTTGCTGATCTTGGGATTGCCGTCGACCATCTTGACTTGCTGCTGGGTAAATTCACCCTTGGCACTTTTATTGTTTGTGACGAAGGATTTGAACTGTTCAACCGCAGTAGCGGATGCCCATGCAGGTATCATGGCAAGTGCAAATGCACCTGCCAGCAGTTTTACCATCATGTTTGATTGTTTCTTCACTGATTTATCCTGTTCTGTCGCTGCTATTTTTTTGCTTTATTCTGCCGCAATTATTCTGTATTCCCGGCAGGGACCAGGATTTCGCGGTTACCGTTAGACTGCATGGTAGATACGACACCACTTTGCTCCATTTGTTCCAGCAAACGGGCTGCACGGTTATAGCCTATGCGTAAATGCCTTTGTACCAGCGAGATAGATGCACGACGGTTCTTGAGCACAATCGCAACGGCCTGGTCGTAAAGCGCATCGGCTTCACCACCACCTGCGCCAGCACTCTCACCACCTGCTTCGCCACCCTCTTCCAGAGTGCCGCCTTCTAGTATGCCCTCTATGTAATTTGGCTCGCCCTGTGATTTTAAATATTCAACAACGCGATGCACTTCCTCATCCGAGACAAAAGCACCGTGAACGCGGACAGGCAAACCTGTGCCCGGCGGCATATAAAGCATGTCGCCCATGCCCAATAATGCCTCGGCTCCCATCTGGTCAAGAATGGTGCGCGAGTCTATCTTGCTGCTGACCTGGAAGGCGATACGGGTAGGAATATTCGCCTTGATCAGGCCGGTGATCACGTCTACTGATGGCCTTTGCGTTGCCAGTATCAGATGCAAGCCTGCAGCGCGGGCTTTTTGCGCGATACGGGCTATCAGTTCCTCTACTTTTTTACCGACCACCATCATCAAATCAGCCAGCTCATCAATAATAATGACGATGGTTGGCAATTTTTCAAGGGGCTCTGGCGCATCTGGCGTCAGGCTGAAAGGATTGGGGATATGCACTTCCTTGCGGGTTGCCTCAGCAATCTTGGCATTATAGCCAGCCAGATTACGCACGCCTAGCTTGGACATGAGCTTGTAACGGCGCTCCATTTCTGCCACTGCCCAGTTCAGGGCATGGCCTGCCTGGCGCATATCGGTGACCACTGGCGCCAGCAAATGCGGTATGCCTTCGTAGACTGACATCTCCAGCATTTTTGGGTCGATCAGTATCATGCGCACATCATTTGGGTCTGACTTGTACAGCAGAGACAGGATGGTGGCATTGATACCCACAGATTTACCAGAACCCGTAGTACCCGCTACCAGCAAATGCGGCATCTTGGCCAAGTCAGCACAGATAGGCAGGCCGCCAATATCCTTGCCCAATGCTACCGTCAGACTGGATGAGCTGTCGTTATAGACCTTGGAACCCAAAATCTCGGTCAGGCGCACAATCTGGCGTTTGGGGTTGGGCAATTCCAGACCCATGAAGTTTTTGCCGGGTATGGTTTCGACTACGCGTATGGATGTCAGCGACAAGGAACGCGCCAGGTCACGTGCCAGATTAACGATCTGGCTACCTTTGACGCCTGTTGCCGGTTCAATTTCATAACGGGTTACCACAGGGCCAGGATAAGCTGCCACCACCTTGGCATCCACGCCAAAGTCTGAGAGTTTTTTCTCTATCAGGCGGCTGGTGAATTCCAGGGTTTGTACGCTGACAGTTTCTTGCACCGGCGGCGGTTCGTCCAGCAAGGACAAGGGTGGCAAATTGGTATCTGGCAGTTCATTGAACAGGGACACCTGCTTTTCTTTTTCCACACGCTCTGAGCGCTGCACGGCAACTACTTGCGGTTCTATGCGTATCGGTGTGGCTTCAACGATCTTGGCTCTTTCCTGTACTACGACTTCTTCGCGCTTGACGGCGGCAGTCTGGCCAGCGCGCCGGTCTTCGGCATCTGCATGTTTGCTTTGCACGAAAACAAAAGCCCATTCTATGCCTGAGCCTATGCGTTCTGCAATGGTCAGCCAGGAAACGTGGAAATAGAGGCTAATACCTAAAGCGATCATCAGCAACAAAGCCAGTGTTGCGCCAGTAAAGCCCAATGCCGCAAAACCGGCATTGCCTATCAATTCACCAAGTACCCCACCCGGTCTCAATGGCAAATCCACTTTGAGGCTGTGCATGCGCAAATATTCAAGGCCCATGCTGCCAGCCAATAACAGGCCGAAGCCAATATTACGCACCAGAATTTCAGGGAAGCCTACTTCAGGTTCTGGATCAGGATTGAGTTTCACTCTTTGCGACAAATTACTATAGGAAATCCACACCTGGCGGCAGGCAAATACACACCACCACCATGCCGAAATGCCGAATACATAAAACAGCACGTCAGATAGCCAGGCACCAAATTTGCCAGCAATATTGTGTATGCGTGGTATATCCACCGACCGTGACCAGCCAGGGTCCTGCGTGGAATAACTTGCCATGATCAGTATCAGGCAAATGCAAAATGCAGCCAGGGCTATCCATTTCGCTTCCATCAACAGAACCAGAAAGCGGTTTGGCGGCGCTGCAGGTGCTGCAGTTTTCTTGCTTCGAGTATAAGCTTCGTTACCAGTAGTCATAAAACAGAGAACAACCTCATTCGGACAGCTATCAAAAGCTGACAAGATAGCATGAAGCCGTGTATGCGCCAAACAAGTGCACTGTAACAGTTGAAACAGATATGCCAGTCCAGCGTCCACGGCAGGAAGACGACCACTATGAGGATAGTCTATAATTTAGGCTTATCTCAGGATAGCGATGCAAAATCAGCAAAAAACTTGAAATTTGCATGAAAAACGCCATCTATTGCCAGCAACTCAGCTTAATCATCAACTTTTATCAGGTCTGCTATGTCCACACCCAAACATGCCCGCGTATTAATTCTTGGCTCTGGCCCTGCAGG
>JAZJXP010000085.1:0-5555 GCA_040390835.1 Pseudomonadota bacterium
AGTACCCGCAACCCTTTTAGACCTTGTCAATGGTTTTATTCCGGACAGCAGTGGGGGGATGGGAGATTCCACTAATACGGAGATGCGAATCCCACCAGTACGATATTTGGCTGGACTCAACGACAAGGCTCAGGGATTGACAAGCCATGATGCAAAATACACCATTATTTATATTTAATCAATTAATAAATTGATATTTTAAAAAGCAAATTTTAAGCTGCGGGTTGCATGCCCTCTTAAGCGTAGGGGGCTGGCCTGACGGTGAATCGCGTGTGCGGGCGATGCCAGGCCGAGTGCCTGTTTATTTGGTGATGGTGGGTTCGGTGATGTCGGGATTAAGAGGGATATCAATGGAATTGTGATCGTTGAAGTTCACAATAAGCAGTATGTTTTTTTAGTGGGAAATATCCGTTAAGAAAAATACTTGTGTCTGTATTCTTAGCCAAGAGCCTCACTTTGCAAGGCTGACGGTAAAACAATCCTGAATGTGGTTCCGCTACCCATGACGCTTTCAACTTCTATCTTCCCATTCAAAACCCCGCACACGATGTTGTGGACGATGTACAGGCCCAGGCCAGAGCTGCCTGCACCTAGTTTACTGGTGAAAAAAGGGTCGAAGATGCGTGGCAGGTTGTGGGGCGGTATTCCTGCGCCATCGTCTGTGATGCTGATTTCTGCGCCGCTGTCTGCCTTGTAGCGGGCGGTGATATGGATGCTGCCTTTTTCTCTGCCTTCGAATGCGTGTGCCAGACAGTTGCTGAGCAGGCTTTGTAGTGCCTGGCCTAGCAGGGCAGGCAGGCTGGTTATGTGCATGTGGTCGGTAATGTCGCACGTCAGTTGTATGGATTGTTGCCTCATGGGCGAGCCGAATGTCTGGCTGATTTCTGTGATCAGTTCTGCGACTGAAAACTCTTGCCTGTCAGCGGTGGTGTGGTCAACGGCGATTTGTTTGAAGCTGCTGACCAGATCGGCAGCGCGCTGCAGGTTGCGTTGCAGGATCAGGCTGGCTTCGCTGGCGTCTGCCATGTATTTTTCCAGAGTGCTGCGTTTCAGGCCCTGTGCATAAGTGGTGGAAAAGTCGTTGGTGCGTTCTGCCAGGGTGCTGGCGACTATCAGGCCATTTCCTATCGGGGTATTGAGTTCATGGGCGATGCCTGCCACTAAAGAACCCAGGGCAGCCAGTTTGTCGCGCCTGAGCAATTCTGCCTGGGTCAGACTGAGGGTATTGAGAGTGCAGGCGAGCTCGGCATTGGTTTTGCTGAGCTCTAGGTTCATGATTTCTGCGCGGTCCTTGGCGACCATCAGTTCTGCCGTGCGTGCTGCGACCAGTTCTTCCAGGTGGTCGCGATGTCGGGCAAGTTCACGTTCTTTCCGGTTACGTTCTATGGCGATGCCAGCGAGGTGGGTGGCGACGTCGATCAGTTTCAAGTCATCTGGCCCAGGGCTGCGCACTTCGCGGTAATACATGGCAAAGGTGCCGAGCAGCATGTCTTTGTTCAGGAATATGGGGGTAGACCAGCAAGCTCTGAATCCATGTGGCGCGACGAAGGCTTTGTATGGTTCCCACAATGGGTCGCTCATGATGTCGCTGACGACGACCATTTCTTTGCGGTACATGGCTGTGCCACATGAGCCGACGGTGGGGCCTATTTCAAAGCCATCCAGGGCTTGCATATATTCTGCCGGCAGGCTGGGGCCGGCACCATTGCGAATGTGTATGCCGTCGTCATCCAGCAGCAGCGCAGAGCAATACACGCCTTGCGACTGCGATTCTATCAATAGCATGAGATGAGACAGTATGTCTGTCAGTGCCGCACCTTTGGCGATCATTTCCAGCGACTGATTTTGTCCCTTGCGCAGGGTTTCGGCCAGTTGTGTTTTGTCGCCATCATTGCTGTTGACGATGGTAGCCGATGTGCCCTCAAAAGGGTTTTTGAGTGTTTGCATGCATGCTGCCATAGTCTGGTTCATACATCCATTCCTGGTCAGGTGGTTTGGATCGCGATACTTAACTCTAAGCTGATTGTGTACTTATTGCAAGTTTGCGGTGCCGGGGCAGGCTTTGTCAGCGATTTTTGCTGGATTGGAAAAGGGTGGCTTCCCTTGCGATGCACATTCAGTAAAAAATGAGTAAAATGAAAACTATTATTGCAAAGTCTGAATTTAACTTAGCAAGGAGAGCTGTCATGAGTATTGAGCTGGATCACACTATAGTCCCTTCGCATGACAAGCTGGTTTCGGCAAAGCTGCTGGCCGATTTGCTGGGTGTGCCCTGGGCGCCAACGGCTTTGGGGCCATTTGCGCCGGTGTTTGTGAATGCGGGTTTGACACTGGATTTTATCCAGGCTGATGAGGATTTCCCTGTCTATCACTTTTGCTTTCGGGTCAACCAGCAGCAGTTTGATGAAATACTGGGGCGTATCAAGGCTGCCGACATCCCTTATCGCAGTTCTGTGCGTGGGCCTATGGATATGCAGATCAATACCGATTATGGCGGGAATATGATTTACTGGAATGAGCCTGATGGTCACCAGTGGGAAATGCTGACGGTGAGTTATGCGCGGCAGGCTTAACAAACTGAAAATTGTAAGGTAATCTCATAAATTATAAATTTACATGGCGAAATGATGAGAAAAATTGTAGCGGCACTTTCATTTTTATTAAGTATTTCTGTATTGCCTGTATATGGAGCAACTGAGCCAAATAAGAATGTAACGTTCAATGCGTGTATTGATAAATCTGGTGGAGTTACTTCCGATATGTTGAATTGCATCTCGGCAGAATATGGCAGGGTAGACAAGCAATTGAATGCAAGCTACAAGAGGTTGATGGCTGTTCTTAGCCCTGATCTGAAGAAACGTTTGCAAGAGACGCAACGTTTGTGGCTTAAGTACACCGAGGCAAATTGTGATTTTTACATGAGGCAAGGTGATGGCACCTCGGCGACGCTAAATGCCAGCTCCTGCGCATTGGAAGCAAGATCAAAAAGGGCTGCAGAGTTGGCTGAGATTGAAGAATCTGAAAAGACTTTGCGTTGATGCTCTTTCTGGGTAAGCGGATCAGGTGAAGTGAGATGGAGGGGCGGGTATCAGGGGAGCTTTGGTCCTTCTTAAGGATTTTATGGCCGTGTGACCCCATTCACCCGTGTGCTTTAATTCTTTTTGCTTGCGCTGTATTTTCTCGTGCAAACTTCCTAAATGCGTGGTAATCTCGCGCCCTTGCAGTCATATGCAGGATGTTGTTGGAGGGCTTGTGGTTGGCTTTCCGGGTTTGGTGCAGATTTTGGGGTGTGCGCAGTTAATGCGTGATATTCACCCCGTTGCAGACAGAATTATTGAGAAAGGCCACGTTACAGCGTGGCTTTTTTATTGGTTATTGACGATATTTTTTGATCGTCTGCTAATTTCTGGACTACAATCCAGTGTCTACTAATTTTAGGGATTGTGCGCTGCTAAGTTCTTTGCGCGCTCCATGCAGTCCCAGCCGCCCGCATGAAGGGCGTTGCTACCAGGTTGGTGGCAACAAATTTAATACAAAACTGGTGTGAGTAATGGCAAAGATGGTAACTGGTGTATCAGTTGCCTTGCTGCATGACATCAACTAAAAAACAAATAAACCCGTGTACTTTAATATTGCATGAATACTGCTGAGGCAAAGCGAGTCCTCGAAACAGCCTTGTTATGCGCGCCTGAGCCGCTGACAGTCAATACGATGAAAAAGCTGTTCCAGGATGCGGATGATCAAGGTGATGTGGTCGGCGCAGATACCATCAAACTGATGCTGGAAGGTTTGCGCCAGGACTGGTCTGATAAGGGCATAGAGCTGGTAGCTTTGTCGACAGGCTGGCGCTTTCAGAGCAAGCCAGAAATGCGCGCCTATATCGACAGGTTGAACCCGGAAAAACCACCAAAATATTCAAGAGCGACGCTGGAGACCCTGGCGATTATTGCTTATCGCCAACCGGTAACACGTGGCGACATAGAAGAAATTCGTGGCGTGACCGTGGCATCGCAGATGATCAAGACGTTGGAAGACCGTGGCTGGATAGAATCCATAGGCCACAGGGATGTGCCGGGTAGGCCATCATTGTTTGCCACGACCAAGCAATTTCTGGATGACCTTGGTTTGTCTTCGCTGGACCAATTGCCGCCTTTGCAGCAAGTGAAGCGGGATGCTGAGGAAGAGCTGGTTCCTGAATTGGCGGCTTTGGGTGGTGGCATGTTTGCTGCTGTTGAGGCGGATGCATTGGTAGCAGAGCCTGTAGCGGATGGCGAATCTGTCTCTGAGCAAACTGCGGATGTTGACTTGCCTGGGGTGCATGCCCCTAGTGCTGAGCATACTGAGTTGGCAGCAATGGCGGACTCGGTTGAGGAGTTTGCGCAAGAGTCAGCGGATACTACTGAGATACTTGTAGGTGCTGATTCAGAGTCATTGCCGCAAGAAGTTCAAGATACGCAGCAGCAATCGCAGGTCGAGACCGTGCAAGGCGTGGAAATTGCACCTGAGCAAGAAATGCAAGCGGTTGGTATTAGCGCTGAGCCAGATGTCGTAGCTGTTGATGTTGTGACGGGTAATGCGCCAGATCAATTATCTGCAATTGGTGAGGCAGCAGATATTGTTGCTGAAGAACCGGTTGAGGCCGCAAGCGAAGAAAAAATTGTAGAAGTATCAGAAGAGATAGTAAAAGAAATTACCGAAGATATAAGCGAAGAAGTAATTGAAGAAATAAGTGAAGAAATAAGTGAGGTTGGGGGAGATTCTCAACCTGTCACGCAATTGAGTGATCAGGTAGCCGATACTGCGGCACCGGATAGTGTACCGGGCGCTGCAGCGAGTCAGTTGCCTCCAATAGAACTGAAGAATGAATCCAAATGAATCCTGAAGATGTGAATGCTGACCAAGCTGATGGTGGTGCGGGCGCAAATGACAATGTCCCTGCTGGTGGTGATGACGCAAAACCGGCAAAGCGCGCTGCGCGTGCCCCGCGTACTGGTGTAAGCCGATCCAAGCCTAAGCAAGAGAATGCAGAGCAATCAGCAGGGGCTACAGAAGCAGCAATGGCAACTGTGGTAGTGACAGCATCAGCCGTTGATGCTGCAGAAGTACCGGTTAAAAAAGCACGTGCTCCGCGCGCGCCGCGCGCCCCTAAAGAACCTGGGGCAGCACCACGCGCCAGTCGTAGCAAGGCCAAGGCCTCAGATGTTGTTGAAGATCAGGTAGTTGTTGTGTCCGAAGCTCCTGTAGTTGCCGAACCAGTCGTGCGTACTGAGCAGGCAGTCGAGCGCAGCGAACGTGCACCCCGTAGCGAACGTCCGCCTCGCACAGAACGTGCGCCAAGGGCAGATCGCGCAGAGCGGACAGAGGGCGGTGAAAAAGCTGAGCGTCCAGTCCGTGCTGATCGTGGTGAGCGTACCGATCGCGCAGAGCGTCCAGATCGTGGCGAACGCACCGAGCGTACTGAGCGTACTGAGCGTGGTGACCGCAATGAGCGTGGCCCGCGTCAAAACGCTGGTCAACCAGGCCAACACGTTTTACCGGACGGTGACGTCCCTGAA
>JAZJXP010000085.1:5565-20522 GCA_040390835.1 Pseudomonadota bacterium
GTCCACAGCAACAAACTCGTGGTGGCCGCCCAGGTGCTGGCAATAATGCTGATGACGTGTTTTCTTTTGTTACTTCTGAGGCGTTTGACTCGGGTAGTGCGGATGATGCCAAAGGCAAAGGCCGTGGCAAGCCAGTGCGTCGTGATCTGACTGCAGATGATGATGCGCCTAAATTGCATAAAGTACTGGCTGAAGCTGGCCTGGGTTCGCGCCGCGACATGGAAGAGCTGATTGTTGCTGGCCGTGTTTCTGTGAATGGTGAGCCAGCCCATATTGGTCAAAGAATTTTGCCGACTGACCAGGTGCGTATCAATGGTAAGCCCATTATGCGCAAAGTCAGTAAAAAACCGCCACGCGTCCTGATTTATCACAAACCGGCTGGCGAAATCGTCAGTAACAGTGATCCAGAAGGCCGTGCATCCGTATTTGAAAGCCTGCCAACCATGAAGGTTGGTAAATGGCTGGCAGTGGGGCGTCTCGATTACAACACTGAGGGTTTGTTGCTGTTCACCACATCCGGTGACTTGGCAAACCGTCTGATGCACCCGCGTTATGGTATTGAGCGTGAATACGCTGTGCGTACCCTGGGTGAGTTGGAGGAGGGTATGCGTCAGCGTTTGCTGGCGGGCGTTGAGCTGGAAGATGGTTTGGCGCAATTCTCCAAAATCACTGATGGTGGTGGTGAGGGTGTCAATAAATGGTATCGCGTCATCATTGGCGAAGGTCGTAACCGTGAAGTGCGTCGTATGTTTGAAGCGGTCGGTTTGACGGTTTCACGCCTGATACGTACCCGTTATGGAGCTATGACTTTACCTGCCAATCTCAAACGTGGTCGTTGGGAAGAGCTGGAAGAAGATGCAGTTCGCGCCTTGTTGAAACTGAGCGGTCTGGAAAAGGCTGGTGGTGATAAACCTGTTGCGCCAACCAGGGGTGGTAAGCCATTTGGCAATAAGGCGCCTGGTTTTGGTACTGGCCCAATTAGCCAGAAGCAAGTCGGTTTCCCTATGTCCAGTGGCCGTAGTGAGCGTGCTGAATATGGTGCGGGCCGTGGCGGTAATGCCAACGGTAACAATGCATATGGCAATAAAACTGGTGGTAATGCAGGCAATACGCGTAATGGCCCGGGTAATGGGGCAGGTAACGGTGCTGGTAACAACGCCAACAATGCTAACGGCAAAAAACGTAGCCGCCAGCCAGATCCGTTGCAAACTGCATTGGGTTTCCCGGATGCAGGACAGCGTCGCGGCCCTACATCCCGTGGTAGTGGTCAGGCCATAGGCCAGGGAATTGCAGCGCGCAGGCGCTCACGTGGCGCATAATGTTTTTCGGTCGTTTTAAGCGTTTTGCAGTAGCAGGACGTGTTGAAATTACCTCGTTTTCCATTGCGACGAGGTAATTTATCGTTTATAATCTTGTAGTTAGCAGATTTTGCCTTTATTTGAATTTAAAATCGAGGCGCTACAAAAAAAGATGGGCAGTTGCCCATTTTTTTTTGGTTTTTGCGATTGATATCGTGTTGAGAGAGTTGCGGCGCAACGCTCAATAGCCCGAATCGCCAGGCCTGTAGCGGGTTTTGCCCGGTTTGCAAATTGTCAGTGTGTTTTTCGGAGAATAAGTTTGGCTTTGTTGGATTTGATAGAAAAGACCGTCAACGGTACCGGATATGATCTGGTGGACTTTGAGCAGGCCGAACGCGGCTTGTTCCGGGTTTATATTGATTATTTGCCGGAAGATCTGGAGCGCGGCAATATCACGGTGGAAGACTGCGAAAAAGTCAGTCACCAGTTATCGCATGTGCTGACGGTTGAAAACGTCAATTACAGCCGCCTTGAGACTTCTTCTCCTGGTCTTGACAGGCCACTCAAAAAAATCGCTGACTATGTGCGTTTCGCTGGTGAGAAAGCCAATGTGAAATTGCGTATGCCCATGCCGGGCACGCCAAATCGCAAAACTTTCGAAGGCGTCTTGCACGAACCTGAAGGTGAAAATCTGAAGCTGGAATTTGAAGTAAAAGATGGGTCGGCCATGCTGGAGTTTACGCTCGCCGATGTGGATAAGGCACGCCTCGTGCCGCAAGTGGATTTTAGGAGTCGCAAAGCATGAGTCGTGATTTGTTGTTATTGGTGGATGTGCTGGCGCGTGAAAAGAACGTCGATGAAGAGGTTGTTTTCGGATCGCTGGAGCATGCTTTGGCGCAAGCGACAAAAAAACGTTTTCCCGGTGAAGTCGATATTCGCGTAGAAATCGACCGCGACACTGGTGAATTCAGGTCTTTCCGCCGCTGGCACGTGGTGCCGGATGAGGCAGGTCTGCAATTGCCAGATCAGGAAATTCTGCATTTTGAAGCAGTAGAAGACGACCCTGAAATTCAGGTCGATGATTACATCGAAGAAGAAATTGAATCGGTTGATTTTGGCCGCCGTTTTGCACAAGATACCAAGCAAGTCGTTTTGCAACGTATCCGTGATGCGGAGCGTGAACAAATCCTGGCTGACTTCCTGGAGCGTGGTGATTCCCTGGTAACGGGTACCATCAAGCGTATGGAGCGCGGCGAAGCCGTGGTTGAGTCCGGCAAGATTGAAGCGCGTTTGCCACGTGACCAGATGATCCCTAAAGAAAATCTGCGTGTTGGTGACCGTGTTCGTGCCTACATTTTGCGTATAGACCGCAATGCCCGTGGCCCGCAAGTCATCTTGTCGCGTACAGCGCCAGAATTTATCATGAAACTGTTCGAGCTGGAAGTGCCAGAAATCGAACAAGGTTCCCTGATCATCAAGTCTGCTGCGCGTGACCCTGGTGTGCGTGCAAAAATCGCTGTGTTTACCGCTGACAAACGTATTGATCCTATCGGCACTTGTGTCGGTATGCGTGGTTCACGCGTACAGGCTGTGACTGGCGAGCTGGGTGGTGAGCGTGTTGATATCGTGCTGTGGTCTGAAGACCCGGCGCAATTCGTTATCGGCGCACTGGCACCAGCCAATGTTTCATCCATCATGGTGGATGAAGAAAAACACGGCATGGACGTGGTAGTTGATGAAGAAAACCTGGCAATTGCTATTGGTCGCAGTGGACAAAACGTTCGCCTGGCGGCTGAATTGACAGGCTGGCAAATCAATATCATGACTGCTGAAGAGTCTGCGAATAAAGCCGAGCAAGAAACTGCCGGCATCCGCAGCCTGTTCATGGAAAAACTCGACGTTGACCAGGAAGTCGCCGACATCCTGGTGGACGAAGGTTTTTCCAGTTTGGAAGAAATCGCTTACGTACCTATCAGCGAAATGCTGGAAATCGAAGCCTTTGATGAAGATACCGTCAATGAGTTGCGTAACCGCGCTCGTGATGCTTTGTTGACAGAAGCAATTGCTTCTGAGGAAGGTCTCGAAGGTATGGAAGATGAATTGGTCAATCTCGAAGGTATGACCCGCGTGACGGCAGGTAAGCTGGGTTTGGCTGGTATCAAGACCCTGGCGGCTTTCGCTGGATTGGCTTATGACGAATTTGGCGCGATTTTGGCATTGTCTGCCGACCGCACCCGTCAATTAATTAAAGATGCATTTGAAGATGTGACCGATGATGAGATGAAACTCATCGACGCTAAATATGATGATCAGGCCAAGGCTTTGTTAGCCAAAGCCTGGAAACTCGTAGAAGCTAAGTAATTCACGGGTTTCAATCTCATAACGCGCACATAGAAAAAGAGGACTGAATGGCGAGTAACAATGTAGCCCAATTTGCCACCGAGCTAACGATGTCAGCAGATTTGCTGCTCACGCAATTGCGTGCAGCGGGCGTCAGTAAGAGCTCAACGTCAGATTCGCTGACAAAGGAAGACAAAGATAAGCTCCTGGAGCATCTGCGTCGTTCCCATGGCGTTTCTGCGGACACTGAAAAGAAAAAAATAACCTTGACTCGTAAGGAAACGACCGAGATCAAGCAAGCCGATGCGACTGGGAAGTCTCGTACCATTCAGGTTGAAGTTCGTAAAAAACGTACCTTCGTTAAACGTGATGATGCTCCCGCAGATGAAACGCAGGCTCCTGCACCGGTACTGGATGCAGCTGAACAGGCTCGCCTTGATGAAGAAGCGCGCCACGAAGCAGAACTGATTGCACGCCAGGAAGCTGAATTGCTTGAGAAGCAAGAACGTTTGGCCAAGCTGGAAGCTGAAAAAGAAGCCCAGGCGCAAGCCATGCGTGACGCTGAATTGGCAGAAACCGCTAAAGCAGAGGCTGAAAAAGCCAGGGCTGAGCAAGCTGCTGCTGCCGCCAAAGCGCTTAACGCCAGTGCAAACGCCAGGCCTGCAGATGTCAAGCCTGCAGAGGTAAAACCTGTGCAAGCCGCTCAAGCCGCTGCTGACGAAGACAAAAAACGTATCGAAGCAGAAGATGCGAAGAAAAAATCCGTAGCCGTCGCTAAAGAAGCAACCGAGCGTGCTGCTGCTACTGAAAAAGCCAGAAAAGCTGTGGCTGACGAAGTTGCGCAAATCAAAGAAATGATGAACGCGGCACGTCGCCCGGCCAAAGCACCAGAACCTGCTCCTGTAGTAGCACCCAAGGTTGCTGAAGGTACTTTGCACAAGCCTGCTGATAAAAAAGTGGCTGACAAAAAACCTGGTGCAGCAGTAGAGAAAAAAGACGAGAAAAAACCAGCTGTTGGCGACAAGAAGGCAATCAAATCTGCCAATGTGTCCTCGACCTGGCAAGAAGACGCAGCCAAGAAACGTGGCGGCGGTCTGAAAACACGTGGCGATACTTCTGGTGGCCGTGATGGCTGGAAGGGCGGTCCTAAAGGTCGTCGCAATAGTCATCATGATGACCGCGAAAGCAATTTCCAGGTGCCGGTAGAAGCCATCGTCAAAGATGTGTTTGTGCCTGAAACCCTGACTGTGGCTGAACTGGCACATAAAATGGCAGTCAAGGCATCAGAAGTCATCAAGCATTTGATGAAGCTGGGCCAGATGTGCACCATCAACCAGGTACTTGATCAGGAAACAGCAATGATCCTGGTTGAAGAGATGGGTCATAAAGCCTTTGCTGCAAAACTGGACGATCCTGAAGCCATGCTGACGGATACAACAGAGCACGGCGAATATGAATCCTTCCCGCGCGCACCTGTCGTTACTGTCATGGGTCACGTTGATCATGGTAAAACATCCTTGCTGGATTACATCCGTCGCGCCAAAGTCGCGTCTGGTGAAGCTGGTGGCATTACGCAACATATCGGTGCTTATCACGTAGAAACACCACGTGGCATGATCACTTTCCTTGATACACCAGGCCATGAAGCGTTTACTGCGATGCGTGCCCGTGGTGCCAAGGCGACGGATATTGTTATTCTGGTCGTGGCAGCGGATGACGGCGTCATGCCGCAAACCAAAGAAGCGATTGCCCATGCGAAAGCAGCTGGCGTGCCTCTGGTGGTTGCTATCAATAAAATTGATAAGCCTGGTGCCAATGCAGACCGCGTGACACAAGAGTTGATCGCTGAAAGCGTTGTGCCTGAAGAATACGGTGGCGATTCACCATTCGTACAGGTATCTGCAAAAACTGGTTTGGGTATAGATGCCCTGCTGGAACACGTCTTGTTGCAAGCTGAAGTGCTGGAATTGAAGGCACCGAAAGATGCACCTGCCAAAGGCCTGGTCGTGGAAGCGCGTCTGGATAAAGGTCGCGGTACTGTTGCCACTATCCTGGTGCAGTCCGGTACTTTGAAACGTGGTGACGTGGTATTGGCTGGTTCAGCTTATGGTCGTGTCCGTGCGATGCTGGATGAAAATGGCGCGAATATCTCCGAGGCTGGCCCGTCCATCCCGGTAGAAATCCAGGGTCTGACAGAAGTGCCGTCCGCTGGTGAAGAAGTCATGGTCATGGCTGATGAACGCAAAGCGCGTGAAATCGCCTTGTTCCGTCAAGGTAAATTCCGTGACGTCAAACTGGCGAAACAGCAAGCTGCCAAGCTGGAAAACATGTTCGAAAACATGGGCGAAGGCGAAGTCAAGAACTTGCCTATCATCGTCAAGACCGACGTACAAGGTTCGCAAGAAGCGCTGGTGCAATCCCTGGTCAAATTGTCGACCAGCGAAGTGCGTGTACAAGTTGTGCATGCAGCAGTTGGTGGTATTTCCGAATCCGACGTCAATCTGGCTGTCGCTTCCAAAGCGGTCATCATCGGCTTCAACACCCGTGCTGATGCATCTGCCCGTAAATTGGCAGAGTCTAACGGCGTTGACATCCGCTACTACAACATCATTTACGATGCAGTAGATGAAGTCAAAGCAGCTTTGTCCGGCATGTTGGCCCCAGAGAAGCGTGAACAGATCATTGGTATGGTCGAGATTCGCCAGGTCTTCGTGGTCAGCAAAGTTGGCGCGATTGCCGGCTGTCTGGTTACCGATGGCGTGGTCAGGCGCACATCCTCTGTCCGTTTGCTGCGCAACAACGTGGTTACCTGGACAGGCGAGCTGGATTCGCTCAAGCGTTACAAAGACGATGCCAAAGAAGTTAAAGCCGGTCTGGAATGCGGTCTTTCACTGAAAGGCTACAACGAGATTCAGGTTGGTGATCAGCTTGAAATATTTGAAGTACAAGAGATAGCACGTACTCTGTAACTCAAGATAACCCCGGACTAGTTCCGGGGTTGTGGTTTATGGAGATGTAAGAAAATTATGGCAAAACATAGCAAAAATATCCCCGGTCGTGGCCTGCGTGTAGCAGACCAGATTCAACGTGACCTGGCAGAGATCATCTGGTCTGAATTGAAAGACCCACGTGTAGGCATGATCACCTTGACTGAAGTGCAGTTGACCCCTGATTACGCCCATGCAAAAGTGTACTTCACCACCCTGGTGGATGACCCTGTTGCAGTCAAAAACACCATAGAAGCTTTGGTCAAAGCGTCTGGCTTCCTGCGCAATCAACTGGGTTTGCGTCTGCATATCCATACCTTGCCGCAACTGCATTTCGTGCATGACACATCCACCATCCGTGGTATCGCCATGTCGAAACTCATAGATGAAGCCAATGCTTCCCGCGCCAAAGACGACGGCGAAGAATAATTCTTGATTGATACACAGTGAGTGCGCAGCCTGGCAACAGGCTGCTGACAACATGACGACTCCGCAGATTAAAAGAAAGCGCGTGCCTGTGCACGGTGTATTGCTATTGGATAAGCCAGTTGGCTTTTCCAGTAATGACGCCCTGATCAAGGCCAAGCGTTTTCTGAATGCCGCCAAAGCCGGGCATACCGGTACGCTTGATCCATTCGCCACTGGCCTGTTGCCTCTGTGCTTTGGCGAAGCCACCAAATTTTCCCAGGATCTGCTGGAAGCCGACAAGACCTATACCACGGTCGTACACCTCGGCATCACGACGACAACCGGCGACACCGAGGGGGAGGTGCTGGAAGAAAAACCGGTAGCGGTCAGCCTGGAGCAAATTCAGCATGCTTTAAAGCAATTCACTGGTCCTATCCAGCAAGTGCCACCTATGTATTCGGCACTTAAGCGTGATGGCAAGCCCCTGTATGAATACGCGCGTGCCGGTATCACACTGGAGCGCGAAGCACGAAGCGTCATCATTCATGAGCTGGAATTACTGGGCTATGAAGCGCCTTTCCTGAGTCTGCAGGTCAAATGCAGCAAGGGCACTTATGTGCGCGTGCTGGGTGAAGACATAGGCGCAGTATTGGGCTGTGGCGCGCATTTGAAAGAGTTGCGTCGTATAGGTGTAGGACATCTGCTGCTTGAGAAATCGATTACCCTGGAGTATCTCGAAAGCCTGCCTGAAGTTGAGCGCCTGGCCTTGCTTGATCCAGTAGATGCCTTGCTGTCCAGCTTTGACCCGGTCTACCTGACTGATGAGCTGTCACGCCGCTTTTTGCATGGTCAACGCCTGGCATTAAATAAAGAAGAAGTCACATTACCCATTGAAACTGGCCGCGTTCGCGTCTATCGTGAATCGGACGGGCAGTTGCTTGGTTCAGCCCAGTTGCAGGAATACGGCATACTCGCGCCCGAGCGCCTGATTGCCACTGAACATTAATTGTGTCATCGCGCGGTAGCAACTCCTTGAAATAATAGGAGTTTTTCTACTTTTGCGCTGCAACATGTTATAATCGCAGGTTATCCGATTTACCAAATAGATTTACCCAATAAGAACGCTATCATGTCTACTTCAAAACGCGCTATCCGTAACATCGCCATTATCGCTCACGTCGATCACGGCAAAACCACTCTGGTTGACCAGTTATTGCGTCAGTCCGGTACTTTCCGCGACAACCAGCAGGTTGATGCCCGTGTGATGGATTCGAATGATATCGAAAAAGAGCGCGGTATCACTATTTTGTCCAAGAACTGTGCTGTTGAATACAAGGGCACACATATCAACATCGTTGATACTCCTGGCCATGCTGACTTTGGTGGTGAAGTAGAACGTGTTCTGTCCATGGTAGACAGCGTTTTGTTGCTGGTTGATGCACAAGAAGGCCCAATGCCGCAAACGCGTTTCGTTACGCGTAAAGCGCTGGCTCTGGGTTTGAAGCCTATCGTTGTCGTCAACAAGATTGACCGTGAAAACGCCGATGCGCAAAAAGCCGTCAACGCGACTTTTGAATTGTTCGACAAACTCGGTGCAACCGATGAGCAACTCGATTTCCCTATCATCTATGCATCTGGTTTCAAAGGTTATGCCGGTCTGGAAGACACAGTGCGCGAGGGTAATATGGAACCCTTGTTTGACGCTATCCTGAAACACGTTCCTGCGCGTGAAGATGATCCAGATGGTCCTTTGCAATTGCAAATCACTTCTCTGGAATACTCTTCCTACGTTGGTAAAATCGGCGTTGGCCGTATCCTGCGTGGCCGTGTCAAGGCATTGCAAGACGTAGTCTGGATGAACGGTCCTGGCGACAAACCAACTAAAGCGCGTATCAATCAGGTATTGACTTTCCAGGGCCTGGATCGCGTATTGGTTGACGAAGCACTGGCTGGCGACATCGTCCTGATCAACGGTATTGAAGAAATCGGTATCGGCTCTACTATCTGCGCACCAGACACGCCTGATGGCTTGCCTATGCTGAAGATTGATGAACCAACACTGACCATGAACTTCATGGTTAACAGCTCACCATTGGCTGGTCGCGAAGGCAAATTCGTGACGACACGTCAAATCCGTGACCGTCTGGAACGTGAATTGAAATCCAACATGGCTTTGCGCGTTGTGCAGGCTGAAGGTGATGATTCCACGTATGAAGTTTCTGGTCGTGGTGAGTTGCATCTGACTATCCTGATCGAAAACATGCGTCGTGAAGGCTTTGAGCTGGCTGTATCCCGTCCACGTGTGGTCTTCAAAATGGTAGATGACGTACGTCATGAACCATATGAAAACCTGACTGTTGACGTTGAAGAAGCCAACCAGGGTGGTGTCATGGAAGAATTGGGTCGTCGTCGTGGTGACCTGCAAAACATGGAACCGGACGGCAAGGGCCGTGTCCGTCTGGAATACCGTATTCCTGCACGTGGCCTGATCGGCTTCCAGGGCGAATTCATGACATTGACACGCGGTACAGGCTTGATGAGTCACGTGTTTGATGAATACGCACCAGTTGATAACACCAGGGGTGAACTTGCCGGTCGTCGCAACGGTGTGTTGATCTCGCAAGATGATGGCGCAGCAGTTGCCTACGCTATCTGGAAATTGCAAGACCGTGGCCGTATGTTCGTCAGCCACAATGACCCAGTGTATGAAGGTATGATCATCGGTATCCATTCCCGTGACAATGACCTGGTTGTGAACCCGATCAAGGGCAAGCAATTGACCAACGTGCGTTCTTCCGGTACGGATGAAGCAGTGCGCCTGGTTCCACCTATCCAGTTGAATCTGGAATACGCGGTTGAATTTATTGACGATGATGAACTGGTTGAAGTTACACCTAAGAGTATTCGTCTGCGCAAGCGCTTCCTGAAAGAGCACGAACGTAAAAAGGCATCACGCGAATAAGGTGATCTCTTCTGGTCTGTTTGACTAATGTGGCAGCTAGCACTCTAGTGCTGCCACATGAAGATCAACCCGTTTTGCTCTAGCCACCTGGCCGGGGTCAAACGGGTTTTTTTTATTTGGATCCATATGCAAAATAAAATGACTCACCGCAAAGCGGTGATGCTGATGATTTGCGCTGCAACCTTATGGAGTATTGCCGGTGTATTTACCCGTCATCTCGAAGTTGCACGTAATTTTGAAGTTACTTTCTGGCGCAGTTTTTTTGCCGCTGTCTTTATTGCTGGTGTCATGCTCAGGCAATACAAATGGGCGTTTGTCCCACGTCTTAAATTATTGGGCAAAATAGGCTTTTTGTCTGGCTGCATGTGGGCCACCATGTATAGCTGCTTCATGATTGCGCTGACCATGACTACAGTCGCGAATACCTCCATCATGGAGAGTCTGTCGCCTCTGTTCACGGCACTGCTGGCCTGGTTGGTCTTGCACCAGCGCATTCCGGCACGTACCTGGTGGGCGATTGCAGCAGCCTGCATAGGCATGGGCTGGATGTTTGTTGGCAGCATTTCTGAAGTAGATGAACGCGGCCTGATTGGTATGTTGATTGCCTTCGGTATACCTTTGGCGGCTTCGGCAAATGTCATCATTCTCAAAAAGGGCGGCCATGCGGTTGACCTGGTGCCTGCAGTATTTTTGGGTGGCACGATCTCTGCGCTGATGATGCTACCCTTTGCCTGGCCTTTTCATGCCTCGCTGCATGATATTGGCATCCTGGCGATACTTGGCTTCTTTCAATTGGGTTTGCCCTGCATGCTCATGGTCAGGGCCTCGAATAGCCTGACCGCGCCAGAGATCGCCTTACTGTCTCTGTTTGAAGTCTTGCTGGCACCGATCTGGGCCTGGTTAGGTGCAGGCGAGGTGCCAGCTACAGCCAGTATTTATGGTGGCATAGTCGTATTGGTTGCGCTGGTGTTCAATGAGTTGACCGCCATGCGTGGAAACGATGCCTGACTATGAGGGTTGATGTATATCAAATAACGGCCAGGTAAATTTTTCCTGGCCTCGAAGATGGCACTAAAATCGCGAACATTTTTCTTTTCGGATTTTCTTGCCATGCTCAAAGCCCCAGAACTTCTCTTGCCCGCCGGTTCGCTGGAAAAAATGCATGCCGCTTTCGACTTCGGTGCCGATGCGGTGTATGCAGGTCAGCCGCGTTATAGCCTGCGCGCCCGCAATAATGAATTTTCCACTCTTGATGTATTGCAGCAGGGTATAGATGGCGCTCATGCACGCGGCAAGTTGTTCTTCGTCGCCAGCAATATCTTCCCGCACAATAGCAAACTCAAAACCTATTTGCGCGACATGGAGCCGGTCATTAATATGAAGCCAGATGCGCTCATCATGGCTGACCCCGGCCTCATCATGATGGTGCGTGAAAAATGGCCAGAAGTGCCCGTACATCTGTCTGTACAAGCCAATGCCGTGAATTGGGCGGATGTCAAATTCTGGGAAAAGATAGGCCTGACCCGCGTCATCCTGTCACGTGAATTGTCGCTCGATGAAATAGAAGAAATCCGCCAGCAATGCCCGGATATGGAGCTGGAAGTTTTCGTGCACGGTGCCTTGTGCATCGCCTATTCAGGACGTTGCCTGTTGTCCGGTTATTTCAATCATCGCGATCCGAATCAGGGCACATGCACCAATTCCTGTCGCTGGGACTACAAGGTCGAAAACACCACAGAAAATGAAACTGGTGACCTGGCGCGCATCCCGGTCGAGAGTATCCAGTTCAATTACCAGCAGGCGCTGGAAGAAGCCAATCAATCTTTTTCTGCCATGGGTGATATGCCACGCCATCCACTCGCTGATCGTCCGTATCTGATAGAAGAGGGCGGCAAGCCAGGCCAGTTCATGCCTATACTCGAAGACGAACACGGCACCTACATCATGAACTCCAAAGACTTGCGCGCCGTTGAGCATGTGGAGCGTCTGGCGAAAATTGGTATTGATTCATTGAAGGTCGAAGGTCGCACCAAATCTATCTACTATGTCGCCCGCACCGCCCAAACCTACAGACGTGCAATTGATGATGCAGTGGCGGGTCGTCCATTCAACACCGACTTACTGGGCCAATTGAATGGCCTCGCCAATCGCGGCTATACCGACGGTTTTTATCAGCGCCATCATACGCAAGAGCATCAAAATTATATGGAAGGTGTGTCAAAAGCACACCGTAGTCAATATGTGGGACAGGTCTTGCAAGTGACAGATGGCTGGGCAGAAGTGGAAGTCAAAAACCGCTTTGCCGTTGGCGATGAGATAGAAATCATTTCACCAAATGGTAATGAAATGATCAGGCTGGCCGAGATGCGTAATGCTGACAATCAGCCTCTGAATATCATAGGTGGTGCAGGGCATAAGGTGCGTATTCCGCTGGATGCCAGACATGAAAAAGCCCTGATTGCCAGGATGTTGTAATCATGGAGTTGACGCCTCCTTGATTGAGTGTATTCTTTCTTTGCATAGGGTATCGATATCTGTCAGAGGGTATGTATATGAAACTGCGCTTATGTAATTTCTTGTGGACATGCATTCTGGCATTGATGTCGGCAAGCGCATCAGCAGCAGAGCCCTTGCCCATATTCGATGCCCACATGCATTACAACATCGAAGCACGCAGCACCTGGTCGCCACAGCGTGTCATCGCCTTATGGCGTCAGCTTGGCATACGCGCCGTATTGGCGACCAGTCGGCCAAATGATGGTACGCTGGATTTGATCGCGCAAAATGCACCTGACATCAAGATCATTCCCTTCCTGCGTCCCTACAGAGTACAGCCCGACAGGCATGACTGGTTTGCCAATCCCGAGATAGAGCGCTTCGTTGAAAAAGAACTGCAGCGCGGCATCTATCGTGGCATAGGGGAATTTCATATCTTTGGTAAGGATGCTGATGCCCCTTATATGGCGAAAATTGCCCGGCTGGCAAAGACACGTGACCTGTGGCTGCATGCACATTCTGATGAAGATGCAATAGAGCGTATTTTGCATCACGCACCCGGCGTCAAACTGATCTGGGCGCACACTGGCATGAGCACTTCACTGGATAAAGTCGAGGCCATGTTTGCGCAATATCCCAACCTGGTCGGTGAATTATCTTTTCGCTCCGATCTTGAGCAAAACGGTAGCCTGAATCCGCAATGGAAGCGCCTGTTTTTGCGTTACCCCGACAGGTTCGTGCTTGGCACTGATACCTGGGTGACTTCGCGTTGGGATGATGTGCCGCAGTTGATGGCTTTTTATCGGCGCATGCTGAGCGAGTTGCCAGCAGATATTGCAGAGCGCATTGCGTATAAGAATGGACTGGCGATGTTTGGTCTGCAATAATCCGGGCTCTTTCACCCCTACCGCGATGGCATGGATTTTTTCGATCAAATTGCAGAAGTCTTGTCCTCAGTGCGCGCCGACCAGAAACTGCAATTGCTGTGCGTAGTCATCATCTATGTCGTCATGAGCATCATCACCCTGATCATGTATGGTCTGGATAAGGCCGCAGCGCGCAAACGTGAGTCAAGAATCTCTGAGCGCAGCTTATTATTGTGTGGTCTGGCTTGCGGCTGGCCCGGCGCCATGCTGGCGCAAAAATTATTTCGCCACAAGACCATCAAACCCTCTTTTCGATTGGCATTTGCCTGCACGGTCATTTTCAATTGCCTTGCAATCGGCATGCTTTTATTCTGGTCATAAACTCCATTGAACTTATTGATATAATATTATCTAATTACTAAAGATATTATTGCAAGATGCCGATATCCAGATATGTCAGCGAGGGCAAGATGGTGGATTTGAAATGGGTCACTGTGCAAGATGAAGTCGATTGGCAAACCCTGTCCGAGTTATACAGGATTGCTCCTCTCGGCAATAAACCCGCAAAAAACCTGGAAATCGTGTTTTCCAATAGCATGTATAAATGCTTTGTGTATGCCGGTGATCAATTGATAGGCGTGGGCCGTGCCCTGGCAGATGGCCTTGATTGCTCATATATCTGTGATATCGCTATCCATCCTGAGTTTCAGGGCATCAAACTGGGTAAGGCGATTGTGAATCACTTGGTGGAAAAATCGCAAGGCCATAAGAAAATCATCTTGTATGCCAATCCGGGTAAGGAAGGTTTTTATAAAAAACTGGGTTTCCATCCCATGAAGACAGCCATGGCTATTTTTGCAGACCATGCTCATGCAGTGACTTCAGGCATTATTGCAGAGTAAATCGGCTGATGGTTATTGCTCAGCAATGCCAAATATTTTTGCAGAAGATCCATATTTTTAAGGAGGCTAAGCATGAAAATAGAATCCCAAAAAACTTATGTTGCGCTGGCCGCCGATGGTATGGCGACAGTCCTTGCAGGCGGTTCTGCATTCTGGAACTTGCCTGAGTCGGATATAGAAGCTTTTGGCAAACACTGGCTAATTAGTGAATTCAGTTGCGAAGCCGACTGGCCTAGTTGGGAAATGCACCCACATGCAGATGAATTCGTGTATTTGTTATCGGGCCTTGCTGATTTCCTCATTGAGCTCGACGACGCAGTTCAGCATATACATATGAAGGCAGGTGAGGCTGTGCTGGTGCCAAAGGGGCGCTGGCATACGGCAAAAATTTTTGCACCCAGCCGCATGCTATTCATGACGCGTGGCGAAGGTACGCAGCACAGGCCTGCGCTTAAAGCCTGATTAAAGTTTGATTAACAGTCTGGTTTCTTAACTGCTGATCTAATTGGTAGAGTTCAGGATTGTGATTCCTGTTGTCGTGGGTTCGAATCCACCAATGCCCCAAAAAAGGGAGGATTGTGGCCGATGACGAGGGAGGGTGCGATGATCTGGCCTATGCTGCACAGATGCGGTGCCGTAAGACGCCGCATATCCGGATATTTAACCCAATGCGGCGTCATGCTCAACTTTCATGTTGG
>JAZJXP010000086.1:0-4827 GCA_040390835.1 Pseudomonadota bacterium
CTTAGTAATAAAGTCAGTTTGTCAGTACAGGCAGACTGGAACCAACCGATCTTGTTTGTAGTCGGCGGTTTTGCTTTGACTGCACTGGTTTTACACTGGGTGTTCGCTTTGCGCGGTGATCAGCATTTCAAGCGTGATGAAAGTTTTGCGATGCTGAAAAAGCATATGCAGGGCGAAGAAGCTGGCATGAACCAGTACACTGTGAAATTCCTCAATCCATATCATCTTTTGTTGCGGCTTTGCATACACAGGGTTCGTGCAGCACCAGAAAAAGTCAGGCAGCTAATACCATTTGCCATAGGCTCTCAGGTATTCTGGTTGAGCAGCTTTATCCCGGTTGTCGTCATGAGTGCAGGCTTGAGTCTATACTTTATATTCTTTGTGCATGGCTCGCTGAAGAATGAGGATGCTGGCAATTCACTGGCATATTTTGCGGCCCTGGTGTCTTTCATCATGCTGCCGCCTATTTATGCTGCCCTGGTGCGCACCTGTATCTATCAACGCAGGGAAGAGCAGGGTCTGCTGCTACTGGCACCCAGGCTGTCATCCATATGTGAACACAGCAAGTCGATGCTGCAATTCATATTGCGTCAATATTTAAGTTTGTGGCTGGCGTCATTATTGATCACCGTGGGTGTCGCGTATTTG
The DNA here is from genome assembly GCA_040390835.1 of Pseudomonadota bacterium. GTDB lineage: Bacteria > Pseudomonadota > Gammaproteobacteria > Burkholderiales > Burkholderiaceae_D > Undibacterium. The sequence continues at coordinate 649 of JAZJXP010000086.1, forward strand.
TCCCCTGCCTCAGAGTACATGCAGGACGTGGCCTGGATCATTTCCTTCAGCCTCTTGCCGGTCAGCGTGTTGAGCCTGACTAACTATGCACAGATAAAATCCAGCTATCAAACCGCATTGCTGGTGGCATTGGCAATACCGGTTTTACTGGGTGCGGCCATGCTAGGCATGCATAAATTGATTCCTGCCTTGCCTGTGTGGCTGATCTGTAGCCTGGTTGTTGTCGGGACTGCTGCGATATTGCGCTGGCGTTGGCAAGGGCTGATGCAGGTAAAAGCAGTTTTCCCCGCTGGCCGGGCTGTGTAAGGAGAATATCATGCGCGCCTTGATACTTTGTGCAGGTTTTTTACTCATGGCAATGTTGCTGACTCCGCCGGACCTGGTGGCGTCAGCCGGGCGGGCGGCCATCCTGTCTTGCCAGTATGCCGGACGTGAGCTTGGGATCTGGGATTGTCTGAATTTTAAGCTCAGCAAAACCTCCCTGGAAGTGCTGTATTCATACTTTAGTATAGGGCACATAAAGCTGTAAATCACCTATATTCACTGCATCTCTTCGTTGAGTACTCAACATTAAGGATTTCAGTATGAATATGCCCCTGACCATGCAAGTATTTGCACCTGCTGCTAAAAAAGAAGATGCCAGAAGTTTAAGTGCATTGGAACAGTATGAACGCCGCCGCCAAGTGGTACGTGCCCACCAGCGCGGTGCCAGGAAGGTTCAGATAGCGCGTGAACTGGGTCTTAGCTATACCGCTGTCTGCCTCATCATTGCACGCTATCAAGAGCAGGGCGCAGATGCCATATTGCCGCACCGCCGTGGCCGCCGCTCAGGCGAAGGGCGTGCCATGAGTAGTGAGCAAGAGCAACAAGTACAGCAACTGATACGCGACAATAAACCATGTCAGTTGCAAATGGATTTTGCTGAATGGACACGTCCAGCGGTTGCTGAACTTATCAACAAGCAACTAGGCGTACAAATGCATATACGCTCAGTCACCAATTATTTGAAGCGCTGGAATATCGTGGTTGAAAGAGCCGTGCCCAGCCCTTACTTGCGTGCTCAAAAGCTGATGATGCTGGATACAGTGGAACAGGTGAAAGCACCAGTCCCCTCAATTTATGACCCGCTGACCCAGGCTGCATCCCATCTGAATTGATGACTTGCGTTTTGATCAGCCCAGCCACTTCAGCAAGTCACGCAGGCGCTGTTCATTATTGCCGGTATCAAACTCCTTGATGCCGACTTGTTTGAGCGTAACTTTACCTGACTCGATTTCGTCGAGTTGCCCCAGTTCTTTTTTCAAGGCCTGGATTTGTGCAGCCGTGATTTTTGGATGGGCAATCAAAGGCTGATAAGGCTGGGGCTGGCTGCTGTGGATGACACGGTGGCCAGTTTTTTCCAGGTTTTTGGCAACGCCCGAATAAGAGGCAATGCCGCCGACATCGGCCAGCAAATTATCCAGGTAAAACAGTACTGCCCCTTGCTCTTTGGCATACTGGACTTTTTCATTTGCCAGATTAAAGCCATTATGCGTCAATTCTGCAGTGCAGAATTTCGACATATAAGAAATTTTCTCAGGCAAGGCGATGCGCTTGCCCTTCACGTCGGCGATGCTTTTCAAGGGCGATGCCTTGGGCACAATCAGCAGGCATTGGCCATCAGGCTTGGATGTCGACACCAGTTGATATTTATAGTCACGTATGCCGCGCGCAGGATAATCACTGGGGCGGGCAATCACAAAATCCATCTTGCCGGCTTTCATGCCTTCTTCCAACTGGGCAAACTCACGCGCCACCACTACCGTCACTTTTTTGCCCAGTGCTTTGCCCATGACCTCGGCCAGCCCTGTATATTTCTCTATGACCTGGGCGGCATCGAGCCCGCCTGAAGTACCTTCACTGACGTACAGACTATAGTTGTTTTGCGCCTGAGCCTGGGCAGCAAAGCCAGCCAGGCAGCAAGCAGCAATCGAGAGAACTTTTTTCATACACGTCACCCTGAAAATCTGTTGATCATCCTTATCGCACATGTCCACGTCTGAGCGATATATCCAAGCGTCAAGCTAAGAGATATGCGGACAAGACACACTTACTGGCAATTTGTGGTCTGATTCGCGGTTTGCTGTACTGCAGCATCCTACCTTGCGGAAACACCAACTTTAATCCAGTTAAGCATATTCAAGCAACCATTTTTAACATTCTTGCTTTTGTAAAATGTTTTTTTGCAACCTGTTAGACAAGAAAACAGGTAGCAGGCAAGCTATAAAACAAGTCAGAAAATTTCATGATCAGTTTGCCTATAAATCTGCTATTGTTGCCGCATAAATTGGCACTTATTTGAATACAGGACCGAATATGAGACAGCTTTCCCACTACACCCGCACATTTGCCTTGGCTCTGGTACTAGGGGGACTAGGCAGCCTGGGGCCGGCCAGCGTCATGGCACAAGCGCCAGCCAAAGCGCAGGCCGCACAAAAATCCAAAGTGGTTTTCCAGGTCAGTGATGGCGAAAGCCGTAAATGGGAACTGGCCCTGAACAATGTCAGAAATGTCATTAAAGACCTGGGCAAGGACAATATCGAAGTCGAAATCGTCGCTTATGGCCCTGGTATAGACATGTTCAAGTTCGAGTCACCCGTCGCCAGCCGCATTGATGAAGTCATCAAGATGGGTGCCCATGTGGTGATTTGTGAAAATACCATGCGAGCCCAGAAAATCACCAAGTCAGACATGCTAGACAACCTGGGCTATGTGGAAGCGGGCGTCACCCAGCTGATCAGGCGACAACAGCAGGGCTACGCTTATATCAGACCGTGATTTGCCGCAGTATGGCGAAAAAAACGACAGTTAAGCTATAATTTAGTCCCCGGGCTGCACAGCCCGGTTCAGTGTATCCATACGGACTTCACGAGGAGGAACGACCTTCCCCGCTTTGGGAATGAATGTCCGGGACGGCCCGGCTCTTTGAAAGGAGAGCTGCTATGGCTTGGATATTATTGGTATTGGCCGGATTGTTTGAAGTTGTCTGGGCTTTCTCCATGAAGCAATCTGAAGGCTTCACGAAATTTATCCCCTCTGTTGTTACTATCGCTGGCATGATCGTCAGCTTCGCTTTGCTGGCGCTATCCATGCGCACCCTGCCGCTGGGCACTGCCTATACCATGTGGACAGGCATAGGTGCCATCGGCGCATTCATCCTGGGCATCGTATTTTTTGGTGAGCAACTGAATTTCATGCGTGTCTGTGCTGTTTTGCTCATCGTCTGCGGGCTGGTCGTTATGAAGATATCATCGTCTCACTAGGACGTGCAGTAGCCTTGGTGCACATTAGTAGACCAAGGCTGTCGTTGATCTGGAGATTAAGCCAGTTTCAAAGCTTCCAATGTGGCCTGTGTCGCCTTGCAATCAAAATCGATGATCTGGTAATCAGCGACATCGGCTTGCACATAAGAATCTTCAGCCAGTATTTGCAGTAGCTTTTCTTTGGCCATGCTTTGTACGGCAATGACGCCACCCAGCCCACTTTTTTTGGGGCCAGCGAACAAGAACACGCCTTCTTTCAAATAACGACCTACCCATTCGCCATGGGATTTGATATGTGGTTCGACTTCTGAGGGATTTTTGCTATAGCTGACGTTGAGCATGAACATGGTGTTTTCCTGAATGTTGAGTGAGTGTCAAAAACCTGAGCAGATGAAACACTGCTCAGTGTTTTTATTTCTGTTCCAAACATGCTGAACAGGTGACATCAGTATATTTAGCGGCAATACTTTGATAAAGTCACTGCAGCTTTGTACATTGCCAAGCATAAGTGTTGAATCAAGCTGGCATCCGCATGCCTTGGACAGAGGTATTCTTTAAACTGAAAGTTCCACCATGATCTTGAGCTTGATCCGGAAAATTGCTTCCATCCTTTTATTGCTATGTTTTGTGTTGCCTCTGTCTACGTGCACTTCCAAAATGAAGCCGCAGCAGGAAGCGCAATCTCAATCTGCAAATAGCCAGTCGGTTCAAAAAGAGGCTACGAAAGACGATTCCCTGTATGGATATGTCCTGTTGCGTGGCGGATGGGAAGATATTCGCAAAAACGAAACGGTGGCAAGCGGCATGACCCTGCTTGCAGTATTCGTCGTGTTTTTCTTGCCTTGCGGCCTATTGGCCTTGAAAGAAAAACCGCAAG
>JAZJXP010000086.1:4837-10419 GCA_040390835.1 Pseudomonadota bacterium
TTGTCATTGCAGGCCCCGCCTTGTTCTTTTGGGTGCTTGTCTGGGGATCGCCACAAATCGGTGGTGTGCTGGCAATTGCTAGCTGGAGCGGCTTGTTGCTGGTCAGCCTGGTCTATTTGTTGCGATGGGCTTTGCATTGGTTGCGGCAAAGAAAAACGCAGACATAAATAATTGTCGGTGAACTGCTATTTGGAAAGAAATCACTTTTATCAAAAGTGTAAGCACAGGTGACAAAGCCAGGTCGTAGCTGCTGTGAGGCGGATTTTTATCTTGTGAATTACTTACAAACATTTCAGCGCGCACCCTCCCTGAAACTTAGAATGCAACACTCTTCACAGACATTCACCAGACAGGGATATACGCATGAAAATTTCAAAACTCGCCGCCATCATATTACTCTTGCCTTTGACCGCTTTCGCAGGCAAGGCCGAACGTGACTTCATGAGTAATGAAGTCGAACCCGCTGTCAAGGCCGCCACTGCAGGCTTGAAAACATCTTGCGGTTGTGACGTCAAATTTGATATCAAGGCTGACAGTTTTCAAACCACGGATGACATGTTCAAGATCAAGCATTTTGCATCTACCATCAAGGACAATGCCGGTGCTTATTGTGCTGACGCCGCTTCCAAAAAAGCCATCTGCAAAATGAAGTCCATAGAATTCAGCAAGGCTGCGTCAACCTACCTGAAGTTTGCTGCCGGTAAAGTAACGGCAACTACGGATGGTACTTCCCAGCCTTCATGGGAAATGCTGACGAGGGAAGTTGACAAGTAAAAGCCGTACTTGGTAAGTGCAATGCACTTACCGAAAAAAACAAATAACCAAGAACAGGGATAGTCCATAAGGCTATCCCTGTTTTTTTGGTTTTTTTTGCAGAATTTTCAAATTTCCTGCAAGCTTCTCGATTATGTACTATCATTAGTTACATGAGACGAGACAGCAAACTTTCTTCCATCCTCCATGTGCTACTGCACATGGCACATGGACAACGGGCCATGACTTCTGAAGAGCTGGCGCATTACCTGACTACCAATCCTGTACTGGTCAGGCGGGTGCTGGCGGGCCTGCGTAGCCGTGGTTATGTGAGTTCAGACAAAGGTCACGGCGGCGGCTGGGTGATCTCTTGCGACTTACAGACAGTGACCTTGCGCGACATCTATGACGCCCTCGGCGCACCTACCGTATTTGCCATGGGCAACCGCAACGACAATCCAGAATGCCTGGTCGAACAAGTCGTCAACGATGCCCTGGCGACTGCTTTTGATGAGGCAGAAGCCTTGCTCATCGCGCGCCTGGGTGACGTGACATTGGGCGACCTGGCGACAGAATTCAGCCGCAAATTTAATGCACATAGCAAGAAGAAGGGAAAGCACGATGACCACAATTACCAAGGGCATGATGTTTGATGCCATCATCATCGGCGGCAGCTATGCCGGGCTCTCTGCTGCCATGCAACTGGCACGCGCCAGAAGGCAAGTGCTGGTGATCGATGGCGGTCAGCGCCGTAACCGTTTTGTTGAATATTCACACGGCTTTCTCGGGCAGGATGGGAAAAAAGCCAGTGCCATCGCCAGCGAAGCCAAGGCGCAGTTGATGGCCTATAAAACCGTCAGTTGGGTAGAAGGGCAGGCAACATCGGTTGTGCGCGAGGGTGATGGTTTTGCTGTCGCAGTGGAGGGGCAGCAGACCAATTACGCACGCCGCCTGATACTGGCAACGGGTGTTACTGATGACTTGCCCGCCATAGAAGGCCTGGCAGAGCGCTGGGGCCGCAGCATCTTTCACTGCCCATATTGTCATGGCTATGAAATCGACAATGGCCGCATCGGTGTACTGGCTACCGGGCCGCTGTCACATCACCACGCCATGATGTTGCCAGACTGGGGCCAAGTCACTTTATTTACCAATAACTGCTATGAGCCAGATGCAGAACAACTAGCCGCCTTGCACAAGCGTGGCGTCACGATGGAAACCGCTCCCGTTCGCAGGATCGGCGGTGTTGCCATAGTAGAGTTGCAAGATGGCAGGCAATATGAAATGGATGGCTTGTTCACCATGAGTACCATCCGCATCAACAGCCCCTTTGCCGCACAACTGGCTTGCGAAATGACAGAAGGGCCCATGGGCACCGTCATCCGCACCAACGAGATCAAAGCCACCAGCGTACCCGGCGTATTTGCCTGCGGTGACGTCGCACGCATGGCAGGCAATGTCGCCATGGCAGTGGCAGACGGCACGATGGCCGGAGTGGCAGCACACCAGTCCATGATATTCGAGGCAAAGGCTGCCTGATGGTTTGAAATTGATGGATTAAAAATCTACGGCAGCAGGCATTTGCATGCCTGCTGTCTGATGCTGAGCTTGCTCATATTGGTCATGTCCATGACATAAATCTGGAATAAATTTCTGTTTGCTGTTTTAAAAAAGGAAATTTCTTCCACCTGACCTGAGCACTGATGCCATGAATCCATCTGAAAACCGTCGTCACCAACGCGTGCAATTTTTCCTGGTCCCTCTCGGCACCCATGAGATACGCCCGGTCTGGGTATTCAATTCCCCTGAACATGCAGACGCTTTGCCAGCGCTGCTGGTCAACCTCAGCACAGGCGGCATGCAAGTGCTGACTGAGCTGGAATCTGATATCCCGGTGGGCCAGCATCAACTCAGCTTCTTGCCAGATGAAGCGCAGCCCGATATGACACTGGGCGATTGCCATATACAACTGCTGTGGACAGAACGTGAAGCTGGCATGCATACCAGATCAGGGTTTGCCTTTGTTGGGCAGATACCGGCAGACTTGCAGGACTTGCTGGCGCATGAGGATGCGGCGAAATTGTTTTTGCGTTGTGTGATTTTGCCGGTGAGTGAAGTGCTGCCGAGGGATTTGGAGACGGTTTGAGGTTTTCTACATTCGTTTGTGTCATACGCATGTAGTAAATTTTAATACCGGTCACGATGACGTTGGGGTTGCGGTTTCTGTAGCTGTCGGGCTATCCCCGACCTTCAATCTGAAATTACGTGTACCGGTATTTAAAATAAGGGCGTGTAAAATATTACGAGCATGAAATTAACAGTGGTAATTGCATGCGCCGAACGTCACTAGATTCCTGCCTGCGCAGGAGTGACGTTAACGCGGATACGGATTGTCAGATGATAGGCGGTAAATGGAGGCTAAAAATTCTAGTACTTCTGACGCCTAAAAATCTGAAAGCTTAATCACTATCACCCATCAAAACCTCTTCCCGCTTTTTCTTCGTCAACCCCGACAAAGCCTTCTGATAAGAATACTCCAGCAACTCCCGCAAATACTCCTCAGGAAATTGCTCGACGGCGACAATAGTCACCCAATGAAAGCGTCCCATATACCGCGCTGGTTTCACACCCGGCATATCAGTCAGCTCAAGAAAACGTGCAGGTGTCACTCGTATGCTGAAGCGCCAGCGTTCAGGCTCGCTGGTCTTGAAATAGGCAAAGGATTTATCACCCACGCTATAAGCAAGCACATTGCTGGGATCAGCGTGTAATCTTTCGCGGGCACCGGCATAACTGGCGCACAGTTTTTTAAGAGCAGCTAGTTTCATCGTAGGCTTAAAGTCAAAATACAGATGGAATTCATAAGCGCTCAAGTGTATTGCAATTGCGATAATTTTGCTTGCTTCGCAAAAAGAGACAAGCCTGACTTGTCTCTTTCTGTTTCACGGACATTACTCACGGACATTACTCATTGACACTAGTTACGCAAGCCACGATATTCCAGCACAGAAAATGCCAGTACCACCAGCGCCTGTACACTCACAAAAACAAATCCCAATACGCTGGGCTCAAACCAGACTTCCATCGTCAATATGCTGGCAAGCACCCAGCCAAGGTTGCCGAGTATGACGACCCATACCAACAAGGCTGGCGGTTTCTTTTCGCTGCCAGTGCGGCTGGTGAAGCCCACCAGAGCCGCGACGGGGAACAGGCTGACGCCCGCCATGAACAAAAAATCCTTGGGCAAGCCCAGTAAACCAGACAACAGGCCAGAGGTAGCGACCAGCAACAATCCCATGGCAAGACCAGTGATGGCATCAAGTGTGAGTATGGTTCTCAAGGACAGGGCAGGGGCATGCAGTTTGACGGCAGTAGATGCTGTAGACATGATGTATCTCCAAAAACAGTTGAGGGGATTGCAGTTTCGCTCTACATTTGCAGCAAGTCGATTACCTCGCAGGTAATGGCGCTGGTGCAGCAATACACGGATAATTCAGGTTCAGCTTCAACTTCAGCTTCAGATTCCAGACTTCATACCGGGAGCAGCAATTGAGTCATCTCATCTCTACTACAGCAGACAAAGCCGATGCACAAGTCGGTACCCTGATACGTGAATGGCGCACCCAACGCAAGTTGAGCCAGATGGAACTGGCGCTGGACATAGATATCTCGCCACGTCACCTGAGCTTTGTTGAAACCGGCCGCTCGCGACCCAGTGCTGAGCTCTTGATGAGCATCGCCAGCCAGCTTGACGTACCTTTACGCGCCCGCAACACCTGGCTGCTGGCGGCAGGCTATGCGCCGCGCTATAGCGAGCAAGGCCTGGATACCGCGCGCATGGCGCAGGTGAAGGCGGCAGTGCAGCGTCTGCTGGATACCCATGATCCTTATCCCGGTGTCGCACTGGACAGACACTGGAATGTGGTCTTGCATAACCGCGCGGCAGAAAAACTCATGGGCTTGTTGCCGCCAGAATTACTGACACCTGAAATCAATATCTTCAGGGCCAGCCTGCATCCGCAAGGTTTTGCTGCATACACCAGGAATTTTTCTGAATGGGGAAGTTATCTTTTACAGGTATTGCAAAGGCTGATGCTCAGCGCCCGTGATGAAGACATCATTGCCCTGGTAGACGAGGTAAATGCCTATCCCAATGTGATTGCCCTGAAACAGCAAACACCAGTCACACAATCGACTGAGCCTTCCTTGTTGATACCATGCATCATGGAGCTGCATGGACAAGAGCTTTCGCTGTTCACCACCCTGACCACATTTGGCAGCCCACGCGACATCACCCTGCATGAGTTGTGTGTGGAATTATTTTATCCGGCAGATACACAAACCGAAGTCTTTTTGAAGGCAATGGCAGGGTGATTGCACTGATTATGCACAATCTGTAAATCTTGGTAAGATGCCTGTTCTCTTCACGCCTTTTCCCATATAAGGACACGCATCATGTACAAACTGCATAGTCTCTGCCAGTCAGGCAATTCCTTCAAGGTCGCTTTTTTATTGCGCGCATTGAACCAGCCGTTCGAGAACGGCTATGTTGACATGTTCCAGGGAGTGACACGCAGCAATGAATGGCGTGAACAAGCCAATGAAATGGGTGAGGTGCCGGTGCTGGAAGATGGTGAACGTGTGTTGACACAGTCCGGTGTCATCCTCAGCTATCTGGCCAACAAGCATGGTGCCTTTGGTGGCACGAATGAAGACGAAAAACTGGAAGTCTTGCGCTGGCTTTTGTTTGATAACCACAAATTCACCAGTTATTTTGCCAGCTACCGCTTCAATAAATCCTTTGGTCCTGCAGCACCTGATCCAGCCGT
>JAZJXP010000086.1:10429-19497 GCA_040390835.1 Pseudomonadota bacterium
CTGGCTGCTGGGGCGCATCGATAATGCCTTCAATATCGTCAACAAGCATCTGGCCAACCGCGAGTATATGGTCGGTGACGCGCCGACGATTGCTGATTTTTCCCTGAGTGGCTATCTGTTTTATCCGGAAAATGAAAGCGACTACAAGCTTGAGGGGCGCTATCCGCACATCGTCGCCTGGCTGGAACGTCTGCGTGCCATACCGGGCTGGGCCTTTCCTTATGATATTTTGCCAGGGGAGCGGATCACGCCCAAGTGGTGATGATGGGCAGACTTGGTAACTAGGGAAAAATATGAAGGTCAAAATAAAGCACAGCATCAATATTGCAGAATTGCGCTTCATCATCAACTCCATATTGTCGCATGTGGAAAATGATTTGCAATTGAAAGAAATCGAACTGACAGAAGACTATTATTGGGCCATGCCAGACGATTCACTGTATGCAGTAGATAGGGACGCTGAGCCACCGAATATTGGTAGTCTGTGCGACGATCTGGAGTTTATCAAACCCTTGTTGCTCGATAAGGAACATGCATTTCCACTGATGCTGATTCACGTTGCACCAATACTGGAATATATCGCATTGAATGTTAAGAAAGTATAGGACTGACAATTGATGCTAAATAAAACTTTGGCTTATATGTTTTTCTGCGTAAGCGGTCTATTGTTAGCATCTTTGATGTTGAGTGATGCCTTTGCCGATGCTCCTTTGCAAGGCCCCAAAAAAGCTACATTCATCAGCGAAAATAAGCAATACCTGTTGAGGTCTGATCCACGGCTTGGTACTCAAGCGATGGATCAGAATAAAAAGCTTTTGTGGAAAATTCCTGGCTGGTTTCGCCTGGCTTTCATCAGTAACGATGGGGAGTATTGTGTGACTATCTATGATGGATTGAATCTGATCCCCAAGGATTATCGGGAGGATATGGTCCTGTTGACGTTTTGGAAGCATGGCAAAGTTCTGCGCAAGTTGACTTTGAAGGACATAGTTTCAGACAAACGCATCTTGAAAGATTCTGTTTCGCATTACTATTGGGGTAACACTTTAGGTGTTGATGAGCAAGGAAAATTTGGACTTGAAAGAGCGGATGGCAAGCGCATGTATTTTGATGTTCATACGGGCAAGCTTGTGGGTATTTGATCGTGCACTTTGATGTTTTGCAGAGCCAAGATGCCTATGGTTTTGACTGGCTGGAAAATGTGTTTCATCGCTCTTTGGACATTGGCGCAGTAGACTGTATCCAGCGCCAGCGATGATCCACAATCGCATTTGTGGCAGCCTTTTTTCATAAGCAATGAAGCACACTTTATTTTGGAGAAAAAAATGAATCCTAAAGTCGATGCCTATGTCAGCAAAGCTAAAAAATGGAAGGAAGAAATAGAACAATTGCGTAGTATTGTTCTTGAATGTCCGGTAACCGAAGAATTGAAGTGGGGCAATCCTTGTTATACCTACGACGACACCAATGTCGTCCTGATCCATGTATTTAAAGAATACGCTGCACTCTTGTTTTTCAAAGGTGCCTTGATGAAAGATGCCAAGGGTTTGCTGATACAACAGACAGAAAATACCCAGGCAACAAGGCAACTACGCTTTACCAGTGTCAGCGAAATCACCAAGCTGAAAACCGCTATAAAAGCCTATGTCAAAGAAGCTATCGCAGTGGAAAAAGCGGGTTTGAAAGTGGAATTCAAGAAGACAGCAGAATTCAACATGCCTGAAGAATTTCAAATCAAGCTGGATGGCATGCCAGCATTGAAAAAGGCTTTTGCAGCCCTGACTCCTGGACGGCAAAAAGCTTACCTTCTTCATTTTTCCGCCGCAAAGCAATCCAAGACCCGGGAATCAAGGGTGGAAAAAGCTATACCGCAAATCCTCGATGGCAAGGGGCTGGATGATTAGAACGCATTCTATTTATGAAATGAGTTCTAGTATCTGGGCCCATCATAACGCAGCTCGCGCGCCAGTTTGTTGCCCACGTGTTTGCTGAAGATTTTTTCCAGACTGCCATCATCGGCCATGCTGTAGAGTGCTTTTTTCAGTAAATCGCGCCGGGTTTTGCTGACACGTTCTTTGGAGACGATGAGACCGTGCACGATGCTGTCTTGCGGTGCCCAGTCATGTACCTGGATTTGTTTGCTGATATCTTCTTTTTTTAGCAGTGGTTCCCACACCGTGGGAAGGGCAAGCACGGCGTCAACGCGGTGGGCAAAGAACAGGCGCAGCAGCGTATCAAAGTCTGCTGCTTCATAGACACGTTTTTGTACCCATAATTTATCCAGCCATTCGTCAAACTGTGGGCCGTGCTTGAAGCTTTTGACGACACCCACTTTCAAATTGGGGTCGGCCAGAAAGCCAGCCATGTTCTGGTTGTGTGCAGGCATGTCACGGTGCATCAAGATGTAGTTTCTGGTGGAAAAGTAGAGGATGAATTCAGCGAATTTTTCCCTTTCTGGCGTAGGGATGCCAGAAACCGACATGTCCAGGATATTGTTTTTCAATTGCGCCCAGATACGCACGCGGGATTCCAGCACGGTATCAAACTTGCAGCTGCTGCGTCGGGACACTTCTTCAATAACGTCCTTGTCTATGCCTGCATAGCTGCCATCGGCATTATGGTAATACAGGGCACCCAATTCATAGTAAGCCAGTTGTATGCTGCCGCAGCCAGAGTTGAGTTCTGCTGCTCCGGCAGATGTGCAGTTCAATCCCAGCATCAGGAATACAGATACAAGTGCAATATTCTTCATTTGCACACCTCAGGGCGCTTTTCTTCAGCCTAGTGTCAGAAACCATGTTGCGCAATAGTCGAAACGATAAGACTGACAGGTGCGTGCTTTGCCTTATGCATCTGGACGATAGATATGCATGCGCAGTCTTTGGTTTTTTCCCCTGGACAACTCATGGCTTCCCTCTGTACTACAGGTTTGCAAATGCGGACAGTTCAGTATTTTCCATGCTCAGGCAAGTAAAGCTATCATTGCTAACAATTGTAAATTAGCCGGAAAATATGGCAGCGTCAGCTTTGGGCAAAAGCATGCGTTACTACTCTGCCAGCCTGACATTTGGATAGGGATGCCTGGTCGGCTGTAATTCTTCATGATAATTCGGCGCACGGGCTTGCATGGTGTGTTCGTTGCCCAGTACGGTGGTGGTGGTCAGTGCTGCTTTGTCGCTACCCCAGCAAGCCAGGGCAGAGTTGCGGTTGCCGTGCAAGTCGATAATGATGCGCCTGGCGATCTCGTCAGGTAGCTCTCCTGATGGCAGTATGGGCCGGGTCTTGGGTGGCACGACAATGGCATCGCCGGGTTCTATCCACAGATCAGCCAGCGATATTTCCTGCACATAAGGCCGCCAGCGCGCCACGCTGATGACCAGGGGGCGGTCATCGTGCGAGAAAAACACATGCGGGAAATCATGGAATTCAAGATCGGTAGGATTGTGGGTCAGCAATTCACGCCGACGCCGCTTGCCAATGTACGGCGACTGGTGGCCTGCCCATTTGCCATAGGTGTACTGGGCCATGATCATGCCCTCATATTCAAAGCGCAGGCATTCGCCACTTTTCAAGAGCGTCATGCCAAAGGCTTGCACGCTGTCTCTGGTCGCGGCGATGGCTCCGTAATGGACTTCGGGCGACTTGAAATCGAATTCAGTAATCTGGTAAGGATAGCCATCATTGGGTATGGTCTTGGGCTGGTGGCTGATGCCCTTGTATTTGACGCCCAAATCCAGGTCGGGATTATCCTTTGCGATAATGATCTCCTCCCCGAAAGGCTGCCGCAACTGTCTGCAATGTCCCTGGTCATTATATAAAAAGGGATATTCCCCGGGGAGCAGATCCAGGTACGGGCCATCTTCAATGAAGATGGGGGAATCAAAGGCTTCATTGCTCACAATAGCGCTCCTGTATGGGGTGACAAGGATGACGCCTTGGCTGCAGGCCGCATCATTATGTCATGCTAACTTGTTACGCATTCTTTGTGCTATTTTTTTGATAAGCTTTATCCAGCGTGGAAAATGCTCACAATTTTCCACGCTTGTAACAGCATTAGCGCACGGTATACACCTGCCCGGTTTGCGCACCTTCCACACTTCTGGCATAGGCCAGCCCCACACGTTGGGCAGATACCGCTTCAAAGCCGGGGAAGAAGCTGCCCAGTGCTGCAACCGATGCTTCCAGCAAGCCTGGGCTGACGACATTGATGCGCAAGCCGCGTGGCAATTCTATAGCTGCACCACGCACAAAGCCTTCCAGTGCGCCGTTGACCATGGCGGCGCTGGCACCTGCGCGTATCGGTGTTTCACCAACTATCCCGCTGGTCAGAGTGATGGAGCCACCATCATGCAGATAAGCCTGGGCGATCTGGGCGACATTCACCTGGCCCATGAGCTTGCTGTTGAGGCCGATATGGAAATGCTGTTCTTCTATTTCATTGAGCGGGGCAAAATGTACATTGCCTGCTGCCACGACCACGCCATCGACCTTGCCGGTGCGGGCAAATAATTCATGTATTTGCGTGCTGTTGCTGATGTCGAGCTGGATATCACCGCTGGCTTTGCCAACGCGTATGAGTTCGTGACGGGCACCCAGTTCATTGCTGATGGCGCTGCCTACTGTGCCGTTGGCACCGATGATGATGAGTTTCATTTTATGTTTCTCCTGATGTGAGGCCCATTCGGGCCGGTGTTTGCAGGCATATGCCCTGGAATTAAGTATCACCCCATTTTTAATGTAGATAAATATCCAGAAAATGCATATATTGCTAACTCATGGTTAGTAATGAGGGATGGACGGACTTATGGACAAATTGCGCAGCATGGAAGTGTTTGTTGCCGTGGTTGATGCGGGCAGTTTTACCGCTGCCGCGGCACAGTGCGAGATATCGCCCGTCATGGTGGGCAAGCACATACAGTTTCTCGAAAGCCTGCTAGGGGCTCGTCTGCTGACGCGCACCACGCGCCGGCAAAGCCTGACAGAACTGGGTTTGCAATATGCCGAGCAATGCAAGGCCATACTGGCGCAGATAGGCGAGGCAGAGTCTGGCGCAGCCAGAATGCGTGGTGGTGCACGTGGTGTACTGAAGATCACCTCACCCGTCACCTTTGGCAGTGAAATGCTGGCTCCGGCCATGGTCGATTACCTGGCGCAATATCCAGAAATGCGTGCTGACCTGCATATGAACGACAGACTGGTCGATGTGGTAGAAGACGGTTTCGATGCCGCCATACGCATAGGCCAACTGGAAGATTCCACCCTGATAGCACGTGCCCTACAGCCATACAGCATGATGATCTGCGCCGCCCCTGCCTATCTGAAACGCAAGGGAATACCCCGCATCCCCGCAGATTTGCTAGACCACGAATGTCTGGATTTTTTGCACTGGAACAAACATGTACGCTGGCGTTTGAAGGAAGAAGCGGAAGAGCCCAGTGAAATCCCTGTGAGTCGTTTGCGTTCAAATAACGGACAAGCTTTGAAGAGTGCTGCCGTAGCCGGTTTTGGCATTGTCATGCAATCCGAATTACTGCTTGCCAGCGAAGTTGTGGCTGGCAGGCTGGTACCTTTGATGGAAGATTATGCACCTGCACCACGCCCCATGCATTTGCTGTATCCGCGTGACAGACAGCCTACGCCCAAGCTGTCTACGTTCATCGAATTCATGTTGGGCAGGTTTGGTTTGAAGGTAAAAGGGTAGGTAGCCTGATCATCTCAATTCAGTCTGCTTGTTAACGTTTCCTTTGCTACGCAACCCTAACCAAAACCCCACACTGATCAATAATCCCGCAGCAAAGCCATACAAATGCCCGGCCTTGATACCCGCTATCGCATGCACGTCCAGCGCTATCTGTATGGCGACTATCAGACCAGCAAACCAGGTCACTCTGCTTCGTGGTTGCAAGACAAACATGCCTGCACACAAAGCCATCAAGGCCTGTGACGCACCGTCTGTGACCAGGGCAGGATAAGACCAGACGCTGGCCAACTGGCCTGTCACACCGCCGATCAGGTAAATGCTGAGCAGCACCAGCCAGCCTCGTGTTCTTTCCAGGCTGCTGGCGACGATAAGTATGGACATGGCGTTGAACAGCATATGCAGGAAATGCACATGCAAGAATTGCGAGACCAGCAAGCGCCACCATTCATGTGTGACAAATAGTGCACCAGTGGCAGCACCTAACTGCGGCAGGCGCAAAGACTTTTGCGAGGCGAAAAGGGATTGCCCAAAATACAGGGCAGAGATAGTCCAGCCTGTCAAAATCAATACGAAGATAAGGATTGCAGTTGGTGATCTGGAAAATATATTTTTCTGATGCATCTTGATGAAATGGCATGTTCGTGGAGATGCCAGAATCTATCATGAACAAATACTTTTAGTCGCTAATAACATTTTTTGTGCCTTGCACAAAAGAAAGTATTTGCTTTTTTTCCTTCCTTATTTGATTATATGCGCAAATAGTAGTATTTGAGCTTGATCAAATTCAGATCAGTAAAACTGTGCTTAAAGAATAGGCTATGCTGCTTGCAGTGGTAATGCATGCGGGTACAGGATGATCGTAGTATCTCATTGGAAAGTTTCAGTCTCATGTCTATGCAGATTAAAAAGTCCGGTCTTTTGCGTCGTGCGCCCGAGAATTTTCTGGATGCACCCTTGCGTCTGTCCATCACTGAACAAGGCTTGAATGATGAGCGGCGCGGCTTCTTGCGCAAGAGCTTTGCTGCTGCTACCGCAGCGCTGGCATCAGGCGTGGCAATGGCAAGGCCGGGTACTGTGTCTGAGGGGGATGGTGACCCTCTGATACTGAATTTGCAAGATCATGCCAAGACCCTGGGCAACCCTGTCGTCATGCAGGGCTATGGTCAGCCATCGAAGTTTGAAGCCAATTTGCAGCGTCGCCAGTCACCTGGCCTGACGCGGGTGCCGCAGGCATCTGTTTCATTCGCGCCCTTGCAGGGATTCTTTGGCATCATCACCCCTAGCGGCCTGCATTTTGAACGCCATCACCAGGGCTGGATAGATATAGATCCGGCACAGCATCGCTTCATGATCAATGGCCTGGTGCGTGAAGCCAAGGTCTACACCATGGACGACCTGATGCGCCTGCCCTCGGTCTCACGCATGCACTTCATCGAATGCGGTGCCAATAGTGCCACTGAATGGGGTAATGTCGCCGTGCCTACAGTGCAATACACTCATGGCATGCTGAGCTGCTGTGAATTCACAGGCGTGCCTTTGTCTGTGCTGCTCGATGATTGCGGCATAGATCGCAAGAAAGCCAAATTTGTCCTGGCTGAAGGTGGTGATGGTTCTGCCATGACGCGCACTATCGATATCGCCCGTGCCATGGATGACGTCATCGTTGCCTATGGCATGAATGGCGAAATGCTGCGCCCAGAAAATGGTTATCCATTACGCCTGGTCGTGCCCGGTGTGCAAGGCGTGTCCTGGGTCAAATGGCTGCGCCGCATAGAAGTCGGCGACCAGCCGTGGGCCGCCAAGGATGAGGCAATTCACTATATTGACCTGCAACCCAGCGGCTTGCACAGACAATATACCTCGGTGCAAGAATGCAAGTCCGTCATTACCACACCTTCGGGCGGGCAAATGTTGCTGGAAAAAGGCTTTCACAATATCACCGGCCTGGCATGGTCGGGCCGTGGCAAGGTCAAGCGCGTCGATGTTTCTGCCGACGGTGGCCGTAGCTGGCGCACCGCCAGGCTGGAAGGCCCGGTACTGGGCAAATGCCTGACCCGCTTCAATATAGACTGGAACTGGGATGGCGGGCCAGCGATCCTACAATCACGCGCCATTGATGAAACCGGCTATGTACAACCCAAGATCAACCAGTTGCGCGAAGTGCGTGGTACCAAATCGATTTATCACAACAACGCTATTCAATCCTGGAAAATCAATGAAGATGGCGAGGTCAGCAATGTACAAATGGCCTGAGTTAAAAATGCTGACTAAAGCCTTGAGCATGCTGGTGTTGACCAGTGCCAGCCTGACAGCAAGTGCTGATAATTATTCTGGCATAGGCCGTGCTGCCACACCCAAGGAAGTGGCAGCATGGGATATCGATGTACGCCCCGACTTCAAGGGTTTGCCAAAAGGGCGTGGCAGTGTTGACCAGGGCCAGCAGGTATGGGACGGCAAGTGTGCTTCTTGCCATGGCACTTTCGGCGAATCTAACCAGGTATTTACACCTCTCGTTGGAGGCACTACCAAGGATGATGTCAAGAATGGCCGCGTGGCAGCATTGACGGGTAATAGCCAGCCGCAACGCACCACTTTGATGAAAGTGGCGACAGTCTCTACACTATGGGATTACATCAACCGGGCCATGCCCTGGAACGCACCCAAGACCCTGACCACGGACGAAGTGTTCGCAGTAACCGCGTATTTGCTGAATATGGGTGGAATCGTCGCCGACGACTTTGTCATGTCGGATGAAAACATCGCCGAAGTGCAAAAACGCATGCCCAACCGTGACGGCATGACAGAAAAACACGGCCTGTGGCAAACCAATGGCAAGCCGGACGTTAAAAATACTGCCTGCATGAAAGACTGTCTGAAAGAAGTCAAAATCACCTCAGAATTACCCGCTTTCGCACGCAGTGCCAACGGCAACCCTGTAGAACAGAACCGCACAGTCGGTGCCGTGCGTGGTGTGGACTTGAACAAGGCAGCCGTTGTCAAAGTCAGCGCGCCGGCCGCTGAAGAAGGTTTGAAGCTGGCCAAGCAATATGCCTGCATCGCCTGTCATGGCGTCAAGGATAAAGTGGTCGGCCCCGGCTTTGCCCAGATTGCCGCGAAATACAAAGGCGATGCCAATGCCGAAGCCAGTTTGACGAAAAAAATCAAGGCGGGTGGCAGTGGTACCTGGGGTGATATCCCCATGCCACCGCAAGGCCATGTCAAGGATGCAGAAATCAAGACCATGCTGGATTGGATCATGCGTCAATGAGTTTAGCAGGACTTACGCAAAACCGTCCCAGCGGCGTTGCAGCTCCTAGCCGTACTAAAGTACTGTCTTCGTCGCTGCGCCTTGCTGGGACAATTTTGC
>JAZJXP010000087.1:0-33609 GCA_040390835.1 Pseudomonadota bacterium
CATCATGGTGATTTTCTTTGTTCAGGCACAAGGTAGCTTGCTCCAACCACATCCAGGCGACAACAGCATGGCCAAATACTTCAAGATAAGCCGAGGCATTTGCCAGGGTTTTGTTGGCATCACCAGTGCCGTGCAATTGCTGGGTAACGCTGGCCAGTCTTTGCAGTACACGTGCCAGTGATTTCGTATAGGCCAGCAATTCAGGATGTGCAGCAGCTCTTGCCAGAGTCTTGTGCATGATTTCGCCCAGAGCTTCCAGCGCTGCACCATCCTGCATGACAACCTTGCGGCCCAGCAGGTCCAGCCCTTGTATGCCGTGCGTACCTTCATGTATGGGGTTGAGGCGATTATCGCGGTAAAACTGTTCTACATTGTATTCACGGGTATAACCATAACCACCATGCACCTGTATCGCCAGGTTATTCGCTTCCAGACACCATTGTGAAGGCCAGGATTTGGCAATCGGTGTCAATATTTCCAGCATCTGCGCTGCATGGGTACGTGCTTCTGGCGATGGGGCGGTACGCTCTTCATCAACCAGGCGGGCGCAGAATAAATTCAATGCCAGGCCACCTTCGACATAGGCTTTTTGTGCCAGCAACATGCGTTTGACGTCGGTATGCTCAATAATCGGCACTTGCGGCGCAGCCGGATCTTTGTTCAGCGGCGCACGTCCCTGTGGACGGTTGCGGGCATAATCCAGCGCATGCAGATAACCGGTATAACCCAGCATGACAGCACCCAGGCCTACTCCTATGCGTGCCTCATTCATCATGTGGAACATGTTTGCCATACCACGATGCAAGGTACCAACCAGATAACCTATCGCACCCGCCTTGCCCTCAGGCTTGAATTTACCTTCACCAAAATTCAGCATGCAATTGGTGGTGCCGCGATAACCCATCTTGTGATTCAGGCCTGCCAGCACGACGTCATTGCGTTCGCCCAGGCTGCCATCCGCGTTCACCAGTTTTTTTGGCACGATGAAAAGCGAGATGCCTTTGACGCCAGGTATCAGCTTGCCATTTTCATCCGGCACCTTGGCCAGCACCAGATGAACGATATTCTCGGCCAGCTCATGTTCACCTGCCGATATCCACATCTTGTTACCGGTCAGTCGATAAGTGCCATCTTCTTGCGGCTCAGCCCTGGTGACGATATCAGACAGGCTGGAACCAGCCTGCGGTTCAGACAAACACATCGTGCCAAAGAAACGGCCTTCCAGCATGGGCTTGACGAAGGTTTCTATCTGCTCAGGCGTACCACATTTGAGCAAGGTATTGGCATTGCCTATGGTCAGGAAGGGATAAGATGCCGTACCGACATTCGCCCCTTTAAAGTAAGCAAAGCCAGCTTTTTCAACGACGCAGGGCAATTGCATGCCACCGACATCAAAGTCTTGCCCAGCCGCCATCAGGCCTGCTTCGCAAAATGCTTTCAAGGCTATCTTCACCTCAGGAATCATATGCACTTCTTCACCATCGAAGTGCGGTTCCTGTTGGTCATTTTTTTTATTGTGGGTAGCGAACAGGTCTGTCGCTATTTGTTCGCAGGTATCAAGAGCAGCATTGAAAGTTTCGCGGCTATGGTCGGCGAAACGTGGCCTTTGATTCAGTGACTCTACATTCAGCCATTCGTACAGCATGAATTCAAGATCACGGCGGGAAAGAATTTTAGATTGCATGGCTTTATCTGGACAAAAGAGATGAGGTACTCATTTTGCCCAAACCGCATGACAGCATCATACAGTCCGGGCACCCGACATGCATCCAGCTTAGACTACTTCAAACAAGCCTGCAGCGCCCTGCCCACCACCGATGCACATGGTGACAACTACATATTTTGCACCACGGCGTTTGCCCTCTATGAGAGCATGACCAGTCAGGCGTGCGCCTGAAACACCATATGGATGGCCCACTGCAATTGCACCACCATTGACGTTCAATTTATCCATAGGAATGCCGAGTTTGTCTGCGCAATACAAGACTTGCACGGCAAATGCCTCGTTCAATTCCCACAAGCCTATGTCTTCAACTTTAAGACCAGCTTTTTTCAATAATTTTGGAATGGCAAAGACCGGGCCTATACCCATTTCATCAGGCTCGCAACCAGCAACCGCAAAGCCACGGAAAATACCCAGTGGCTGCAGACCCTTGGCTTCAGCCAGTTTACTGTTCATCAGGATCGCGACAGATGCACCGTCGGAGAACTGGCTGGCATTGCCAGCGGTAATGACACCACCTGGCACTGCAGTACGAATTTTGGAGACACCTTCAAGCGTGGTATCTGCACGTATGCCTTCATCAGCAGAAATAGTGACTTCTTTGGTGATCAGCATGCCAGTCGCTTTATCGGCGACGCCCATGACAGTGGTCATCGGCACGATTTCGGCATCAAACAAACCAGCAGCCTGGGCTGCAGCTGCGCGCAACTGGCTTTGTACGCCGTATTCATCCTGACGTTCACGCGGGATGCCATAGCGCTTGGCAACAGTTTCGGCGGTTTGTAGCATAGGCCAGTAAACTTCTGGCTTGTGTTGCTTCAACCAGGTTTCGACGATCATGTGGCTATTAGCTTCGTTTTGCACGCAAGAGATGGATTCAACACCACCTGCTGCATAGATATCGCCTTCACCCGCGATAATTCTTTGTGCTGCCAGGGCAATAGTCTGTAAGCCGGAAGAGCAAAAACGATTAACTGTCATGCCTGCAGTAGTTACAGGGCAACCTCCGCGCAAAGCGATTTGACGGGCAATATTGCTACCAGTCGCACCTTCTGGTGTGGCACAACCCATGATGACATCTTCCACCTCACCCGCCTCAATCTTCGCCCGGGTTATAGCTGCATTCAGCACATGACCGCCCATGGTGGCACCATGCGTCATGTTGAAAGCACCTTTCCAGGATTTTGCCAGGCCGGTACGAGCGGTGGATACGATAACTGCGTCAGACATGTAGATCTCCTAGTTAATATAAGTATGTGTACAGGCTGGAACTGCTGATACCATCATAAGTAGTAATTTGCTCTTTGCAAATCAACATGCAGGAACAAACTTCCATAGCCTTTTGCTTGAATCGAATTGCTTCAAGAGCGCATATCTTCAAGCTCAAAAACTAGAATATCACATTTTAGTACGACCGTTCGTAAATTTATTTCATCTAATGTCTCTCTTCAATATTGCTCTTTTTTACATATTCAGGATAGTTCTTTTGTAAGTTTCTGTAAGTTTCGAGCAAGCAAGCCGTAAGTTTCAGCTTGCACACTTTGCTTGCAATAAAAATTATGTCGGAAATGTGATTGTGTGTTTCTGACCATTTTTTCAGCAAACTTAATATACTTAAAAAACAGGAGACAAGCATGGCGACAGCACCTATCGCAACGTCAGGCGGCATGACATCCGAAGAACGCAAGGTTATTTTTGCATCTTCGCTGGGAACCGTCTTTGAATGGTACGACTTTTATCTATACGGCTCACTCGCATCCATTATTGCCAAACAGTTCTTCGCCGGTACTGATCCCAACACCGCCTTCATTTTTGCGCTGCTGGCATTTGCAGCAGGCTTTATCGTGCGACCATTTGGCGCGCTGGTATTTGGTCGCCTTGGTGACATGATAGGCCGCAAATACACCTTCCTGGTCACCATCCTGATCATGGGCGCATCCACCTTTTGCGTGGGTTTGTTACCCAACTACGCAACCATAGGTATCGCTGCACCAGTTATCCTGATCACCTTGCGTATTTTGCAAGGCTTGGCATTGGGCGGTGAATATGGCGGCGCAGCAACCTATGTGGCAGAGCATGCGCCACATGACAAGCGTGGCGCCTTCACTGCCTGGATCCAGACTACAGCAACGCTGGGCCTGTTCCTGTCCCTGATGGTAATTCTTGGCACACGTACGGCAATTGGTGAAGAGGAATTTGCCAATTGGGGTTGGCGCGTTCCCTTCCTGGTATCGGTTTTCTTGCTGGCAATTTCAGTCTGGATCCGCTTGTCCATGAATGAATCTCCCGCTTTTGCAAAAATGAAAGCTGAAGGCAAAACTTCCAAAGCACCTTTAACAGAGTCTTTCGGTCAATGGAAAAACCTGAAGATCGTTATTCTGGCATTGCTGGGTTTGACAGCCGGTCAAGCAGTGGTCTGGTATACAGGTCAGTTTTATGCCTTGTTCTTCCTGCAGCAAACCTTGAAAGTGGACGGTCCGACCGCCAACATTCTGATCGCTGCATCATTGGTCATTGGTACACCATTCTTTATCGTATTTGGCACTTTATCCGATAAAATTGGCCGTAAACCTATTATTCTGGCTGGCTGTCTGATTGCTGCAGTTACATACTTCCCTATCTTCAATGCATTGACTCATTATGCTAACCCCGCACTGGAAACTGCATTGAAAAATGCACCTGTCGTGGTAACGGCAGATCCGGATGATTGCCAGTTCCAGTTCAATCCTACTGGCACGAAGAAATTTACATCTTCTTGCGATATCGTCAAGGCCAAACTGGCTGCTGCTTCCGTCAACTACTCAAACGAAGTGGCTGCCCCTGGAACAATTGCATCCGTTAAAGTAGGTGAAAAAGTCATCACTTCTTACAATGCCAAAGGCTTGCCAAAAGATGAAGCAACGGCAAAAGACAAGGCATTCTCCAAAGATCTGGCAGAGTCAATCAAAGCTGCAGGCTACCCTGCCAAAGCCGACCCTGCTCAAATCAACAAACCTATGGTGCTGGTCCTGCTGTTCATCCTGGTATTGTATGTAACGATGGTCTACGGCCCTATCGCTGCCATGCTTGTAGAGATGTTCCCAACCCGCATACGCTACACCTCAATGTCCCTGCCTTACCACATTGGTAATGGCTGGTTTGGCGGCTTGCTGCCAACCACTGCGTTTGCACTGGTTGCCTTCAAGGGTGATATTTACTACGGATTGTGGTACCCGATCATCATTGCTGCTGCGACATTTATCATCGGTCTCTTGTTTATCAAAGAAACCAAAGACAATGATATCTATGCTGCTGATTAATTAATCAATAAGCAAGCAGTAGAAGTTCAAATGAAAAGCCCGCCTGTCGATTGACGGGCGGGCTTTTTTCCTATCCGGGCCTACAACCTGGGAAATTACAAGGAGTAGTTCATATTCAGACTGGCCTGTCCTGATTCCACAACTAATTGCGCCTGGCTACCCACTACCAGGCTGGCGCGAGTCGAGATATGGCCAAATGGCAGACCAGTGATGACCGGCACATCAATCAGACTACGGATGTAAGCAAGCATGGCATTGAAATCATAGCCATTGTCATGCACTGCCAGTTTGTAAGCAGAAAAATCGCCGAGTACGATCGCTTTTTGCTTATTCAGCACGCCAGCAAAATGCAGTTGCAGCAGCATGCGCTCTATGCGGTATGGGTGCTCGCCTATATCCTCCAGGAACAATATGCCATCTTCAACTTCTGACCAATAGGGCGTGCCGATGGCATGCGTCAGCATGGCCAGGTTACCACCCCATAGTTTGCCCTGCACTTGCAATTCCTGACCCGCTTCAGTTTCAAACTCAACGGTGTGCGCAGTATTACTGACACACGCCTTGAATTGCTGCAGCGTATACTCAACAGGTTGCTCACGTATGTAATCATCACACAGCATGGGGCCGGCAATACTTGTGCGACCACGCGCCAGCATTGCCAGATGCACGAGGGTGAAATCGCTATAGCCGACGAAACACTTGCCACTATTTGCCAACAAGTCAAAATCAATCAATGGCATCAGCCTTGACATGCCATAGCTACCACGCAAGGCCATGATTATCTGCACATCAGGATTCTGCGCAGCTTCATGAATTTGTCTGACACGTTCGACGTCAGTCGCGCCAAAGCGCTGGAATTTGGCATCAGCTTCATAATAGCTGTGCACCTTAAAACCTTGACCAGCCAAACGCTGCAAGCCACGTTCTATGAGACTGTCATCCAAAGGAGCACCGCTAGGGGCTATGATGGCGATTCCGGTTTGCGTGCTTTGTTCTGACATAGTTGTGCTTCAGTCTTGTGTAGAGGATGAGCTCTCAGTGGCTATCAGTTTCTTTTGTGCCGCAGCAGCACGCCGGTTAGCAAAAAAATCTTTCAGCAAGCTACTACATTCGTCTGCCAATACGCCACCGGTCACTTGCGTGTGATGATTCAATTGCCCATGCTCAAATACATTCAGCAAAGAACCTGCCACACCTGTCTTGGGATCACTGGCAGCATAAATGACACGTGCCAGTCTGGCATGCATCATTGCTCCCGCACACATCATACAAGGTTCAAGGGTAACGTAGAGTTCACATCCGGGCAGGCGGTAATTGCCGATTAACTCAGCCGCTGCGCGCAAGGCCATGATTTCGGCATGGGCGGTGGGGTCGTGTTTGCCGATGGGGCGGTTATAGCCACTGGCGATGATCACGCCATCCTTAACTACGACAGCACCCACTGGCACTTCACCTTCATTTCTGGCCAGCAGAGCTTGCTGGTAGGCTGCCTGCATGAACTGGACATCACGCAGGCTCTGCTGGTTCTGCTCACTTTGCGGCGGCAGATTTTGCTCTTCAGCCATTATCCGTCTATCTCTGCCCAGCAATTCGGGGTTTCATAGAGGGTGACCTTGGTCAATTCCAGGGTACGGCCAAACCTGCCGTGATAGACCACCTTCAAAATATCGAAAGCGATCTTGGCCAGATTTTCTACTGTCGGCACACGGTCAATCACCACAGTCTTGTGGCCTGGCAGTTTCTCCAGGAAATTCTTGATGATGTAATCCTTCTCGTAAACGATAAAGGAATGGTCCCAAAGGTTCACCAGATGTTCGTTGGCCAGCGCCTTGATATCACCAAAATCCATGATCATGCCGTTGTCCGACTCGCCATCCTTCTGGACGACATCGCCGGTCAAGGTAATTTGCAAGGTATAGCGGTGACCGTGCAAATTGCGACACTGGCTGCCGTGATCGGGAATACGATGGCCTGCATCGAATTCCAACTTTCTGGTAATCGTTAACATGAAAACTCAAGGAATCTGTAATAGTTTATGGGTTTGCAAACTCAGCTTCCATTGCGGATGCTGTTTGCAGTATTCAATTGCGAGACGCAAATTATCGTCTCTTAAAGGGCCATCCATGGCTTGTACAAAGTAATGTTCAAAATCAAGATTTGCATATGCCGCCATATCCTGACCAAACTGCGGGATCACTACTTTCAGCTCACTGCCCTTGCGCACGAGCAGCTCAGAACCCATTTTGGGGCTGACACAAATCCAGTCCACGCCTGAAGGCACAGGCAAAGTACCATTGGTTTCTATGGCAATCTCAAAGCCCACTGCATGCATGGCATCAATCAGGGCTGCATCAAGTTGCAACAAGGGTTCGCCGCCAGTAAACACCACATACTTGCTTGCAGTATAGGACACTGGCCACAAAGCGTTGATCGTCGCAGCCAGTGCTTCAGCCTGCTTGAACTTGCCACCGCCCTCACCGTCTGTACCAACAAAATCGGTATCACAAAACTGGCAAACCGCCGTTGCCCTGTCCTCTTCCCGCCCCGACCACAAGTTGCAGCCAGAAAAACGGCAAAACACCGCCGGACGCCCGGCATGATTGCCCTCGCCCTGTAGAGTATAAAAAATTTCTTTGACGCTATAAGTCACGTCTTATCCCGCATGAATGTCAGCAGCGACTTAAAGGCCGCACAGGCAAGGCTTTTGACAAAGCCGCTCTCTTTTATACAGCATGAAAATGCAGTATATGAAATTTAGTGCGTTTTTGGAACGCAAAAGGGACACATGATACCACGGAGCAGCCTATTGGCCTTATGACTTCATCGCAGCGCTCCCGGCATCAGATGGATTTTGACTGTTTTTTGCTTTCTCTTGCTTAAATAATACTAATAATACGATAGTCAACAGGCAGCAACACAAGCGCTGCCTAAGCATCTTTACAATTTATGCAGTCACATCACCAGGGATAAGTCGCCGTTGCCGTGAACCTGTAAACATCTGCGGCAAGATCAACTCGTGCTGTAACGAATAAAGAGGTGCTAGCGCCTTCTGATATTGGCGTTGTATATCTTATCGTAGAATTAATAATTTACTTTCCCCTAATGTCGATTGCTAACAAACTGGTTCCCAAGGGCTTAATTTAAGAATCGCTTCAATACGCAGCCAGATGAAGTAGCAACTGCGGCAAGATTGTGCAAAGTGATTTTTACGAGGATTATCAATGAAAGACATTGCAGTCACTGAGACAAGAAAGGCATCGCCGCTATTTTCACCCAGCGGCGTGCCTGCCACAGCTAGCAGATCTGCACTACCTATTATTCATGGTTTGATATCTTTCAAGAAAGGATTGGTGTGATGTGTGAAACGGGCCAGGACCAAACAGCATGCCAGCGAAACGTTTATAGAGCAGACTTGCGCTCACCCGCCGGACCGTTAAGCGGGCTCGGCAGTGGGATAGTCGGTGTAGCCTTCCGCGCCACCGCCTGCATAGAACAGTTGCGACCGCACCTCATTAAACGATGCCCCCGTTTTCAAACGCGAGACGAGGTCTGGATTGGCCAGCGCCATCACACCCAGAGACTCCATATCGGCAAGGTTTCCGGCCACGTCCGAGCCAATCTGCTCGCGCTTGCGACCTGGACGGTTTACTATCAGCACGCCGCCGAACAACTTGCGGATGCCCGCCAGGAGCGCCTCGTTACCCGCATGGAGGACATGCAGGTAAGCAATGCCCATTTTGGCGAACTCAGCCGCGAGGTAGCGGTAAAGATCGTCGTTATCCTGTCCTTCGGCGATACCGCCAGTGGGGGCTCCCGGCGATAAGCGGATAGCTGTCTTCTCGGGGCCAATAGCATCAGCAATCGCACGAGCTACTTCAACTGCAAAGCGCGCGCGGTTTTCCATCGAGCCACCGTACTCATCGGAGCGCTGATTGGCATCCGGAGCAAGGAACTGATGTACCAAGTACCCGTTCGCCCCGTGTATTTCCACGCCATCGGCGCCCGCTTCGATAGCGCGTGCGGCAGCATGAGCGAAGTCGGCTATGGTTCGCTTGACTTCGACGGTCGTCAGTTCACGCGGTTCGGGAATGGCCTGCATGCCTTTCATCGTGAACATGTCCACCCCGGGTACGATTGCCGAAGGGGCGACAGGTTGCCGACGATGCGGCGTGTTCTCCGGGTGCGATATACGTCCCACATGCATCAGTTGCATGAACAGGCGGCCGCCGGCGGCATGGACCGCATCCGTAACCTTGCGCCAACCGGCGACATGCTCGTCGGTGTAGATGCCGGGCGTGGCAAGATAGCCCTGCCCGTCGTCGGAGGGCTGCGTGCCCTCGGTGATCAGAAGGCCCATGGAAGCGCGTTGGGCATAATACTCCGGCGCCAAATCGCTGGGCGTTCCGTCATGCTTCGCCCGGCTGCGGGTCATCGGTGCCATGGCAAGTCGATGCGGCAGTTGCATGGTGCCGACGTTAATGGGGGACCAAATATCATTCATTTCATATTTCCTTGGATACATTATTTGAAAAAAAGGGGAACGTCCGTTATCGGAGCGTGCCGTTAGCGAGCAATTAGTGGCTGCGTTTCAGCGTTGACATGAAGGCTTGTAGCCCTTGTCGCTATCGAACTACGCCCGCTCGCTTGCATGTTCACTATCGTGGTTCTTGGCGTCGTTCAACAGTCAGGCTGAAGCCGCTATCTCGGAGGCGAAGTCGCGATAGGAACGCAGGGGACGGCCCAAAAGTGCGGTTAGGCGCTCGACGTCACCAGCCTCGGGGATCATTCCCACAGTGAGGAAACGTTCGCTCATCAAGCGCATGTCGAAAGCCATCCAGCTTGGCATAAATTGCCGGAGATTCGTCTCGAACCCGGCGGTGTCATCACCTGGATAGGTGATTGGACGACCCAGAACTTCCGTCCAGATCGCGGCTACATCCGCGCCGGTCAGCGTGTCGGGACCGACAAGGTTTATGCGGTCGATGGCAAGCGGAACAGCAGTGTGTTCGCGACGGATGAGTTCAATTGCCGCAACCTCGGCAATGTCCTGCGTATCGACCATCGCCAGGCCCTTGCTGCCGATTGGCATGGGATAGACGCCGTATCCGGTCACCACGTCCTTGACCGTGAGATCGTTATTCATGAAGTAGGCTGGACGCAGGATGGTGGCGTTGAGTCCCATTTGCTCAATCATCCGTTCAACACCAAACTTACCCGAGAAGTGTGGGACGTTCAGGTAGCGATCACTGTGAAGCACCGACAGGTAGACGATCCGCTCAATACCAGCCTCACGGGCGACATTCAGCGCGATCAGCGCCTGGGTGTATTCGTCGGGCACCACGGCGTTGAGCAGGAACAGCGTCGAAACGCCTGAGAAAGCGCTACGCAGCGAGTCGACATCCAGCATGTCGCCTTGAACAACGCCAACGCCTGCTGGGAAGTTGGCCTTCGACGGGTCGCGGACAAGAGCGCGCACGTCGGCACCGCGCTTGACGAGTTGTTCTACAACTTGGCGGCCGACAGCGCCGGTAGATCCGGTTACGAGTATGGTCATGATGATAATCCTTCGTTGGGGTATGAATTTTTTATTAAATTAAGGAGCTGCGGTTGATGTCTTAACATCTGCCGAGCAACTCATCGCAGGCGTGACTGGAGCAAGTAATGCTCATGGTCAATGCCCTTTGAAACCTTGATTTAGTCGGAAAGTGTCACTACGGTCTTGCCGATGTGTGAATGCGTTCGGTTGCGTTCGATTGCTGCAGGCAGTTCGTCAAGGCGCACAACAGCGCTGACCCTGGACTGCAAGCGACCGCGTGACACGTCCTCGGCAATCGCTTGCAACCGTGCTGCATCCGGCGTGTTCTGGAACCAGAGGCCGCGACGGCCCACAGGGGTGTTTGCCACAATATCGGGAGACGCAGTACTGACAATGGTGCCATTTTTGGCGAGCACAGCCCACGAGCGACTCAGCACTTCGCCACCAGCATAGTCGAGCACAAGATCAATATCGCTCACCAGGTTTTCGAACTGTTGCTGGTCATAGGCGATGACGTGATCTGCACCAAGACCACGAACATAGTCGATGTTATTGCTCCGGACGGTGGCATACACCACGGCGCCAGCCTGATGTGCGTACTGCACCGCGAAACCACCCAAACCGCCGGCCGCGCCGTGGATCAAAATGCGCTGTCCGGCATGAATGGGACTAACAAAGTGGAGGCTTTTCCACGCAGCCACTGAAGCGATGGGCAAAGCGGCTGCTTCCACGAAGTTCAACGCGTCGGGTACCAGACTGAGATTGGCCTCATTTACCGCGACCAGGTCGGCATAAGCGCCCAAACCACCGATCGCCCCCATGACACGATCACCTGCGCGCAGCCGATTAACACCCGCGCCCACCGCTTCGACGACGCCAGCGAGTTCGATACCCAAAACGGTCGGTAATTGCAACGGAAAAGCCTTCTGGAGATAGCCTTCACGCAGCTTCCAGTCCAGTCCATTGACGCCGGCAGCATGGACACGAACCAGCACTTGCCCTGCCCCGGCCACGGGCGGCGCGACTGACGAAACCTTAAGGGCGTCGGGGCCACCGTATTCGTTAAGTACCAATGCACGAATGCTATTCATAAGAAACACCTTTGATGTGTGGTTGAGTAAGACCTCACAATAATGTGTTTCGCATTTCATGAAAAGACTCTAAAATTGAGACTTATCGTATCAAAATTGAGACACCATGGATCTAAATGCCCTTGGGGACTTTCAGCTAGTCGCAACTCACGGCGGTTTTGGAAAGGCCAGCCGCGCCAGCGGCCGGTCCAAGGCCACCCTGTCACGGCGTGTTGCCGATCTTGAGGACGCGCTAGGCATTCGGCTTATCGAGCGAGGTACTCAACGTCTGGAATTGACAGAAGCTGGCCATTTGCTACTGGGCAGAACCGAGGGACCGATGCACGAGGTTGCCGAAGCGGTCGCGGCGGCGCGAGACAGCATTACAACGCCGAGAGGACGTCTGCGTGTTGCGGCACCGCTGCTATTTTCTCAAATGGCACTAGGGCGGATTGCCGCACAGTTCGTGACGAACTACCCAGAAGTGCAAATCGAAGCCGTGGCGGAGGATCGCCTCGTCAATCTCGTTGAAGAACATTTTGATGTCTCCATCCGCATTAACCCCTCTAAGGATAGCGCCTTGGTTGGCAGGTGTTTTGCCAAAGACAGGATGGTGCTCGCTGCCGCACCATCGGTTCAGATGCCAATCGGGCCCAAAGACACACCTTTTCGGGTTCCGGCAGTCGTTACACCCTCCTATCGCGAGGGAGATGTTTGGTCCGTCAACAATGGTCAGTTCACCATTGAGCCACAGCCTGTCCTGCGTCTGTCTTCGCTTCTGATGGTGCGCGATGCCATTGCTGCCGGCGCAGGGGTCGCGATGCTGCCGCAATCCATCATTGGAAACATGCTTGAAAAAGGCACCTTGGTGTCATGGGGTATTTCCGGTAATGAAGTTGAGCTGTGGGTTCTGCACACCTCTCGCCGCTTGCAGAGTCCCAAAGTTCGGGCCTTCGTGGAATTCATGTGTGCCCAGTATCCAAATGGATCGTTCGTCGTTCAATCTTAACTTTTGTTGCTGCGAGACGAACAAAACGCCGATGCGAGAAATTAGCCTAGAGATGGCCCACGCACTGTCCATCGGCCAGCCATCACCGAAGATATTGGCAGCGATCAGACGACGCTTCTTGCTCTGCTTTTCTAAGTACCTTACATGGATGCCGCCATTTGCCAAGTAAAAACCGCAGGAATAGATTGCGGACTTACATCCGGCCTGTTATCGCGACAAATGCCGCTAGCCCCTATGCAAGTAAATGAACCTATTTGAGAGCGACTGTTAGGCTAAGTCCTGGATACCATATTTCCGTTCTCTTTTTTCAAAAGCGGCACTTCCACTTTCCAAAATATTGCAAATATCAGTTTTTATTCCTTTGTTTTCTTTAATACTCCCATCTTCAACAGAGCCTGACTTGTAACGAATACTTTCTCCATGATTTTCGGCGACAACTATCTGTTCAGCATCCGTATTAACTACCAAATTTGCATTGTGAGTGACGATTATCACTTGCCTATATTTTTTGATCTTTCTAAATAAAGGTACCAGCTGGGACATTATAAATTCATTGTCTAGATCATCTTCCGGTTGGTCAAATACAAAAGGACTTCCGAACGGATCTGTTGCTAACTTCAAGCAAACGTAGAAAGTCCCACGCTGGCCAACTGATAAGTGCACGTAAATCTTCGTCGGTAATTTCTGCCAGGCGCAGACGGTCAAATTTTTCTTTGAGGTGACGTTCATAAACCGACTGCCGCATGTCCCTGGTCGAATCTGCCATCTGATAGCCCTTCAACCAAGACTGCGCCCATGCATCAAATGACTCTGAAGTCTTTTCTCGCGCCTTGTCGCGTGATTTTTCTTTTACGGCTGACTTACCTGCAGTAAGCATCTTTTTTGCTTCACCAAGCTTGTCTCTAGCCTCCAACAAAGTAATCCCCCACTGCCGCACCGCCCAAACGTGACAGTTTCCTGCCGCCCGTTGATCGTGTAGTTGTACCGAAATGAAATAGAACCTGCAGAGGTGACAGCGACATACAACCTGTCACGGTCATTCACTTTATAATTTTTTCCTGCGGCTTGAGATTGCGTAACTTGGTATCGGTGAGTATTGAAAACGTCGTTTTTAGGTAGAAATACCATGATTAAAAATCAGTCGACTTATTTACCAAATTCATCAATTAATTCAACAACTTAGCAAATAAAAATACCGTGACCAACAAAAAAAATGGCATGATATCAATCGACAACCTCAAAATGAGTAGTGACAATACCATCAACTATTCCATTAAAAATAATTGTTTGACCGCACTTTAAGTTACTAGATATTGCCAGACCATAATGCAAAAAAGCCCGCAATGACGCGGGCTTCCGGGGTGTTTCGTGCTTTTAGTTGCCTGATGTTGCCGGACCTGAAATCATTCCCATTCAATCGTCGCAGGCGGTTTTCCTGAGATGTCGTACACGACGCGGTTGATACCACGCACTTCGTTGATGATGCGGTTCGATACTTTACCCAGCAATTCATGCGGCAGATGCGCCCAGTGTGCAGTCATGAAGTCCTGGGTTTGTACTGCGCGTAAAGCAACAACGTATTCGTAGGTACGGCCATCACCCATGACGCCGACGGATTTGA
Organism: Pseudomonadota bacterium; assembly: GCA_040390835.1. Lineage (GTDB taxonomy): Bacteria > Pseudomonadota > Gammaproteobacteria > Burkholderiales > Burkholderiaceae_D > Undibacterium. Next base: position 14,259 of record JAZJXP010000087.1, read on the forward strand.
CTGGCAAGAAAACGGCGAACGCCTGACTGGTGGCGTCGTACCAGCTTTGCAGTTTTTCTGCAGTCGGGTCGACCATGGTGTTGCGCAGTTCTTCGATGAAGATGGCGTCGGCACGGCGCAGCAGGTCGGCGAATTCTTTTTTCACTTCGCCGAGGATGCGTACACCCAGGCCAGGGCCAGGGAAAGGATGGCGGTAGACCATGCTGTGCGGCAGACCGAGGGCAACACCGAGTTTGCGCACTTCATCCTTGAACAATTCGCGCAGGGGTTCCAGCAGCTTCAGGTTCAGGGTGTCTGGCAAACCGCCAACATTGTGGTGACTCTTGATAGTGTGTGAACCTTTTTTACCTTTGCCAGCACTTTCGATGACGTCAGGGTAAATCGTGCCTTGCGCCAACCATTTGGCATTGCTGAGTTTGCCGGATTCAACCTGGAAGACTTCAACAAATTCGCGGCCTATGATTTTGCGTTTGGCTTCGGGATCAGCAACACCAGCCAGATGGCCCATGAATTGTGCAGTAGCATCAACGTGGATGACTTTGACACCCAGATTGTTGGCAAACATTTCCATGACCATCTTGCCTTCATCCAGACGCAACAGGCCGTGGTCAACGAATACGCAAGTCAGCTTGTCGCCTAAGGCACGATGTATCAGGGCGGCTGCCACACTGCTATCAACGCCGCCAGACAAACCAAGAATAACTTCATCGTCGCCAACCTGGGCACGTATGGAAGCGACGGCCTCTGAGATGTAATCAGGCATATTCCAGTCGGATTTGCAGCCGCAAATTTCGTGCACGAAGCGACCCAGGATGGCTTCGCCTTGCAGGGTATGCGTGACTTCCGGGTGGAATTGCACAGCGTAAAAACGGCGCTCTTCATCTGCCATGGCGGCGATCGGGCAATTGTCTGTGGAGGCCATCAGCTTGAAACCTGGCGGCATTTCATTAACCTTGTCACCATGGCTCATCCATACCTTGAGCATGCCGTGGCCTTCTGAAGTCACGAAGTCGTTTATTTCTTTGAACAATGCCGTATGACCACGTGCGCGAACTTCGGCATAGCCAAATTCACGTACATGGCCGTTTTCAACTTTACCGCCGAGTTGCTCAGCCATGGTTTGCATGCCGTAGCAAATACCCAGTACTGGCACGCCAGCCTCAAACACGGCCATAGGTGCGCGTGGGGTATCGCCTTCAGTTACGCTGCTGGGGCCACCTGATAAAATAATGCCGGCTGCGCCATAATTTTTGATGAATTCATCGCTGACGTCATACGGATGAACTTCAGAAAAAACACCTGCATCACGAACGCGGCGGGCGATCAATTGCGTGACTTGGGAACCAAAATCAAGGATAAGAATTTTTGAGTGCATAAATCAAATTATCATGTCAGGTTGTGCAGGCGAGGCCTGGACAACACAATTGTTTCCTGCATTTCTGGCGGAAAGCAGGGCTTTTTCTGCGAGGCTAATTAAAGTTTCTGGTTCGGCATCCGGGAAAAGATCGGTCGATGCTGTTCCGGCGCTGATGGTTAAAGGTGTATCCACATCATTCATTTTTTCTGGGTGCATGAGTACAGAGGCACGTATGCGCTCCCCTACTGCTGTTACCACCAGATGCGAGGCACCAGGTAGTACAACCAACAGCAAGTCAGTACCAAAGCGCCCAAGGGCATCAAATGGACGCACGCAAGAACGAACGCGACTGACCGTCTTCACCAGGATCATGTCGGTGATGGCGATACCATGCAATTCACGCAAATGCTCCATCTGATCTACGCTGGCAATCAGCAACGCCAGTGGTTTCATGGCTTTGGCACAACGCTCCATTTCCAGCTTCAAAGAACGGATGATGGCCGATTTATTCCAGGTACCCAGCAAGGGGTCAATCAGTGAATCACGTTTCAGATTACGGTTTTGCTTGATGACTTCGAGTTGCGATTGATACAGTGCACTGAACGCCATTTCGCGTTCAGCCATGGAGGCAAGATCGGCAAGAGATTGTCTTTCTTCATCATCAAGATCACGCGGCTGATAATCGATCAGAATGATACTGCCAATCAACTGGTTGCCATGATCAAAGATGGGGTGAGAGGCAAAAAAACGCATGGACGCCGGGCCCGCGACCAGGGGATGCTTGCCCAGATGTTCATGCAAACGCAGGTCAGGTATGACCAGAATTTCGTCAGCGGGTGGCATAGCATCACAGAACTCGGCTTCCATATTGGTAATGGAATGCACCAGATGATCAAACCTTGGTACCAGCCTGCCAAAACTGACCAGGCAATTGGCTACTTTGAACAACTTGATACCAAGTCGTTCAAAGCGGCCTATCCGCAATTCCATCCTTTCGGAAACCATGCGTTCAAAACCCGAACTGATAGGTGTCGTTGTCGTTGGGCCGGAACGATCTAAGTTCGTTGACATTCCACTCTCCAGGCATCCTCAATTCGGGCCATGCTTCCCAGGCACTTTTCAAGCATTAGTCAGCACGGTAATTTGGCGCTTCTTTAGTGATTTGCACGTCATGAACATGTGATTCACGCATACCAGCAGAAGTAATTTCAACGAATTCAGACTTGGTATGCAAGTCGTCTATCGAAGCACAACCACAATAACCCATGGAAGAACGAACACCGCCAACTAATTGATACAAGATAGCGAGAACGCTGCCTTTATAAGGGACGCGACCTTCAATGCCTTCAGGCACCAGCTTATCTGCATTATTGGCAGCATCCTGGAAATAGCGGTCAGCAGAACCATCTGCCATCGCACCCAGACTACCCATGCCACGATATGACTTATAGCTACGCCCCTGGAACAGGATCACTTCGCCAGGTGCTTCTTCAGTACCGGCAAACATACTACCCATCATGACTGTTGAGGCACCAGCCGCCAGGGCTTTGGAAACATCGCCAGAGAAACGCACGCCACCGTCAGCGATACAAGGCACACCAGTACCTTTAAGTGCATTGGCCACATTCGCAATCGCAGTAATTTGCGGCACACCGACACCAGCAACGATACGTGTAGTGCAAATAGAGCCAGGACCGATACCAACCTTGACCGCATCGGCACCATGCTCAACAAGTGCAAGTGCAGCAGCCGCAGTAGCAATATTGCCACCGATGACTTCGATGTGGGGATAATTGGTTTTCACCCAACGCACGCGATCCAGCACGCCTTTGGAATGACCATGGGCAGTGTCAACAACGATGACATCAACACCGGCCTTTGCCAGCAAGTCGATACGCTCTTCATTATCAACACCCACACCAACAGCTGCGCCTACACGCAATTTACCCTGATCATCTTTGGATGCGAAAGGATGTTCTGTTGATTTTTGGATATCTTTGACAGTGATCAGGCCGCGCAGCTCAAATGCTTCGTTGACAACCAGCACACGCTCCAGGCGATGCTTGTTCATCAGACGCTTGGCTTCTGCCAGATCAGCTGTTTCATTGACGTAGACGAGTTTTTCACGTGGCGTCATTTTGGCACGGGCTTCTGCATCCAGTTCTTCTTCAAAACGCAAATCACGGTTAGTGATAATACCAACCACAGTCTTACCTTCAACCACAGGAAAACCGCTGATGCCGTGTTGCTGTGACAGCGCAATGACTTCGCGGATTTTCATGCCAGGCGGGATGGTGATAGGATCACGCAATACACCAGATTCAAAACGCTTGACCTTGGCGACTTCGCGGGCTTGCTCTTTTGCCGTCAAGTTTTTGTGAATAATACCGATACCACCTTCTTGAGCCATGGCAATTGCCAGGCGCGCTTCAGTGACCGTATCCATCGCAGCTGATACCAGAGGTATATTCAGATTGATGTTGCGAGTCAATTTGGTCGCAAGAGAGGTATCTTTAGGGAGTATGTTCGAATATGCAGGGACGAGTAGCACGTCATCGAACGTGAGTGCTTTTTGGAGTAAACGCATAGTATTTCCTATAGGCGCAAAACCGAATTATACAGAAAACTTGCGAAGTCGTCTTGCTCCGTGTAAAACTCTTGCATAATCCCATGTTTTTCTTGAAAGCAAATTATGTCCATCTTACGAATATCACGACTAAGCTCTGCACTTCTGCTGTCTTTTGCATTCTGCGCTGTGGCACATGCTCAATATGTCTGGATCGATGAAAAAGGCAACAAGCAGTTTTCAGATATGCCGCCGCCCAAATCCGTGCCTAAGGATAAGATCCTCAAAGCACCTGGCGGCAACAAAGTTGCACCTGCACCAACAGCAGATGACAAGGCCGCTTCCGCCAGCCAGCCAGCACCCAAGCTGGAAAAACCGGTAACGACAGCCACCAAGAATGAGGACTTCAACAAACGTCGTGCTGAACAAGTTGAAAAAGATAAAAAAGCAGAAGAAGAAAAAACCGCAGCTGCAGATAAAGCAAAAAACTGCGAGAAAGCTCGCGCCTATCAACAGACCCTGAGTTCTGGCGCTCGTATCAGCCGTACCGACAAGAATGGTGAGAGAACCATACTCTCTGACGCAGATCGCCAGCAGGAAACAAATGATGTAAAAAAAGCCTTGGCCGATTGCAAATAACAGAAACTATCAGGTTTGTGCCTGCTTTTTAGCCCTGCGTCTGCGCGCTTCCATAGGGTCAGCAATCAGGGGACGGTAAATTTCTATCCTGTCCCCTGCATGCAGGCTACTATCAAGTGTCTTTAGTTTGCCAAAAACGCCGACCCTGAGAATGCTGATATCAATGTCGGGATGAGTTTCCATGATGCCGCTTTGCTGTATCACTTGCAGTACCGTGGCATCAAGAGCTACCTGCAAATCCAGCAAACTTGTTTTATCCAGCCCGGCATAACAAACCTGAACATGCATGTTGGCCGGCTCAACCATACAATGCCTCGGCACGGGCGCAGAAAGAATCGACAAAGCTATTGGCAATCTTGGAAAAAACCGGTCCGATCAAATGCTCAAGCAATTTGCTGGAAAATTCATAGTTCAGCTCAAATTCAATTTTGCAGGCATCCACTCTTAATTCAGTGAACTTCCAGCAACCTGACAATTGCTTGAAAGGTCCTTCGACCAGACTCATCTCAATTGAATGGGGCCGCTGATTACTATTGCGGGTCGTGAATTGTTGCTTTAAACCATGATAATTAATGGAAAGTGTAGCAACCAATTCATGTTCAGTGCGCTCAGCCACCCTGACCTCACCACACCAAGGCAGAAATTGAGGATAATTTTCTACTTGATCAACCAGAGCAAACATTTGCTCTGTGCTGTAAGCTACGAAAACTGTTTTATGTACAACTGCCATCAAGAAGAACCATTTGGTAGAATCACAGGTTCGCATTTTAACCGAGTCATAGGCTTACCAAAATGCATTCATGCATTTCCACACTCTAATTTGACCAATTTTCATCCTACATGAGCATCGCTGATAATAAAAAAGCATTCCACGATTATTTTATCGAGGAACAATACGAAGCCGGCATCGTCCTGCAAGGCTGGGAAGTCAAAGCCATACGCGCAGGCCGCGCGCAGCTGAAAGAAGCCTATGTCATCGTCAAGAATGGCGAAATCTTTCTATTCGGTGCGCATATTGGCGCCCTGCCAACGGCATCCACCCATATTCACCCCGATTCTGTCCGAACACGTAAATTATTGTTAAATGCGGCAGAAATTAGCAAACTGATAGGCAAAGTGGAGCGCTCTGGCTACACCATGGTGCCGCTTAACTTGCACTTCACCAAGGGACGCATCAAATGTCAGATCGGCCTGGCCAAAGGTAAAAAGCAGCATGACAAGCGTGATACCGAGAAAGAAAAAGACTGGCAGCGCGAGCAACAAAAAATCATGAAGCAGAACAGACGCTGAATTTTGGAAGGAGATGAACTAGCGGGCCGGACGGTACAACTCGTGTCCGACGTCTTGAATCTGACGACGCAAAGCGCGTTTTTCTTCTGGCGTGAGCCGGCCATTTTTTTTGCTATCTTCAGCAGTGCCACAAGCGCGCTCACCTATGTGGCGTGTGTCATTGCAGCGTTCAAGCAAACTGTTTTTTTCCGCCTGTTTGTTGAGTTGCCGTTCGCGCTGTTTTTCCTCTTTGCGCGCTGCATCATTTTTTTGTTGCGCATTGTTATTCTTGAATCGCCCCCACAAAGCCGAACCGCCGTTACCCTTATTATCTGCCATAGCGCTGCCAGCCACGATCAGCGACAACATCAGGACAGAAATTTTTTTGTACGGTATATTCATCGACTTGAAAACGAATGGCCTTGCGAGCAAAACAATGAAGCAAGCAAAAACATATAAATGGATTGCAATTCTATGCGTAAATGCCCATGGCTAGCTAGCATCAAATTGCACGAATTTAGTTTACGATAGCCGTATGAAATACGCAGCCCCATTCCGTAAAGTGTGTAACATTTTGTAATCCAGAATGTTAATTTTGTTTGCAAGCTCACTCTATGACAGTACTATTAAGCCCATGAACACTACGCCCCCTACCCCAGACTCAACTAACACCACTACCAGCAACCCCAAGGCCAAAATCCTGGTGGTTGATGATGACCTGCGTTTGCGCGATTTGCTGCGCCGTTACCTGACAGAACAAGGTTTCCAGGTCGTCAGTGCAGAAAACGCCCAGGCCATGAACAAACTCTGGATACGTGAACGCTACGACATGCTGGTGCTTGACCTGATGCTTCCTGGAGAAGATGGTCTGGCCATCTGCCGCCGCCTGCGCGGTGCTGGCGACAAGACACCTATCATCATGCTGACCGCCAAAGGTGAAGAAGTTGACCGCATCATCGGCCTTGAAATGGGTGCAGATGACTACCTGCCAAAACCATTCAGCCCACGCGAACTGGTTGCTCGCATCAATGCCGTACTCAGGCGCAAAGCGCCGGACGAATTGCCAGGCGCACCATCTGATGGACCACAAACCTTCGCCTTCGGCGACTTCGTACTTGATTTAGGTACCCGCACCCTGAAAAAGCACAATGACAATATCTCATTGACCACAGGTGAATTTTCAGTGCTAAAAGTCTTCGCCCGTCATGCCCGCCAACCACTCTCAAGAGAAAAACTCATGGAGCTGGCACGTGGTCGCGAATATGAAGTATTTGACCGCAGCCTGGATGTACAAATTTCACGTCTGCGCAAACTGATAGAACCCGACCCCAGCAACCCTCTCTACATACAAACAGTATGGGGACTGGGCTATGTGTTCATCCCTGACGGTCAGTCGCATTAAGAGTTGAAATATTTTTGCACTTTCCTCATTGTTTTCTTTGCAAAATTTGAATGCGTGACTACCTCAACAGTCTGGAATGGCTAAAAAGCGGACTGTTCTGGCGCACCTTCCTCATGCTGGCCGTGCTTGTCACCGCCAGCATGCTTGCATGGCTGTCCAATTTTCGTACACTTGAGACAGCACCAAGAGCACAACAGATGGCGGCGCAAATCGTCTCCATCGTCACCATCACTCGTGCCGCCCTGACCCATTCTGCCCCTGAAAAACGCCAGGAACTCTTGCGCGACCTGGCTAATAAAGAAGGCGTACAGATCTACCTCCTGGAAGATTCCGATCATATCGAAGAACCCGAAGCCACACCCTTTTTTCTCGAATCCAAACCCCTGATGTTGCGCGGCCTGGGTAATAACACCCGTTTTGCCGGCAAGCTGAATAATATAAGTGGCTTCTGGATCAGCTTTGATATTGAAGATGATCATTACTGGTTAAGACTGGAACAAGACAGACTGGACCCGCCAATAGGGCAGCAGTTGTTCAGTTGGGCTATTCTCACCCTGTTTTTGACGCTACTAGGCGCGGCCATCATCTCCAAGCTGATTAATGACCCATTGTCACGTCTCAGCAATGCTGCCCGCGCCGTCGCCATGGGCAAGCAGCCGCCGCCTTTGCCGCAAAAAGGTCCAAAAGAAATCCGCGAAACCAATGTCAGCTTCAATACCATGATGGAAGATCTGGTCAGGATAGAAACTGACCGCTCCATCATTCTGGCTGGTATTTCGCATGACTTGCGTACGCCACTGGCACGCATGCAACTAGAAGTTGAAATGGCCAGTCTTAGCGACGACGCCAGAACCGGCATGCAATCCGACCTGCAGCAGATGGATGACATCATCAGCCAATTTCTTGACTATGCCAAACCGCTGGACAAAGTCGAATTCGAGCGCATCAATGTCAGCGAAGTCATACAACAGGTCATGGATGAAGCCTTCCGTTTTCAAAACCTGCGCCTTCGCACTGCCATCAAACCCAACATCTATGTCAATGGCAACCTGACTGAACTCAGGCGCCTGTTCAACAATATAGTAGAAAACGCCTGCCGCTACGGCAAAACCCCAGGCTCACCAGTCATCACACTGGACGTGCAATGCTCGCGCAAAAACAAGGACAGGAAGCTGTCCATACAAATCAGTTTCCGCGATCATGGGCAAGGTGTGGCAGAACAGGACCTGGTCCGCCTGCTACGCCCCTTCACCCGAGGCGATGCTTCGCGCAGTCAGGCCAATGGCTCCGGCCTGGGCTTGGCCATAGTCGACCGCATCATCAAAAGCCATGGTGGCAAATTGCGTATCTACAATCACGCTGAGGGTGGTTTTGTTATTGTGATTGCACTGCAGGAAGCGAAGGAAGCTTGAACCTGATGTACAGACCTCAATGTGCCTGACTCACTCGTAGTAAAAACAGGTTCAATCCAGCCGACATGCCTCGCTTGCATTGATAAAAGTCAGCTGTTACAAAAAAGTTTAAATGTTACAATTGCCGCCATTTTCAGGGCTCTTAAAGACAAATAAACTCATGCGTATCCAATTTCAAGCCCTGCTCGCGATCTGTACCGCCATCAGCCTGCCCTCTTTTGCAGAAACCTATCCACCCTCAGCCTATAAAGATGGTGCTGTAAAGTGCATGCAAGTACGCAGCTATGATTGTGCAGAAAAAAACTGGAACCAGTACATCAAAATGCGTCCTACCGATGCAAAAGCCATCGCCAGCCTGGCGATCACCTATCATTGGGCGGACAAACCAGAAGCCAGCATAATTCAAGCTGAAAAAGCTATCAGCATGGGTGAAGGCACCTATGACCTGTTCGCCGCTTACTCAGAAAGCCTGGCAAAAACTGGCCGGATAGAAGAAGCCATAGACTGGGGCTATAAGACCCTGGCCATACTGCCCAATCTGGTCAACGTGCGGGGCGATGTCGCCAAATACCTGGTCATGCGAAAACGTGAATTTGAAGCACTGACCCTGCTCGCCTCTTTCGACTCCTCGCTGGAAGCACAGGGGCACGGCCACTATTTCGATGGCCAACGCATCGCCATAGAGTCGTCATTGGAACGCCAGGGGCAAGCCAGCACCCTGACAGCAAAAAGCATGCGTCTACCGAAAACCAAAGAGCATTTTTACGCCCCCGTAAAACTTGGCGACAACAAAATAGAAGCATTCATGGTTGACACTGGTGCCACCAAAACCACGCTCAATGACGATATGCTCAACGACTCCAAGGCAACATATAAAGTGGTAAAGCCGCTCGTTAACATGCAAACAGCTGACGGCAGAAATGTACAGGCCCGCGTCGTCACTATCGATAATATGAAGGTAGGCCCGTTTGAATTACGCAAAGTCACGGCAGTAGTTTGCAAAACCTGCAAGCCCTTGCTAGGCCAGGGGTCGCTCTCCCAATTCAATATGGTATCGTCTAAAACGCAAGGTGTGGAATTTTTGACCTTGGAATTGCGGTAGTCGTCAGCGTAAATTCATTAAATTCTTCGACATAAAACAAAACGCCGCGCAAATTGCGCGGCGTTTTGCTTAGGGCTGGACAGTACTTTAGCTTAACGGTTACCCGCCAAAGCCAGTTGCGTAGCTGCAGCTTTACTACCCTCTTCGGCCTGAACAGGTGCAGTATCAGAAGGAACAGCCAACTCATAACTCATGTGCAAACCAGTATCCACTTTTTGCACTGGCGCTACTTGCTCTGCCGAAGCTGTCTTTTGGCTGACTGCACGGGAAGCGGCTGTGCCATTCAAGGCAAAACTGTTGAAGCCAGCAAAACCTGCGATACCTGCACACAATAACAAACCAGCAATGACAGATGGGCGCAGGCGGAAGCGTTTTTGTACTTCGTCTTGAGCAACTGTCGCATCGTAAGCCACTGTGATCGGCGCTGCTGCCAGCATTTGCTCAACCTGTTGACGCCATTCTTCTGATGTTTGTCTATTGCTGAGCAGTTTGCTGATCAGGGCTTGCGCCAGTTGTTCTGCTTCCTGATGCTCAGCTTCCAGCGTTTGTTTTGCCATTTCTGCCTCAGCCTGCAATTCTTCTTGCTGTTGCTGTATGTGCAGTCTGTTTTGTTCTTGCCATTCTCTGGCAGATGCCAAGGCTTGTTCAATGAAGGCTTGAGCAGCCGCTTGTTGCTCTGCGCGTTGTTGCAACATGGCATGCAGTTCTGTTTCATCGGCGGCTTGCTTTTCCAACTGTGCTTGCAAGGCTTTTTCGTCAGAGATGCGTTTTGCTGCAGCGTCTGCCAGTGCTTGTTGTTTTTGCTGAGTTTGTGCTTCAACCGCGATCAGTTGCTGTTGCAGTTCTTCTTGTAAAGCAGCTTCCAGAGACAATTGCTCTTCCAGTTTAGCCTGCAACGCACTTTGCTCTTGCGTACGTTTTGCGATAGCCGCATTGAGTGCCAACTCTTTTTGCAAGCGTTGTGCTTCAGCAGCTTCCAGTTTGGATGTCAACTCAGCTTGCAATACGGCCTCTATTGCCAATGCCTGTTCGGCTTGCTGGAGCAAGGCATTTTCTTTTTCTGTACGTGCGGCAAAGCTTGCGGCCAGTGCTTGCTCTTTTTCCAGTCTTTGTGTTTCAGCAACTTGAAGCTTCGATGCAAATTCGATTTTCAGTTCTGCCTCTGCTGCCAATGCTTGCTCTGCATGTGCCAGCAGCGTGTTTTCATCTTCAACACGTGCGGCAATAGCTGCGACCAAAGCTTGTTCTTTTTCCAGTCTTTGCGCTTCCAGAGTTTCAAGCTGGCTTTCTTCCAATAATTTGGCACGCAGTTCTGGCAGTGCCTGTTCGTCGGCAGCGATTTGCAGGGCTATGGCTTCTGCAATTTCGTGCTCCAGTGCCAGTTTTTCTTGTTCAAGTGCGTTGGCGACCAGCAGTTGTTCTGCACGCTGCTTGCTTTGTTCTGCCAGTTCTGATTCCAGACGTACGCGCTCTTCAGTCGCTGTGATGACCAGACGCTCTGCTTCCATTTTTTCTTCAATGAGGCGCAAGGCATCTTGTGTCATTTGCAGGCTATCCATCTCCATCTGTTTTTGCTGCTGGATGGTGATGATTTCGCGCTGCGCCAGTTCTGCGCGTTGTTGTTCTGCTTGTTGCAGGATAAACAATTCTTCGGCACGAGCCTGAGCTGCTTCAGTGGCTTGCTTCTCAGATATTGCCAGTGCATTAGCAAGCTCAGTTGCTTCTTTTTCGCTTTGCAACCTAGCCTGGATGGCGACATTGGCATCTTGCTCTGCATTGGCACGGATCTCGCACAGACTCAGGTATTCTTGCTCAGCCAGTTTGCGTTGCTCTGCTTCTTGCGCTGCTTTTTGTTCGGTAGCCAGTTTTTGCTGTACCAGACTCAGGGCTTCAAGTTCGCTGGAGGCGCGCTGGTTTTCAGTCATCGTCAGAGCTTCTGCCTCGCGTAATCTGGTTTCTGTTGCTTCTGCTGCCAGACGCTGTGCTTCTGCATGTTCTGCAGAACGGGCCAGCAATGCTTGCTCTGCATTAGCCAGGCGCAATGTAGCTTCCAGTGCTTCTTGTTCTTTATAGGCACGTTCGCTTGCGGCTTCTGCAAATTCACGTTCTATGGACAGCTTGGCTTGCAGGGTAATTTCTGCAGATTCTTCTTGTTCCAGCTTGGTTTTCAGTTCAGCACTGATTTGTTGTTCAACAGCGATTTTTTCCTGGCTGGCGCGACTCAATTCCAGCAATAAGGCTGTTTTTTCTTCGAGGGCGACGGCTGCCTGGCGTTTGATCAGTGCTTCCTGAGCAGCTTGTGCCAGCCATTGTTTTTCGGTTTCATTGAATTTTTCTGCCAGTTCACGTGCCTGTGCTTCGGCAGCCTGGCGTTCTGCGATCAATTTGTGTTGCGCTTGTTCTGCCACCAGACGTGCTTCAGCTTCTGCTATGGCTGCAAGTTCAGCCTGTTGCTTTGCCGTCAGGCTGTCCAGTACAGCTTGCTCAGCGGCGACGCGTTGTTGCTGCGCAGCCAGCAATTCTTGCTCTTGTTGCAGACGTTGTGCCAACAGTTCAGCCATGAGGCTTTGTGCATCAGCATGGGCAGCAAGTTCCTGAAACAGGGCTTTTTCTGATGCCAGTGTTGCTTCAGTTGCAGCGCGGATGATTTTTTCTGCACGGGCGCGGGCTTCGGCAAACTGCTGTGCTTCGGTTTCGCTGGACAAACGGCTTTGCACGTCTTGATGCACTTCTTGTTCAGCCTGCAATTTGGCTGCTGTGGTATCCAGCAAAGCCTGATCATCTGCCAAACGTTGCTGCAAGACAGCGTCAAGTTCAGCAACTTTTTTGTTCTTTTCAACGACCAGCTCATGCGCTTTATGCTGACTGGCGGCATAGGCTTGCGCCTGGATTTGCAATGCTTGTTCAGCTTGCAGCTTGGCGGCCGTCAATTCGTTGGCTTCTTGCTCTGCCCTGGCCCTGACGGCTGCGGCTTGCGCATGTTGCTGTTCTGCTTTTGCTCTGGCAGTAGCGGCTTCTGTAGCAATTTTTTCTGCGGCCAGTTTTTCGGCAGTTGCTTTTGCTTCGAGTTCAGCGGCATCTGCTTTTTGTTTTTCCAGTCTGGCTTGCTCTTCCAGCGCCTGAGCTGCCAGTTGCTGGGACTTTGCTTTTCCTTGTTCAAGCTGCGCCAACTGGGTTGCCGCTTTTACACGGGCTGCAGCGGCAGTTGCTGCTTGTTGTTCAGCTTTGGCTTGTTGATTGTTTTGTTCCAGCAGTTTTTTCTCTTCTGCAACTTTGCTTTCCATGGCAACACGCAAAGCCTGTTCAGATTGCAGACGCGCCAGATGCTGGTCGCGCTGCTCTTGCTCTACTGCTGCCTTGGCTTGCAATTCTGCTGTCAGGCGTTTTTCTGCTTCCAGTTTTTGCTGGACCAGGCTCAGGGCTCTTTGCTCGGACTCTGCACGCAAGCGCAAAGTCTTGCCTAATTCTTCGGCTTCAGCAGCCTTGGTTTGTGCCAATACCGCAGATTGTTTTTGCAGATCTGCATGTTCCTGCATTTTTTGCAGGCGTACTTGTTCTGCTGCGATCATGGCCTGACGCGCCGCGCGGGCTTCTACCTCTTGTTGCTGGCGTGCGTTCAAGACATCGGTATGTTCACGGTCAGCATGGGCACGGGCAATGACTTGCTCGGCAGCTGATTTTTCTGCTTCCAGCTTGTCTTGCGCAGCTCTTGCAGCTTGTTTTCCTGCTTCCAGATGCATTTGTTCTGCGCGCGCCATTTCTGTGGCTTGATGGCTAATCAGCAAAGCGACCTTGGCTGCCTTGCATTGGGCATCTTTTTGCAACTCTGTTTGTTCAAGAGTAGTTTTTTCTGCATCGAGTGTGGCTTCCAGCGCCAGTCTCTCTTCGCGTTCAGCTTGTTCCCTGGCGGCGGCTATTGCCTTGGACTCTTCTTCCGCGCGCAGTCTGGCTTCTGCTTCTTGCTGAGCTGCTTGTTCGAGTTGCAGTTTTTCCTGGGTCGCCTTCAGCACTTGTTGCACTGCATTGGCACGGCGACGTTCTGTCTGTAGTTTTTCTTCCTGAAGTTCCATCGCTCTCACCTCATCATTAGTGCGTTGCTGTTGGACGCGCAGAAGTTCGCTGGCATCTTGATTTTTCCTGGCAGCGGCTGCGGCCATTTTTTGCTGCAATTCCACCTGCTCCATGGTTTTTTCCAGGCTCAGTTTTTCTGCGACACATTCTGATTCCTGGGCTACACGACGTGCATGCTCTGCCTGCTCTTGCATGCGCAAGAGTTCAGCGTGAGACGATTCAGCTTTTGCTAAAGCTTCGGCTTCTTCTGTCATCTTGCGTTCGGCAGTCAATTTTTCTTGCAATGCGGCGGCTGCTTTTTGCTCTGCTGCGGCACGCGTTTTTTCAGCCATCATCAATTCCTGGGCTTTTTTGGCTTTGTCTGCGGCGGCCAGGTTAGCGCGTTTCAACAATTCAGCCTGGAATGCGCTGGCGCTCAGGGCTTGTTGTTCAGAATCGGCTTTTTCACGAGCATCTTGCACAGCTTGTTTTTCGACTTCTACACGTTCTTTGGCCAAGGCGGCTGCACGCTGTTCTTCAATGACGCGCTGACGGGCATTGTCAGCAGCTTCTTGCTCAGCCAAGCGACGTTGACGGGCTTCTTCTGCCAACGCAGCTTCAGCACCTTGCCTTGCGCGGGCTTGCATGTCGGCTTGCTGCTCGTTTTCTATGCGTGTCATGGCAGTTGATTGCAGTTCGCGCTCTGCGCGTATGCGTGACTCGGTCACCATGCGGATTTTGTCTTCTGCTTCGCGACGGGCCTGGGCTGTCGCAGCAGCAATTTTTTCTGCCTGTTCGCGTTTGTTGGCGGCAATACGCAAGTCTTCTTCTGACTGCATGCGCAATTGTATGGCTTCTGCTGCCTTTCTTTCAGACTCCATCCTGGCCTGGGCGATAGCCTCTTGCCCTTGCTCTAAGGCAACGCGTGCCAATGCATCTTCACGGGCACGCAGTTCTACTGGTGCGCGGTTGATGGCATATTCCAGCGCCATGGCTTCTGCCTGGTCGCGTTCTTTGCTGATTTGCAAGGATTCGCTACGCACTTTGGCCAGCATTTCTGCCGTTTCACGGGCTTCGCGGTCGCGTTTTTCGCGTTCACGTGCCAGTTCGGTGATACGGGCATCAGCACGGGCGCGTTCTTCTGCCTGTTGGCGGGCAGATTGTGACGCTGCAAAGCGCTCTGCTGCCCAGTTGCGGGCATTGGCTGTTTGAGTTGCGAGTTTTTCTGCTTCAGCATGGGCTTGCGATGCCAGTTCTGACTCTGCCTTGAATTGGTGCTCGGCTTTTTCTATGGCTTGTTGTTCCAGCTTGGCGCGCTGTTCTGATTGTTCACGGGCCCGTGACTCTATAAGTGTGCGTTCTTGCAAATTCCTGGTTTCTTCAGCAGTGGCGGCGATTCTGGCCTCACTGGCGGCACGCGACTGGCGTTCGGCCATCAATTTTGCCTGAGTACCGGCGACAGCCTCTTGTTCCAGTGCAAGTTTGCGCTGGGCCAGTTCGGCGGATTCTGCTTCTGCCTGCGCTCTGGTTTCTGCCAATATTCTTGCTTGCGATTCGGCTTTGAATCTGGTTTCGGCTGCTACGGTGGCTCTGGCTTCTGCTTCTACCCGCGCAATGGCTTCACGAATACCTTTCACATCGATGCGGGTATTGGACTCAATTGCCTCTTCTGGTGGCAAATAATCGTCCTTGCGATCGCCATGGCGATCGAGGGAGTAATCTCCCAGAGATAATTTATTTAACAACGCCTGATTGCTGTCCATTCTGCACTCCTGATCTGATAGTCGTTCACCGTCATTGCGGGCCCTGCCATGCCGGAACTTCTTATATTGAATTATCAATCAAGAAAAAATTGACGATTGCTGGAGCAGAAGTGGAAAAACACCTCAATTCCTGATTTATCCGTTTCCCTTAATGCTGGCTGGGACGTAAAATAGCGGTCAACACAACATTGCCGGAGAATTACCTTGAACGAACTCGTTACCGAAATCAGACACCCACTGGTGCAACACAAGCTGACACTGATGCGCAGCAAGGACACGCCTACGGATAATTTCCGCCGTCTGTTGCGTGAAATCAGCCAGATGCTGGCATATGAAGTTACCCGTGACCTGCCTATTGAACTGGTGAAGATAGAAACGCCTATCACAACTATCGATGCGCCCACCATCAGCGGTAAAAAACTGTGCGTGATCTCTGTATTGCGCGCTGGCAATGGTATTTTGGATGGCATGCTGGATTTGCTGCCAAATGCGCGCGTAGGCCATATCGGCCTGTACCGTGATCCGGAAACACTGGAACCGGTCGAGTATTACTTCAAAGTGCCAGAAGATATCGCTGACCGTCTGGTGATCGTGGTTGACCCTATGCTGGCAACTGGCAATTCAGCCGCTGCAGCAATCACTCGCCTGAAATTGCGTGGTGCAACAACAATCAAATTCGTGTGCCTGCTTGCCGCCCCTGAAGGCATCAAGGTCATGAACGCTGCCCATCCGGATGTACCTATCGTGACTGCGTCTATCGATGACCATCTGAATGAACACGGTTACATCGTGCCTGGCCTGGGCGACGCGGGCGACCGCCTGTTTGGCACCAAGTAATTAATTTTTTAGTTTTTGAAGAGCTTCACTGATGACGACCACTGCCCGCTTTGTGCCTGTTTCCAAATTGCCCGAAGTGGGTACCACCATTTTCTCAGTGATGTCTGCCTTGGCAGCCGAGAAAAAAGCGGTCAATCTTGGTCAGGGCTTCCCTGACTTTAGCTGCGACCCTGCCCTGCCTGCATTGGTGGCGCAAGCCATGACGGATAATTACAATCAATATCCGCCCATGCCAGGCATGCCGCAATTGCGTGAGCAGATAGCCGCCAAGATCAACAGCATCTATGGCCATGCTTATGATATGACTACCGAAATTACAGTCACAGCCGGTGCTACCCAGGGTATTTTGACCATATTGCTGGCCTGCGTACACGCTGGTGATGAAGTCATCGTCATTGAACCTGCCTATGATAGCTATGTGTCCAGTATCAAGCTGGCAGGTGGTGTGCCGGTATTTGTCAGCATGGAATTGGGTGCCGATGGCTATACTATCCCCTGGGATAAGGTCAAAGCCAGCATCACAGACAAAACCCGTCTGCTCATGCTGAATTCACCGCACAACCCTACCGGATCGGTACTGGGTATGGATGATATTGCCGCTTTAACCGATATCGTGCGTGACACCAAAGTACTGATTGCCTCTGATGAAGTATATGAGCACATGGTATTTGATGGGCGGCGCCATGAATCGCTGTCACGCTACCCTGAACTGGCAGAACGCAGCTTTATCATTTCCAGTTTTGGCAAGACTTATCATGTGACGGGCTGGAAGGTCGGCTACGTGACGGCACCAGCAGCGTTGATGGCAGAATTTCGCAAAGTCCATCAATACAATGTCTTCACTGTCAATACGCCTATGCAAGTGGGACTGGCGCAGTATATGAACAACCCGGCCCCTTATCTGGAATTGCCGGACTTCTATCAAAAGAAACGTGATCTGTTCAGGACTGGCCTGGCCGGCTCTCGCTTGCGCCTGTTGCCTTGTGCGGGCACTTATTTCCAGTCGGTTGATTATTCAGCAGTTTCCGACATGACAGAGCTGGACTTTGCCCGCTGGCTGACGACTGAGATTGGTGTAGCTGCTATCCCTGTATCCGCGTTTTACCAGCAAGGCAAGGAATCTGGCATTGTGCGCTTTTGCTTTGCCAAACAGGATGCAACCCTGCAAGATGCCTTGCAGCGCCTGCAGAGCATTTAATTCTCTTCAAGACCTGAAAACCACTCAGGTCTTTGCCTTATCTTCCGACATATTTTTCAGCAGGGACCACACCATCCCGCCTAATAACAATAAGCCGACACCTAATGCCGCCCATAGCCAGGGTTTGTGTTCTTTAGTCGGTACTTTCTCAACAGGCTTGCTTGCTACTTGCGGGGCAACATAATCAGCAATCTCTACGGTGGAGATATCTGCCTGCACCGGTTTGCTCAAATCCATTTTGGGGATCAGGGTTGTCAGTGGCAGTGCACCGCCTTCTTTATTTTCAACTCCCCATTCAAGTTGATAAGGCGGTTTGCCTCGCGCCAGAAATACCAGTCTGCGTGGCAAACTGGCAATCTGTATCTCAGGCAAAGTTTTGCCCAATTTGCTAAACGGGCCATCAGTTTGCAAACGCAAGGTTTTATAACTGGCACCATCCATGAGCAAATCAGGTGATTTCACTTCTCCATTCTGCAGGTTTATTTTGTAGACCAGGCTGTCATTCAACCAGACTTGTTGATCTACCTGCACTTCAGCATTGCGCTTTTGGTGTCTCAGGACATGCAAAGGGTACAACGGACTATGCCTGTGATGATAAGAGGATACAGGTGCAGTTGTAGTAGTCACCTGGGCCAGTACTGTGATATGCAACAGGGTATTGGGTTCACTTACCAGCAAACGCAGGCTGTCGATTGGCGTATTTGCAGGAATGGCGTAATCACAGTAATTATTGCCGCAGGCTGTCAAAGCAATTGGCTTACTCCATTGCAAAACTGGCGGTGTGTACACCTCTTGCTGACTATCAATGCTGACACTGTCCAGCCAGGGCGCATCTGCTGGATTAGTCCAGCGCAGTCGCAAATACTGCGCACTGACATGATGAAGCCTGATGCCGAGATTCTGCAACATAGAACCTTGATGACGCAATTGCACCAATTGCTCGCCACCCAGCGTTTGCCAGTTTTTCAAATCATTGCTGCCTTCCAGCGTGAAGCTGAACATCCCGTCCACCTGCTCGGCAATGCTGAACCTGGCTTGCAATAACTTGCCTTTGACCTTGCTGACATCAATAATCCAGCCTGGCACAGGATTTTGCCTGGTGATTTTAACTTGCGACAAGGCGGTCAGTGATCCATCTGCATTTTGCCGGAAGCTGCTGAAACTGCTGCTTTGTGTGTCTTTCAAAGGAAAAGCGCGGACGGTATTGCTCTCAAGCTTTGCACTCGCCGTTTCCGTATCAGTCCAGGCAAACGACAAGAGATCGCCTTCAGCATTACGCACGCGTACATCATGCAGATCAGGATGCAGAGTGCCAGGATAAATACTGGTTGGTATATCCAGTTGAAAATACGGGCCAGCTCCCGTGCTGGAGATGACAGCATGCTTTAGCTGCGGAGTAATCGCCTGCGCTGCAACAACAGCGGATGCTATCGCACAGGCAACCAGCAATAACAGCTTCAGTTGCAATTTCATTTTCAGCTTGCCGATACTCATGACGCCTTCTCCTGATCTTCTGGTGTCTCGTCATCCGCTGATGCTGCAGTCGTCTGCATTTCTTTTGGTTTGACGGGCACAGGTGCAAAATAACCAACCACCAGCAACAAGATACCAACACCAATGAAAGAGACGATACGGTATAAGCCGCCGCGGTCAGCCAGTTCTATCAGGAACAGTTTCAAGACCACCACACCCAGTAAGGCTGCACCCGCTGTCCAGATACCGCGTGACATGCGGCGGTTACCGAACAACATGACAG
>JAZJXP010000088.1:0-1408 GCA_040390835.1 Pseudomonadota bacterium
GAGTTCCGGCGTTGGGATAGACCAAATAAACCTGCGGTCAGAGAAAAAATATGGGATGAGATATTGTGACTTCATTCCCTTGTTTCAGTCGAACAGGGGATTATCTTCAGCACTTGCATCCTTGTAGCACCAGCCATATGCTACTCATTCAGAGCGATGATGCGTGCGACTGTATCAAGCTGCCAACCCAAAAGAACAGACTAAAAACGAGCAATGACACGACCCCGCCCCGCTGGTTTTGAAGGCATACTAAGCCTCTCCCGTACCGACAACAACGGCAGGCTAGCCCTTACGGCTGCGATTTGATCATCAGGGTTTATTGAATAAAGCAATCGTCCGTGCAACTGCCGGTGCAATCATGGATTCATGGCTGCCGGTGATCACTTCATGTTTGCATATCGAGTATTTGGCGACGATACTGCAAAATTCTGTATTGACTGGAATTGCAGGTGTGTTGGAAGATTCAGTAAACATATACAAAGGTGCTTTGACAGATGCCACGTAGCGATAGGGGTCACGGATTTTTTGTTCATTTGGCAGATCAACATTAAAGGGAGCAATGTTCTTGTAATGCGCCAGCCATAGCAGTAAACGGGCAAAGCCACTATAGGCGGCAACCGCCTTGTACGGCGATGGCATTTGAGAGACGAGCATGACCATGCTGCCACCTACACTATGGCCTGCGAGATAGATTTTCTGTGTATCGACTTGCGGCAAAGTTGCCAAGTATTTCCCCGCTGCGATAGCATCATCAACTTCACCACCAAACATTTCGAAATAACCTTCGCCGCCATTCTCACCGCGCAGACGTGGCATTAAAAGGAGGTAGCCTGCATTGACAAAACCCTGAGCAGCGACCCAGTCATCGGCTGAAAATGAGAAGCCACCATGCAAAAACACGACTGCGGGCATTTTCTTCGCATTGTCAGGCAGAGCCGATATCCATGCCTTCAAGTGCAATTTACCAGAGACGTAATCAATTTCTTTGACACCAGTTGGCAATTTTTCTTGCCCGAAGTCTTGCGGTGCCTTCATTTTCTTTGTGATTTGGCTGGCATAGGCAGCTCTTGCTGCCTGCAAATCTTGCGCATGCACGTTAAAGAAGCCAGCAGTCAGGGACAGCAGCAACAGGAACTTGAGCAGACGTGACGTCTTGATTTTCATTTTATACCGGCATAAGTGGGACGGAATCAGGATAGTAAGGCATTCAGACACTTATGCATACATGCGGCTCGCATAGTACGGTTAGCGAAAGTTTGAGCGCACGGATGAGAACTACCACCAATGCGCTTTATCTGACGTTAATGCGCTGCGCACCACGCATGTGATAATCATGCGCATGGATATGAACATGATGGATTCCTGCCTTCGCACACTGCTGTCCGGAATAATATCCTTGACACAGCCA
>JAZJXP010000089.1:0-4658 GCA_040390835.1 Pseudomonadota bacterium
CTAGCCGTACTAAAGTACTGTCTTCGTCGCTGCGCCTTGCTGGGACAATTTTGCGTTACTCCCACCCTGCAATTGAGAAATTGAGTGCAGCATTTGATTTGTTAATGAATGAACAAATTTTGTGCTGACTGGCGGGGTGCAATTTTGCATCCACCATATGTTTGTTTAACTTGTGCAAAAGACACCTGCGATGAATAAAATCGATGCGCTCAACAGCATAGCTGAACAAGCCAAACGGGGGGAGCTGGTTTTCCCTACGAATGTTGCGGCCTCCCTGAAGCTGCAACAAACGCTGGATGACCCTGATTGCAGTATCGATACTGCAACAAAGTTAGTCCTGAATGAGCCCTTCCTGGCCGCCCGCATGGTGGCCATTGCCAATTCTGCAGCGTACAACCGCGGCAATGATGTCACCAATGTCAAGGCTGCCATCAGCCGGTTGGGCTTTCGTACTTTACGTGCGGTGGTCGCTTCGCTGGTTGTACGCCAACTGGCGGGCAGCAGCAAGAACAAGCAACTGCAAGCCATGACGAACAAGCTCTGGGAACACACTGCCCAGGTTGCAGCCTTGTCGCAAGTCATTGCCAGACGCATAACCAAGCTTGACCCTGATACCGCCATGTTTGCCGGCATTGTCCATGAAGTGGGCAATTTTTATCTGCTGTCACGGGTGGATGAATTCCCTTCTTTGCTGGAACGTGACGAGCCAGCACCAGATTCCAGCGTCGATGATCTGCCGTCCTTTTCTGACACCATCATAGACCGCGAATCATCCGAGTCACAGATAGGCGCGGCTGTCATCAAGAGCCTGATGCTGCCTCAGGCCGTGGTAGAAGCAGTCGAGGCTCTCTGGTTTGGTTTGCGCGCCATGCCACCAGAAACTTTAGGTGACACACTGTTGCTGGCAAATGAACTGGCAACTACATTCTTATGCCGAAGAGTCAGAACAGTATTCTTCAGAAATTGATTTTGTCGTAGGTGACGGCACACTCAACAGCATTTTGGAAGAGTCAGAAGAAGAAGTGAAAACCCTGGCGGCGGCGCTGCAGTTATAGGCTCGCTCTAAACTCACTCTGATCTTTGTCATATCCAAAACAAAGGGAGCAAATGCTCCCTTTGTTTTTTAACTGACCAATTTCAAAACATTCAAACTGTCAGTGCCGCCTGGATTTGCTGCAAGGAAGACGGGTCTTCGATAGTCGTCAAATCCCCTGCTTCCCGCCCCTCGCAAATCGCCTGTATCGAACGACGCAGCAATTTACCAGAGCGGGTTTTCGGCAGCATGCCAACAAAATGTACCCGTGATGGTCTTGCGACGGCACCGAGCTGCTTGTCAACCACACTCATGACCTCTGCCTCCAACGCACGCTTTTGTTCTGGTGTTTCCGCAAGTTCAGGATTTTTGAGTATGGCAAACGCTACCGCCACCTGCCCTTTGAGCTTATCTTCAACACCCACCACCGCCACTTCAGAAATTTGCGGATGACTGGAAATACTTTCTTCTATCTCGCGCGTACCCAGCCTGTGTCCCGCGACATTGATGACGTCATCAGTACGACCCAGGATGAAGTAATAGCCATCAGCATCCCTGATGCCCCAGTCAAATGTTGAATACAACTGTTCATGCGAGAAATTGGACCAGTAAGTATTCACAAAACGCTGGTCGTCGCCATACACGGTTTGCATGCAACCTGGCGGCAATGGTCCCTTGATCGCAACCACGCCCTTTTCATTGGCCGCGCACTCAGCTCCCGTATTTTCATTGATGATGCGTACGTCATAGCCATACATGGCGATGCCGGGGCTGCCCAGGCGGGTGGCAGTCTGCTCAACACCACGTGCCACGGTCAGTATGGGCCAGCCAGTTTCTGTCTGCCAGTAGTTATCAATGATGGATACACCCAGTTCATTGGCAATCCAGCTGGAGGTGGTTTCATCGAGCGGCTCGCCTGCCAGATACAGGGCTTTGAGTGAGGACAAATCATATTTGCGCATCAGCTCTGAAGGATGCTTTTTCAGGACACGCACGGCTGTCGGTGCCGAGAACATGCGCGTGACCTTGTATTTCTCGACTATGCTCCACCAAATGCCAGCATCAGGGCGTATCGGTGTGCCTTCATACATGATGGTCGCCATGCCAGCGATCAGCGGACCATAGACGATGTAGGAATGGCCGACCACCCAGCCTATGTCCGAAGTCGCAAAATAGGTTTCACCCGGATTGCCACAGAAAATATGCTTCATTGATGAAGCCAGTGCCACTGCATAGCCACCGACATCACGCTGCACGCCTTTGGGTTTGCCAGTCGTGCCTGAGGTGTACAAGACATAGGACATGGCATTTGATTCCAGCCAGGTCACTGGCACTTGAGCATCCAGATGCTGCGCTCTTGCTGTCGCATAATCAACATCACGCCCAGCCACCAATTTCATTTCATCCAGACCGCGATTCACCAGTAAGACATGTGCAGGTTTATGTTCGGCCAAGGCTATTGCGTCATCCAGTAAAGGTTTGTACGGCACGGCCTTGCCACTACGCATACCAGCATCAGCCGACACTACCAACACAGGCTTGGCATCATCAATGCGCGTGCCCAGGCTCTTTGAAGCAAAGCCGCCAAAGACGACAGAATGCACGGCACCTATACGGGCGCATGCCAGCATGGCAAAAGCGGCTTCGGCGATCATGGGCATGTAGATCAAGACCCTGTCGCCCTGCTTCACACCCAGACCCAGCATGATGGCCGCCATGCGTTGTACTTCTGCATGCAGCTCGGCAAAGCTATAGGTTTTCTCGGTATTGGTTTCGGTGGAAATGGCGATCAGCGCAGGCTGGTCTGCCTGCGTTGCCAGCCAGCGGTCGACAGCGTTATGGCAGAGATTGGTTTGGCCACCGACATACCATTTGGCAAATGGTGGCTTGCTGTGATCCAGCACCTGCTCATAAGGCTTGTGCCAGTCTATCAACTGCGCTTCTTTGGCCCAGAACCCTTGCGGGTCTTGTATAGATTCCTGATAAAACGCTGCGTAAGTCATGCTGTCTCCTTCGATATCACAAAATATTCTTAACATTCGCGTCGGCCCTGAGCATTAATTATTATTTTTGGACAGTGGCGCTGGCACGTGGCGAGGCCTGCACTTTCACGTGCATAAAACTACTTCGATTCAGATCCAAAATTTTGTCAGTTTGAGGGTACGCGTACCCAGCCTTCCATCAGTACGCGCGCACTGCGGCTCATGATGGCCTTGGTGACGCTCCAGTCGCCGTTAAGCTGCGTAGCCTCTGCCCCAACCCGCAAAGTGCCGGACGGGTGACCAAAACGCACAGCAGTGCGTGCACCGCCACCAGCCGCCAGATTCACGAGTGTGCCCGGTACGGCTGCTGCTGTGCCGATGGCCACGGCTGCCGTGCCCATCATCGCGTGGTGCAACTTGCCCATGGACAGGGCGCGTACCAGCAAATCGATATCATTCGCCTGTACCTGCTTACCGCTGGACGAGGTATAGTCAGTCGGATTGGCAACGAAGGCCACCTTGGGCGTGTGCTGGCGCTGTGCCGCTTCAGAGATATCCTTGATCAGCCCCATGCGCAGTGCGCCGTGCGCGCGTATGTTTTCAAACATGGCCAGCGCTTTGGCATCACCGTTGATGGCGTCCTGCAATTCTGTACCGGTATAGCCTATCGCTTCTGCATTGATGAAGATGGTAGGAATACCGGCATTGATCATGGTTGCCTTCAGCGTACCCACTCCTGGCACGTCCAGATCATCGACCAGATTACCGGTCGGGAACATGGAGCCACCAGCGCCCTCTTCATCTGCAGCAGGGTCCATGAATTCAAGCTGTACTTCGGCTGCCGGAAAAGTCACGCCATCAAGTTCAAAATCACCAGTTTCCTGCACTGCCCCGTCGGTCATAGGAACATGGGCAATGATAGTCTTGCTGATATTTGCCTGCCAGATGCGTATGATGGCCATGCCGTTTTGCGGCACGCGCTCTGCATCAACCAGGCCTGCACTGATGGCAAAAGCACCGACTGCGGCAGACAGGTTGCCGCAATTGCCGCTCCAGTCGACAAAGGCCTTGTCTATAGCCACCTGGCCAAACAGGTAATCGACATCATGATCCGGCTTGCTGCTTTTTGAGAGGATGACAGTCTTGCTGGTGCTGGAAGTTGCACCGCCCATGCCATCGATTTGTTTTCCATAAGGGTCGGGGCTGCCTATCACGCGCAACAACAAGGCATCACGTGCAGCACCTGGTTGTTGGGCAATCACAGGCAAATCCTGCAGACGGAAAAATACGCCCTTGCTGGTGCCACCACGCATATAGGTTGCCGGGATTTTGATCTGTGGAAGATGGGCCATGTTTTTTAATCTTTAAAATTTGATTCAGAGGCAGCGCTACTCAATCATGAGTAGCGCTTGCAAGCAGTCTCAGTACAACTTACGCAGCCTTGGCCGACTCCAGGAAGTCTTGTGCAAAACGCTGCAATACACCACCCGCCTCATAAATCGACACTTCTTCTGCCGTATCGAGGCGACACATCACAGGCACTGCCACTGATTCACCATTCTTGCGATTGATGATCAGGGTCAGGGTTGCCCGTGGCATGCGCTCACCTATGACATCAAAGGTTTCCGTACCATCAATGTTCA
>JAZJXP010000090.1:0-37371 GCA_040390835.1 Pseudomonadota bacterium
AGCGCACTCCAGCGCGGCACCAGGCCACGCATACCTGGCACAGACAAACATCCTTCCCATGCATCATCAGTCTCTTCAGACAAAGGCGTCAAAATTGGATTAATGAGTACAGTCTCTGGAACTACAGGCGCATCAGGATAACGTGGATTGTTCTTGAAACCGAAAATCACAAGTTGCAGATTCACGCCTATCTGCGGCGCTGCCAGGCCTGCACCATTGGCGGCAATCATGGTCTCGAACATATCCTTGATGAGCTCATGCAATTCAGGAGTATCAAACGCAGTGACTTGCTCAGCAACTCTTAATAGTCGGGCATCGCCCATTTTCAGGATGGGATGAATCATGGCGCACCATATTCTGTGTAAATTATTTAATGGATGAATTACTTAAAAATACGGCCAGGTACTGCCTGGCCGTATTTTGCATTACTTATTTCAAGGACTGTAGATATTCAGAGAACTCTGCGCTGGTTTCTTTATGCTTCAAACCTAACGCAACGCTGGCTTTCAGATAACCCAGTTTTGAACCGCAATCATATCTCGTTGCATTCGGACGGAAAGCATAGACCGGGAAGTCT
Source organism: Pseudomonadota bacterium (assembly GCA_040390835.1). Lineage (GTDB taxonomy): Bacteria > Pseudomonadota > Gammaproteobacteria > Burkholderiales > Burkholderiaceae_D > Undibacterium. Next base: position 578 of record JAZJXP010000090.1, read on the forward strand.
TTGAGCATGGCAGCAATACCATCAGTCAATTGAATTTCACCACCAGATCCTTTGCCCAGGGTTTCCAGATAAGAGAAAATACGACCAGACAAAATATAGCGACCAACTACCGCCAGAGTGGATGGAGCAACATCAGGCATAGGTTTTTCTACTATGCCCTGCACTCTTTCCAGACTATCCGTGTAAGGTGTACCGCTGACAATACCGTATTGACGGGTAAATTCACGTGGTACGTTTTGTACAGCAATGATGCTGCCGCCTTCTGCTTCATACTGGCGTGCCATCTGTGCCATGACAGAAGGTTGACCAACATCCGCATCCATCAAATCATCCGCCAGCAAGACCGCAAATGGATCATCACCAATCACGGGGCGTGCACACAAAACCGCATGACCTAAACCCAGAGCTGCTGTCTGACGGATATAAATGCAATTGATGTTTTTGGGGATGACGTTCCTGACCAGATCCAGCAAGGCTTCTTTGCCTGCTGCTTCCAGTTCGCTTTCGAGCTCGTAGGCTTTATCGAAATGATCTTCGATCGCCCGCTTATTCCTGCCGGTAATGAACACCATTTCAGTGATGCCCGCCTCAACCGCTTCTTCAACTGCATATTGTATGAGTGGCTTATCAACGATAGGCAACATCTCCTTGGGTTGTGCCTTGGTAGCAGGCAAGAAACGACTACCCAAACCAGCTACTGGGAATACGGCTTTTTTAATTTTTCTCATTTCAGCTCCTGGAACAAAGTTGAAGCAATTCTGCTTCTGTCAAAATATTGATACCCAATTCTTGCGCCTTCACCAGCTTGCTACCAGCATCATCACCGGCAACGAGATAACTGGTCTTTTTCGATACTGAGCCTGATACTTTACCACCAGCTTTTTCTATGATCTCTGTCGCCTGATCGCGGCTCAGGGTAGGTAAAGTGCCTGTCAGAACAAGTGTCTTGCCTTCCAACACCTGCTCACCTTTTTCCTGCACTTCAATCGCTGGCCAATGTATGCCTGATGCCAGCAATTGCTCCACCAACTCCACGTTCAATGGATCAGAGAAGAAACGCAAGATGGACTTCGCCACTACCGGGCCTACATCTGACACTTCCAGCAGCTGCTCTTCCGTCGCTTTCATTAATGCATCCGTATTACCGAAATGCGCAGCCAAATCTTTTGCAGTCGACTCGCCTACGTGGCGTATCCCCAAACCATAAATGAAACGTGGCAAACTAGTCAGCTTGGAAGTTTCCAGCGCACTCAATACATTTTGAGCGGATTTCTCTGCCATACGGTCAAGCTCAACCAGTGCACGCAGACCAAGCTTATACAAATCTGCTGCAGTTGTAACGACATTCTTGTCGACCAACTGATCTATGAGCTGCTCTCCTACACCATCAATATTCATCGCCTTACGTGAAGCGAAATGGGACAAGCCACCCTTGCGCTGCGCCGTACATTTTATCCAGCCACCGCTGCAGCGGGCAATCGCTTCATCTTCAGGTTTTTGTATGGGTGAGCCACAAATCGGACATTCCACAGGCATGACAAACTGGCGTGAATCTACCGGGCGTTTTTCCAATATGCTGGCGACAACCTCAGGTATCACGTCGCCGGCACGGCGCACAGAAACCGTATCACCTATGCGTATATCCTTGCGCTGTATCTCTTCTTCATTGTGCAGAGTCGCATTGGTTACAGTGACGCCACCAACAAAGACTGGTGCCAGTCTGGCCACAGGCGTAATCGCACCTGTTCTGCCGACTTGCACTTCTATATCCAGCACGGTAGTCAGCGCCTCTTGCGCGGGGAATTTGTGAGCGATTGCAAAACGTGGCGCACGTGATACAAAACCAAGCGACTGCTGGCTGGCAAAATCATTGACTTTATAGACTACGCCATCAATCTCATAATCCAGGTCGTCACGCCTGGTTTGAATCGCCTTGTAAAATTCCAGCAAACCAGATGCGCCACTTACCACGGCATTTTCTTCACAAACAGGGATGCCTGCCTGTTTATACCAATCCAGCAAGGCACGATGAGAGGGAGGCACGCTCATGCCTTCCAGCAGACCTATACCATAGGCAAAAAACCGCAAAGTGCGTTTAGCCGTAATTTTTGAATCCAGCTGACGCAAACTGCCAGCAGCAGCATTACGTGGATTGGCAAACTCTTTGGCACCAGCGTCACGCTGACGCTGATTGAGTTTTTCAAAGTCGCGTTTGAACATCAATACTTCGCCACGCACATCCAGTATCTTTGGAGGATGATCTACCCGCAAGCGCAAGGGAATGCTGCGTATGGTGCGAATATTTTCAGTAACATCTTCGCCGGTAAAACCATCACCGCGCGTTGCTGCCTGCGTGAAGACGCCGTCGACATAGCGCAAATTGATGGCCAGGCCATCGAACTTCAAATCTATCGCGTAGACAATTTCATTTTGAACATCCAGCCCCTCGCGGGCACGGCGATCAAAATTGATGACATCATCGTCTTCAAAACCATTATTCAACGACAGCATGGGCACGGCATGCTGTACCTGCCCAAATTCTGGCAAAGGTGCGCCACCCACCCTGTTGGTCGGAGAATCGACAGTTTTTAATTCGGGGTACGCTTCTTCCAGTCGCTGAAGTTCAGAAAACAATCTGTCATATTCAGCATCTGGGACACTGGGATTGTCCAGCACGTAATAGGCATGTGCATGCCTGTTCAACTCTGCGCGCAGGTTTTCTGTCTGCGTTGCTATTGTTGAAGTGTCTGCCGCCTTGGCGGCAGCATCCAAAAGATCATTCTGCATGTCTACAATAATTAACTAAATAGTCGTTGCGCACGCAAGGAGCCCGCAGGAATCTGCGCCTCAGCCATTGCTGCATAAAATTCATGAACCTGACCAGATATCTCATCGAGTGCCAATTTGGAGATGGGCTGATTACCATCATCGACTACAGTACCGCTCAGGCGCGTGGCCAATGAGCGTGCACAAGCTGCCATGGCACCAAAGCCATCACGCCCAGGAGCAACACAAGGTACGTCCAGCAACAGAGTCAGGCGCGAGGTCATGGTTTCACTGACGCTGACATTGGTGGATAAGGTGAACAGGCTACCGCCGTCACCGTCAGGCATCATCAAACGACCATCAGGACGCTGATCAAAGCCCATTTTTTCCAATGCTGCGAGTAAAGTATTCAAGGCCCATGGTGCTCCATTGGCAGCGATATTTACGCTTAACTGGGCATCATGCTCAGCCACGAATTGATGCAACTCACGGGCATTGACCATGACCTTATTCATGTCAGGGATATCAGGGTGTGCGCTCAGGTTGTCAGCAATCGCCCGTAATTTCATGATGAACTCTGAATATTCCAATTCATTCAAAGGGCCATTGCGGCTGACCATTTGCACTCCGGCAAACAAGCAAGTGTACGCACCGCCGACAGCAATTACGTCGCGCTCACCACTATGGCTTTGACCTATGAAATGCACGGGTTTTTTACCCACATATTTAAGATCGGCAATTTCTGCCAGTATTTTTTCGCCACGTACCGGTGTTTCAAATTCCAGTGGAATTACGCAATCGATTAATTCATCAACTGGCAATTCTTTGTCTTGAACCGCTATCGGAGCCTCCATTTCAGCAGCTACATCTGCATGCATGGGTGCATGGTGCTGTGGTGCCTCTTCGGTTGGTTGCACATCGCCATCCAGACTGGGTTCATGCCGGACGATGGATTCTACGGGTGCATCAGGATTCATGAGGACATCATCATGTCCATCACCAAACGCATTTTCAACGGTTTTCTTGGCTTTGTATTCTTGCCATTTATTAAAAATAAGGACGCCAACTACCAGCGTTCCACCTATTGCTAACAAACTGATTTGTAGATCTGTCATGCTGCTTGAACCTCAGTAGCAAAATTGACGGCAGATTCCATATCTACCGCCACGATTCGTGAAACCCCCTGTTCTTGCATGGTGACACCAATCAATTGTTGGGCCATTTCCATCGCAATCTTGTTATGGGAGATAAATAAAAATTGTGTGTTTGCCGACATGCGTTTCACCATATTACAGAAACGCTCGGTATTTGAGTCATCCAGCGGTGCGTCAACCTCATCAAGCAAGCAGAACGGCGCAGGATTCAACTGGAACATGGAGAATACCAGCGCTGTTGCTGTCAGCGCTTTTTCCCCCCCAGACAGCAAATGAATGGTTGCATTCTTTTTGCCAGGAGGCTGCGCCATGACTTGCACACCAGAATCCAGAATTTCATCGCCTGTCATGATCAGTTTCGCCTGACCACCACCAAATAAAATCGGGAAAAGCTCAGCGAAATGATGATTCACCTTGTCAAAGGTATCTTGCAGCAAGTCGCGTGTTTCAATATCAATTTTGTGAATGGCATCCTGCAAGGTCGTAATTGCCTCTGTCAGATCGGCATGCTGGGCATCAAGGAAAGTCTTGCGTTCAGTTGCCTGCGCCAGTTCATCAAGGGCGGCCATATTCACCGCACCCAGTGCTGCAATGGCATTGGTCAGACGGGTCACTTCGCCCTGTAAATAAGATGGTTTGAGATCATCATGCAGCTTTTGCGCAAGGACTTCTTCATCAACTTCAAAATTGCGTAATTGCTCTGAGAATTGTTCCTGGCTCAGACGTGCGGCCTGTTCTTTCAATTGCAATTCGACGATGCGGTCACGTTGAGGCTGCAGGCTGCGTTCCACCTGCATTTTGGATTCTTCGTGATGACGCAATTGCTGTGTCAGTTGATCCAGTTCGTGACGGGCATTTGCCAGGGCCACCTCCTGAGAACTGCGTCTATCCAGTAAATCTTGCAGGCCCGCTTGTGCAGTCTGGTCGTCCATGGATTCCAATTCCAGTTGCCCCTGTTGCATACTGGCAAACAATTGTGCAGATTGCTCAAGTGCAGTCGCGATACTGCGACGTAACTCCTCCATCTTGCTGCGATGGGATTTTTCTGCAAAGGCAGCTTCTTGCGCAGCCAGTTCAAGGTCGCGCAAACGCTGCCTGGCTTCATTCAGTTGCTGTTCTTTTTCCAGGTAAGCTGTCTGGCCTTCTTCATGGGCTTCCTGCAATTCTGCCAGGTCCATATCCAGTTGCTCAAATTTTTGCTCGGACTCGGCCCTGATTTGCTGCTGTTCACTCTCTTGCGCAGCGATTTCTGCCAGGTCACTGCCTATCTGCGTGCTACGCTGATTAAAGCGCTCCTGCACTTCAGACAATTTCATGAATTCAATTTGCAGACTATGAGTAGTCTGCGTCAGGCTGCCCACGCGCTGGCGCAAGTCTTGCAATTGCTGGGTGGCTTGAGTGTAAGCAGATTCCGAACGCACGGCGCGGGTTTTGGACTCATCCGCCAGCATGTGCTTGGCACGGCATTGCTTGGTGATGTTTTCTATCTCTTGCTGACGTCCCAACACACCATCTTGCTCAGAATCCGCGGCATAAAAACGCACACTGGATCGGGCAATGACATGGCCCTGTTTGGTGATAAAACAGGCACCGGCTGGCAATTTAACTCTGTCCATGAAGGCAGAAGTAATATCTTCAGCTATATACACCTGATGTAACCAGTCCTGCATCAAGCCGCGCAAACCTGCGTCATTAAGTTGCAGCAAGTCGATGAAGGGCTTGAAGCCAGCCAGAGGTGTGACGGTTTCTGCCACAATGGTAGGCGCGCAAACAGCCAGTTTGGCAGGCGGTGCATCACCAAAAAAGGCCTTGGCCCATTCCAGATTCGACATTTCCAAGGCTGCGGTACGCTCGCGCAAGATGGATTCCAGCGCGGTTTCCCAACCAGCTTCGATATGCAATTTTTGCCAGATTTTTGGCAAGCCACTCAATTCGTGCTTTTCCAGCCAAGGCTGCACCTTGCCCTGGCTTTGTACTTTTTCCTGCAATTGCTTCAGGGCGAGTAAGCGTGCTTCCAGTTGCGCATATTCGGCGCTATCCTGGTTGACTTGTTGCTGCGCCTGTTTGCGCTCATCTTCCAGCAAAGGCAAGCGCTCTTGCGCCTCTTCCAGCTGCATGGTGAGCTCTTCCAGTACTTGCTTTTTCTCTTCCAGTTGCATGGACAAATTGTCCAGATGTGTCGTATCAGGCAATACCAGGCCCTGTTTTTCCTGCATCAGGCGTTCACGTCTGGTTGTCAGAGTGTTCAGGATATTCGAGGCATTACGCTGATGGGCAGATTCCAGCTCTATCTGCTGCTGCATCTGCATGATCTTTGCGCGTGATTCTGTCGTCTTTAATTGCGACTCACGCCATATTTGCTCCATGGCTGGTAGTTTGTCTTGCTGTTGCTGACTGACTTCCAATGCCTGCTCGGCACGCATGGCCAGCTCTTCGACATGGATTTCACCTTCAGACAAATCATCCTGGAACTGGCGGCTCTGGTTTTGCCATTGATCGCGCTGTGCAGTCAGTGATTGCAATTGTGATTGCAGGCGACTGCGCGATTCGATGACGAATTTGATTTGCGCTTCCAGGCTGCCAATCTCGGCATTGGTCTGGTACAAATGACCTTGCGCCTGATGCATACGGTCGCCAACGGCATAATGTGCCTGGCGCATTTGTTCCAGCTCCAGTTCGACATGACGCAGCTTGGCGGTTTGCTCTTCGAGGTCGGTCTGGGTCTTTTCTATCTCTGCAAAATGCTTTTTTTGTTCGTTTTCTGCTTCTCTTTTACGCAGCAACCACAACAGTTTTTGTTTTTCTTCCTGATCAGTCTGCAATTCGCGGAATTTATTGGCAACAACCGCTTGTGCGCCCAACCTGTCCAGGTTGTTATTCAATTCGCGCAAGATATCTTCTACACGCACCAGGTTTTCATGAGTGTCGTGGATGCGGTTTTCCGTCTCGCGGCGGCGCTCCTTGTAACGGGAAACACCGGCAGCTTCTTCGAGGAAAATCCTTAATTCTTCCGGGCGGGCTTCGATAATGCGCGAAATCATGCCCTGACCGATAATCGCATAGGCGCGCGGCCCCAAGCCGGTGCCGAGGAAGATGTCCTGGATATCGCGACGGCGCACTGGCTGTCCGTTGATGTAGTAAGTAGACGTGCCATCACGCGTCAAGGTACGCTTGACAGCGATCTCGCCGTATTGGCTCCATTGACCGGCAGCTTTACCCATGCTGTTATCAAACACCAGCTCTACCGACGAGCGGCCAGCGGGTTTGCGGTGGGTAGAGCCGTTAAAGATAACGTCCTGCATGGATTCGCCGCGCAGCTCAGACGCTTTGGATTCACCCAAAACCCAGCGCACAGCATCAATAATATTGGATTTGCCGCAACCATTAGGGCCGACAACGCCAACCAGTTGGCCAGGAACCTGAAAATGGGTGGGATCTACGAAAGATTTAAATCCCGCTAATTTAATAGAAGTTAATCGCACTTTATATAATTTTATTATCTTTTGCAGTCAAATCTACCGCGTATCGTATATATGCCAAGGCCATCAATGCCGGCCGCGTTCCTGTATCGCTGCATAATACCATCGTAAGAGCAAAATTTTCAGTTTTCAAACTTATGACACAATTTACATATTAATCAGTAATTCACGCAAGTACAGGTGAAAGCCTTTCTCTATAGAATCCTCAGGACGCTATAATACGGGTTGAAAATTAGAAGTAGCAAATTGAGCAGCAAATAGAAGTGGCTAGTAGAAGTGGCTAGTTAAGCAGACCAAATAAAATGCCGGAATACGACGCTCAGGCCAGAGAAATAAGCTAAAAAGCTTGCTTAACGTCGACAACAATTCGAAAAAATGACATTTAATCCTTATCTCAGTAAATTGCAGCCGTATCCGTTCGAGAAACTGAAACGCCTGTTTGCCGATGCTGTGCCAAATTCCAAGTTTCCAGCGATCAGTCTGGGCATAGGCGAACCCAAGCACCCTACTCCCGCTTTGATCAAGGATGCCATCGTCGACAATATGGCAGGTCTGGCCAGCTACCCGTCTACCGCTGGCTCGGACGCCTTGCGCAACTCCATTTCTGCCTGGCTAGGACGTCGCTACAATATACCGCCGCTGGATGCAGCGACTCAGATTTTGCCCGTCATCGGTTCACGTGAAGCCTTGTTCTCCCTGGCACAAACCATCATAGACACCGGTGCCTGCAAGGATGACCTGCCATTAGTGGTATGTCCCAACCCTTTTTATCAAATTTACGAAGGCGCAGCTTATTTGGCCGGGGCTGAGCCCTATTTTGCCAATGCTGATTCTGCGCGTAATTTTGCACCGGACTACAAGAGCATCCCTGAATCAGTCTGGCAGCGCGTACAACTGTTATATATCTGCTCGCCCGGCAACCCTACCGGTGCAGTACTGAACCTGGACGACTGGAAAGAGTTGTTTACCCTGTCAGACCGTTATGGTTTTGTCATTGCGGCAGATGAATGCTATTCCGAGATTTACTTTAAAGACGAAGCTCCTCTGGGCAGCCTGCAAGCTGCGCACGCACTAGGAAGAAATGACTACCAGCGCCTGATTACCTTGTCCAGCCTGTCAAAAAGATCGAACGTGCCTGGCATGCGTTCCGGTTTCGTCGCGGGAGATGCGGAAATCATCAAGAAGTTCCTGTTGTACCGGACTTACCATGGCAGTGCCATGAGTCCGAACATTCAGGCGGCCTCAGTCGTGGCATGGAATGACGAAGTGCATGTACAAGAAAATCGCGACAAGTACATACGCAAATTTGCCCAGATCACACCGATTCTGCAAGAAGTGCTGGACGTGAAACTGCCTGACGCTGCCTTTTACCTTTGGGCAAAAATTCCTGACGCCATGGGTTTATCGGATACAGAGTTCGCCCGTCGCCTGTACGAGGAATATAATGTAACAGTTCTGCCCGGCAGTTATCTTGCGCGCGAGGCCCACGGCGTCAACCCTGGGCAAAACCGCGTACGCATGGCTCTGGTGGCCGAGCCTGAAGAATGCCTGGAAGCAGCACAAAGGATAGTCAGCTTTTGCAAAAATTTTAGTCCGGTACCGGTCTGACACTGCAGCCAGACAGCAAACACAAGCTTATTTCGTTTTTTATTTTTTACATTTTCATTTGAAGACACTCAACATGACTCAACAATTACAGCAAATCATTGATCAAGCCTGGGAAGACCGCACAAATTTCTCGCCAAAATCTGCGCCCACAGAAATCCGCGAAGCAGTTGCCCATGTCTTGAGCGAACTCGATGCAGGTACCCTGCGTGTTGCGCAAAAAATTGAGGGTAGCTGGCAAGTCAATCAATGGATCAAAAAAGCTGTATTGCTGTCCTTCCGTCTGGAAGACAATATCTGCATGCCTTCTGGCGACCATATGCAGTTCTTCGACAAAGTGCCTACCAAATTCGCCAATTACACGGCTGAAGACTTCACAAAAGGTGGTTTCCGCGTGGTGCCACCAGCAGTTGCACGCCGTGGCAGCTTTATTGCCAAAAACGTGGTGTTGATGCCTTCTTATGTCAATATCGGTGCTTATGTGGATGAAGGTGCAATGGTTGACACTTGGGCGACTGTCGGTTCATGCGCACAAATCGGTAAAAACGTGCATTTGTCTGGCGGTGTTGGCATCGGTGGTGTATTGGAGCCAATGCAAGCCAACCCGACCATTATTGAAGACAATTGCTTCATCGGTGCCCGTTCAGAAATCGTTGAAGGCGTGATCGTTGAAGAAAATTCCGTGATTTCCATGGGCGTATACATCGGCCAGTCCACCAAGATTTATGACCGTGCCACTGGCGAAGTCAGCTATGGCCGCGTACCTTCAGGTTCAGTAGTTGTTTCCGGCAATTTGCCGTCTGCTGATGGTAAATACAGCCTGTATTGCGCAGTGATTGTGAAGCGTGTCGATGCGCAGACACGTTCCAAAACCAGCATCAATGAATTGTTGCGCGGCGCTTAAGTATTTTTTGCGTCGCTTTTGCATTACTCTTTTAATAATTAGCTCAGCTTAGGGAAACGTCATGGCAGCGATGGAGAGGTTATTTCAACTGATGAAGGAAAAACAGGCTTCTGACATGTTTTTCGCGATGAATTCGCCCATACATTTGAAAATCAATGGCAATCTGCTCCCTATCAATCAGCAGAAGATGGATCAGGCAAACATCCTGTCGCTGCTCGGCGAGGTAGTAGAGTCTGAGCACATGGAGGAACTGGAAGAAAAAAACGAACTGAATATCGGTATCGGCGCACCAGGCATAGGCCGTTTCCGTCTGTCGGCCTTCCGCCAGCGTGGTTCGATATCTGCCGTTTTCCGTTACGTTCCTGGTGACATCCCAAAACTCGATACCTTGCACTTACCACCGGTGCTGGCTGAGCTGATTATGGAAAAACGTGGTTTGATCTTGCTGGTCGGTTCAACCGGATCAGGCAAATCAACCACGATTGCATCCATGCTGGATCATAGAAATGAAGTCAAGACCGGCCACATCCTGACCCTGGAAGACCCGATTGAATTTTTGTTCCGCAGTAAAAAATCCATCGTCAATCAGCGTGAAATTGGAAGCGATTCTGAAAGCCTGAAAACCGCGTTGAAGAACTCGCTGCGCCAGGCACCTGACTGCATCCTGATCGGCGAGATCCGTGATCTCGAAACCATGATGGCAGCGATTGCCTATGCACAATCTGGCCATCTGGTATTGGCGACACTGCATGCCAACAATAGTTATCAGGCATTGAACCGTATCATCAGCTTCTTCCCTATGGAAACACGTAGCGCATTGCTACTGGATTTATCTTCCTCCATACGCGCTATTATCTCGCAGCGTCTGATACGTGCTAAAGATGGTGGCCGGGCCCCTGCAGTTGAGATCATGCTAAATACTCGCTACGTGGCTGAGTTGATAGAACAAGGCGATATCTTCCAGATCAAGGAAGCGATTGAAAAAAGCTTGTCGCCTGGCTCGCAAACCTTTGAACGTGCCCTCATGCATTTGATCAGGGAAGGCTTGATCACACAGGAAGAAGGCCTGGCTAATTCTGACTCCGCGAATAACTTGTTATGGTTGCTGAACAATGAAGCTGCAAGTGTGACTACGCCAAAACCAGAGCCTGAACCAGAATCCAAAGAAGAAGCTTCTTTCACAGAATTTACCCTGAACGTATAAAAGTATGACGCGAAGCATTACCCTGTTTGGCATTCCAAACTGTGACACCGTAAAAAAAGCCCGTACCTGGTTGCAAGAACAGGAACTGGCTTTTGAATTCCATGATTTCAAAAAACATGGCCTGCACCGTGCTGCCATAGAAACATGGCTGGAACATCAGGGCCTGGATGTACTGATCAACCGCAAAGGCACTACCTGGCGAGCGCTCAGTGATGCAGAAAAAGCTTCTGCCGCAGATACTGAGCAAGCCATTGCTCTGATGCTGGAAAAACCATCGGTTATTAAACGTCCCGTATTGCTGATCAATAATGACGGCAAATCGCAAGTGAATGTCGGCTTTTCCGTGCCGCAGTACCAGTCCATTTTTCATAAGTAAACATGAGTAAAACACTTGCCCTGACCGAACAGCTGATTGCGCTGGACTCGGTCACACCTGAAGACAAAGGATGTCAAAACACCCTGATCGCCCTGCTGGAGCCCCTGGGCTTCCAGTGCGAAACCATACAATCCGGTGATGTAACAAATCTATGGGCCAGACGTGGTCAAGCCCAGCCTTTGCTGGTGTTTGCTGGCCATACTGATGTGGTGCCTACTGGCCCTGTCACACAATGGCAGTCTGCACCTTTTACGCCGACTCACAGGGATGGCAAGTTGTACGGTCGTGGCGCAGCTGATATGAAAACCTCAATCGCTGCGTTTGTCGTAGCGACAGAAGAATTCGTAGCTGCCCACCCGAATCATAAAGGCTCTATCGGCTTTCTGATCACCAGTGATGAAGAAGGTCCGGCCACTGATGGCACCGTAGTGGTCTGTGAAAAACTCAAGGCCCGTGGCGAACAGCTTGATTATTGCATCGTTGGCGAGCCGACATCCGTCGACAAACTGGGTGACACCATCAAGAATGGCCGTCGCGGCACCATGTCGGGCAAACTGACCGTCAAAGGTGTGCAAGGCCATATCGCCTATCCACAACTGGCAAAAAACCCTATCCACCTGGCAGCCCCTGCCATGGCTGAACTGGTGACTGAGGTCTGGGATGAGGGTAATGAGTATTACCTGCCAACGTCCTTGCAAATGTCGAATATCCATGCAGGCACCGGTGCCTCCAATGTCATACCTGGCGAAGCCGTCATCGATTTCAATTTTCGCTTTTCGACTGCCAGTACAGCCGAGGGCTTGCAGCAGCGAGTGCATGTCATCCTCGACAAACATGGCCTGGAATATGATTTGAAATGGACAGTCGGTGGGCATCCTTTCCTTACACCCAAAGGCAGTCTCAGCGATGCATTGGGTGATGCGATACGTGCCGAAACAGGTATAGAGACTGAGCTCTCTACTACCGGTGGCACATCTGACGGTCGCTTCATCGCCAAAATCTGCCCGCAAGTGGTGGAATTTGGCCCACCAAATGCCAGCATCCATAAAATTGATGAGCACATAGAGTTGCAATATATAGACCCGCTCAAAAACATTTATCGCCGCACTCTGGAAAACTTGCTGACTTAATCAGCTCACCACTGGCCGATACGGAAACAATATGACTACACCCGCTACTACCTTCCTGACCCTGCGCGATCTGTTGCGCTATGCCGTCACCCGTTTCAACAAAGAGAAACTGTTCTTTGGCCATGGCAGTGCCAATGCCTTGGATGAAGCCGCTTATTTATTGCTGCATACCCTGCACCTGCCGCTCGACAAGATAGAGCCGTTCCTTGATGCGCATTTATTGCCATCAGAAATAGACGCTGTATTACGCGTGATTGACCGTCGTGCGGTCGACCGTGTACCTGCTTCCTACATTACCAATGAAGCCTGGCTCGGCACTTATAATTTCTACGTAGATGAACGTGTCATCGTGCCGCGCTCCTTCATCGCTGAACTGATACCTGAACATTTTTCACCATGGGTGACAGATCCAGAAGCTATCACAAACATCCTTGAACTGTGCACTGGCTCTGGCTGCCTGCCTATCATGCTGGCGGATATGTTCTCTGAAGCACATGTGGATGCAGTCGATATTTCCAAAGATGCGCTGGAAGTGGCAAAGCGTAATGTGGCAACCTATGAATTGCAGGACCGCATTACTCTGATTGAGTCTGACCTGTACAGCAATGTACCAGACAAAAAATATGACCTGATCATCACCAACCCGCCGTATGTAAATTCTGGCTCCATGGCCAAGCTGCCCAAGGAATACATGCACGAACCGCAAATTGCTCTGGCTGGTGGTGATGACGGCATGGACCTGGTGCGCAAGATCGTCGCAGGTGCGGCACAACGCCTGACTGAAGATGGCTTGCTGATGGTGGAAATTGGCAATGAACGTGCCTTTGCCGAAGCAGCCTTCCCTGAGCTGAACCTGACCTGGTTGAGTACCAGTGCCGGTGACGACATGGTGTTTTTGGTAGAGGCTGACCAACTGACCAATTTCACTGCATAAATCAGTGTAGCGCAGTGTAATAAGTACATTGAAGACGGGCAAAACCAGTTTTGCCCGTTTTCCTTTTTTTTTTGCATCAACAATAGCATTACCCATTAATTAAGTTTATATGATACGTCTTCAACAAGTCGTCCTGGCGCGCGGCATCAAACCATTATTTGACAGCGTCGATGTGACGCTCAATCCCGGCGACAAGATAGGCTTGATCGGCTCCAACGGTGCGGGCAAATCCAGCCTGTTTGCCATGTTGCGTGGCGAATTGCATCCCGATCAGGGCAGCATCGATTTTCCCGCCAAATGGCAACTTGCTCACGTCGCTCAAGAAACGCCACCACTGGAACGCAGCGCCATCGATTACGCAATAGATGGCGACGTCGCCTTGCGAAAACTGGAAGCGCAACTGGCCGAGCTGGAAGCCCAGCCAGAAAGCCACGACAACGGTATTGCCATCGGCAATATGTATGGTGCGCTAGCCGATGCCGACGCTTATACTGTGCGCCCACGCGCAGAACAATTACTGCTAGGCCTGGGTTTCAAGATCAATGAACTGGAGCAATCAGTCGCCAGTTTTTCTGGTGGCTGGCGTATGCGCCTGAATCTGGCACAGGCACTGATGTGCAAATCCGATTTACTGCTGCTCGATGAACCGACCAACCATCTGGACTTGGATGCCATTATCTGGCTGGAAGACTGGCTGAAGCGCTATGAAGGCACGCTGATCATTATTTCGCATGACCGCGATTTTCTTGATGGTGTGGTGAACGTCATCGTCCATATTGATGAACGCAAGCTCAAGCGCTATGGCGGCAACTATTCCGGCTTCGAACGCCAGCGTGCGGCCCAGCTGGAACTGGCGCAAGGCATGCTGGAGAAACAGACCCGCAAGCGCGCCCATCTGCAATCCTTTATTGACCGCTTCAAGGCCAAGGCATCCAAAGCCAAGCAGGCACAGAGTCGTATCAAGGCTTTGGCACGTATGGAAGAAATGGCACCTTTGCGGGCAGCTGCCGAATTCTCTTTTGAATTCCGCGAACCATTGAGTGCACCAAACCCCATGCTGGTGATGGAAGATGTTGATTGTGGCTACCGTATAGAATCAGAAACTGATCATAGCTTCAGCGAGAAAAAAATCGTCGGCGATGTGAAATTCACGCTGCAGATCGGCCAGCGCATTGGCCTCTTAGGTGTCAATGGCGCTGGTAAATCCACGCTGATCAAAACCATCGTCGGCGATATCGCTCCTTTGAACGGCGTCATGCAAACCGGCAAGGGTTTGTCAATCGGTTACTTTGCCCAGCACCAGGTTGAGATGCTGCGCCATGACGAATCGCCGCTGTGGCATCTGGCGCATATTGCTCCCGATGTGCGTGAGCAGGAATTGCGCAACTTCCTCGGCGGTTTCAACTTCCCTGGCACCATGGTGAGCAGCCCTATCAAACCATTCTCTGGCGGCGAAAAAGCCCGTCTGGCACTAGCAATGATAGTCTGGCAGCGCCCCAACCTCTTGTTGCTGGATGAACCAACCAACCATCTGGATCTGGAAACCCGCGAAGCCCTGACCGATGCCTTGGCGCAGTTTGAAGGCACACTGGTCGTCGTTTCGCATGACAGGCATTTGTTGCGCGCCACGACGGACCAGTTCATCATCGTTGCCGACGGCAAGCTGCAACCATTTGACGGCGACCTGGACGACTACAAAGACTGGCTGTTCAAGAATAAACTGGAAAAAGCCGCCCCTTCCCTACCAGAAAAAACCAAGGCACAGGAAGCTGCTTTGCCATTGGCAAAAACTATTCCCGTTGCCAAGGTCGATGACAAGGAACAACGCAAACGCGATGCCGATGATCGCCTGCGTCTCGCTAATTTGCGCAAACCTATAGAAACACGCATCAAGCGTCTGGAAGAACAGATGGCTAAGTTGAATATCAAAAAGAAAGACATAGATGCACACCTTGAAGACGGTGATATCTATAACGATGCCAACAAGGAAAAGCTGAAAGCCTTGTTACTTGATCAGGCTTACGTCGTCAAGGAACTGGGGCAGATAGAAGCTGACTGGCTGGAGCAGCAGGAATTTCTGGAAGCAGTAGAATAAAGCAAAGGGGCGCATACAGCGCCCCTTGTTTTTTTGGATGAGGGATTAAACCCAGTCACATGGATCAACCTGGTAATAAGCCCGCAACTGTTCGTATAAGGCAGGGTGGTAGTGAGCAAGATCATGGCTTTTCTTGAAGAATGCCTCAGTCACGACAGCAAAAAACTCTGCTGGATTGGTCGCACCATAAGGATCAATGATGGTAGGAACATCGTTGGCTATTGCCTGATGTAGTTGGGCATACTCTCTTTCCATCAACGCAGACCATGCCTTATAAGCTGCCGCTGACTTCAAGGCTGGAGCGCCATTGGTCGTTCCCGTTTCACTATCGAGCTGGTGAGCAAATTCATGGATAACCACATCCTGCCCACGCGCCTCATTATCAGGATTATGCGCTGCCTGATCCCAGGCCAGAATGACACGGCCATCACTCCATGATTCGCCGCTGAGCCCCTGATTGGTATGCGTGACGATGCCATCATGATTCATTTGAGTCCGGGGTGCCACAAATGCCGATGGATAAACCAGCACATGTGTGAGTTGCGGATACACATCCGACTCACGGTTCAGTAACAACAGACAAGCCTTGCCCGCAATGGTAACCCTGATTTCATCAGTGATAGTCAAGCTACCACAGCCGACAAAGTTTTTTTGATAGAGAAATTGACGTATGCGTTTCTTCAATTGCATTTGCAAATCAGTCGGCATGCGTGTGTATCCAGGCAGGTTTTTTCGCAAAATCTTCGAATAATTCAACGGAAAAGCCTGGGATAACACATGACGTAAGCGCAGCTTGGGCAAGACAACTATGCCAAGTACGAGTAAAACAATAATAACAAGTAACCATTCCATGTCGACAACCTAATCAGGATTGCGAATGTGATTTTCATCTAACATCCGTTGATCAGATGCAAATGGGCGCGACGAAGTCAAACTCAATAGCAATTAATATAAAACTGCCTTACCCTTGAAAATCAGCTTATCAGATCGCATGGTATTAAATAATTTCGTGTGAAAATGCCAAGCATTGATTTTTTCTTCACAAGCTTGAATCTTACTATGAAGCCCTGGAAAACCATAAATTCAACAACACTGGTCAACGATGACTGGTTAACACTGACTGCAGATACATGCCAGCTCCCCAATGGAAGAACGATAGCGCCATACTATGTGCTTCATGAAGCAGACTGGGTGCATGTGCTTGCCCAGGCAGATGATGGCCGTATATTGACGGTAAAACAGTTTCGTTATGCCGCAAAAGAGGTTTGCATAGAGTTGCCCGGTGGCGTCTTTGAAGAGGGTGAGGCACCTCTCGTTGCCGCGCAAAGAGAACTATTGGAAGAAACTGGCTATACGGCCAGTCACTGGCAATCTTTGGGCACTATGTACGCCAATCCGGCCCGTCAAACCAATATCATCCACTTGTTTTTTGCTACCAGACTTAGTTTAACGGATGAACAGCAACTGGATGTATCTGAAGATATAGAATTCGGCTTTCTGTCGATTCCTGAAATACAACAAAAAATAGAATCCAACGAATTCTCTCAAGCGCTGCACATTGCCTCATTTTACCGAGGGTTGCACGCATTAACCTTGAATACGAATAAATCATGAGAAGTAGTCTGAGAAAAAAGATCATAGAAGTATGTAATACCAAGATCGAACAAAAAGGCAGCAATGTTGGCCTATCCTTTTATGCCTTCTTCGCCAATAAAAACGATGACCCGCAATTATTGATGGAAGCTGCCACATGGTGGATCATGGAAAACAAGTTTGATCACTTTGAAAAGGCAGTCAAGATCAAAAAAATAGTTGAAGCACTGGAAGCAAGCTGAAGAATTAGCAGCTTCCGGCAGTAAAAGAAAAGCGCAGGCATAATGAAGAAATCAGATTGTTTTCTTCATTCAGGCATTTTTCAAAGACATGAGCGCTCTCTTCTCCCCCATCAAGCTTGGTTCGCTGAGTTTAAAAAACCGCATCATCATTGCGCCCATGTGCCAGTACTCTGCGGAGGATGGCAAGGCCACTGACTGGCATCTCATTCATCTGGGTGGGCTTGCCTTGTCAGGTGCCGGACTGTTGATACTGGAAGCCACCGCAGTTGAAGCGATAGGTCGCATCTCTCCTGGTGATCTGGGTTTATGGTCAGATGAGACTGAAGCTGCGCTGGCTAAAGTATTGGCATCAATACGTCGTCATTCAGACATGCCTATTGCGATACAACTGGGTCATGCCGGACGTAAAGCGTCCAGCCAGGCTCCCTGGCATGGTGGTCAATTGATTGCACTGGAAGACGGTGGCTGGCAAATGGTTGCGCCCTCTGCCCTGCCGCATGCGCAAGCTGAGCGTGCGCCACTGGCACTGGACGACGCGGGTCTGCAACGCGTGAAACAGGCGTTTGTTGATGCCGCGGTACGTACACACCGGCTGGGTATTGATGCGATTGAGATACATGCGGCGCATGGTTATTTACTGCATCAGTTTTTGTCCCCCATTGCCAACCAGCGCACAGATCAATATGGTGGTTCGGTTGAGAACCGTTTACGGTTTCCCCTGGAAGTATTTGATGCTGTGCGTGCCGCTGTGCCTAAAGACAGTATGGCAGTGGGTCTGCGCTTGTCGGCGACTGACTGGGTGGAAGATGGACTGAAAATCTCTCAAAGCAAACTCTTTGTCCAGCAATTGCAGGAAAGAAGCTGTGACTTTATTCACGTTTCCAGTGGAGGAGTATCACCTGAACAAAAGATTCCTTTGGGACCTGGCTATCAGGTTCATTTGGCAGAAGAAATCAAACAGCATTGCAGCATACCTGTCATTGCAGTCGGCCTGATCACGGATGCACAACAGGCGGAAGATATTATTACGGAAGGCAAAGCAGATGCCATCGCCATTGCCCGAGGCATTTTGTATGACCCACATTGGCCCTGGCATGCAGCAGCGCAATTGGGTGCGACAGTGGATGCGCCAAAGCAGTATTGGCGTTCACAACCACGTGATCAGAAAAACCTGTTTGGTGACACCCGCATAGGGCAAAGATAGTCAACAAGCATGCACTGTGAGACACACATCAAGGCTGCGCAATCACAGCCTTGATTTTTTATCAGACGGGCACCTGCTCATCTGCCCATTGATTGCGCATGGCATCGCTGTCGATACGTCGACCCAGCCAATTCTCATAAGCGGGGCCATCAAACTGCACGACGTTGCAGTTTTCTACCGAGATCAGATGCGCTACCACAGACTGCTGCGGCCTCCACATGATAGATTCACGATACGGCAAGGTGCACCAGTCTTCAAAACTGTCATACCAGACTAGTGCTACTGGTTTTTTACTGACACCTGGCGGCATTTGTTGGTAGTAGGTTTTAATTGCTGCTTGTGTATCCGTAATTGCCTTCTTGCGGCAAACCATGAGGTAATTAATCATGGATATCACATCTTGCGGTATCTGTTGCGTACCTGCTTCCCAGCCACTCCAGTTGCGTAAGGTGACACCACCAATTAACTCAGCCGCTTCGTGTTGACTGAAATGTAGCAAACTGCGGATAGCCTTCAAAGTTACACCATTCATTTTTATCCCTTACTCAATTCTCGTTATCTCTGAATGCTCTCAAAAAATATCAGTTCAATTTTTTCAGAGCCTCTTTGACATAGTTGGCATTCGGGCTATTTGGCGATAACTCGAGGAAGCTGGCGTATGCTTTTTTGGCTTTTTCATTGTCATTCAAAAGCGCCCTGGCATCACCCAGATTCAAATAGGCAATTGAACGGGAAGGATCAATCTGCAAAGTGTTTTCAAACCAGCGCGCTGCTTCTGCATATTTTTGCTGTTTGAAATAAACAAAACCCAGGTTGTTGGCTGCCAGGCCAAAGTCAGGTCTGTACTTTAAAGCCTCAGTAAATGCGGCTTCTGCCTGGGCATATTGCTTCTCTTTATATAATTGCAGTCCATGGTCATTGGCTCTTTGTGCCAGCTGTCTTGATGATCCATCCACCATTTTTGGTGCCGCGATTTTTTGCTCGCCACCAGTCAGATTCTTGATAACAATGGGGGTGTCACTACCCGCTTTGCTCACCGCACCATCAAGCTTGTTGTTGAGAGCAATGGCATCAGCAGATAATTGATTGGTTTTGGCGTTCAGGAATTCACCTTCACCGCGTATTTCAAAAACAAATTCTCCACCTTCAGAGCCTGGCAAACTTCCAAATGCAGGGGTTTGTTGCGATACGCTCGATACTGCGGGCGCAATATAGGCGGCCAACTCAGTTGCGGTGATCATGCCATCGCCATTCATGTCTGCCTTGCCACTCAGGGCTTGGAGCAAAGTCCAGGTAAAGACAGAGTGACCATTAGGCCCACCGTCAGCAACCAGTTGATCCGCACCACCTGCAGTTAGCATTTGTCGCCCCAGACGCTTGCCATTTTCACGCAGGAATGCACTAGTGCCACCACCACGTGTCAGCCCCAGCCCGCTATAACAGGCGTCCATGACAAACAGGATATGTTTGGCATTGAGGCTCTCTGCAATGTTCTGCAAATCTGTCATGGGGATGGCATCAACAGATAATTGCTCCGGGTCAGAATCAACAGGAATGATGTAACCCAGGTTGCGGCCAGAACTCAGCTTCCTGGTTGCACCATGGCCTGCAAAGAAGACGAAGACCCGGTCATCTTTTTTCAATTGTCCATGCCCCAGTTTTTCATGGAACAAGGCCAGGATATTATTACGGGTCGCATCTGCATTGGTCAGTGTCAATACCTTGCCACCGGCAAAGCCCATACGATTGATCAAAGTGTCGCGGATAGCATTGGCATCCTGCACTGCATATTGCAGTTTGGGCCATTTTGCATAGTCATTGATGCCGATGACGATAGCCCAGCTATTTTGATAGTCAGTACTGATGCTGACTTTTTCAGGTGTAGGTTTGCCACCTTTGGCGATCTTGAAGTCAGTGCCATCCCATGATGCAAAGCTATAGCCGTCAGCAATCAGTTTATCCAATACCAGTGGCAATGCCTTCACCGTACGCTCATGGATATCATGGAAGAGAATGATACCGCGCTGTTCTTTCTCCAAAGTGCCAAGCACCCGACCCGCAATCGAATTAGGTACCGGGTCAGCCCAGTCCAGGGAATCAATATTCCACATGACTGAACGCAAGCCCAGCTTGTGCAGGATTTGCATGCCTTCCTTGTTTTTTGCGCCGTAAGGGAAACGGAACAAGGATGAGCGTGCCGGGTCTATGGCCTTCAACAATTTATCTGTCTGCTCAATCTCTGCATTCAGATTAATGCCGCTTTGCTTGGACAGCAAGGCATGACTGAAGCTATGGTTGGCCAGCACATGGCCTGCACTCAACAGCTTCTTGCTGGTTGCTGCATTTTTATTCAGAGATTCCTTGCCCTGCGCATCAATGCTGCCGACGTTTTTGCCAACCTGGAAGAACACGCCTGGAACATTGTATTGTTTGAGTATCGCTGCAATCTCATCGGTATAGGTAGCATGTGGACCATCGTCAAACGTCAGCACCACAGTCTTGGCAGGCAGGCCCTGACCAAAAATTTCTTTATCCTTTTCATCGACTGCCTCTGGTTTTTCCGGGTAAGGCAGGATGAAACCGTAATCCTTGAGGATTTGTTCGCGGTTATACAGCTTGCGCAGTTTGACAATGTAATCATCCCAACGCTCGCGTTTCAGCTCTATGGATCGCGACTCAAAACGAGAGAAAATCTCTTTGAGCTCTTTGTCGTATTCTTTTTCGATTTCGCTTAGCGCATTTAAATCATCGCTGACACGCTTGTGCAGTTTAATCGATGGCAAAGTCTGCTCTGTAGCGATCAGAGTTTGCATCTTAAGTAGGACTTCGCGGAATGCGAGGCGGTCTGCATCATATAAATCTTCATTTGATTCAATATAGGTCAGGATGGTGTCAAAACTGGCTTCACGCTTGGCACTGCTGAGTGATTTCAACTTACTAAAAAAAACATCCAGCTCATTGAGCCTGACCAGGTTTTCATGGAATAAAGCCTGCCCTACCCGGTTTGCTTCATTTCGTTCTTTGACATTGAGCTTTTTCTCATCGGCCAGCAAAACAATGATCTTGCGGTAAGCA
The DNA here is from genome assembly GCA_040390835.1 of Pseudomonadota bacterium. Lineage (GTDB taxonomy): Bacteria > Pseudomonadota > Gammaproteobacteria > Burkholderiales > Burkholderiaceae_D > Undibacterium. The sequence continues at coordinate 22,339 of JAZJXP010000090.1, forward strand.
ACCAACAAGCCATTCAAGTCTTCTGGCAATTTGGCAGGATCAAATGCATCCTTTTGCTCAGGTTGAGAGGCCGCAGTTTTGCTGCCCGGAGTTTGCTCAGTCTTTTGTACGACAAAATAAGAAGCGACAGCCAAGCCAACTACCGCAAGGGCAGACAAGATAAGTTTTTGAGGTTTCATCAGAGAAAATGCAGACGGGCAATGTAGATATTAACAAACAACCCGGTATCATATTGCAAATGCCGCGCAGCATGGTTGCTTTATGCGCTACTGCAGAATGAACTGTGAAGTTTTTTTGTAACTATTTCCCAAGCTTCCCCAGATTTTTAGCCGCCTCGCGTTGTGTCAGCCTAGAGAAGCGACCCTGGTTTTCTTGCAAAAAGCTTTGTATGGCAGCCGGATCATGCCAGGCATAGTCACGCAATGCCCAGCCTATGGCTTTACGGATGAAAAACTCTTTTTCGTCAGCCAATGCCAGGGCATAGTTAAATAACCTGTTCACATCGGTCTGTTCGCACCAGCCCAGTTGATGCAACAAAGCGATGCGTCTTACCCAAAAATCGGGATGTTCAAGTGCTTTATCCATGCCGTTTTGTATACCTCTATTCCCTGTCAAATTTTGACGTAATAAGTCACCGACAATGCCAGCAAGGCCATCGACGGTATCCCACCAGGATTTTTGCTGCACCAACGCGAGCAAGGCTGGCATATCTTCCAAACGTAAACGCCGGTAATGTTTGGCCAGCATATCCACTGCCAGATACTGGTATTCGCGTTCCTCACAGGCCCACAAGCCAGTTGCTATCTGCAAAAGTTCATTCGCATCAGCCGTTTTCAATTGCCGGATGATATCTACGCATGCCTTGCGCCTGTCAGGTGCGGGAATGCCCATAAATTCAAAACGGTTTTTCATATAGGCACGCATGGCTTGTGCCCGCGATGGATCAGCAAGCGGCAATAAACTAAGCTGACATTTACTGATGATTTCTCTCATATTGACTGCTCCAGAATTATAAAGATGCCAGACAAAACTAACAGTCTGAAAAGAATCAGGTGTGCTCAAATATTTTCAAGCGCATATTCTTTTATGTTAAAGTCATTACGTTTTGTTCATTTTTTTACTGCACCATCTCGTCTGCACATTTCCCAATCATACCAAGCCAGCGCAGGAGTCTTCTCATGTTCGCAGCCATACCTGAAACACAGCAGCACGCCATCAAGAATCGCCCTCTCTCAGAATTCAATACCGATGCCGCTGCTGTAAGGGCAATTGCCCAGGCGACGGTCAGTGTCGAATTATTTACGATACCGTTGTACATGAATTCCATGTATTCGATCTATGGCACGCATCAGATCAATTCCAAAGGCAATAATTATTATAAGGGCCGCCAATGGCCAGGAATGGCTACCACGGCAAAAGCCAGCACAGCCAATGAGCGCGCATTCAATATCATCTTCAGTGTTTTCATCCAGGAAATGCTGCATTTGCAGATGGCCGCCAATATCGCCACAGCTATAGGTGTCGATCCCAGCTTTACTGAAAAATCAGGTCTGCAAGACGACAAGCGTGGCTGGACTTGCTATGGTTCAGAAAACTACACCATACCTTGCATTGTTGATCTGAGGGATACCAATAGCTACAAGGATGTCAGGGTCAATCTGGAATCGTTGAATAAAAACCAGATTGAACTCTTTTTAGCAATCGAGCAGCCAGAAAAGCAGGCGCGCGAAGAATTACGCCACAACGCCGACAAGTATTTCCCCGGTGTACCATTGACTGACTGGAATCCCGACAAAGGCTTTACTGACCTGCCGCTGTTCGGCACCATCGGCTATATGTATGAATGCTATGCCAAATACATCAGTATGGAATATACGGATGGCCAGACATTATGGCAAAAACTGTTTGATAACAATGCCGTACAAAAAGACATGTTTAATGTCCACAGTACACCTAAAGAACCTAACGACAGCCATCCCAAAAAAGAGTATCCGCAATTTGATACTTTGTTTGGCCCCGATGATCTTGATGGTGGCATGGCCGGTTCGCAAAACAAGGCTATTGACATGATGTGCGCTATTACTGATCAGGGTGAAGGTAATTCCGCTGGGATCAAACACTACCGTCGCACTCAATTACTGCGTGCCGTACAGCCCGATTATCGCGAGTCCGACGACGCTCTGGAGGCAGATTATCCCGCGTATGATGGCGACGGCAAATTAGATGAATCAAGAGATGCTGCAGCACGTTTCCATAGTGCGGCATTTGATCACTATGAACGTTTCCAGGATATCAGGAAAGACATGGAGCATCCTGGAGAAACCTCCTCTGACCATTTACTGACGTGGGAACAATGGCATGCCGTTGCAGGCAATCAATGGACCGCTGCCATGTTGACCAATGAAGATTACGATGCAGCGTCAGCACCACAAAATATCCCTACACCCGACGAAGTTGCCGGTGCGTTGAATCGTCTGAAAAAAGACGATAAAACCGCGGAGAAGTTAAGCAGCGTATCTGCAGGTGCCATTTATGGCATTACCTCAGTACTGGATGAATACTGGACAGATAAAGATGCCGCCTTTCCCTATCCGTCCATGGTGGGGTCAGGTGATCGTATGTCGATTTGTTGGGCGATCACTGGATGCTCGCCAGATTTATCAGTCAGTGTTCCACTACCAGACAAGAATATTTTGTACCACTCCTGCCAGGGTCTGGATTTCAACGCCAACAAGACAACAGAAGCCGCGCAAGAAGAAAATAAATGTGCAACGATTGCGGTTTACCATAGCTGCCGTGGTTCAAATGGCTGTCGCGCCCAGGGTGGCTGCGGCTTTGCCCAGATAGACATGGTCGTTAAACCTGAAAAGGATGCGCTACTGACGGCAACCCCAGATCGCGGCTCACACAATCTGTGCGGCAAGCCACCGGAGCCTACACCTCCGGGCACCCTATACAGCTCACCAAGTGATAACCACTGCAAGACCTTTGGCGGCTGTGCCGTCCCTATCTCTGCGTCGCAGTTGTTCCCCGCCAGCGGCACAATGACGCTGTACACTTTTGATGCTGAACCGCCGTATGAAGCGCAGTTATTGAAAAACAAGAACATCGATTTCAAACAAGGGGATGGCGTGTTTGACACGGCGTGGGCAGCCTACAGCACGGTAATGGCGACGCGTCATAAAAACCCAGGGAAAATGCCAAAGCCAAATGACTTGCGGCTGGCTTTGCCACCATCAACCTGATAATATAAGCCTGCCTCAGAGGTACACTATGCAGCCACGTCTGGGCCTGCCCAACCTGGGCCTGGGTGTTGGTCTGCGCAATACACACTTTGAGCACATACTTGAACATGGTGCCGGAGTCGCATGGTTTGAAGTGATTACAGAAAATTTCATTGATAACCATGGTTATGCACGTCATGTGCTGGAACGCATCGCGCAAACCTGTCCTATCGTCATGCATGGTGTTTCGCTGTCGATAGGTAGCACAGATGCATTGGATTTCGACTATCTCAAGAAACTCAAACAACTGGCAAAGGAATTGCAACCCGCCTGGGTATCAGATCATCTGTGCTGGACTGGTGCAGCAGCGATGAATACCCATGATTTGCTGCCGCTTCCCTTGAATGAGGCCACGCTAGCGCATGTGGCTGAACGTGTACGCATAGTGCAAGATTTTCTGGAACGTCCGCTAATTATAGAAAACCCCAGTACCTACGTAGAATTTGAACAGTCAAGCATGGCCGAGGATGAGTTCTTAAGTCGCTTAACCGAAAAAACCGGTTGTGGCCTGCTGCTGGATGTCAATAATGTATATGTGTCGGCCTACAATCACGGCTTTGATGCTGAACGTTATATACGCAACCTGCCTGCCGATCGCATCGTTCAAATTCATCTGGCGGGGCCAAGTCACTATGGTGACTATATGATAGATACGCATGATCAGCCAGTGCCGACACCGGTCTGGCATCTTTACGCGCTGGCACAAGCCTTGACGGGTGGCGTTTCTACACTGCTGGAATGGGATGCCAATATCCCGACCTACCCTGACCTGCTGGCAGAACTGGACAAGGCACGGTTGGTCATGGCCGGTCATTTTCCGGATATGAAAATCAATGCAGCGTCGGGTGCAAGCATTTCTACGCCACTTCATTTTCAACTCGAAGAACTCAGTACTTCATGAGCCAGCCTGTACCTGATCCATCGCTGTCGCAATTACAACACTGGTTTTTGACGGTGATGACTGCGTCTGGTGGCCTGGCAAGAGGTTTATCGCTGGCACAGAAACATCTGGGTCTGGAAGAATTGACCGTAATCAAGACCGCGCCTGGCAAACAATCACGCATGCACATTTATGCCAATGGCTACATCCTGCGTTTACAAGAATGCCTGCAGGCTGATTTCCCGGTTTTGCACCGCTTGATGGGCAATGAATTGTTTAATTTTTTTGCGCATAACTATATCTGGCGCCATCCTTCACGCGCGCCGTCTCTGTATGATTTGGGCGCTGGCTTTGCCAATTTCTTGCTGCAGAGCCAGCCCATAAATACAGATGGAGGAAATGCAGGCGAAACAGACCTGCTATTACAGTTTCCTATTGAGGTGGCAAGACTGGAAAGGGCATTTACCGAGGTCATACGCGCACCTGGGCTGGAACAAAACCACAGCATGAAAAACCACAATGCCTTCGATTTGCTGATGGGTTCGCATGCTGATATTTACATTCCAGCCTGTGTACGTCTGCTCAAAACCAGTTTTCCTTTACTCACGTACTGGGAGCAGGCAAAACATGCGTCTGCAGATCAGGATTTACCAGACCCACCAGAACCACGAACCAGTTATCTCGCATTTACCCGTCAGAATTACCGCGTGCAGTTGATCACCCTGCTTCCCTGGCAATATCATTTTTTGCAAGCGGCGCACAACAATCCAGATATGCATGAATGCGCTCTACAAGCGGCAAAAGAAACTGACCTGGATATTCAGGCTCTGCTGGCAGATATTTGCTTGTGGCAGCCACAAGCGCAAGCGCTTGGTTTGCTGACAACAGAAAAGGTGGCTTTGACCTGATCAAAGCCACCTCGCAAATGATCGCTTAAAATGGCTACTTAAGTGGCATTAATAGTTGCTGTCTTGCCCTCCCCTTTATTCAACAAATCTTTTGCTGCCAGCGCCAGGAAAGCATCCACGGCTGAACCGCTGCCGCCACCACCTGTTTGTATGCTTGGCACCATGGCAATATGGCCTTTTTCTATCGCTTCAGCAAAGCGCAGCAAGACTGTTTGCTGGAATTGCAGTTCTGGGCCGCCATAAGCTTCCACATTCAACTCGGTCGCCTTCGCCTGAGCCTCACCGATTTGCTGGATTTGATAGGCCTCTGCATTAGCCAGAGTACGTTTGGCATCGGCAGCACCAGAAGCGACCTGACGCGCCTCCTCAGCTGCCTTGATCGCTTTTTGTACAGCCGCACTACCCTGGTTTTCTGCAATTTTGACGGCCAGTTCCGATTCTGTAATGGCGGTCTGCTGTTTTGCCCTGGCTTCTGCTTCGCGCAAGATACGTTCTTGTACGGCTGCGGTTTCCTTGGTTTTATAGGTTTCCAGTTGCTCTCTGGAGACCTGGCGCTCACGCAATTGTTTCAGGATCACTTCGATCTGGGTATCACCATTCTTGGCGCGCGGCGTGCCTATCAAGACTTCATTCAAGGTCAGGTTATAGCCTTCAAAATTCTTGCGCATTTCTGCTTTGGCACGCTCCTGTATATCTGAACGTTCTTGCAGCAATTCGATGAGTGTCTTGCCTTGGCCTATGTTTTTAAAATAGGCTGCGACCATGGGGTCCAGTGTCTGTTCTACCAGTTTTTGGATATCGCCAAATCTTTGTATGACCAGCGGTGCCATTTTATAGTCGATATTGACGACTACCGACAAAGGCAAGTCAGGTTCGAACGCATCTTTGGTGATAAGGGATACTTCGCTCAGGTGTTTATCCAGCTCGTGTGAACCAACCTGGCCTGATTGCCATTTCAAAATGAAGTTGGTAGTTGGCACATCAATGACACGTTTGGCATAAGGATTCAGCGCATATTTGCCCGGCAACAATGGTGTGACCTGCACACCTTTTTCATCGCTACTGACCAGTTCACCATGACGGTAAGCGTCCCCAGTCACATCGTTACCGGCCTTACCGGTATAAGACACGACAACGCCGACATAGCCAACTGGCACTACACGTTTCTCAACTATTTCATAACTGGCGAAACGTGCGTTCAGATAATAAGTACCTTCGACCAGGACTTGTAATTGACGCCCCTTGTAACCACCGGCATCTATGAATACTTCTGGATTCTGGAAATCATGATGGTAACTACGCTCTTGATGCGGATCTGCACCAACTACCGGAGCAACTATCGTCCCTTCAGGCAAAGACTGACCTTCATGTGTGGTAATCACCGCCAGCTTATCGTCCCGTATGACCAAGGGGAGGAAACCATTGCGCAAACGCAGCTCATCCAGCATTTCTGCCAATTGCCCGACGACGATACCGTCGTTACTGATATTGCCATCACCAGGCAAAGGCAAGGCATATACGCGCTCAGCAGTCAGCACTACGAATTGTGCCAGGTTGATGGCATAAGTACCTTCACGCAATATCTTGCGTTGCAAACCTTTTTGACCAGCATTGGTCAGGAAGCTGCGGACATCAGTAAAATCATTGGCTTCCTTATTACAAGCCAGGTTTTGAGTGGGCGCCATGGCTTGTCCATCGCGGGCAAATACATAAGCCAGCGTACCCTGTTGTATCGTCACCAGGTCATGTCTGTGGATGGAATATTGAAACGGGAAAAACATATGGAAACCACCGCGCAAAACTTCAGGCTGAAAACCAGCTTCGCCATTCAGTGCAATAAATCCGTGCTGCACCGAGCCACTTGTCGACCATTTCTTTTCGACGATACCGATTTTCTCATTGGAGATGTACACCAATACATTACTGCTATACAACAGCAAAATAATGACAGCAACAACGACTGCCAAAATAATTTCAAACATACTTAGCCTCTTTTAAAGTCCCAGGTTTTCGGAAATGCAGCAGCTCTGCTGGCATCTGGGAGATGCCAGCAGTACAACGGAATTTTTGTGGATAGTGTTACGACAATGAGGAGCCTGTCACGTTCCTCATTTTATTAGACAGGTCGTCGTGGTGACTCGATGACAGTTGGTTTTTGAGATTTAACAACTTGCATGGCAGTAGCGATCAGACCACTCATATCCCCCAGATTGGCCGGAATGATAATCGAGTTATTGGTTTTGGCCAGATTGGCAAATGCTGCCACATATTGCTCAGCAACTTTCAGGTTAGCTGCGTCAGAGCCGCCTGGTAATTGCATCGCTGCGGCAGTTTTGCGTATCGCTTCTGCGCTGGCTTCTGCAATCGAGAGAATGGCAGCGGCCTGGCCTTGTGCGCGGTTGATCGAAGCCTGTTTCTCACCTTCGGATTTGGCAATCGACGCTTCACGTTCACCAGTGGCAATATTGATCTGCTCTTGCTTGCGGCCTTCAGACGCGGCGATCAAAGCACGTTTTTCACGCTCGGCTGTGATTTGTGCCTGCATCGCATGCAAAATTTCTTTTGGTGGTGTCAAATCCTTGATCTCATAGCGCAAGACCTTGACACCCCAGTTGGCAGCAGACTCATCGATTGCATTCACGATCGTGGTATTGATGTGATCACGCTCTTCAAAGGTTTTATCCAATTCCATTTTGCCGATAACTGAACGCAAGGTGGTTTGCGCCAGTTGTGTGATCGCTGCAATATAGTTAGAGGAACCATATGAAGCGCGCATGGCATCGGTAATCTGGAAATACAATATGCCGTCCACTTGCAACTGCGTATTGTCCCTCGTAATACAAACTTGCGGCGGCACATCCAGCGGAATTTCTTTCAGTATGTGTTTATAAGCTATGCGATCAACAAAAGGCACCACGATATTTAAGCCTGGCCCCAGGGTGGCATGATATTTACCCAGTCGTTCTACCACCCAGGCATGCTGTTGTGGCACGACATTGATGGTTTTAAAAACAAATACCATGGCCAACACCAATAAAACCAGAGCGACGCTACCTATATTTTCCATATCCTTACCTTTATTGTTATTCAGACTGTTTTATATTGATCTTAAGTACTGCTATGAAGGCTTTACAATCAAACGGCTACCTTGTATTTCTTCAATCACATAAGCACCGGGATAGCCTGCCGAGTGCTGTAATTCAACATCCCACATGGCACCGCGATACATGGTTCTCGCAGCAAACTTGCCATTACCCAATTCTTTCCATTCATTGACTTGCAAGGTTTGCCCTATATCCATATTCACGTTTGGATCACGAGCAGCATTTGCATTTTCTTTCCAGCCATATTTACTTTTGTGTAAGGCTGCGGTTGCGAGCGCACCAACAACTGCCGCAACGATCATTTGGCTCTCTGAACCCAGTTGAAATACAGCTGCCAAAGCACCTGCCACCAGTCCAATTGAAATCATCAATAAATAAAAGGTACCCGTGAACAATTCAAATATCACGACCAGGCCCGCTAGTATCATCCACATCATCCATCCGTTCATATTCTTATTCTCCTTATCAATTTTTGTACTTATCTACACTGCTACTTTTACATTTTCTACGACTGGCTTATATTTTTCATCGGTAATCGCCATAGATATTTACTCACAAAAAAGCCCCCGTTACCTTGCGTGGTAACGAGGGCTTTCTCAGGAATTTTGTTGAAGTATTGATTTTCTTTTTCTTTAGTTTCGACAACGGTAGTCTAGTCTTAATTTTAAAATATACAAGGGCCTCAATCGGATTATGTTGCGGCGCACCAACAAGAAAAAACGAGAGTCCTTTTTCAAGGAACTCCCGTTTTTAACTTCAATTCAAACTACTTATTTTCCGACTGCCGCCAGTTTCTGCCAGGTATCAATCACAGAATCAGGGTTCAGGGAAATCGATTCTATTCCCTCTTTCATCAGCCATTCAGCAAAGTCAGGATGATCAGATGGCCCCTGCCCACAGATGCCAACATACTTATCAAGTTTGCGGCAGGCAGCGATGGCACGTGACAGCAAGGCACGTACAGCAGGGTCGCGTTCATCAAAATCTGCTGCCAGCAATTCCATACCAGAATCGCGATCCAGTCCCAGCGTCAACTGTGTCAAGTCATTGGAGCCGATAGAGAAGCCATCAAAGAATTGCAGGAATTCTTCTGCCAGTATTGCATTCGATGGGACTTCGCACATCATGATCAAACGCAGTCCATTTTCACCACGCTTGAGCCCATTTTTTGCCAGCAGGTTCACTACTTTTTCAGCCTGACCCAGAGTACGTACGAAAGGAACCATGATTTCTACATTGGTCAGGCCCATCTCATTACGTACACGTTTCATGGCCTGGCATTCCATTTCGAATGACTCGGCAAAATCCGGAGCCAGATAACGTGCAGCACCGCGGAAACCCAGCATAGGATTTTCTTCATCCGGCTCGTAGCGTGATCCACCTATGAGCTTCTTGTATTCATTCGATTTGAAGTCAGACAAGCGAACAATGACTTTCTTGGGCCAGAATGCCGCAGCAATAGTCGCTATACCTTCTGCCAGTTTGTCGACATAAAAGGCTCTTGGAGACGCGTGGCCACGGGCGACAGATTCCACCGCTTTTTTGAGGTCGGCATCAATATTCGGGTATTCCAGAATCGCTTTTGGATGTACGCCGATATTGTTGTTGATGATGAATTCCAGACGTGCCAGGCCAACACCTTCATTCGGTACAGACTGAAAATCAAACGCCAGTTGAGGATTGCCGACATTAAGCATGATCTTCAACGGCAACTTGGGCAATTCACCGCGCAGCTCTTCGGTCACTTCGGTTTCCAGCAAGCCATCGTAAATCTTGCCTTCATCACCTTCGGCACAAGAGACTGTGACCAGAGTGCCGTCTTTCAGCACGTCAGTGGCATCTTCACAGCCGACTACGGCCGGCACACCCAGTTCACGCGCGATGATAGCTGCATGGCAGGTGCGGCCACCACGGTTGGTGACGATGGCTGCAGCGCGCTTCATGACGGGTTCCCAGTTGGGATCTGTCATGTCGGCAACCAGTACGTCGCCTGGCTGCACTCTTTCCATCTCGGATGGATCATGAATCACGCGCACGCGGCCTGCACCGATTTTCTGGCCAATCGCACGGCCAGATACCAATACTGTGCCACTGCCCTTGAGTTTGAAGCGCTGTTGCGCATCAGTAGGCTTTTGCTGGGATTTGACGGTCTCTGGACGAGCTTGCAGAATGTAGAGTTTGCCGTCACGACCATCCTTGCCCCATTCGATATCCATAGGACGGCCATAATGCTTCTCGATAATGGTCGCGTACTTGGCCAACTCCACCACTTCAGTATCATTCAGGGAGTAACGGTTACGTAACTCCACTGGCACATCCACAGTTTTTACCGAACGGCCGGCCTTGGCTTCGCCAGTAAATTCCATCTTGATGAGTTTGGAGCCTATATTGCGGCGAATAACAGGCAATTTACCCAGTTCCAGCATAGGTTTGTGGACATAGAATTCATCAGGATTGACCGCCCCCTGCACCACGGTTTCGCCCAGACCATAGCTGGAAGTGATGAAGACCACGTCCTTGAAACCAGATTCTGTATCTATCGTAAACATTACGCCAGCAGCACCCAGATCGGAACGCACCATACGCTGCACGCCAGCAGACAAGGCGACTTCGGCATGGGTAAAGCCTTTATGAACACGGTAAGAAATCGCCCTGTCGTTATACAGTGAGGCAAATACATGCTTCATAGCCTCCAGAATATTGTCAATTCCGACAACATTCAAGAAAGTTTCTTGCTGACCTGCAAAAGACGCATCAGGCAGATCTTCAGCTGTAGCTGAAGAACGCACTGCAAATGACATTTCAGCCGTAGAGTCAGAGACCAGCTTGTTGTAAAACTCTTCTATCTCTGAGAGCAAGCGAGGCTGAAAAGGCGTGTCTATGATCCATTGACGGATATCGGCACCGGCTCTTGCCAGTTCCTTGACGTCATCGATGTTCAGATGCTCAAGACGGTCGGCAATACGTTTTTCCAGCGGCAAACCACCGTCGATACTATGCGTCAGGAAATCGCGAAAAGCCTGAGCAGTGGTGGCAAAACCACCAGGAACACGCACACCCGCTGTTGCCAGCTGGCTAATCATTTCACCTAATGAAGCATTTTTTCCGCCGACGGATTCAACATCCGTCATGCGTAAATGCTCAAACGAGGCAACATAAGTTGCTTCAGTAATTGCTGCGTTGGACATAACAACCTCTTTTTGATGGTAAGAAATCTTTGCTGTTTAATGCCGTGCTGCTTCGTATCCCGCTGATTTTTTGTTATTCTTGAGGCGAGCTACGCTTGACATGCTGTTGCAGCATTTTACATTGTGTCCTGCAAGATTTATCTAAACGGAATAAGAATTTGCAGTCTTTTTTGTTTCTAAGAGTACAAATATATTCCGTCCAGTCTATTGCCATTATTCATATAAAACTATCATGTCAGATACTCCCCAGCAAGCACGGCCCGCAGCAAACCGTACCGTCTTTTTCGTTTCCGATGGCACTGGCATCACTGCAGAAACCTTTGGTCACTCGGTATTGACGCAATTTGACTTAAAATTCAAACAAGTCCGCCTACCCTTTATCGATACGCTGGAAAAAGCCCACGATGCCGTGCGCAAGATCAATGATGCCTATACGGCTGAAGGCAATCGCCCCATCGTGTTTTCTACCCTGGTCAAAACTGACCTGGCTGGCGTTGTTTTTAAATCCAAGGGTTTGCACATGGATTTGATACAAACCTTTGTGTCGCCACTGGAGCAAGAGCTGGGCGTCAAGTCCACCCACACCATAGGGCGCAGCCACAATATTACGGATTCTGAAGAATATAAAAACAGGATAGAAGCCATCAACTTCTCGCTGGCGCATGACGATGGCCAGTCAAACAAGAATTTATCGACGGCAGATGTGATATTGGTTGGCGTTTCACGCTCGGGCAAAACTCCTACTACGCTGTATCTGGCCATGCAATATGGCATCAAGGCAGCAAATTACCCTTTGATTCCTGATGATTTTGAGCGTGGCAAGTTGCCGTCGGCATTACCTGAATTTAAAAGCAAGATTTTTGGCCTGAGTATCGCGCCTGGACGTCTGTCAGAAATTCGTAACGAACGTCGCCCAGGCAGCAAATATGCGTCGTTGGAAAACTGCCGTTACGAAGTCAACGAGGCGGAACTGATGATGAAACGCGAAGGCATACGCTGGCTGTCATCAACTGCAAAATCGATAGAAGAAATTTCGACCACGATTTTGCAGGAAATTAAATCCGACGTGCGAATTTATTGAGCTTTTGTATCCAACTGCTGCCGTACCTGCTCAAAAAAGCAGATGGCAGCACTGGCAGCCACATTCAATGACTCTATCGCGGCTTGCTGGGGTATGGTCACTGTAATGGTGGCCATAGACATCAACTCAGGTGAAACCCCCTGTCCCTCATGACCAAACAGCCACACCACTTCCTGGTTCAAATTACTTTGGTAGATAGTCTGCTTGGTATGAGAGCTGGTCGCCAGCACGGGAATAGTGGCGCTGCTCAATAAAGCAGGCAAGTCAACATTTTCAAAAATATTCAATAAAAAATGCGCGCCCATGCCTGCACGCATGACTTTGGGTGACCACGCAAACGCAGTGCCGGGGCTGCAAAATACATTTTTTATGCCTGCAGCGGCAGCACTGCGCAGGATGGAACCAAGATTCCCAGGGTCTTGCAAATTATCCAGCACCACAGACGATGATGCCAAGGCCGCAGGAAATTCGGGGGCTGGTGTAGCGATGATAAACATCACACCTACCCCATGCTCAACCTGGCTGAGCGCCTTGTACATGGCATCTGGCAGGCAAATACATTGAGTCTTGTGCTGCTCGCTTTGCGCCAGTACTGCCGCCACTTCAGCATGATGCAGGCTGCTTTCTGTAACAATGCAATACTCGGGCGCACCAAGATGCTGAAAGTAGGCTTCGCACAGATGAACGCCATCCAGTAAAGTGCGACCAGCTTTGCGCCGTGCCTGCGAACTCGTGGCAAGCTGTTTGAATTCCTTGTAAAGAGGATTGTCGCGAGAAGTAATCGATTTCATTTATTTGAGCAAGGCTTTCACAGGCGCATAAGATTTTCTGTGTATCGGTGATACACCATGCTCACGCAAGCGCTCCAGATGCAAGGCTGTTGGATAGCCCTTATGCTGATCGAGCGCGTATTGAGGATAAGTTTCATGCAACTGCATCAGGACATGGTCACGGGCAGTTTTTGCGAGTATGGATGCTGCTGATATCGCAGGCACCTTGTCATCACCCTTGACTATCGCTTCCGAAGCAATAGCCATTACCGGGCAGCGATTGCCATCTATCAGTGCCAGTGTAGGCGTGACAGACAAACCTTCAACCGCACGGCGCATGGCCAGCATGGTGGCTTGCAGGATATTGAGTTCATCAATCTCCTGTTCAGAGCATTCGGCAATACACCAGGCCAGGGCGTGTTCCTTGATCTCTATCGCCAGTTGCTCACGTTTTGCTTCGCTAAGTTTTTTTGAATCACGCAAGCCTGCAATGGGGCGATTAGGATCAAGAATCACGGCTGCTGCCATGACAGGGCCAGCCAAGGGCCCCCTGCCTGCTTCATCAACGCCGCAAATCACTTCATTTTCATAGTCAAACAGAGATAAACCAGGTGTCAGGTCATGCATGGAAAAAAGCTTTCAGTGCTGCGGGGTCGAGATAGTAGTGACAAATTCTTTGCTGATTCTGGCCTTCTTTCTGGCCTACCAGGACAGGTACCAGCTCATCGTACAGGGCCAGTACTTCATCATCCTGATCAACATCGACTACCTTGACGGTAAAGCCGTATTCAGGGCTATAGGCTTGCAGTTGTTCGAGCATGTCATCGCAGAGATGACAATAACTGCGTGAATAGAGTGTAAATTGAATCATCATTTTTGCCTAAAGTGGTGGGTACGCACACGTCATGCGCGCATTCTCCATGCCTGCATTATAAGTCGCCAATATCAGACCTACAAAATAAAAAAGGCCACCTGAAAACAGGTGGCCTTCACATTACTTGAAAAGTTTATTGATTGGTCGGACGTACTGCCACGAATTTAGACACATCGCCACGCTTGACCAATAACAGAAGAGGTTTCTTTTGATCAACTTTTGCCATCACAGCAGCGAATTCCTTGGCATCCTTGATATCTGTGTTAAAGATACGCGTGATGATGTCACCCGCTTGCAGACCAGCACGAGCTGCGCCGCCTTCCGCAGCTTCCAGGATCACACCACCAGTGACATGAGCATCGCGTTTCTGCGCTTCTGTCAGGTCAGTAATAGTCAATCCAAACACATTGGTAGCTGGCTCAGCTTTTTGCTTGCCTGTTTTTACCGGAGTTTTTTCTGCATCGGCTTCAGCCACTGTAATGATGATATCTTTGGCACCACCTTTGCGCCACACCGTCACTGTCGCTTTACCACCAGGTTTGATATCACCAACTACACGGTTCAAATCAACCGCTTTATCAATCACAGTGCCATTTACCTTTTGAATCACATCGCCAACTTCAACACCCGCTTTTTCTGCCGGTGAGCCTGGCATGACACGTTGTATCAATGCACCTTGTGCTTTTGCAAGACCCAGGCCTTCTGCCACTTCTTTTGGTACGTCGATACGCTCTACACCCAGATAGCCGCGTACTACCTTGCCTGCAGACTTCAATTGCTCAACGACACGCATGGCTTCGTCAATCGGGATGGCGAATGAAATACCCATATAGCCGCCAGAACGGCTATAAATTTGCGAGTTCACACCAATCACTTCACCACGCATATTGATCAGCGGGCCACCGGAGTTGCCCGGGTTAACGGCCACGTCGGTTTGTATCAAC
>JAZJXP010000091.1:0-22719 GCA_040390835.1 Pseudomonadota bacterium
TTCTCTGGACAGGCGCTTATGATTCAATACTTTTTGCTGCAGGTCTTGTGGAAGATTGGCTTCCAGATAGGTGCGTACCTGATCCCGGAAGGCAAGGTCTTCTGCCGTATAGTTCAAATCCATGTTGTCTCCTGTTTATAATGGCCGCCGTAAGCTATTGAAGAAAAAAAGCACGACCGTTCAAAACTAATTGTACATCGGATTTTGAAAATGGTGATAGTCGTCTTTTGCAGACAAATGGTGACTGATTTTTAATCTGCTTTTAGTGTGTAAATACTATCAGTTTGAACTAAAGAATATAAAAATAATTCCTGGACACATAGGTTTTTTTGACTTGCCCAGGTTTAACAGAGCTGGCCCGGACTAGTCAGAAAAATTCTACTGCACCTGTACGATGAACTGGCTACGCAAATCTTGCACCATTTTTTTGATGGTGGCTTGCATGACCTGATGGTCCTTGGGTGTGCATACACGGCTGCCTTCCTTGCCGCTTTTAAATGTGCGTTTGATGATCACCTGCTTGTCATTGTGGGTGTATTTTGCCTGATACTCAAAAAAGGCAGTATGCACATCGACATCCGTGGGGATATACAGGATTTTTGCTTGCGCAGGAAATTGATAGACTGCTTCTTCGACGATATTGTTTTCCGGGCATACGAAATCTTGTGTTCGTTCTACTTCAGCGGTCAAGCCATGTATATTATTGGCCATACCAGCATACAAACTGCTGTTGGTGGCTATGCCAACTGTGCCTGGTAAATATGTCCAGTTATCGACTTCACCTTTTAGTTTGAATTCATATTGGTCTTCGCTCGCCTTCAGGTCACCCAGTTCCACCGTGCCGCTGCCAGTCATACCATAGCCTTTCAGTATGTTTTCAACGGCAAGTTCCCGATCGTTGATACGCCAGTTACTTTGTTCGTAGCGTGTGACCTCAGCCAACTGGCCTGCATCCTTGCGTGTAAATTCGAACTGAGCTGCGCCTGTGGTCGTGATATTGACTTTGTAGGTGTTATTGGTTTTGAAGAATTCCGTTGCAGGGGTTTTGCCAATTTCTCCGGTCTTGGTCAATATTGCAGGTTTGTCCCACACTGAAGCAGGTAAATAGCCGTGATTGACGTTGATGGCAGTTGAATCAAGATAGAGGTTCAGACTGGGGATGTAGGTAATTGCATGGTTGAGCTGACCCAGGCTGGCAACAGGCGATAGCTTAAAGGAGTCGCCAGAATTGATCAGCACTGGGGTACTGTCAATTCCTGCGGTGGCCAACATGGCCTCCATCAGACTGGTGTGGTCTTTGCAATCACCATACAGGTTGTCCAGAATTTCATTTGCATTGTGCGGCACCAGCCCGCCGTTGCCGATGTACACGGCAACATAGCGAATATTCTTTCTTACCCAGTCATAAATGGCATAGGCCTTATCGCGTGGATTGCTAAGGCCTTTTGTTATTTCCGTGGTTTTTGCCTTGATTTTGGCATTTGCCTCTGTCGTCAGGGCCGCTGTCTGATAATAGGCCTTGCCCAGACTGGCATAATCGGCAAAAGTGGAAACCACCAGTTGTTTTCCATAATCGGCATAATTGACTGAAGATGCTTCTATGCGTGGATTGTCTGAGGGAAGATAATCCCAGCGATACATAGTACGGCCGTTTTTTGTGACGGGAGGCGTGGCGGCAAAACCATTTTCCTGGCTATGCAAGGGCATGTCGGCAGGCATATCATAATTGATGGTTAGCTGTTTTGTCGGAACATAACGACCAGCTGTGTAATCGCTGAATTGGCCAGGGAACATTGCCGTTTTACGTATCTTGCGGTGCCTTGAGTATATCTTGTCGCCGACCGCAACTTCGGGGTAAATTGCCACCTTGACTTGCATGTCCTGAAACATGGGGGCACCATTGTATGCAGGTTCTTGCTGCAATTTTATCTGCTCTGGCTTGACATAGACTTTTCGCCCGTCAGGCTTTTCTATATAGGCTTCCAGCAATTCCAGGGTCTCCAGGCTTTGATTAAAATGCCACTGCCGCTGTGATTGTGATCCCACTGCACGTTCTTCGTTGATTTGTATACAGGACTCAATGGTTTCGACATAGCTACCATCCTTGTTGACGACGATGGATTGTATTTCTTTCAGGATGGTGATGGACTTGTCCGTGCCATTGTCTTTAGCTGCAGCTGAGGTGCTGGCGAAACTGAAAATGCAGAAAAAAACGATCAGATATTTTTTCATAAACAGGTATTTTTTTGTTGGTATTGTCGTCTCCAAATTGGAGATTACTGCTCATTCTGACGACTTTTCTGCTCGAATGTTCAATTAAATTGCATAGGCAAAAAGGTGATTCCATGCATTGCCACAATCTGCCCCTTAGCTTTGAAGCCAAAACCTTCATAGACTGGGATGGCATTCAGGGAGGAATTGACCGTGAAACTGGTGCTATGGCCTTGCGCAACAGCATGGTGACGGGCGCGTTGCCACAAGGCGGTCGCCAGCTTTTGCCTCTGAAATGCAGGATTGACAAACAAGTGAAACAGATGACCAAGGTCGCGCATGGCAATGAATCCGGCCAGCATCCCGCCCTGCATTGCAAGGATGAAGTGGTAGCGGCTATCTGCAAGATACGTCCGCTCTGCTGCTTCTGACACCGACTGATGAAATACTTCGGCACCGCTACCATCAGGGTTGATGCTGAAGTCTTTGGCAAACAGCATGATCAAATCGCTGATGATCTTTGCGTCTGCAGTCAAACCAGTCCGGAAATGTAAATCACTGCTGATTTCATTGCCGGGCTGTTCGTTTTTATGTACTGACCTGTCTTTGACCCTCATACCGAACCATCAAACCATGCGAATTGCATCAGTGGAAGTGTGTAGCGCCTGGTGTTGGTGCATCATCTGGCATCTCAGTGTGTACCAGGTCGCTGTCACGATCTGCAAACAGTGGTGTGCCACAATCATCGCAAAATTCCATGGCAAAAATTTCTTCCAATTGAATGATGTCGGTGACACCGCATTCTTGCAAAATGCCAGGGATTTCACCGGCAAGCTGCTCGCTTTCATCCAGATTGACGGCAATGATCTGGTCCTCTGCCTGGTACAGCGGCCAGACTACGCCATAGATAACTTCTGGTGCGTCGCGCAGGCAAAAACTGATGCGGTATTCATCGATTTGCCCTGGATTTTCCTGCTCACCAAAAGACGCAATGATGACTGTGAACTGATCTGCTTCTTTGCCCAAGGTTTGGGAAAGATAGAACATGGCAGAGCGTATGGTTGCAGGGCGTATCTTGATATCTGCTTCACGGCAAGCCGTGTAATAGGATTCGGGTAATAAAAGTTCTATGCCGCATCCGGGTAACAGGCGTTTAATGCTCGCATCTGTCTGTAGCTGCCACTGCAGCAAGGCATCACTTTTGGCCTGTGCGCAATCATAAGGTGCATCTATGGTTTGCCACTGGAAGAGTGGGGCTCCTTTTTTGACTATCAGGACCCCAAGTACATAACGTATGTCAGCCAGAAAAGGAATGGTGGGCGCACGCTCGGCTTCTGCTGGTGCAGGCATATTTTTTAACAAAGCCTGACTGTGGCGCTCCAACAAGGCATAGGTTTCTACATGGCTACGCGGCAATTGATCAATCGAGTACAAGCTGGGCAGCAGGCGCAGTTGTGCCTCATCCGCCAGCAAATGGGCATTCAATTGCGTGTGCAGTACGCTCAGTGCTTCTGTGGGGACACTGCCCGAGGCAATTTCAAAACGCGTCCATGCCAGTATGGGGGCGGCAATCAGCAAGCTGGTATAAGTCTGCCCATCATGCTCAAACTGAGCGCAAGTGCTGACTGATTCCAGTGTTTCAGTGAGTACCTCATAACCATTGGGGTGGGTCTGGAACAAATGTTCAGTCGCCGCCTCCAGCACGTCCTGGTGATGTTGCCTGAGGCTTTTTGTCACTAGTGCGTCCAGTTTGGCTTGCCAGTCCAGGTCTTCCACCCGGCTGGCAGATTGTGCAACTGCAAGCGCAAGATTGGCGACGCGCTGGCTTTCAGCGGCGAGTTTAAGGCGGTTTCTTTTTATAGGGCGACGCATACTGAAATAGTGTTAAGGGGGTAAGCCATTGTAACGGCAATTGGCATTACCCCGGTGAATGGGTTTATTTCTTTGCGTACTGTGTTTTTCCAAACAAAACTTCTCTTGCCTTGTCATTGTCGAGTGGCTTGCGCAAGTCTGCTAACACTTGCACGCCGCGCTGTACCGCAGGACGTTGGCTGATGGCATCAAACCAGCGTTTGGCATTCGGGAACTCTGCCCAGTCTACACCTTGATTGGCGAATGAACGTGTCCAGGGAAAGGTCGCGATATCAGCGATGCCATATTCCTCACCTGCCAGATAAGTAGTTTTTTCCAATTGTTTATCGATGACACCGTAGATGCGCTTGGTTTCGTTGGTATAGCGGTCAACGGCATACGCTATCTTTTCGGGAGCATACATCCGGAAATGATGGGCCTGACCCAGCATAGGGCCAACACTGCCCATCTGGAACATCAGCCATTGCAGCGCTTCATATTTTTCCCTGTCGGTTTTTCCAAGGAATAGGCCAGTTTTACCAGCCAGATAAATCAGTATTGCACCAGATTCAAACAGGGCTATAGGTTTGCCATCGGGGCCATCGGCATCGACGATGGCAGGTATTTTGTTGTTAGGTGAAATCGCCAGGAAATCGGCTTTGAATTGATCTCCAGCGCCAATATCAACTGGAATGGCGCGGTAAGGCAAGCCGCATTCTTCCAGCATGATGTGTACTTTGTGCCCGTTTGGTGTCGGCCAGGAATAAACGTCTATCATTGCTTCCCTCTTTAATGGGTTGATGAAAACAGCAAGTATCCATTATGCATAGATTCATGCGTTTGCGCTTCAATCCAGAATAAAAGTGCAAAACCTTCATCTGACATGTTGCATGAACGGTTTTATATTTCAACTTTATATTTCGGCTTTATACTTGGCGCTCGTCAAGCACATAGACTATATGAAAAAAACTGGGTTGCCTTCTTTGCTTGCTTTGCATATTGCCGTGTTTTTATTTGGTGCGGCAGGTGTATTGGGCAAGCTGCTGGCTGTCAGTGCATTATTGCTAGTATTTGGGCGCACCTTGTTTGCGGCTTTGTGCCTGCTGCCAGTGCTGGCATATCAGCGGCAACTGCATTTTCGCGATGTATCTAAAAGCATTATCGCTTGTGGTTTTTTACTAGCCATACATTGGCTGACTTTTTTTGCCTCGCTCAATTTTGCGCCAGTTGCTTTTGGCTTGATGGGTTTTGCCAGCTTTCCTTTATTTGTGGCATTGCTGGAACCCTGGTTTTTTAAAGAATCGAGACGGGCACATGATGCCTGGGCCGCCATATTTGTAATCGTCGGTATGGTGGTGATGGTCAGCGCCACATCATGGGGTGATGGGGCTGTTTATGCTTTAGGCTTGGGTATATTATCCGGCTTTAGTTTCGCCTTGTTGGCAATGGTGAATCGCTGGCAGGGTGGGCATATTCCCCCATTTAAACTGGCGTTTTTTCAAAATGGTGTGGCAGCTATTTTGCTTTCGCCTTTGATATTAGTGACAGGTGACCTGGCAGGCAACAGCGCACAAACCTGGTCGGGATTGATCTTGCTGGGTGCGGTGTTTACAGCCTTATCTCATGGTTTGTTCATGTTCAGTCTGCGTCATTTATCCACTAGTTTTGCCAGCATAGTGACTTCGCTGGAGCCTGTGTACGGCATGCTGCTGGCATTCCTGTTTTTGCAAGAAACACCTGGCATGCGTGAATTGACCGGTGCTTTCATCATCATGGCAGCCACCGCTTATGCTAGTTATCAACATCAAGCGCACTAATTTGTCAGCGGCTTGGCGCTGTCTGAGTTTTTTCATTCTACCTTTTAATTCGTATCTTTTTGGCACTTGTTTTAATTACGCAATAAGTAGACAAAATAATCTAGACCATATGGTCTACGTCTTGATCAATTATCTACAAAAGCAAGATATGGGCAAAATAACGCCGGGTCAAGTGTCGATGCGGGCGACAAACCTACCATGAGCGATCTGTCATTGCCTGGTGCATTGATGTACAAAAAATCTGTTAATGTGATTTATCGTACCAAATAAAATCAGATGATAGTCTCGTGCGCAATTCATGTTGTTATCTAATTGCGCACAGAGTCAATCTGGTCTTGCTTGCTTAAGAACGGGTAATCGGCAAGCCCAGATCTTCAGTCAGGCTGATGTACTTTGCCAGTTCCAGTTTTGCAATCGCGTTTCTGTGTACTTCATCCGGGCCATCTGCGAGGCGTAAAGTACGATTGCCAGCCCATTGCGCCGCCAGCGGGAAGTCGCCAGAAACACCGCCAGCACCATGGGCCTGTATGGCCCAGTCCAGCACTTGCTGGGTGACATTCGGTGCCAATACCTTGATCATGGCAATTTCTGCTTGGGCATGCTTGTTGCCGACTGTGTCCATCATGTACGCAGCCTTCAGCGTCAACAGGCGCGTTGTGTCAATTTGTATGCGTGATTCGGCAATGCGCTCACGCCAAATGCTTTGTTCGGAAATTTTCTTGCCAAAGGCAGTGCGGCTGTTCAGGCGCTTGCACATCAATTCCAGCGCACGTTCTGCGACACCTATGGCACGCATGCAGTGATGGATGCGGCCAGGGCCAAGACGGCCCTGGGCAATTTCAAAGCCACGCCCTTCACCCAAAAGAATATTCGATGCGGGCACGCGTACGTTTTCAAACAGGATTTCACAATGGCCATGAGGTGCATCATCGTAACCAAATACGGGAAGAGGGCGAACCACGGTGATGCCCGGAGTTTTGGCATCCACCAGTATCATGGACTGCTGTGAGTGGCGCGCAGCGTTGAAATCAGTCTTGCCCATCAGGATATACACGGCACAACGCGGGTCACCAGCACCGGATATCCACCATTTGTGACCATTGATGACGTAGTCATCACCATCGCGGTCTATCCTGGTTTCAATATTTGTGGCGTCTGATGAGGCAACGCCAGGCTCGGTCATGGCAAAAGCAGATCGGATTTCGCCGCGCAACAAAGGCTCCAGCCATTGTTTCTTGTGTTCTTCGCTGCCGTAGCGCTCTATGGTTTCCATATTGCCGGTGTCAGGTGCCGAGCAGTTGAATACTTCCGGAGCCCAGCTCACGCGGCCCATGATTTCGCACAGAGGTGCGTAATCGAGGTTCGACAGGCCTTCAGGCGCACGCACTGATTTTGGCAGGAATAAATTCCACAAACCTTGCGCACGTGCTTTTGGTTTCAAATCTTCAATGATCTGGGTGGCGATCCAGCGATTGCCTTTTTCCAGGCCATTGCGGTCAATTTCTTCCTTGTAGGCTTTTTCATTGGGATAAATATGCTCATCCATGAAACGCAAGAGCCTACCCTGTAAGTCTTTACAGCGATCTGAGTATTCGAATTCCATGTTGTCTCCAATGATTTTGTTCGTTCTGACTTGCTTTGGACCTGAAAGAATATGCTGCCTGAATTTATGATTGCTTGTTAACGTAACTCCGGCCCAGTTCTGCCATGGGGCGTGCCGCTTCACCGGATTTTTTCGCCTGGGCGCTGGATGCCGTACCGTCGACATAGCGCTTCATGATGCCTTGCAAAATCCCCGCCATACGGAACAAGTTATAGGCCAGGTAGAAATTGAAATCCTCCATGCGTATGGTCTTGCCCGTGCGCTCGCAATATTTGGCAATGTATTCCTGCTCATTCGGGATGCCCAATGACTTGTGATCAAGACCGGCAATACCACGGAACTGGCCAGGCGTTACATGCCAGCTCATGCAGTGATAAGAAAAATCAGCCAGTGGATGACCCAATGTCGAGAGTTCCCAGTCCAGTATCGCCATGATGCGTGGTTCAGTCGGGTGGAACATCATATTGTCGAGGCGGTAATCACCATGCACAATACTGGTGTCGTCACCAGACGGGATATTGTGCGGCAGCCATTCAATAAGATTATCCATGGCTTCTATCTTTTCAGTCTCGGAAGCACGATATTGCTTGGTCCAGCGGTCTATTTGGCGGGCAAAATAATTACCAGGCTTGCCATAGTCGGCCAGACCGATGGCGGCGTAGTCGATGGTGTGCAATTGTGCGATGACGCGATTCATTTCGTCGTAGATTTCGCCGCGTTGAGCTGGTGTCATGCCGGGCAGCGATTGATCCCACAGCACGCGGCCATCAACAAATTCCATGATGTAGAAGGCGCGGCCTATGACATCTTCATCGGTGCATAGTGCATATTGGCGTGCTGCCGGAAAGCCCGCTTTGTTCAAGGCATTCATGACCTTGAATTCACGTTCTATGGCATGGGCAGAAGGCAGCAATTTTGCGACTGGGCCAGGTTTTGCACGCATGACATAGCGCTGGTCGCCCGCACTGAGTTTGAAAGTGGGGTTGGATTGCCCCCCCTTGAATTGTTCAACTACCAGCTTGTCTGCCAGTGCAGCGTCGAAACCCTCCACATGCTGACGCATATAGTCTGCCAGTGCTGCCACATCAAATTTTTGACGTTCGGCCACTGGCATGGTGCCCATGAATTCTTCAAACATCGGTGTCTCCCAATTGTTTCAGTTTTAGTATGATCTTACTCCTGGCACAGGTGGATGTGCTGGATGAGCTAAAACTATTCTAACTCAAATAATAGAACGTTCGTACTATTATTTGAGTTGCTGGGAAACCTGCTAGTGATGTGTTGTGTGTTTTTGATTGGGAGGCTGCTTACAGCAGATTTAATACCCCATCCAGCCCCACAAAATTCAAGGCCACGTCTGCCTGCGCGCGCACTACTGGCTTGGCTTTGAATGCGACTGACAAACCAGAAATTTTCATCATCTTCAGGTCATTCGCGCCGTCACCCATGACGATGGCCTGGCTGGTGGAAATACCCATCTCATTACAGACGCGTTCCACGGTTCTCTGTTTTTCATCGGCGTCAACGATGGTACCGATGACTTTACCGGTCAGTTTGCCATCCTGGATTTCAAGTACATTGGAGTGGGTGTAGTCCAGATTCAGGCGTGATTTCATGCGGTCGGTGAAGAAAGTAAAGCCACCGGATACCAGCAAAGTCTTGAGGCCGGCTTGCTGTATGGTCTTTAGCATCTGGTCTGCACCCAGGGACAATTGCAGGCGCTCGTCGTATACGCGTTGCAGGGCGCTGGCGTCCAGTCCTTTGAGGAGGGCGACGCGACGGATCAGGCTCTCCTGGAATTCCAGTTCGCCACGCATGGCGGCTTCGGTAATTTCTGCCACTTGCGGTTTCAAGCCCTGCATGTCAGCGATTTCATCGATGCATTCTATGGTGATGAGGGTTGAATCCATGTCCATGGCGACCAGCTTGAAATCTGTCAGGGCAAGTTGCTGGTCCAGAGCCGTGATATCCAGTTGCGCAGCGAAGCAGCGTTCGCGTATTGCACTCAAAGCCTGTTCATCACATTCTGCATCGTCGAGGCGCACTGCCTGGGCATTTAGTTGCACCAGTTTTGCCCTGGTCTGGCTGGCGATATCCTGAATGAGTCCAATGTTGTTGCTGAGTGTGTTGTTCAGGCCTTGTATAGTCAAATGCATAGTTGTCTCTTTTTATTCACTTATTTTATTCGATTAATTAGTGCAGTGCCTTGATGGTAGCCTTGATCTGGGCTACACGGCTGGCCAGGTCGGGCATGGCGGCAGTGATGCGCAATTTGTCCTGGCCATTCAGTTTGATGTGCTTGTTCTTTTGCACCAGTTCTATGATGCGCATGCCGTCAATTGGTGGCTTGGGTTCAAACTGCAAAGTGGCGGCTTCACTGTGGGCATCAATCTTGATGATGCCGAGCGGCTTGGCTGCAACGCGCAGTCTATGCGTTTCCAGCAACGATTTAACGGGTTCTGGCAGTTTACCAAAGCGGTCTATCATTTCTTCCTGCATGTCATCAATACCAGTGGCGCTGCTGCAATTAGCCAGGCGTTTGTAGATGGACAGGCGCTCATGCACGTCACCACAGAATTCATTCGGCAGCAGGGCAGGGATGTGCAGGTTGATTTCTGTCGTCGTCGATAATGGTGCTGCCAGATCTGGTTCCTTGCCATTTTTGAGCGAGCGTACAGCCTCACTAAGCATGTCGGAATACATCTGGAAGCCTATCTCATGCATTTCGCCAGACTGGTTATCACCCAGCACTTCGCCAGCACCACGAATTTCCAGGTCATGCATGGCCAGGTAAAAGCCGCTGCCCAGTTCTTCCATTTGCTGGATGGCTTCAAGACGGCGATTCGCCTGTTTGGTCAGGCTTTGCACGTCATGCACCAGCAAGTAGGCATAAGCCTGATGATGCGAGCGACCGACGCGGCCACGCAATTGGTGCAATTGCGCCAGACCGAATTTATCTGCCCTGTGCATGATGATGGTGTTGGCAGTTGGTACGTCGATACCAGTTTCAATAATCGTGGTACACAGCAATATATTGTGACGCTGAGCCACGAAGTCACGCATGACTTTTTCCAGGTCACGCTCATGCATCTGGCCATGTGCCACGACCACGCGCGCCTCTGGCAGCAGGGCTTCCAGCATGGCCTTGCGGTTTTCTATGGTTTCAACTTCATTGTGCAGGAAATACACCTGGCCACCACGCTTCAATTCACGCAAGCAGGCTTCGCGGATGACGGAATCATCTTCCCCGCGTACAAAAGTCTTGATCGCCAGACGCTTTTGCGGCGCAGTGGCGATGACTGAAAAATCACGCAAGCCTTCCAGGGCCATACCCAGGGTGCGTGGTATCGGTGTTGCCGTCAGTGTCAGTACATCGACCTCTGCGCGCAGCGCTTTTAAAGCTTCTTTCTGACGGACGCCAAAGCGATGCTCTTCATCAATGATGACCAAGCCAAGGCGGGAGAATTTGACATCAGCAGACAGCAATTTATGCGTGCCAATGACGATATCAATAGTGCCGTCGCCCATGCCTTTCATGGCGATACTGATTTCCTTGCCGGAACGGAAGCGCGATAATTCAGCAATTTTCACTGGCCAGGCTGCAAAGCGGTCAGCAAAAGTCTGGGCGTGTTGTTCGGCCAGCAGCGTGGTAGGTGCCAGGATGGCGACTTGCTTGCCCCCCATGACTGCTACAAAAGCGGCACGCAAGGCTACCTCTGTCTTGCCAAAACCAACGTCACCGCAGATCAGCCTGTCCATGGGCTTGCCCGAGGTCATGTCGCCAATGACAGCGGTGATGGCTGCGGCCTGGTCAGGTGTTTCATCAAAGCCAAAGCTGTCTGCAAAGGCTTCATAATCACGCGCGGAATATTCAAAGGCGTGGCCCTGGCGCGCCGCGCGGCGGGCATACAGGTTCAGCAGTTCGGCTGCAGTATCGCGAATTTGCTGCGCTGCTTTTTTCTTGGCTTTTTCCCACTGGCCTGAACCTAGGCTGTGTAAGGGAGCATCATCAGGCGAGGCACCAGAATAGCGTGAAATTACATGCAATTGCGATACTGGTACATACAGCTTGGTGTCTTTCGCATATTCCAGATGCAGGAATTCGGTTTCACCTTCGCCCAGATCCATGCTGATCAGGCCCATGTAGCGGCCTATACCATGGTTGCTGTGGACAACAGGATCACCAATTTTCAGTTCTGACAGGTCGCGCACCATGTGTTCGACCTGGGTGACAGCTTCCTGCTTTTTGCGGCCTATACGTTTGCCACTACCGGCATACAATTCGGCTTCAGTAATAAAGGCCAGCCCATCTGCCAGCACAAAACCGGCATGCAAGGGCGCGACACCCAGCATCAGCTTGGCATCTGCCGTGGCAAAGTCTGTATAGCCTTCGCACAGACTCAGGCGTATATCGTATTCAGTGAAATACTGCTGCAAGGTTTCGCGCCGGCCGAGAGTCTCGGCGCAGATCATTATGCGTTTGTCTGTTTGCAGCAAAAAGGAACGCAAGTTTGTCAATGGATCGTCAGCACGGCGATTGACGGCGATATCTGGTAAAAAGCTGGATACTTCAGAGGCAGCAGCGGCCCTGTCTGCTTCTGCGATGGTCCAGCGTGCCAGCGGTTTCATCGCAGCAAAGAAGTCTTCGTCGCGTAAAAATACAGTTTCTGGTGCCAGCACCGGACGTTCGCGGTCAGACTTTAAAAACTGGTAGCGTGATCGTGTATCGTTCCAGAAGCGTCTGATGGCATCGTCGATGTCGCCTATCAAGGCAAAATGCGGCGCTTCAGGCAGATAGTCAAACAGGGTTGCCGTTTGTTCAAAGAACAGGGGTAGATAATATTCTATACCGGCTGAAGGTATGCCATTGCCTATGTCCTTATAAATGCTGGAACGTGAAGGATCACCTTCAAAAGTTTCGCGCCAGCGGCTGCGGAAGGCAGCACGCGCTGGTTCATCCATAGGAAATTCGCGACCAGGCAGCAGACGCACTTCCGGTACCGGGTAGAGCGAACGCTGGGTATCTGCATCAAAAGTGCGTATGGTTTCTATGGTGTCGCCAAACAAATCCAGGCGGTAAGGCAGGGACGAGCCCATGGGGAACAGATCGATCAAACCACCGCGTACAGAATATTCGCCCGGCGACATGACCTGGTTGACATGGCTATAACCTGCCAGTGTCAACTGGGTTTTTAGCTTCGCCTCATCAAGACGGTCACCTTTTTTGAAAAAGAATGTGTAGGCTGCCAGGAAAGAGGGCGGGGCCATGCGCAATAAGGCCGTAGTTGCCGGAGCCAGTAAGACGTCGCAATTGCCATTCTGGATTTCGTGCAGGCTGGCCAGACGCTCAGACACAAGGTCTTGATGCGGTGAAAAGGCGTCGTAAGGCAGGGTCTCCCAGTCTGGCAGCAAATGGCAGCGCAGTTCTGCATTAAACCAGGGGATTTCATCCAGCAGGCGCTGGGCATCTCCCGGGTTGGCTACAAAAATGGTCAGCATGCGCTTGTCAGTCTTGAGCGCCGTCGCTGCTTGCGCCAGGGCATAAGCATCGGAAGAACCATGCAAATTGGGGAGTGCCAGTTTATGGCCGGGTTTTGCTAAGGATTTGCTGAAATCAAATGACATTGCGGCGATATTGCGGCTATATAAGTGAATTAGGTGAATGCTAAGTGGGTGCCGTAAAAGCTGCTTACGGAACAAGATACGCGGTTAAAATGAGCGCCTAATTATAAACGAAGGGGCTCTTTCTTATCAGGGCAGCTTCAAGAGCTTGTGACATTCATGGAAAAACAATTGCAAGAACTTCATTTTGAGGCTGAAAAGGTGATAGAGACACCTCACTATGTTGCGCTGATTCCCGCTGCCGGGGTAGGCGCACGCATGGGTGCGTCCACACCAAAGCAATATATGCTAGTAGGTAATAAATCAGTTTTGCAGCACACTGTAGACGCGTTTCTTGGTTTTTCTAAAATACAGCATACCTATGTTGTCGTCAGCCCGGATGATGCTTATGTCGATGAATCCCTCACAAAAACAGAAAACCTGACCATCTTGCGCTGTGGTGGTGCCAGCCGCAGGGATACAGTCAGGAATGGCTTGAGCAAAATAGCTAACGAACTAACGGGCAATGACTGGGTACTCGTACACGATGCAGCCAGGCCGGGTTTGACATCTGGCTTGCTGCAACATTTAATTGATCAGGTTGGTGACGATGCAGTCGGCGGCTTGCTGGCATTGCCTGTAGTTGATACAGTCAAACGGGTAGAAAACGGCAAAGTACAAACCATATCACGTGATGGACTGTGGCTGGCACAAACCCCGCAAATGTTTCGTTATCAGCTATTGTGCGATGCCCTGGATGCGGCAGATCAGGTCACCGATGAAGCCAGTGCTATTGAAGCTGCTGGCCATGTCCCCATACTGGTTGAAGGCCATGTGCGAAACATGAAGCTGACTTTGCCCACCGATATGGCATTGATCGCCCAGTATTTGAATAGCCAGCAAGAATAAAGGAAGCTTGATGCAAAATAAGATGTTACCGTTCAGAATAGGTCAGGGTTATGACTGCCACGCACTGGTGCCTGGTCGCAAATTGATTATTGGTGGGGTGACTATTCCGCACACCACAGGTTTGCTTGGGCATTCAGATGCGGATGTGTTATTGCATGCAATCACTGATGCGCTGTTTGGTTCCGTGGCCTTGGGTGATATAGGCAGGCATTTCCCGGATACCGATACCCGTTTTGCCGGTGCAGATTCGCGCGTTTTATTGCGAGAAGCTGTCAAGCGTATCCATGCTGCCGGATATGAGGTGGGCAACCTGGATGCCACCATCATTGCCCAGGCGCCCAAAATGGCATCGCATATTGCAGGCATGGTGGCAAATATTGCAGAGGATATGCAGGTCGATATCGGTCAGGTCAATATCAAGGCAAAAACCAATGAACGTCTTGGTTATCTGGGTAGGGAAGAGGGCATTGCAGCCGAAGCCGTGGTGCTGGTTTTTCCGCGAATTAGCAACTAAACTCCAACTAAGCTGCAACTAAACAAAAAATGTTCCATCAAGGAGATATGATATGAAACAAGAGCAATTGAAACATTTGCTGGGTCTGTTGCATCAGGAACTGGCAAGCACTGAAGCGGTTGATGACGAGTTGAAATCCTTGCTGGAAAAATTGAATGAGGATATTCACCACGTCCTGGCGACTACGCAAAATCATGATGATCCCGTATTCGCTGCTTTGAGTGAGCGTTCGCAGGCTCTGTCAGCGAAATTTGCTGCTCAGCATCCCAAGTTGGAACCGGCTTTGCGCGAGCTAGGCACCATGCTTGAAAAAATTGGTGTTTAACCCATCAAGCTTAATATCCCTCTTGATTCCGAGAAAACCGCTGCGGCGGTTTTTTTATTTCCCGTTCAATAATAAAGCCTTGCAATAAATTATCTTAATGCTACCCTTTTGATGGTGTTTAGCAAGAAATTTCAATATATTCTATAATTTCAGTAATTCGTGAAAATTCAGGAAATTGGAGAAATTGATGATGGAAACGCTAAGTCCGCTAACGCAAAAATTCATCTTGCACTTTGGTGAAATGGGCAGCCGCTGGGGTATCAACCGCACAGTTGGCCAAATCTATGCCTTGCTATATGTGCAAGGTCGGGCTTTAAATGCGGATGATATTGCCGAGGCTTTGAGTTTTTCACGTTCCAACGTCAGCATGGGTTTGAAAGAGTTGCAAGCCTGGCGTCTGGTCAAGCTCTTGCATAAGCAGGGCGACAGACGTGAATACTTTGAGCCGCCAAAAGATATCTGGGATATTTTTAAAGCCTTGCTGGAAGAACGCCGTCGCCGTGAAATAGAACCAACCTTGTCCATGCTGCGCGATGCCTTGCTTGAAAGCCCGGCCAGCGAAGCCGACAAACAAGCGCAAGAACGCATGCGGGAAATGTATCAACTGATTGAGCTATCTACTTCCTGGTTTGACGATGTACAGCGCCTGTCGCCAGAAACCCTGGCATCGCTGATGAAAATGGGTTCCAAGGTCAAAACCATACTCGATATCCGTGACAAGTTCCGCTTTGGCGGCGGTAGTCAGACAGAGGCAGAAGATGCGACAGAAGAGCTTGTAATGAAGCGGGACGAATAATGCTGGCGGCCGATAAACCCAGGGCTGCCTGGCGTTTGCCTTTGTGGGCAGAAATCACGCTGGTCTTGCTGGTGAAGGTCGTGATACTGGCCTTGCTATGGAATGCCTTCTTTTCCAAACCGCAAACAAAACACATGCGCCTGCCCACAGAAAAAGTCGAGCAGCAACTCTTGAGCAAAACTGACTCAAATAATTCTAAAGAATTGCCAGGGCCAGCTATGCAAAACAAAAATACGTTAGAAAATCACCCCGAATTGAGAGAGAAAAATGGCTCCCATTGAAGAAGTCGTCAACCTGTCGCGCCTGCAGTTTGCCGCGACAGCGATGTATCACTTTCTGTTCGTTCCTCTGACGCTGGGGCTATCCTGGATATTGTTTATCATGGAAGCTGTCTATGTCATGACTGGCCGTGAGATTTACAGAGACATGACCAAGTTCTGGGGCAAGCTGTTTGCCATTAACTTTGCCATGGGGGTCACGACGGGTATTACCCTGGAATTTCAGTTTGGTACCAACTGGTCGTATTACTCCCATTATGTAGGTGATATCTTTGGCACACCGCTGGCGATCGAGGGCATGATGGCCTTCTTTCTTGAATCCAGCTTTGTTGGTCTGATGTTCTTTGGCTGGAGCCGTTTATCCAAACCAGCTCATCTGGGAGTAACTTTTTTGGTTGCTCTTGGTTCCAACCTCTCAGCCTTGTGGATCTTGATTGCCAATGGCTGGATGAATAATCCCGTTGGCGCGGATTTCAATTTCGAGACCATGCGCATGGAACTGGTCAGTTTGAAAGACGTCTTTTTTAACCCGGTTGCACAAGTCAAGTTTGTGCATACCGTGGCTGCCGGTTATGTCGCTGCATCCATGTTTGTATTGGGTGTATCTTCTTATTACTTGCTCAAGGCCAGGGATACGGCATTTGCAATTCGTTCATTTGCAGTGGCATCTGCTTTTGGCCTTGCATCGACATTGTCAGTGATAGTGCTGGGTGACGAGTCTGGTTACACGGCTGGCGAAGTCAATAAGGTCAAACTGGCAACCATAGAGGCGGAGTGGGAAACTGTGCCCGCACCAGCACCTTTTACTGTCATAGGCTTGCCGAACGATAAAGAGGAGCGAACCGACTATGCCATCAAGATACCCTATCTGATGGGCTTGATTGCTACCCGTTCTCTGGACACGCAAGTGACAGGCATCAAGGATTTGAAGCAGGAGCATAAGGCCCGCATTATCAATGGCATGGCTGCTTATGCCGCGCTGACACGCCTGAAAGGCGGCGATAAATCCCCAGAGGCGCGGGCAGATTTTGAACGTTTGAAAAAAGATCTGGGTTATGGCTTGCTGCTGAAAAAATATACAGCGAATGTGGTTGATGCAACGCCAGAACAAATTGATAAAGCCAGCCATGATTCCATCCCCAAGGTAGCGCCCATGTTCCTGGGTTTCCGGCTGATGGTGGGATTGGGTATCTTGTTCCTGTTTATCTTCTCCACATCTTTTTATTTCTTGATACGTCGTCGCCTGTCCAAACAAAGATGGTTATTGAAACTGGCGCTGTATAGCATACCCTTGCCCTGGGTGGCCATCGAGACTGGCTGGATCGTCGCTGAATATGGTCGCCAGCCCTGGACTATCTCTGGCATATTGCCTACGCACTTGTCTGCATCCACTTTGCAGGTGAATGATCTGTATTTCAGCCTTGCGGGGTTCATGGGCTTTTATACGCTACTGCTGGTGCTGGAATTGTATTTGATGTTCAAGTACGCCAGGTTGGGGCCTAGTGCCTTGCATACTGGCAAGTACCATTTTGAGAGCGATCTGGCTAATACGGCTCTACCCAATGAACCCGCAAAGGCATAAGGAGGCATCATGTTTGACTACGAAACATTAAAGATCATCTGGTGGGCTTTTGTCGGGGTACTGATCATTGGCTTTGCCCTGATGGACGGGTTTGACTTTGGCGTGGGCATGTTGCTGCCATTCGTTGCCAGGACAGATATGGAGAGACGTATCGTCATCAATTCCATAGGTCCCACCTGGGAAGGTAATCAAACCTGGTTCATTGCTGCGGGCGGCGCCCTTTTTGCTGCCTGGCCACTGGCGTATGCGGCGGCGTTTTCGGGGTTTTATGTGGCGCTTATGCTGTTGCTGTTTTCCCTGTTCTTTCGCCCCGTGGGTTTTGATTACCGTAGCAAAGTGCAAGACCCACGCTGGCGATCTGCTTGGGATTGGGCACTGTTCGTTGGCGGCTTTGTGCCACCACTGATCTTTGGGGTAGCTTTCGGCAATCTGTTATTAGGCGTGCCATTTCATTATGACGATACAATGCGCCTGGAATATATAGGCGGCATCCTTGGTTTGCTGAATCCTTTTGGTTTGCTGGCGGGGGTATTAAGTATTGCCATGCTGTTCATGCACGGCGCCGCTTTCTTACGCTGCAAGGCGGACGGGATAGTCAGGGACAGGGCAAAAGTCATGTTACTAGTCGCAGCCATCGTGACTTTCCTGAGTTTTTCTATTACAGGTGTCTGGGTAACTTATGGAATTGATGGTTATCGCATCGTAAGCATGCCTGATGTGAACACATCGTTCATGCCGACCATGAAAACCGTAGAGCGCGCCACAGGAGCCTGGCTTGATAATTATTCGCGTATGCCTTTGCTCTGGTGCTTGCCTGCAATAGGTTTATTGACCAGCATATTTAGCCCGGTATTTGCGTACAAGAACAAGGATGTTGCTGCATTTTTGTGCAGTGGCTCTACGGTCGCTTTGGTGATTTTAACAGCTGGTGCATCTATGTTCCCGTTTGTCATGCCATCATCGCTGCATCCGTCCAGCAGTTTGACGGCGTGGGATGTGGTCGCCAGCCATAAAAGCCTGGGCGTGATGTTCTGGGTGGTCGTGATTTTTTTGCCCATCATCATCGTCTATACCGCATGGATTTATCGTGTCTTGCGCGGCAAAGTGGGAGAAGCACATATCAATGCCAACGAGCATTCAGCATATTAAACTGACAAAATAGCTAAAAAGGAGTAAGTCATGTGGTATTTCAACTGGATACTGGGCATAGGTCTGGCGCTGGCTTTTGGCATTATCAATGTCATGTGGCTGGAAGCAAATTACGCTTTTGGTGACCGTGACGAGGCTTTGACCAAAGAACGTTTCGAGCAGGCAAGACAGGACTACAAAGACAGCAAACTCAGTAAATAGAGGTGGGCTCTGCTACAATACGCGGTTAGCCTATTGAAATGGGTGCTTGTAGGCTATATATGTTTGGATATCTGGGTTACTCATTTCAATCTTGTCGCAATAATGCGCAATTACTCTATTTATTTGTCATGCAAATCACACAAAATACCGCTGTCACTTTGAATTACACCATGTTCAGTGCTGAGGGCGAGGTCATAGACCAGAATCAGCAGCCCATCGTTTATTTGCATGGTGGGTATGATAATATTTTGCCTGCAGTTGAAGCTGCGCTGGATGGCAAAACAGTCGGCGACAAAGTCTCAGTGACGTTGGCACCAGAAGATGGCTTTGGTGAATTTGACCCAGAGTTCGTACGCGAAGAAGATATCAGCGCTTTCCCACCTGATATCGATGTTGGCATGATGTTTGAAACACGTGAACCAGAAACTGGCGAAACCATGCAGTTCCGCGTTACTGCTATCGATGCAGGCGTGGTTACTGTAGATGGCAACCATCCTCTGGCTGGCATGACCATACGTTTTGATGCAGAAGTGCTGGAAGTACGTGAAGCCACTGATGAGGAAGTTGTGCACGGTCACGTGCATGGTGAACACGGTCATCACCATTAATATACATACACAGGAATAGCTGGATTCTGGCTTATTCCTGCATAGGGGAATCCATGCAAATGGTTCCCTTTGCTCTTCGCTGCTAATCTGCAGTGTCAATTCAAGTCCAAGTGCAAGCCAAAGGTGTGTATGAAAGACTATTATTTTATTCTCGGTATCGCCACCAATGCGAGTCTGGCAGACGTCAAGAAAGCGTTTCGTCAAAAGGCTGCAGAGTTTCATCCTGACAGGAATGATTCTGAGCTGGCGCCGGAAAAATTCCATGCGGTCAAAGAAGCTTACGATATTTTGTCGGACGATGCAGCACGTACTGCCTATGATGAAAATCGTCGGCGCAATTTGCTGGATTCTCCTATAGAGACAGCGACCGAAATCTGGAAAAATTATTTATCAGGAGTATTGCAGTGAAATTGTCGCGTTTTTTTGAAGATATTATTCCGCTTTATAAGGCTGAATTGGAGGATTTGAAATCCGATTCCGAGGGCAAGAATGTGCTCAAGGCCAGGTTGCGTGAAAAGGCTGAACAATTGCCCATGTTGCTGCCTATGATGGCGAGCAATCCTGAGATGTTGGCTGTGGCTTTTCATGAGGGCTTTATTTTCATGAACCCGCTGACCATGGAATCATTGATTACCAAAGAAGCAGGCAGTTTCCCTTCATGGAAAACTATATCGGCTGCGGTCAAGCTGGAACCATGGGCGGAACCTTTGAGCCGCATCGTCTTGAAAGACCCTGATGGTGAAACTTTCCTGGTAACGGCTGCAGCGCTGGAATATCTGAACCGTAGCAATACCACACGCAAGGCTGGCGCCAGCGATGCGGCAGGTGCTGACGAGGATGAAGATAAAGAAGCCAACGAGGAAAATGAAGAGTTAAAAGAACATGGCGATCTTGATGGCCGTTACGGCAGGCATGGCCGTGATGACGGTGATGATGGTGATGATTATGATCTGGGCGAAGCCGGTGCAGACTGGTTGGCTGAGCAAGGTTTTGACCGTAAAGAATAAGGAGTACAGATGAATTATCCTGCATTAATCGAAGCCCAAAGCCTTGTCAAGGCGGGTGATATCGCCGGTGCCGAACATGCACTGGCTAATCTGGCCGAAACCGAAGGCGACAAAGCACTGGTAGCCGCCCTGGATGAATTTCCAGCCAAGGATCTGCTGGCAATTATCCGTGAATATGATGCATCCAAAGAGTCTTTGGTCAACTTGCTGGTCACGCCTGAGCAATTTGCCCAGGCCGTGGTGCTGGAGCGTCGCTATGGAGACCAGACTCATGAGCAATTGCGTGGCATGGTCAATTCCGTCATTTTCCGTGAAGGTGCTGATCCGGCGGAATTCTTGTATGAAATTGCAGAAGTAGATGGCGGCTATGATGCCCTCGTCGATTACCTGCTCGACAGGGCGCAAATGGTAGAGCATTTCTACCGCTATGCGACCTTCGATTTGTATGAGTACGGCGACGACAATAAAACTCAGGCACTGGATGATGATTTGTTGAATCTCACTCGTGACACCGAAAGCCTGGCGTCGCCTTTGGATATGGCAAATCTGGAAGATCATGACTGGATGCAGGTGACCTACATCCTGCGTTATGAACTGCCTGAAATTTTCCGCGAAGTGCTGATGAAATTGCGGGCGCGTTATAAGGCTTATCAAGCAAGCCTTGCGCAAGATGAATTATTGGAAGGCGGCGAGGGCGGTGCTGAAGAAGAGCAGGAAGAGCGCCCTAAAAACAATGATGATGGCGACGACAAGGATGATGACGAAGAGTCAGCCTTGTAATTGTTGATGTTATTTTGATGCGCGTGGCAGGCAGGAGTTTTCCTGCCTGCCTTTCAATTCCATAGCCTGCTTCTATTCTGGTATTTATGCCTGAAAATACTTTTGAAATTGCCCTGCTTGATAATCGCCCCTACTTTGAATCGGCGCTGCGTTATGGCGTGCAAAAGGCCATTATCCCTACAGCCAAGATTGCTGCGATTGAAGCAGAAGCCCCAAAAGGCATGGTGCAGATAGCGGATGCTTTCGGCAGTAAATACCTGCGCCCTGAAATTGAATCGGCACGCAAACGTATCGTCAACCTGGCTAGTCTGTATCTGATTGAATCCACCAAGGGCGATCTCGAATTGGCCGCCAAGATGATACGCGACAATACCTTTCTGACTTTGTCGCGTGGCGGCTCAGGTTTGCTAAAGGCTTTGTTTGCCATGCCTGAATACGCCTTGCTGGGACATGAGGCCAAAGGCAAGGTAGAGGATTTTCTGGAGGCATGGTCACTCAAGGAAAAGCCAATTGAGTACAGGAATACCCTCGAGCACCGGCAAATGAATGCGCTGGAAATTGAGGCTGGTTACTGGTTTGGCGAAGAACTGGGCTTGTCTGCCAGTTACCTGAAAGAAGAAGATGTCGAAGCCGTATCAGTAGTTCGCACCGCCTTATTGCTGCAGATGTTTGGCAAGCCTGAGGCGACATTGCAAAACCAGGTAGAGTTCGCCAGCCTGATCGACGCTATTCGCGCGTATACTGCGGCGAAGTTGAAGAAGGCTTTGTCCGCCATTGATATGGCTGATATTCCAGCGAAATTTCATGCCATCGTTGAGCGCGTACTGGGTGAGATTAAATCCCATGATTTGCCACACTTGCAGGACAAATCGGCATCTCTCGACAAGCTGGTGTATGAGCTCAAGGATCGCTATTACCTGCGCGACCATGAAGTGGAGGACACTTCTGAATACGATGCGCTGGTATCCAAGGAATGGACGAAACTGACCAAGGGTAAAACCGATATCGATTCACTGCTGACCCTGTTTGTTTGCATCGTTGGCGGCATTACACCAAAAACTACCTTGCCAGAAAAGACTGCAAAAAGCCTGGTGAAAAAGTTTCGTGATCAAGGTTTCAATTCTGGGTTGGCAACAGACTGGATTAAAATTGCCGCACCGCATGAAAAGCAAGAAGGTTTGCTGGAAGACTGGAATAATTTCGTGGAAGAGGCCGGTAATTATTTAATGGATGACTGGGATACCAATTACACAGGCGCCATGCGCTTTTTGGATTCGAATTGTCATATTCAAAAACCGGCAAAGAAATAATTCCTTTTACCCAACCGATCTCCGGGGGCGCAATCTTATTTGCTGAATTCTCTTTCAAATTCTTTTAATTTATTGAGTATGCGAACACGGTTTTTTTTGAGCAGCGCTATTTTGGGTAATCGTGTGTAGTGGTCTAATTTGCCAGGACAGTGAAATAGGAGGAAACTCAATCTCAAA
>JAZJXP010000092.1:0-30614 GCA_040390835.1 Pseudomonadota bacterium
GCTTAACCTGAGAACCCAACAGTTTCTTTTTGGACATCTTAAGCATCCTATCTATGCATATTGACTTAATGATGCTGCGTCTTGCTTACGTTTTTCTTGTATTTTGCTTGTCTCTTGCAAATGTCTTGCTTCTATCAAGGTTTAACTGAAATTTCAGCACTTGAGTCAGACTGATTTGCGACCTCGATAGAGCCGCCATCCTGTGAAGCAGACTCTTCTGCCTTTTTGTTCATGACGATGATGCTAATTCTGCGATTTATCGGATTCAATGGATCCTGCTTATCAAACAGCACCGAAGAGGAAAGCCCAACCACTCTTAACATCTTGGACTCATCCATGCCACCATAAATCAGCTCTCGCCTGGATGCATTGGCACGATCAGCAGATAATTCCCAATTGCTGTAACCACGTTCACCACTACCATAAGGCGCAGCATCGGTATGACCGGACAAACTGATGCGATTAGGTACATCATTTAGTGCCTTGCCAATTTCGTGCAAAATTTCTCTGGTATAGGGCTGCAAATCTGCCTTGGCCGAAGCAAACATAGGGCGGTTTTGCTCATCCACCATCTGAATACGCAAACCATCAGTCGTGATATCAAGTAAAAGCTGTTTCTTGTATTGCTTCAGTGTAGGGTTGGATTCGATGGCAGCTTCAATTTTAGACTTCAGGCCCTTCAGTCTTTCAGCCTCAACTTTTGCCAGAGCAGCTTCTGCAGCCTGCAGGTTGTAGGTTTTCTTTTGCGTGTCGATCTCACCTTTACGGCTTTGTCCTTCACGTGCACTCAAATCCTTACCACCACCCTTGATTACGCTGGAACTATCGCCACTGCCATCGCCACCCGCCATCGCCACCTTTAAAGGAGTTTGAAAATACTCGGCGATGCCGTTCAAACTACCTTTGGCAGTAGAACCAAGCAACCACATCAACAGAAAAAAAGCCATCATCGCTGTCACAAAATCAGCGTAGGCAATTTTCCAGGCGCCGCCGTGGTGGCCACCGGCCACCTTCTTGATGCGCTTGACTATAATTGGTCGTAGTTCTTCGCTTGCCATCATCAATCCAGTTTTTATTATTTAGATTTCGATTGCTTAATGTGATCTTCCAATTCAGTGAAAGTTGGCCTTTCAGTTGAATACAATACCTTCCTGCCAAACTCCACCGCCAAAGCTGGTGCATAACCGTTCAAGCTGGCCAGCAAAGTCACTTTGATGCACTGAAAAGTCTTGGATGACTCATCCAATTGCTGCTCCATCAAACCAGCTAGCGGCCCAACGAAACCATAGGCCAGCAAAATACCCAGGAAAGTACCGACCAGGGCATGGGCAATCAAGATACCGAGCTCAGATGGCGGAATACCGACGGACTCCATCGTATGCACCACCCCCATCACCGCAGCTACAATACCGAAAGCGGGCAAGCCATCACCCAGTTTTGCGATGAAATGAGCGGGAACCGCACCTTCGTGATGATGCGTTTCCAACTCATTGTCCATCAGATTTTCAATTTGAAAGGCATCCATATTCCCTGAAACCATCAGCCGCAAATAATCCCCTATAAACTCCATCATATGATGATCGTGGACAATTGCAGGATATTTACTGAAAAGCGGACTTTCTTCTGGGCGTTCAATATCACCCTCGATAGACATCAGGCCTTCTTTGCGAACCTTGGTCAGGACATCGAACAGCATCGTCATCAACTCCATATACAGCGCTTTTGTATATTTTGAGCCTTTCAGGACACCTGGAAGTGCCTTCATGGTGGCCTTCAGGGTTTTCGCATTATTACCAACCAGAGAAGCGCCAACTGCAGCGCCGCCTATCATCAGCAATTCCAGAGGTTGAAACAATACCGCGATATGCCCACCGGACAAAACAAAGCCACCAAAGACTGAGCCCAATACGATGATATAGCCGACGATAACTAACACGAGCTTTTACTCCTTAGAGAGGATTTTTTTATAATATCGACTACACTACCTCAGACCTGAAGCATTCACCAGAAATGGAAGGTTAAATATTGCTTCAAGAATACATTTCACTATATGCATTATATGCGCCAGACATAAAGAACGGGGTCATTCGCATTGCTTTTTATAGTTAAATCCGCCTCAATACCAGGCACTTTGAACTCATAACTCATAAATTGCGTACCTGGCCGCATCTCAGTACTGACTTTTTCCCACAAGTCAGGCATAGCCGCTGGTGAAAGATAAGCAAACACCACATCAAACTCAGCAAAATCCAGTTGTAGATAATCTTTTAAATAGAAGCGAACCCTGGGACCAACCCATTTAGCTCTGAACCAACTGACCAGCCACGGGAAAGGTGCCACCTCTACCCCAAAAAAAGATTGTTGAGGCCGTAGCCTGGAAAGGCTGACAGACACACCTCCAAAGCCACTACCGATATCAATAAAAGACAAATCATCATGCGCAGGTAGTTGCTCAAGAATACACGGCAACAAACTGGATTTGGAAGGAAAATATGGAACTTGTGTGCGGTAAGTTGACCAAAACAACAATACCATCAACACAAAGATCGCCAAACTCACACCCGGATGCAATTGAAAAATCAGAGAAGCTACAACTGCAAAGGGGAGAATGAATTGTATGAACCACCACCACCAACTCATGCGCAGCAAGAAACTGAACACAGCAGCGAGGCTGGCGTGAACAACCAGTAGTAAATAAGGGGAAAGTATGCCGCCAGACTGCCACCGGTCGGTGGCATACAGCAAATAAGACAGGCCAAATGCAAGCAGTTGTATGAGCAAGGCCAGAAAAACGGGCGAAGAGAAGACTCCGTCATCCGGTAGGAGTTTGCCTTTGCGGGTTTTTGATGATGCTACCTCCAAGGCTCCTCCTGAATTTTATGCCACCAATTCCAGC
The DNA here is from genome assembly GCA_040390835.1 of Pseudomonadota bacterium. Taxonomy (GTDB): domain Bacteria; phylum Pseudomonadota; class Gammaproteobacteria; order Burkholderiales; family Burkholderiaceae_D; genus Undibacterium. Next base: position 2,897 of record JAZJXP010000092.1, read on the forward strand.
GCGGCCTCCGCATCTTTTGCTTTTTTTGTTTTACCTGCCCGTGACGGGACGTGGCATAAACCACAAGCATAATCATCATGCAAATCCAGACTATGCGCAACAAAATGCCCGCCGCATTTGCAACATTTTGCAAAACTCAGCATTTTTCCTTCAAAGAAGCGCACCAGGGTCCAGGCACGGGTCAGTGATAATACCGGCTCCTCACCCGCCAGAACAGGCACTTGCTCCAGATACAGACGATACGCCTTGATGACAGCTTCAATACCATCAACGCCCGCATGTTCACGCAGATATTTATGGATATTCATGAACAGCGAAGAATGAATATTTGGCTGCCATGTAATAAACCAGTCAGCAGAAAAAGGCAGCATCCCTTTGGGTGGAGATACGCCCTTCAATTCCTTGTATATCTTTAGCAGACGCTCACGCGACAAGGAAGTCTCTGATTCCAGCAATTGCAATCTGGCACCCAAATTGACCAACTCAATTGCCAATTGAATTTCGTGAGCTTCGTTTACTACGCTTTTGCTTGCCATGATTTTTCTCCATCCGCCTTGATTTTAATGCCCGACAAATTAATGGATTTCTTCTACTGGCTGACCAGCCATCAAAATCGCAGCATGGGAATGTGCAAGCGCGCGCTCCTTGTTGTAATTTGTCAACATACACAAAATGGAGCTATCTTCGAAGCGGAAGCGCGCCAACATCATATTGGAGCCAGCCAATTTCAAAATCTGGGCATTATTCAAACCTTCGATCAGGTCTGCAATTTCTTTGCCTATACCTAAACGGAAAATAGCGGTCGCTTTATCAGCGCGAATCATTTGTTGTGCCAACATCAAATAACTCAAATTGGCATCCCGAATCTCGGCCATCATATCGTTCTGCGTCATTTTCCCACCCTCCAGTTTTGTTATCAGCGGCATGTTTGCGTTGCCAGTGAGATACATTGTGCAGGCTGGTGAAAAGCGGCTGTATAAGCAGGATTCCGTATTTAAACCAAGAAAAAAACGAAGACATGCCGTAGGAAAATATCCTACAGGCAAATTTAGACATCTACAAAATGAAATTTCGTAGAAAACAGATTTTTATTTTTTCGGACCAGCAAAATTAGCCAATTCAAAAAATATCAATGAAAACAAAGACTTGCGCAAAAACCGATCTTTTACCACATCGTCTTATATCCATTAACGGCAGTACTTTAGAAAACTTTAGGGAAAATTTAAAAATATTTTCGATTTATTTTCATACCCTTGTAACGGCAACAAATTGTGAAATATTTAGGGTTAGCCATAAAAATAATCAAAAAAAAATCACCTGTTTGCAACAGGTGATCCTTTTAGTGCCGTTTAAATGGCTATTTAAGCTATTACTTCATGCATTTGTTGCATCTAATACACTCTGAATTAAAGAGGCTTCAGCTTATTTCCTACAAAGTGGTATGCCAGATGCATTTATCTTTGATTTGCTTATCCAAACCTGCCAGCAATGTTTCATGCTCGCCCATTTCTTCTTCTGTTGCCATTAGCACCGTAATCTCACCAACGGGCATATCAAAGGCCACAACTTCCTGCACTTTTGGCGCATTGTCTTCTTCAATGTCGATTTCAAAACTGTTCTGCCCGCGTGACATTGCCAGAAAAACATCTGCCAACAATTCAGCATCCAGCAAAGCGCCATGCAATTTGCGGTGCGAGTTTGAAATCTCATAGCGAGTACAGAGAGCATCAAGAGAATTGCGCTTCCCAGGATGCAATTCTTTTGCCTGGACCAGGGTATCTATGACACTGGGACAGTACTCAGTCAATGCTGGTAAATTCAGACGCGCAAACTCGGCATTCAGGAAGCCCACGTCAAAAGGTGCATTATGAATAATAATTTCTGCATCTTTGATATATTCACAAAATTCTTCGGCTATCTGGGCAAATTTGGGTTTGTCGCTTAAAAACTCAGTGGTTAAGCCATGAACTGCCAAAGCGCCTTCTTCAGAGTCGCGCTCTGGATTGATATAACGATGGAAGTTATTACCGGTCAGCTTGCGGTTAATTAATTCTACACAACCAATTTCTATGACGCGGTCGCCATTGCGCGCGTTCAAACCTGTGGTTTCGGTATCGAGGACTAGCTGCCTACGCATATTCAATATTCCTATAAGACGACAACAAATACTTATTCAAATTAATCACTGTTGATCAAACACCCAACGCAAAGAAATACATGCTCCTGGCTCAACCTGGCAAAACCGGCTCTGCATACCAACTCCGGCAGCAAATAATAAATCCTTGCCAATAGAGACATAAGGTAAGCGTTCACGCTGCCAGAAAGGTATCTGCAAGGACTGATAATGACTCTTCATATCGCGGGTAGAGCGGTTTTCTGCCAGTTTCAGCCTCTCCCCTCCCCTGCGCAGATGCAAGGAAAGCGATTGCGACTTTAGCCAGGATGCATCCATGCCACGCTCAGTCTGGTCAAAATACAGGCTACCAGCAAATTCAGGGAAATGGATACGTGCCTCTCCTTGCCAGGCAAATTCGTGCTCGCTGTCTTGCTCTGCCATCTCAGCTTTTTGAGCGGACAAATAGACGATGTCTTTATAGCGATGTATGGCAACGGTATCGTGATGGATAGTAATGCGCGCATCTTCACGTCCGTCAAATAGCTGGTATTGCATTTCCTTCAGCCGCGAGGTCGTGGGCATACGTACACCCGCCTTTGAAAACCAGTAGCGAAACAAGTTATCTCTACGTGCAGGACCCAGCGCACGCATGGTTGCAATACCCAAACCCGCCTCAAAGGAACAACTGGCGAAATCCTGCTCTGCAACTTCCAGCAGCAAGTCTTGCGCCGCTTGAAAATGGGTCGCGGAACGGGCTATACGTTCTGAATAGCCGGGTGACAAGCCTTCAAGCACCGGCATTACACTGTGGCGTATGGCATTGCGCAGATAACGCTGGTCAGTATTTGACTCATCTTCGATATAGCTTAAACCCCGTTGGCTCGCATAGGCTTCCAGCGTAGTTCGCTTTTCTGTCAGCAGTGGCCGCCCAAGCATGACTTCATCATGACCAAACAAATTAGGCGCACGGTGACAAACATCCATACCTGACATGCCAGCCACACCACTACCTCGCAACAATTGCAACAACAGCGTTTCCGCCTGGTCGTCTTGATGATGAGCGGTCAGGATCAAGGGGATGCCGGTATTTTTCGACATCCGCCCCAAAGCCTGGTAACGCCCCTTGCGGGCAGAAGCTTCTACCCCGTCGCCACTGTCGCGGGCAACCTGGATACGCTCAGCATAAAAGCCAATGTCACCAGCAATGCACGCAGCCTGGCAATGAGCTAGCCAGGTATCAGCATTCGGACTTAAACCGTGATGTACGTGAAAAGCATGCAGTGAAATTTTGGCGCGGTGGCAATAATTGATTGCCAGGTCGAGTAAAACCGTAGAATCCAGACCGCCGCTATAGCCTACTGCGAGGCCATTTTGCAGATTTCCTTCACAGAAATCAGCAATAATGGCATCGAGTTTTTTTGAGAATGCTTGCTCAAGACTGGAGCAATGTTGATCTGGCCTCATTCAGCAAGTTTCGTTTCCTTAAACTTGCCGTAGCTCATTAATTTTTCATGGCGGGCAGCCAGCAAGTCCTTGGTTTTGACGCCCTGGAATTGGCGCAGGGTGTCTGCCAGTGCACGCTTCACCAGAGCACACATCTGTTTCGGGTCCCTATGGGCACCACCCAAAGGTTCGTTGATGATCTTGTCGATCAGGCCCATGGCTTTCAATCTGTGGGCTGTCAAACCCAATGCCTCGGCTGCATCAGATGCACGGTCAGAAGTTTTCCACAGGATGGAGGCACAACCTTCCGGAGAAATCACGGAATATGTCGCGTATTGCAACATCAGCACGGCATCGCCAACAGCCAGCGCCAATGCACCACCAGAACCACCTTCACCAATAATGGTAGTGATCAGAGGTACTTTCAGTTCTGCCATGACATACAGATTATGGCCAATGGCTTCGGACTGGCCGCGCTCTTCCGCATCTATACCAGGCCAGGCACCAGTGGTGTCGACAAAGGTAAATACAGGAATATCGAATTTTTCAGCCAATTTCATCAGGCGCATGGCTTTGCGGTAGCCTTCTGGCTTGGGCATACCAAAATTACGCAGAGCACGTTCTTTGGTGTCGCGACCCTTTTGGTGGCCCATGACCATACATGCCTGACCATTGAATCTGGCCAAACCACCAACGATGGATTGATCGTCAGAAAAACTGCGGTCACCATGCAACTCATGGAAATCAGTAAACATCTGATTCACGTAATCCATGGTATATGGACGCTGGGGATGACGGGAAATTTGCGACACTTGCCATGGGGTCAACTTGGCGTAAATATCCTTCGTCAACATCTGGCTTTTCTTCGACAGCCTATCTATTTCTTCAGAAATATCGACTGCTGAATCATCCTGAACAAAACGCAGTTCTTCTATTTTTGTTTCCAGCTCTGCAATTGATTGTTCAAAATTTAAAAATGTCGTTTTAGTCATCGTGCCTCCTTAACATCACACGAGTTGATAAAAAAATCCAATTTCATTCTGGCGCGGACGCAATGTTTAATTGAATAATGTGTCGCTCTGCCTAGCGTGCAAAAGAACCATTTAGATGATTTTTTTGCAAAATTCGTATGCATACATAATGGACTTATTGTCCTGACGGAGCAGATTAGATATCAAAACTGGTCTCGCTGTCCAGTGTTCAGCACTTTTTGCTTGAGTTCAGACAAGAGAAATTAGCATCCACACACCTGTTGCCGTTGTCAAAACCACTGGCAAAATGCTGCTTACTTGTCAAAGTCAATGTCAAACACCCATAGTCAGCAACTTATTTGATAAGATGGCGCTTTGCTCATCAGCCAGTATACCATTGCAGCTTACATGTTCTGCCAAACTCCTATAAATCCAAGACCGAACACCATGCGCCACATTTTAAAGAATGTTCTTACCTTATCCAGTCTGTCATTGCTGTTGATGTCTGCTTATGTCCGGGCAGATGATGCGGCTGATGTTGGCAAATTGCTCAGATCTGGCCAGGTAAGTGAGGCCTTGCAAAAAGTAGATGCCGCCCTGGCGCAACGTCCTAAGGATGCGCAGATGCGTTTTCTCAAGGGATTGATACTGACAGAGCAAAACAAATCAGCAGAAGCCATTACCGTTTTCTCGAAGCTGACTGACGATTACCCGGAATTGCCCGAGCCCTACAATAATCTGGCAGTCTTGTATGCCTCATCCGGCCAGTACGACAAGGCCCGCGCAGCTCTGGAGATGGCGATCAGGACCAATCCAACTTATGGCACGGCACATGAAAACCTGGGTGATGTGTATGCAAAACTGGCTAGCCAGGCTTATGACAAGGCTTTGCAACTCGATTCCAGCAACAATACTGCCAAATTAAAGCTGACCCTGGTCAAGAACCTGGTCGGCAATGCCACCGGTGGCACCAATCCCAAGACAGCAATGGCGTCTCCGGCACCTGCTGTCGCCAATGCAGCCGCTCCAGCCAAAGCCAGCGCTGCCGTAGTGGCAGCAACAAAGCCTGAGGCTGAAACTGCCAAGTCTGAACCCAAATCCAAACCTGCTGCAGCCACAACTACTGCTGCTAGTGACAAGGCTGAAGAAGATGTGCTGAAGGCGGTAGAAAACTGGGCTAAAGCCTGGAGCAGCAAAGATACCAATGCTTATCTGGGGCATTACGCAAAAGACTTCCAGACACCCAAAGGCGAGTCTTATAAAGCATGGGCCGAAGAGCGTCGCAACAGGATAGAAGGCAAAGGTCGCATCAATGTCAAAATTGAATCTGCCAAAATCGATGTCGATGGCAGCACTGCCACGGTCAAGTTCCGTCAGATCTATACTTCTGACCAGTTGACTGCCAATAGCCGTAAAACCTTGCATATGGTGAAGCAGGATGGCAAATGGCAGATCAAACAGGAGCGTGCGGGTAGCTAATGTTTTTCGCTGTCAATTCTGATACTCCGGCCGCAGTCAAAGTCGGAAAATCACGCATTTTTGCTATTCTTGCTCTGACATGTCTGGCGCATCTTGCTTCGCCAGCATTCGTCATGGCCAAATCACGCCCGAATAAAGTCGCACCAGCCGAAATTAATCCAAATGCCCCCGACCCGGATGCTTTATTAATTGAAGTCTACAAAAACCTGGCCGCAAATAATCTGCAGCAGGCGCAGACGAAGATAGATGCGCTGGTAGAAGCCTATCCGCACTTCCAACTGGCACATTTGATACAGGGTGATTTGCTGCTGATGCACACCCGTCCGGTGCGCAGTTTTGGTGTCGGTGCCTTGACGCAACCCGACAAACTGAAGGACCTGCGGGATGAGGCAGCAGCACGTATACGCTCTTACCGTGAACGCCCCTCCGCTGACCTGATCCCCAGAGCCATCTTGCAATTGCGCGATGACCAGAAACAGGCAATTGTCGTCGATGCAAAAAAATCACGTTTATATGTATATGAAAATGCCGCTGGTCAGCCGCGCCTGATCAATGATTTCTACATCAGCCAAGGCAAGTTTGGTATCAACAAGATTAAAGAAGGCGACCAAAAGACGCCGATAGGCGTGTATTACATTACCAGCCGTCTGGCCGGCACCAAGCTGCCAAGTTTTTATGGCCCTGGTGCCCTGCCATTGAATTATCCGAATGAATGGGACAAATTCAATGGCCGCAATGGCTCTGGCATCTGGCTGCATGGCATGCCGCCTGAAAGCTTCAGCCGACCGCCTCTGGCATCAGATGGCTGCGTAGTATTGACGAATCCGGATTTTTTAAAAATATCTTCCATGGTGGACATAGGCAAGACGCCAGTTATCATCAGCGAGCAAGTAGAATTTGTCAGCCGCAATAAATGGATGCTGGATAGAAACTTTGCCGAAAAACTGTTGGACGACTGGCGCCTGGACATGCAAAGCCAGAACGCCAACCGCATTCTGACGAATTATTCGCGCAATTTTAAGACTACACAGGGCGACAATCTCAACACCTGGTTTCCCAAACAGCAGCAAAGCTGGGATAACTGGCATAATCCTGCTATTAAATTAAAAGACGTAACCCATTTCCGCTACCCGGGCAAAGACGAGCTGATTGTCAGCACCTTTACTCAGGAAACCAGCAATGGGAAAAGCAAAGCGGCCATTCGCAAGCGCCAATACTGGCTGAAAGAAGCCGCCAGATGGCGCATAATTTACGAAACTACCGTCTGAACTAGTTGTTTTACTCTTGATTCATCAACCAATAACGTATGCTGAATATGAAAATTTCAAAATCCGGACTAAACAGTGTATTGCTGGGTACATGTCTGATAATGGCAAGCGCTTTCAGTTTTGCTGAAGGGCAACCCAAGGTTTCCCTGAAAACCAATATGGGTGAAATCGTCATTGAGCTTTACCCGGAAGCGGCTCCAAAAACCGTAGATAATTTTCTTAAATATGTCAAAAGCGGACATTACAAAGGAACGATTTTTCATCGTGTCATCGATAATTTCATGATACAGGGCGGCGGTTATGATAAGGATATGAAAGAAAAACCGACGAATAAATCCGTCCCCCTGGAAGCCCGTGAAGCACTGGAACATGGTTTGAAAAACGACCTGGGCGTAGTTGCCATGGCCCGCACGCAAGACCCCAATTCAGCCGGGGCGCAGTTTTATATCAATGTCAAAGACAATGAATTTCTGAACCATCAAGTCCTGCCTGAGGGTGATCCGGTTGAGTTTCAATACCGTGGCAACACTGTGACTGAAAGACGCGCCAGGGCACTGGCAATGACCGCTGGCTATACGCCTTTTGGCAAGGTCATCAAAGGCATGGAAGTCGTCGAAAAAATTAAAGTGGTAGAAACTGGTGAAGCTAAAATGATGCAAAATGTACCAACTAAACCAGTTATCATCCAATCCGCTACCTTGTTAAAATAAACACATCACTAACCTTTTAGAAATGAAGGACTATCATGGCCGTTATTCTGACCACCAACTTCGGTGACATCAAGATTGAACTGAACGAAGAAAAAGCTCCAAAAACTGTTGCCAATTTCCTGGCCTATGTTGAATCTGGTCACTACAACGGTACCATTTTCCATCGCGTGATTGATGGCTTCATGATACAAGGTGGTGGTTTTGAGCCAGGCATGAACCAAAAACCTACCAATGCACCGATTGAAAATGAAGCAAAAAATGGCTTGAAAAACGAGCGTTATGCATTGGCCATGGCCCGTACTGGTGACCCGCATTCTGCTTCAGCACAGTTCTTCATCAATACCGCAAACAATAGCTTCCTCGACTACCCAGGTCAGGACGGCTGGGGCTACTGCGTATTTGGCAAAGTCGTAGAAGGTACAGACATTGTCGACAAAATCAAAGGCGTGAAAACTACCCGTACTGGCATGTTCCAGGATGTACCGGTAGAAAACGTGCTGATTGAAAAAACGCAAATCGTTTAATACCATTTAGTCTATCTCATGATCGCAGACCATCACGCGAATCAGACAAAAGCGCAACCTGAACTGGTTGCGCTTTTTGTTTCTGACACACATTTAAATCCTGCCCTTCCCCTTACCACGGCAGCCTTTTTAAGTTTTCTCGACAAACAGGCCACGCAAGCCGAGGCCCTGTATTTATTGGGGGACTTGTTCGAGTATTGGGTGGGTGATGACAATATTGACGACCCTTATAATCTATCCATAGTCCAGGCACTGTGCAAAGTCCATGAACATGGCGTACAACTGTACTGGATCGCCGGAAACCGGGATTTTTTAATCGGTGACGATTTTTCTGCAGCCACCGGTGCAGTATTGCTGGATGACCCCAGCGTGATTGATTTAGCTGGAAAAAAAGTGGTCATCAGCCATGGTGATGCGCAATGTACGGATGACCATGCTTACATGAAGTTCCGCGCGCAAGTCAGGCAAACAGAATGGCAAAAGACTTTCCTGGCAATGCCGCTTGATCAACGCAAAAAAATTATTGAAGGCTTGCGTACCGAAAGCAAGATGGAGCAAAAACAAAAATCTGTTGCCATCATGGATGTCAATGCAGATGCCATCGCAGCATTATTTTTACAAAGTGGGACCGGCACCATGATACATGGTCACACCCACAGGCCAGCGATACACGCCAACAATGGCAAAACCAGATATGTATTGCCAGACTGGGATTGCGATAGCGAGAACAAACGTGGTGGCTGGCTGGCAGCCTACAGTGATGGCAGCATCCAGGCTTACGACTGGGACGGAAGCCTGAAGTAAATTATTTTGCCATCAGGCGTTGACTGTATCTGAACGCAAATGACCGGCACTGATGGTCAGCACCCTGCCACATCTGGCTGCAATCGACAGATCATGCGTCACGAGAACCAGGGTCGAACCACGCTCACGGTTCAAAGTGAACATCAGATTGATAATTGCCTCACCCGTAGTAGCATCCAGGCTGCCGGTAGGTTCATCAGCAAAAAGTAAAGGTGGTTCAGTCACAAAGGCTCTGGCCAGCGCTACCCTTTGCTGCTCACCACCGGACAAAAACTTGGGGTAATGCCTGAGCCTGGAAGCCAGCCCGACATGCTCCAGCATTTTTTCTGCCTTGGCACGCGCCTGCTTATCGCCACGCAATTCCAGTGGCAGCATGACATTCTCCAGCGCATTCAGGTGCATCAGCAATTGGAAAGACTGGAATACAAAGCCCAGGTTCTCTTTGCGGAATTGTGCCCTGCCATCCTCCGTCAAATCAAAAATATCCACGCCATCAAGCAAGACCTTGCCTTCCGTTGGCGTATCCAGACCAGCCAAAATACCCAGCAAGGTTGACTTGCCTGAACCAGAGGCACCAACAATTGCAAGCGTCTGCCCGGCTTGCGCGGTAAAATCTATGCCATTCAGTATGCTCAACTCGCCAGTCGCATCTGCTACGCGCTTGGTCAGGTGCTTTACTTCGATTGCTGCTTTGTTTGATTCCATAAGGTCTTTGCGTATGCTCTTTACTCAATTGTCAGGTCACGTCAGCAGGCTATTAAAACAAGCCCTGGTGCTCGTGATGTTTGCGATTACTGCTTTACCTGCTTATTCTGCATCAAAAACCATCCTTGTGCTCGGCGATAGTTTGTCAGCCGAATACGGACTCGAGCGTGGCAAAGGTTGGGTAGCCTTACTGGGGCAAAAATTACAGCAAAAAAATATACCAGCCACAGTCATTAACGCCAGTATCAGTGGTGACACCACCAGTAGCGGAAAATCACGGCTGGGGAGTTTACTGGAAAGGCATCATCCAGATATTGTTATCATTGAACTGGGTGGCAATGATGCCTTGCGCGGCTTATCACTCAAAGCTTCCGAGAGTAATTTCCAGGCCATGATAGATATGGTAAAAACTCAGAAAGGCAAAGTTTTGTTAGCTGGCATGAGAATCCCTCCCAATTATGGCCCCGATTATTCCGAGCGTTTTTTCTCGCTATTTGGCAAGCTGGCAAAAGCCAACAAAACCGCACTTGTCCCTTTTTTGCTGGAAGGCATAGCTGAAAAAGATGAGTTTTTTCAGCCGGACCGCATTCATCCTATAGCTGATGTACACCCAACCATCGTCAATAATGTCTTGCCAAACCTGCTTCCCTTACTAGGTAAGTAAAGTCATGAAATATCCTGAACTGCTGGATTTTCCAGAGGTATTCAAGCGACGCGCAGAATTTGACGCCATCATTGATGTGCGCAGCCCGGCTGAGTTCGCTGAAGACCATATTGCCCATGCCATCAATTGCCCGGTGCTGGATAATGAAGAACGCATTATCGTAGGCACCATGTATAAGCAAGTTGGGTCGTTTGAAGCCAAGCGCCTGGGCGCAGCCCTGGTAGCAAAGAATATAGGACGACACATAGAAACCCTGTTTCAGGACAAGCCACGCGACTGGAAACCTTTGATTTATTGCTGGCGCGGTGGCAACCGCAGTGGTGCCATGGCACATATTCTTGCTAAAATAGGTTGGCCAGTCGTGCAACTGAATGGCGGCTACAAGGCATACAGACAATTTGTTAATCAGAACCTGAACGAAGGATTGCAACAGTTTCAGTGGCAGGTTTTATGCGGCCCCACGGGCAGCGGCAAAAGTCGTTGTCTGCAAACCTTGGCAGGCCTGGGCGCACAGGTGCTGGACCTGGAACAATTAGCGGCCCATCGTGGCTCAGTATTAGGTGATATCCCCGAGCATGCACAGCCCTCGCAAAAACAATTCGAGAGCCGTATTTTTGAACAACTGCAACAATTTGATGTGCAAAAATTGGTTTACATAGAAGCAGAAAGTAAAAAAATTGGCAATCTCAGAGTACCAGAAAACCTGATGCAAGCCATGCGTGCCTCAGGCTGCCTACAAGTTAATTTACCATTGAAAAAAAGAGTGGAATTCCTGGTGGAAGAATATGCCCACTTCATGTGTGACACAGAAAGCCTGAATAAGCAATTGCATTTCCTGACCGCACTACACGGCAAAGAGAAAATTTCTGGCTGGAAGCAAATGGCGCAAGATGGCGAACTCACGCAACTGGTCAAAGAATTGCTGGAGCAGCACTATGACCCGGCCTATGGCAAATCAATCGCGAGAAATTTTGTGGGATACGCCAAGGCCAAGCAAATACAACAAAACGATATAGCCGAATCTGATTTTTATGAATCTGCCCATCAAATCCTGAATTTTGCGCATCAAAATCCCATCAATGCCTGAGCATATTTCAAAAACTCAGCCATCCACATCATCAACAATTCTTTGCCCTTCGTCTTCCAGGCCATCAAACTGTTTGTGATTAACTGCCCACCAGAATACCGCACCAATGGCAAACACCAGCACCAGGCTCAGCGGTATCAGCAAATAAAGTATGTCCATAATTTCTTGTGCTACTCTTTATATCAGTCCTGTATCAGATAGACGGGCTGTGGCACTAAATACAGACGTAGCGCATTCAACACCACAATCAGCGAACTCAGCGACATACCCAGTGCCGCATGCCAGGGCTCAAGCCATCCACACATGGCAGCAGGTATCGCCAATAAATTATAAAGTACAGCCCAGGCGAGATTTTCACGTATCAGCTTATAAGCCTTACTGGCTACTGCCATGCCAAAATCCAGATCCAACAAACGATTCGACATCAATAATACATCACTGCGCGATTGTGAAATTGGCGCGCCCTGCCCCATTGCTACTGACACATCAGCCAGTGCCAATACAGGCCCGTCATTCATGCCATCACCAACCATGACCACTACGGCACCGTTAGCCTGCAGCTTTTGCACCATCTCATACTTGCCTGCCGGGCTCAGGCCAGCATAGGCTTCCTGAATATCGCATTGCGCAACAATATTATTGACCACGTCCAAGCGGTCACCAGATAAAAGCAAGATTTTCTTGCCCTTGCCTTTTAAATTCCTGATCGCTTCAATTGCATCATCACGCAGTATGTCATCGAGTGCGAACCATAAGAGATTGCCATATTCATTCGCCAGCACAGTCAGTGTTTGCTCTGCAAAACCGACTGGGATAGATATTTCCTGAGCATGCAATTCACGGGCAAATTCCACGCTACCCAGGCGATAAATTTGCTCTTCAAATTCTGCCTCAATACCAGCACCTGGCATCTCCCTTACTTTGTTCAAGTCTGGCATATCTTGATTCGAATTTTTTTGCGCCAGATAATCGCCAATAGCTTTGGATACCGGATGCGTAGATTGACTGGCCAGCGCCATGGCAATTGCTGCAGTGGCGGGCACGTCAGTAGCAGACAGCATTTCCTTCACCTGTAATTTGCCCATGGTCAGCGTGCCGGTCTTATCAAAGACAATATGCGTGGCTGATGCCATGGCTTGTACGGCTTTTGATTTCGCCAGCAACACGCCATTTTTAGCCAGGATACCTATGGTTGCTGACATGACCCCAGGCGTTGCCAAAGACAAGGCACATGGGCAAGTCACCACGATGATGCTGATTGCGATCCACAAAGCGCGGTCAGGATCTATTTGCCACCAGACTATGCCGCTAATACATGCCAGAAAAAGTATGATGATAAAAAATCGGCTGGCATGTTTATCTGCCAGTAAAACCAGTGGTGGTTTTTCCAGCGAGGCTGATTCCATCATGCCTATCAGGGTCGACAATTGCGTTGCGCCACCTACCTGTTTTGCCTGCATCACGAGGGCGCCGTGAATATTCACCGATCCGGCCAATACATGACTGCCTGTGGTTTTACTGACGGGCAGTGATTCACCCGTCATCAGGGCTTCATCACAACTGCTGTCACCTGCAATGACCACGCCATCCGCAGGAATATGCTCACCAGCGGCGACCAACAGGTAATCACCTGCCTGCAAGGCTGCTACCTCAACAATCTCTAGCGCCTGCTGCGGATAGCAGAGATAGCGTTGCGCCATCGCCGGGGATAATTGCGTCAATATTCTCAATGCTGCAGTCGTGCGTTTTTGCACTTTGGACTCAATCAAACGTGCGCCCAGCAAGAGAAAAACAAACATGATGGCCGAATCAAAATACACGGCACCGCCATTAAACGTCGCCCAGACGCTGGCAAAGAAAGTCAGCAATATACCCAGAGAAACCGGTACGTCCATGCCGACATGGCGATTTTTCAAATCACGCCAGGCAGAAGAAAAGAAAGGAGATGCAGAAAAACCGATGACAGGTACCGCGATGATCATGCTGGCCAGCTTCAATAACTTGTCGATGTCTGGCGTCAAGTCACCATCAATCTGTGGCACGGGAACCAGGTAGGCTGGAAAGGCATACATCATCACCTGCATCATGGCGAAGCCGGCGACGAACAAGCGCCACAGGGCGCGCTTGCTTTCTTTTTGCTCAAATTCATCTGGTGACTGGTTGGCAGGCAAAGCACCATAACCCAGGTCGGTGACAGCAGCCAAAATACGTTTGAGTGTCAGTAATTCAGCATCCCAGGAAATATCGGCACGATGACTGGCGGGATTGATCTTGAAGGAAGTGACGCCCGGCAATTGCCTGATACGAAATTCTATCAATTGCACACAGGCAGCACACCGCATACCTGAGAGACTCAGTTTCTCGCTGACAAGCTTTTGCTGTCGGGCTATTCCATTGACGTCTGGCATTACATCGCTCGCATTTATCATGGCTTTACCCTGGCAGCGTCTGGCCGACTTTATTCCTCATATACTCAGCCACCAGTTTATTTTGCTCGACCGTACGTAAAATCGCCAGGCAGCCATGACAGCATACTGGCTGCATGCGGCAATCAAATGAGGTAGTCAGTGCATTGCTTTTGTGCATTTTTTCACCGCAATGAAAACAGGCTGTCTTTTCACTTGTTTTAAAAGCGAAAAACTTGGTTTCAAAAAACGCTGAAAATACAAATGCCATGATTGATGATAGAAGATAAAGGGTAGGTGCGGCGATCAAATTGCTTTGATGTTACAGGAGAGAAAATGACGACACTTGATTCAAATCAAGTATGTGAGAAGAAAACAGGCATAAAAAAACGGTAGCGTTGCACTACCGTTTCTTTTACTTCATGGATGCTAATGGCTACTTTATGGCTACTAATATTGCTACTGCTGCTAACTTAGCGAGGGTTCTTAGAAACCTCAGGTCCGTGAACTAAACGGATGGGTACTTCACAAATTGTAGACTATCCACTTCATTAATAACCGGCACACAAGACACCGGAGCTCAAATTCAATCCGCCTTGGATACAAAAAATATCTTGTATATCGACCTCCTTCTTTTGAACCAGTTACGCCCCTAATATATGCCAACTCGATAACGAGTGGAAGAAAAAAATAACTATGCAAGCAGCCAACAGGATTAAGAAAATCAACCAAACAAAATGGCTAATTAGCGCATGCTAGGAGTATTTCCCTTCAAGATCGTGGTCGCTGCACTTGAACCGATGGATGCACCAAATTTTTTCAAGACACGCTCTGGTAAGCCTTCTTTTTGAGTGTAGTCGACGATGTTTTCGACCTTGATGACATCGCGTGCGACAGAATCAACAGAACCGAAATCATCTGCCAGCCCCATTTGCACAGCCTTGCTGCCTATCCAGAACAAACCAGAAAACATTTCTGGCGTTTCTTTCAAACGCTGTCCACGCCCGGCACGCACAGCATCAATGAATTGTTGGTGAATTTCATTAAGCATGGTTTGCGAAAATGCTTTTTGTTTTTCTGTTTGTGGTGAAAATGGGTCCATGAAACCCTTGTTTTCACCTGCAGTCATGAGGCGACGCTCTACACCCAGCTTATCCATGAGGCCGGTAAAGCCGAAACCATCCATGAGGACCCCGATAGAACCAACAACGCTGGCTTTATTGACGAAAATTTTATCTGCGGCAACGGCAATGTAGTAACCGCCGGATGCGCAAATCTCATCCACAACGACATACAGTTTTTTGTCTGGATATTCTTTGCGCAGCCTGCCAATTTCATCATTGATCATGCCAGCTTGTACGGGACTGCCGCCAGGGCTATTGATACGCACGACGACAGCGACTGAGCCTGGATCAGCAAACGCCCGGTTCAATGCCGGGATCACCGAGTGCGCACTGCCTGCGCCTTCTGATTCGATGGTACCGTCAATTTCTATCAGGGCGGTATGATGCCCCAGGTTTTCCATTTCAGTGCTTGCATAATCGCTGAAATAGTAAAACGCGAAAATAATCACCGACAAAAATGCAAATCTGAAGAAGATACTCCAGCGCCTGCGCAAACGCTGCTCACGTAAGGAATCTGTTGCCAGTTTTTCCAAAAGCTGACGTTCCCAGCCAGTTTCTTTTTTATCGCTTTCGCTCGCTGGCGAACTCGGAAATTGCTCATTCATAATTTTTCCAGAAATCAGGCAATGACAGCTTGTATATAATCATCGGGATGCCAGTAAATCTGCCCTTCTTCTTCACTGACATTAATTTTTCGCAGGCGACCGCCGCGGCAAGGCCCGCCCGTGCAATAGCCGGTATCCGGCTGATAAATAGCACCATGAGTGGCGCACATGATGTAAAGACCACTGGATTCCAGGAATTCACCCGGATTCCAGTCCAGCTCCACCGGCACATGGGCACAGCGGTTCAAGTAACCATGCACTGCACCGTCATAACGAATGACGAAACCGACAGCATCATCACTGCCGGCGGTGACAGGGAAACGCACACCCTTGCCACCTTCTATCAACTCATCTGACTTACATACAGAAATTGACTTCATCTTTTATCTCTTATCTGCCGCTTATGTTCAGGCGTTTTTACGCAGCCACTCATGTAACTGCGCAACATCTTTTGCAGAAAACAGGGGTTGCATGTTTTGCAGTGCAAGCACATCATGTGCGCCATATTCGACCGCAATCGCTGCAGCACCAGCATTATTGGCCATCTGCAAGTCATGAGTGGTATCACCTATCATGACAGTGCGGCGCATATCCTGGCCCAGTTCACGCGTCAATTCTTGCAACATGGCGGGATGTGGTTTGGAAAATGTCTCGTCAGAGCAACGAGTCGCATCAAATAACGAGGTCAGCTTGGCTGTATGCAAAGCGCGGCTCAGGCCAACCCGGCTGGCACCGGTTGCCACTGCCAAAAAGTAACCCTCTTGCGCCAGTTCGGCCAACATTTCCCTGACACCCTTAAACAGGGGCAACTCATGGTCCTTGGTCAGAAAGTGATGGCGAAAACGCTCAACCACCCTGGGATAGAGTTTGGGGTCTATTCCCGGCATGGCCACCTGTATTGCTTCAGGCAAGGCGAGGCCGATGACATAAGATGCGATATCTTCTTTGGGAACCGGCAAACCAAGGTCTTTTGCTGCGGACTGCATGCACTTGACGATGGCAGTTGTGCTGTCCATCAAGGTTCCGTCCCAATCAAATACAATTAAATCAAATTGCTTTTTTGCCATATATTCAATAAACGCGCACACATCAGCATGCGCGACATGTTTCTCATCAATAACGGCATCATACCATTACTAAACCATTAAGACTTTTCCGAACTAAGGCACTAAGCCAGGCTTTTCAGAAAATCTTCACATTCTTTAGGCAAGCCCGCATTCACCGTCACGGTCTTACCAGTTTCAGGATGAACGAAGCTGATCTGGTGCGCATGCAGAAACATGCGCTTCAGTGCACCACGCCCCTCTGTCGCCTTCAGCAACGCACGATTCAGGGAAAAGTCACCATACTTGTCATCGCCCGCAATAGCAAAACCGCTGGCTGACAGATGTACACGAATTTGATGGGTACGCCCGGTTTTCAATTCGGCCTCAAGCAAGGCGAAATCACGATATTTTTTTTGCAAAGTAAATACCGTATGAGATGCCATGCCATCCGCCTGCACCCGTACACGGCGCTCACCTTCCGCAGTTGTATATTTATGCAGGGCCAGCTTGACATGTTGACGGGCATTTTTCCAGTCACCATGCACCAGGGTCAGATAACGCTTGTCAGTGACGCCATCGCGCATTTGCTCATGCAAATTTGTCAATGCGCTGCGTTTTTTTGCCAGCAAGAGTATGCCCGAGGTTTCCCTGTCCAGCCTGTGCACCAGTTCAAGGAACTTGGCATCTGGCCTGGAAGCGCGCAATTGTTCAATTACGCCATAACTGATGCCTGAACCACCATGCACGGCTACGCCAGCCGGTTTGTTGATAATCAACAAATGACTATCTTCAAACAGAATGGGAAATTCATGCTTGGGTACGACCTGCTCGATGACTTCGGCCATACGTATCGGTGGGATGCGGACAACATCGCCCTCTACCAGACGGTACAACTGGTCTATACGCCCTTTGTTAACACGCACTTCACCGGAACGTAAAACCCGGTAAACATGGCTTTTTGGCACGCCTTTACAGATGCGTAGCAAGAAATTATCAATGCGCTGTCCCGCCTCTTCTTCCGAGATCGTGAGCATCTGAACTTTG
This sequence comes from Pseudomonadota bacterium, assembly GCA_040390835.1. Classification (GTDB taxonomy): domain Bacteria; phylum Pseudomonadota; class Gammaproteobacteria; order Burkholderiales; family Burkholderiaceae_D; genus Undibacterium. Next base: position 20,892 of record JAZJXP010000092.1, read on the forward strand.
GGTTGGGAGGCCGAAGGCTGCTGAGGGGAATGCTTTTCCATCTGAATTTGATGTGCTCCCCTATTAATTGTCGCTAAGTCCTTCATTTTGAATATATAATCATTTTCGCTTCAGCATTTTATGCTTTAGCAGTGTAAGAGGAATAAACGCCTATTTTACACAGGGGCATGTCCATCGGCCTCGCCTGTTTGCAAATTTGATGGAAAAGATGTGTATGCAGCGTCATTTGCAGGTCAAGGTAGCAGCCAATTGTTGTTATCGGGCGTAGACAAATGAAGTTGGATCAGAGAGTTTGAATTGTAAGGATATTAGTCTGGCAAGAGGCGCGGGTTTAAATATGAACCAGTGAGCTTGCCGGTTGATGGTTGAGGTAACAGGGTCGATTCCGCCAGACACAACAAAATAAGATGGTCTGGTACCAAAGTTGCTCATCGCCTGGCGTTGTACTTGCTTGTTCACCAATAAGCAAGGCAGACGACGTGGGGGACATGTGCACTCGAACTTGATTTACTTTAATCGTCCGCGCCCAACGCAAAACAGATGGCCGTATTGCCATATCATCAGTTCTACTTGGCTTTTACCTGCCATTTAGACTCCGCCCTGTTTTGCTTCAGGCATTTCCCTCCCCTCAAACACTCCGCTCCCGCATACATCCCGTATCAGCACAGTTGCCTCTTTAAGAGAAGGCAACACAAGATGACCACCAGGTCACGGAGTAAAACATGAAACGTATGCTGTTCAACGCGACGCAGCAAGAAGAGTTGCGCGTTGCCATTGTCAATGGGCAAAAACTCATAGACATTGATATCGAGACTGCCGGTCGCGAACTACGCAAGTCCAATATCTACAAAGGCGTGATCACTCGTATCGAGCCTTCCCTTGAAGCCTGTTTCGTCAACTACGGCGAAGAACGTCATGGCTTCCTCCCCTTCAAAGAAGTTGCCCGCACCTACTTTAAAGAAGGTGTGGACGTACGCAATGCTTCCATTAAAGAAGCGCTGCGTGAAGGCCAGGAAATCATGGTCCAGGTCGAAAAAGAAGAACGTGGCAACAAGGGCGCTGCCCTGACCTCGTTCATTTCACTGGCTGGCCGCTATCTGGTTTTGATGCCTAACAACCCGCGTGGTGGCGGTGTTTCCCGCCGTGTTGAAGGCGAAGACCGTCAGGAATTGCGCGAAACCATGGACAAACTGGATTTGCCTGGTGGCATGTCTGTGATTGCCCGCACTGCTGGCATAGGCCGCAATGTTGACGAATTGCAATGGGATTTGAATTACCTGATGCAACTCTGGCGTGCCATTGAAGGTGCTGGCAAATCTTCCCCAGGAGCCTTCCTGATTTATCAAGAGTCTTCTCTGGTTATCCGCGCTATCCGCGATTATTTCCAGCCTGACATTGGTGAAATCCTCATCGATACCGATGAAATCTACGAACAGGCTCAGCAGTTCATGAGCCATGTGATGCCCGACATGGTGCATCGCGTTAAACGTTATAGCGATGATGTACCGCTGTTCTCGCGTTTCCAGATCGAACATCAGATCGAAACTGCCTATTCCCGTACCGTACCACTGCCATCCGGTGGCGCAATCGTTATCGACCATACTGAAGCCCTGGTCTCTGTGGACGTTAACTCGGCCCGCTCTACCCGTGGTGGCGATATCGAAACGACGGCTTTCAATACCAATCTGGAAGCGGCAGAAGAAGTAGCGCGTCAATTGCGCTTGCGTGACTTGGGTGGTTTGATCGTGATCGATTTTATCGACATGGAAAACGCCAAGAACCAGCGCGAAGTTGAAACCCGCCTCAAAGATGCCCTGCGCTATGACCGTGCACGTGTACAAATGGGCAAGATTTCCCGTTTTGGCCTGATGGAATTGTCACGCCAGCGCCTGCGTCCTTCGCTGTCTGAAGGCAGCCATGTGACTTGCCCACGTTGTAACGGCACTGGTCATATCCGCGATACTGAATCTTCTGCCCTGCAAGTCCTGCGCATTATCCAGGAAGAGGCAATGAAGGAAAACTCAGCAGCGATCCACGTTCAGGTACCTGTCGACGTTGCTGCTTTCCTGCTGAATGAAAAACGTGGCGAGATCCTGAAGATAGAAACGCGCCACCGCGTGACTGTCATCCTGATCCCCAACAAGCATCTGGAAACGCCACATTACAAGCTGGACCGTCTGAAAACAGATGATCCACGTCTCGAAGACCACCACGCCAGCTATGCCATGGCTGAGCAGGCTGACACCGACATCGGCTACAGCAAACGTCAAAAAGAAGACGTCAAGCCACGCCAGGAAGCCATGGTCAAGAGCATCACGCCTGATACCGCCCCTATCGTGGAGCGCAAGGAAGTTGCCCCCGTTATCGTTGCACCAGTTGCGGCCCCGGCAGAACCTGGCTTCTTTGGCAAATTGTTTGGCTTCCTGTTTGGCAAGTCCGAACCAGCAGCCCAGGTAGAAGCACCAAAACCGGCAGAAGAAAAAGCTGGTGAGCGTGACCGCACTGCCCGTGGCCCACGCAATGGCAATGGCCAGCGCAACCGCAATCGCCGCAACCGCGATCGTGATGAGCGCGAAGACCGTCCAGCGAAGGCAGAAAAGACAGAAAAGCCAGAGCAGGAAGCAGCCAAACCTGCAGCGACGGAAAATCCACGCCCACCAAAAGCACCTAAGCCTCCGCGTGAAGAACGCGAATCCCAGGAAACCCGCCGCGAACGTCAGCAACGTCAACGTGACGAACGCAAGGATAACCAGGCGCAGGAAAGCAAGGAAGAGCCTATCCACAAGCATGTAGACCCTGTGCCTGTCGATGTCATGCCTGCTGCACCACAACTGGAAGCACTGGAACCCGGCGCTGAAAATGACAATAGCGAGCAAGGCGAAGAACGCCGTCGCCGTCGCCGTCGTGGTGGCCGCAACCGCAATCGCCGCGACCGTGATGGTAACGAGCTGGTCAATGAGCAAGGTGAATTGCCAATTGATGGCAGCGAAGCTGTTGATGCCGACGCTGCCAGCAATGAGGCAGTAATAAATGCACTTGTAGCCACACCTGCAGTTGCAGCACAGGAAGTGACTAATAATGCAGTAAGTCTTACTGCAGAAGCCAGTCAGCCTGCCGCTTTTGCAGAGGCAGTAGCAGCTTCAGCGCCTGAGCTTGCACCAGAGGTAATCACACCTGTTGCAAATGTAGCTGATGCCGTTGTTGCACCTGTCGTTGCTGCGCCCACAGTAATTGCTTCTGCTGCGCAGGAAGTCATCAGCGTACCAATCGCTGTTGAAGTACCTGTAGAAATTACAACTGCGCCAACACCAGCACCTGAAGTTGTCATTGCTGCCCCTGCAGAAGTGGCATCTCAAGTTGCGCCTGTTGAAGTAGCGGTAGCTCCAGTAGCCCCTGCTCCTGAGACTCCAACTCCTGTAGCTCCTGCAGATCCAGTTCAGGTAGTCAGCACTCCAGCAGCAAAACCGCTGGATGCAAGCATGCCTTTGGAAACCCTGCATAGCATGCTGAAAGAAGCCGGACTGGAATTAGCCAGCACCGACCCTGTCAAGCTGCAAGCAGCCAAAGCAGAAGCAGAAAAGCTGGCGACACCGGTACGCGTTCCACGTGAACGCAAGCCTGCACCAGTCGCCGCCGATGAGCCTTTGGTGATGGTGGAAACACGTCGCTCTTGATGTTGATGGACAACCTGTAGGCAGTCTTCAATACAAGAGTAACAAAAAAACCGGCTTTCTTTTGATTGCCGGTTTTTTTTATGTGTGTCATTAAATAAGCAATAATATGCTGGCACAATATTCGCAAATAAAACACTGAAAGCAGCACCTTGCCTACGCATGAGATTACCCTGAAGGCAGCTTTTCTTTACTGGCTCAAACTGGGGTTCATCAGCTTTGGCGGGCCTGCCGGGCAAATTGCGCTGATGCATACGGAACTGGTGGAAAAGCGCCGCTGGATATCCGAAGCACGCTTTTTACATGCCCTGAATTACTGCATGCTATTGCCAGGACCTGAGGCGACCCAGCTCGCCATTTACATAGGCTGGCTCATGCACAAAACCAGGGGTGGCATCATGGCGGGCCTGTTATTTGTTTTGCCAGGGCTTCTGATCTTGATCTTATTGTCGTGGATATACATGGCTTTTGGCGATAATACTGTCGTCCAAGGGCTTATGAATGGTATCAAGCCTGCGGTAGTCGCCATAGTTCTGGCTGCTGCCTGGCGCATCGCGCAGCGCACCTTGAAGACCAGTGTACTGATTGCAGTCGCACTCGCGGCCTTTGTTGCCATAGCCTGGCTACATCTTCCCTTCCCTCTGGTCATCATTGCTGCTGCATGCGCAGGCCTGATTTTTCGCAAATTCTGTAACACAGCACAATCTGCCCACCAACAAACTACACATCAGCATCTGCCCGCCATTATTGATGACGACACACCAACGCCAGAGCATGCGCGCTTTTCCTGGTTTAAACTGCTCGTCACGTTAAGCTTGGGCATCTTGTTTGCCGCTGCGATGTGGCTGTTGCTTGCACTCAGCTTTGGCCTGCCTCACCCCTTAACTGATATGGCCAGTTTTTTCAGCAAGGCTGCCATGCTCAGTTTTGGTGGTGCTTATGCAGTGCTTCCGTATATGGTGCAGGCAGCAGTTGAGCAATATCATTGGCTGAATACAGCGCAAATGATGGATGGCCTGGCACTGGGTGAAACTACTCCCGGACCATTAATCATGATTGTTGCTTTTGTCGGTTTCATTGGCGGCTGGAGCCACGCTTTTTTAGGAGACGATCATCTACTACTGGCAGCAAGCCTTGGGGCCAGTGTAGCCTGCTTCTTCACTTTTTTGCCTTCATTTATTTTCATTCTGGCAGGTGGCCCACTGGTTGAATCCAGCAGGAATAATTTGCATTTGAATGCACCGCTGAATGCCATTTCAGCTGCGGTAGTTGGTGTTATTGTCAGCTTGGCCTGGCTATTTGCCAGCCATGTTTTTTTTAAAGATGCAGCAACTTTGGATATTCAAGCCATAGTACTCACTGCCCTGGCCAGTGTCGCCGTATTCAAATTCAAGCTTTCTACTGTCAGGCTGCTGGCTGCCTGCGCCCTTGCCGGATATATCCTCTCGCTATTAGCTTAAATTCAATAAAAACCTTAACAGTCACACGAGATTTCAAGTCGTGTTATTGTTCATTATTAAGCTTAAAAATTACCTGCCCTAGCCATGACGGAAAAATTCATTCCGCTATCAGAATTAAAACGATTTAGCCCTGCATTGTCTGTTCCAGAAGTATTGAAAACACCCGATGGCCAATTGCAGGATGCCTTGTCACGTCCCCTGCATGATCTACGTATCTCAGTAACTGATCGCTGCAACTTCCGCTGCGTATATTGCATGCCCAAAGAGGTCTTTGATAAAGACTATCAATACCTGCCGCATAAGTCGCTGCTGAGCTTTGAAGAAATCACCCGTATCGCCAACATATTTGTCGCGCATGGCGTCAGAAAAATACGCCTGACCGGTGGCGAACCACTATTACGCAAACATCTGGAACGCCTCGTAGAAATGCTGGCCAAGCTCAGGACTGTCGATGGCAAGCCGCTGGACCTGACATTAACGACGAATGGCTCACTGCTGGCGCGCAAGGCGCAAAGTTTGAAGGATGCCGGCTTGACGCGGGTGACAGTCTCACTGGATGCGCTGGACGATGCCATTTTCAAACGCATGAATGATGTCGATTTTTCTGTCAATGAAGTGCTGGAAGGCATCGCTGCTGCCGAAGCCGCCGGGCTAGGACCAGTGAAGGTGAACATGGTCGTCAAAGCAGGTTTGAATGATCATGAAATCATTCCCATGACCCGTTATTTCAAAGGCAAGCCACATATACTCAGATTTATAGAATACATGGATGTCGGCGCCTCAAATGGCTGGAAATTGGACGAGGTCATTCCCTCCTCGGAAGTAGTACGACGCATACAGGACGCTGGCATGCCGCTGATTGCCATGGATGCCAACTACACAGGCGAAACCGCAGCCCGCTGGCGTCATGCAGATGGCAGCGGTGAACTTGGTTTTATCTCCAGCGTCACCCAAACCTTTTGCCATGACTGCAGCAGGGCCAGGCTGTCAACAGAAGGTAAGCTCTACACCTGCCTGTTCGCCAGTCGTGGTCATGATTTACGTGCCTTGTTACGTGACACGCAAGAACACTCAGACCTGGCCATCGCCAATGTAATCTCCCAAATCTGGCAGCAGCGCACAGACCGCTATTCTGAAATGCGCAGCCAAAATACGCCTGGCCAGGAGAGAAAGAAAATAGAAATGTCTTACATAGGCGGCTGATAACAGTATCATAAGTACTTTAGATTTCAGCAAGCCGATTTCTGTGTCAATTTCCAACACCACCTTAAACAAAAACCTCATCACCGGCCTGGTACTGGCAGGCGGCCGCGGGACACGCATGGGCGAGGTAGATAAGGGCTTGCAATGCCTGCACGGCAAAGCCATGGCTTTGCATGTGCTGCAAAGACTGGCAACACAAGCCGCCACTGTCATGATCAGCGCCAACCAGAACATAGCCACCTATCAGGAGTTTGATTTTCCAGTCTGGCCAGATCACATGCAAGGCTTTGCCGGCCCTTTGGCTGGCATACAAACAGGCCTGTTGCATTGCATTACACCTTACCTGTTGTGTGCATCCTGTGATTCACCATTTTTGCCGCCTGACCTGGCAGACCGATTATCATCTGCGCTATTGCAGAGCGATGCTGAGTTGGCCGTGGCAGTAACATGGGAAAACCGGGATGGCATCCAGCAAAAACAAAACCACCCTGTATTTGCCTTGATGAAAACCAGCGTATTAGCGGGACTGACAACTTATCTGGAAACCGGTGGGCGCAAAATGCAAGCGTGGCATGCCAGCCTGCAAATATGCGAAGTCTTGTTTGAAGACAATGCAGCATTTCGCAATATCAATACACTGGAAGAATTACGGGAACTTGAAAACTGATATGAATACCTCGCCAGCATCTGACAGGAACTTGCAAGGCATCACCGGATGTCTGTCTGATTACGATCCTGAAGCCCTCAAAGTGCAGCAGGCGCAAGATATCATGCGCGAATATACCCAGCCCGTTTGCGGCATGGAAAAACTCACCATACGTCAAGCCCTGGGGCGCGTGCTGGCGACCGACACCATCTCCCCCATCAATGTGCCTGCCCACGATAATTCTGCCATGGATGGTTATGCTTTGCGGGGCGAAGATTTGGCAGACGTGCAAGAGCTGAGTCTGGAAATCATAGGTACTGCCCTGGCAGGCGCAGCGTTTATCGGCACGGTCATGTCCAATCAATGTGTACGTATCATGACGGGTGCGGTCATGCCTGCAGACTGTGACACGGTCGTACCACAGGAATTTACAAGCAAAGTCAGCGATACCCAAGTCAAATTAAGCGTAGGTAATTTGCGTGCAGGAGATAACCGCCGCCTGAAAGGCGAAGACCTGGCAATAGGCAAAGTTGCCATACGCCAAGGAAAAATACTCACCTCAGCCGACCTGGGTTTATTAGCATCTCTGGGCATCCCTGAAGTCACCGTACAGCGGCGCTTGCGCGTCGCCATTTTTTCTACCGGTGACGAATTGCGCTCTTTGGGTGAAGCACTGGAAGCAGGCTGTGTCTATGACAGCAATCGTTATACCTTATACGGCATGCTGACACGCATGGGTTGCGATGTGCTGGATATGGGTGTGGTCCAGGACAATCCTGAGGCACTGGAGGCCGCCATGCGCAGTGCTTGCGAAAATGCGGATGCAATTGTCACCTCGGGCGGCGTCTCTGTCGGCGATGCTGACCACACCCGGCAAATGATGCATCGCCTGGGGGACGTGGCTTTCTGGAGCATCGCCATGCGCCCCGGCCGCCCTATGGCCTTTGGTAAAATCACATCGGCAGGTAAAAGTGCTTATTTATTCGGCCTGCCTGGCAACCCCGTTGCAGTCATGGTTTCTTTTTATTTTTTTGCCCGCCAGGCACTGCAGCAACTGATGGGGGCAAATGTACCGCCCTTACCGCTATTTGGCGTCAAATCGAACTCAGACATACGCAAGCGCCCTGGACGTACGGAATATCAGCGCGGCATACTGGCCATGCGCGGTGATGGCGAACTTGGAGTCAGTATCACCGGCTCGCAAGGATCTGGCATTTTGCGCTCCATGTCAGAAGCGAACTGCATGATCATCTTGCATCATGATCAAGGGAGCGTAACTGCTGGAGAGAAAGTCAGTATTTTGCCGTTTGAAGGTCTGATTTAAGAAAATACGGTCGCAATTGTATAGAAATCGTAACAGCTTCAGACTTGATGATAAAAACAAGGATAAGCAAAGTAAAATACCCGCATTTACTTAATTTTGGAGAACAGTTTGAAAGCGACAACATGGCTCTTGGGTGCCTGTGCATCTCTCGTATTACTTAGTGGCTGCGGCGGCTCCAAGTCGGACACACCTGCTGTAGTACCTTCCGTAACAAAAGTCACTACGGACCAGGTAGTTTATCGCAAGGTCACCAATTTCACGATTACCGGCCAAAATCTGGACAAGGGCTATAACGCCAGTATTCCTGCCTGCCTGACCATTACAGAATTGGCAGGCGGTACGGCTACGCAACGTGTCCTGTCCTGCAAGCTGGTCAACGTTGGTTCAACAACCTACTCCATTACAGCAGCAAATGGCACAACGCTGTACTCGGGCTTGGTCAATCTCACGCTGCCGGCACAGCCACAAGTCACCATGACGACCAGTCTGGGCACTATCGTATTGGAATTGAACCCGGCTAAAGCCCCAATTACTGTCGACAATTTCCTGAACTATGTCGAAAGTGGTTTCTACGTAAATAAAATTTTCCATCGCGTGATCAAGAGCGCTATCGTTCAGGGCGGTGGTTTCACATCTGATCTGCAACAACCTACTACACTGCCAGCTATCAAGCTGGAAACGCCAAATGGCTTGAGCAATCTGCGTGGCACTATCGCCATGGCACGTACCAGTGACGCCAACTCTGCGACAGCCCAGTTTTACCTGAATGCAGCTGACAATACTGGTTTTGATGGCCTGACAGCTGGCACTGGTTATGCAGTATTTGGCAAAATTGTGACTGGCCTGGACATCATGGACAAGATCAATGTCGTGCCAACTACAACAGCTGGCGGCATGTCTGATGTGCCTGTGACACCTGTATTGATTAATTCGATGGTACAAACACAATAACATGCTATGCTGCACTTAGCAGCTCTCATGAACGTTGTTAACAACAGGAGCCTCGTGCTCCTGTTTCACTTTTGGGATGGAGTAAAGATGAAAAAACAATGGCAGGCAATCTTGTTGTCTACTGTGCTGACAGCAATGGCGATGGGCACAGCAACTGCCGCAGATGCGTCTAAAAAAGCATCAGCGGGCGTCTCTGCTTCCAGTTCGGCTTCAGCCTCCACATCGGCATCGGCGTCAGCCAAAACCGAACTCATGGATTTGAATAGCGCGACAAAAAAAGAATTGGCAACCCTGCCTAAAATTGGTGATGTACGCTCAGACGCAATTATCAAAGGCCGTCCATACAAGGGTAAAGATGAATTGCTTAGCAAAAAAATATTACCTGAAGATGTATATAACGGTATCAAAGATTTGGTGATTGCCAAACAAAAAACTGCAGCGAAAAAATAAAAATGTAAACCTGTGCAG
>JAZJXP010000092.1:30624-46849 GCA_040390835.1 Pseudomonadota bacterium
TGATTACAGACATTGCACAAAATAGCTTGCCTTTGATCGTGTAGCACTTTGCCGTGGCAGTGAGGTTCTATGTCAAGCAGGTTTTCACATCTCATTCTATGCATCAGCATGTTTACTCTGGCAATGCGAGTGCATGCGGCAGACGACGGCAAGCCTTTCACCATCAGTGGTTTTGGCACACTTGGTGTCGTCCACAGTGACACCCGCAACGTCGACATAGTCCGCGACCTGACACAAAATGATGGTGTTGGTTTTACCAGACAAACTGATTTTGGCATGGATTCCAATTTCGGTATTCAGATCAACAAAAGCATCAATGACAATATCGACACAGCTTTGCAAGTCGTCAGCCGTCGTTCGACAAATAAATTTCAGCCAGAGATCACCTGGGCATATGCCCGCTACCTACCCAATGACAATCTGCAACTGCGTGCAGGCCGACTGGGATTTGATGTCTATCTGCTGGCTGACTCCCGCAATGTAGGCTATACCTACCAATGGGTAAGGCCACCCATAGACTTCTTTGGTAGTTTGATCATTTCCTATTTTGATGGCGCAGACATGGTGCTTTCCAAACCGCTGGGCAGTGGCCTATTGCGCGCGAAAGTTTTTGCAGGTGTGGCAAGAGAAAAGACATCGACAGGCAGCCCCGATGATTTTTTGTCCCTGAATCGTTCACGCCTGCTTGGCGGTCATCTTGAGTACCAAACCTCAAACTGGATATATCGCCTTGGCTATAGCGAACTTAAATTCAAAAATGAATTTCCACCTTTGCAGACATTGCTGGACAGTCTGCGTTCACCTTACCTGAACGCATTTGTCCCCGGCGCGGCTGGCCTGGCAAATGACTTATCACTGACAGACAAAAAATTCACCTATTTATCGGCTGGTATTGCCTATGACCAGGGGCCTTTACAGGCACAACTGATGCTCAATCAACTCAGTTCAGAATCCTTGCTCTTCCCGACCAACAGGGCTGCCTATCTGACCGTTGGTTATCGCATAGATCAATTGACACCTTACTTCACCTATTCAGCATCCAGACCGGTTGATAAAAATACGGCGAGCCGCTTACCTGTGGGGCTCAGCCCAGATCTGGATATGCTGGCAGCCGCTGTCAACGGTGCCATTAATAATCAATACAACCGACAGACCACTTTTTCTGTCGGCATACGCTATGACCTGACTGAGAAAAGCAATGTGAAATTACAAGTTGACGACATAAAAACCGATGACTATTTTTTGGTCCGGAATAATCAGCCGGGGTGGAATGGCAAGGCCAGGCTGATCAGTGTTGCCTACAATTTCATCTTTTAAGAGAAAATGATGAAAGCCCTTTACCACCTTCTCTTGTACCTCAGCTTCTGGGGCTGTTGCCAGGCAGCGCAGGCAGACCTGGTGGTGATTGCCAACCCACAAAGCGGCATAGAAAAATTAAGCAAGGATGAAGTCATCAATCTGTACATGGGAAGAAATCGCAAGCTGGCATCTGGCATCAACGCCATGCCGCTGGACCTGACAGCAGCGAATATCGAGAAGGCGAAATTTTACGCGCTACTGGTCAATAAAAATTTGCCTGAAATTAACTCTTATTGGGCCAGATTGATGTTTTCTGGCCAGGGCTCCCCACCCATGCAAATAGAATCCGTGGATGAGGTATTGGATATAGTCAGCAGCAACAAGGCTGCAATTGGTTACATAGAGCGCAAGAAACTGGATAAGCGGGTAAAAATGATCTATGACCCTACACAGTAAGTGATCCCCGCATGTTAAGACTATTACGTACCAGCATCGTCTATCGTAGCGCATTCATTGTGCTTGGTATCGCTCTGCTCGTAGGTATATTCTTCGCACTGCTCAGCTATCACTTCTCGGCACAATCCGAGCAGGAGCAGGCACGCCAACGCATGCTGGCCTCTTTAAGCACAGTTGAAAATACAGCCAGCATAGCCTGCTTTGTACTGGACCAGAATCTGGCAGCAGAACTGGCGCGCGGCTTGTTGAAGAATGGTGATATTAGCCGGGTGCAAATATTCTCGGAAGGCAAAATCCTTGCTGAGGCAGACAAAAAATCTGCCAAAGCTAGCGATCAATCTGCACTTACAATACTGCCCGGCATCAGTGCATCCAATCAACTCGTGCATGAAGTCTACTCGCCATTTAATCCCAAAGAAAAAGTGTGCGAAATTCACCTGGACCCGAATCTGGATTTCATCAGAGAACAGAGTACTGCCAAGGCCCGCTTCATCGTCTATCTCTTGCTATTGCAAGCGCTGGCAATGGCTTCTGCCGTGGTCTATGTCGTGCTGACCATGATTACCAGACCCATCAAAAATATCTCTGACAGGCTGCATACACTGGCACCAGAATCCGGTGACAAACTGGGCCTGCCAGACGGCAACGAGAAAGATGAAATCGGCCAGCTGGTGCGCGACGTCAACACCCTGGTCGCCAGCCTGCTGAAGACACTCAATGAAGAACGGACATTGCGTATCCAGCATGCAATCGGCGAGAAAAAATTCCAGACCATTTTTGAAAATGCTGAAACCGGCATCTTCCAGCTCAATTTTTCTGGTGAATTACTTTCTTATAATCCAGCCTTTTTACGCATGTTCAGCCTTGATGATCATGGCGGCAAAGCCATTATTGCCAATGCCTTGACATCATTATTGGAAGGCCAGGAATTGCGCCTGCACCTGATGATAGATGCCGCCATCAATGAAGCCAGGATCATGTCTGATGACTTTTACATACAACTGGCAAGCTCAAACAATAAAAAATGGATCAATCTCGTCATCAGTCCGGCTGAAGACGGCATATTGCAAGGCCTGGTGAATGATATTACCGAACGTAAATCCCAGGAAGAAAGCGCCAACCAGCTTGCTGTCACGGATCACTTAACCGGCCTTAATAACCGTCTGGGATTTGAAAAAGAAATCAGCCGCCTGTCCAAAGAATATGCGAGTGGCAATGCACAGGGCTTCTTCCTTCTCATGATCGATCTGGATAAATTCAAACAAGTCAATGACAGCCATGGTCATACTGTTGGTGATCAGGTGCTCATACATTTTTCCGGGCTGGTCAGCAACCCCGTGAGGAGATCAGATTTTATCGCCCGCTTGGGTGGGGATGAATTCATTATTCTCTTAAAAGATTTAACGCATCTTGAAAAAGCCGAAGAGATTGCGCAAAAAATCATTACGCTGGCCAGTCAACCCATCATCATCAATGAAAATCTGTCCGTGCAAATCGGTGCCAGCATAGGTATCAGCTATACCGGCCCGAATGAATTCGATGCCAATGACTTGCTCAGACAAGCAGACGCCGCCATGTACGAAGTCAAACGCACTGGCAAAAATGCCTATCGCGTTGTCCATCTTGATGACAGTAAAAATCAACAGGCAACGGATTCTATTTGAATATCCAGCATTTCTATGACCACCATCTGGTAAAGGAGATTTGGTTGTAAACTGATTTCCAGAGCGCAGGCATAGGTCAGCTTGATGACGTGATCATCATTACTCTTTATTGCCCTGGCAAACAAATCCGACCATGAGCAGAGTTGCCTGTGCTTAGCTCTCATGCGGTTTTCATAAATGACAGCATCAATCACGGTTGGTGCCCCCACTGAGACATAGGCGGCACATAATGCCACCCATAAATCCTGCAATCTGCTGGCAACAGTCTCTGGCTCAAGATAAGGCAATACCTGCCGCGCAGCGTTGACGCCCGTGATGATATGTAAAATCGTAAAATCCCTGGTTTGTCCATAAGCCGAAATAGCCCAGAGTGCCAACTCGTCCAGCAAATTCTCGACGACAGGCATGCCAGGCAAACTATCGAGAAATTGTTCATCACTAACAACTGAGCGCATTTTTTCAACGATCATCCTGCCCGGATAAACTTTCCCTCTCATGTTTTGTGACAGGCTTTGGAAACCTGCTGCGACAGAACTTACTGGCCGCCGCCCTGACATATTGATCTTGATATCAAAATTGGTGGCCACCAATGCAGCCAGCCCTGCCGCAATTTCCCCGACATGCTCAGCTTGCAGGCCATGGGCGAGTCGTATCAGGGCATGGAATGCAGTAGTCGCAGGAGCAAATGGGACGAGGGCAAAAACCTGGTTGATGACTTCTTTTGCCCCACGTTCAGCGATACAACTGATAAAACAGGATTGCAAGTCTGCAAAATATTCTCTTTTACCCAGATAAACCTGAAAATCTTCGTACCGGATCGTCTCATCAAGAGGCAACGCAGGCAAAGCATAGGTATCACGCCAATGCGCAAAGAAGTCCTGCAAACGCCAGTCACTAGCCCCCATGCCAGCCAGTGCACATAGCGCCATGGGGCAGTGATTGGTGGTTCCTTTGCCATTCAGGGCAAATTCCCTGTTCTTGTCCAGCAAGTCTTTAAGAACCACATTGCTGCACATCGCTGTTGTTGAAGCCGTCATTTGCACTCTCCATAGCTGGTTGAATTTGTTGTAGTATGCAAGTTCAAGTTAACTTGAAGTCAAATACTTTTTTCACGTATTGGAGAAAAATAATGGCTGACGCAAACAATACAAATTTAATCAGCATAGGTGAACTTGCCAAACGATCAGGCATCGCGGCCAGTGCTTTGCGTTTTTATGAAAGCCGGGGTCTGATTACGAGCGTACGCAGTCCTGTGCAACGTCGCCAATTCCCGCGTGAAGTATTGCGTCGCGTTGCCTTTATCAAGGCGGCGCAAACAGCAGGGTTGACACTGGAAGAAATAGAAAACTCACTTGCCAGCCTACCCGGCCAGCGAACACCAACAAAACAGGATTGGGAAAGACTGTCAAGATCATGGCACTCCCTGATAGAAGAACGTATCCGGGCATTAACGGCCTTACGTGACCAGCTAAGCTCATGCATAGGTTGCGGCTGCCTGTCACTCAAATCCTGCGCGCTATACAATCCACAAGACATTGCCAATACCAGAGGGACTGGGCCGCGTTATTTGATGGGTGATAAATCTTCCGACCTGGTTTGATCAAGCCGCAGTTTATTTATTCAGCATCTGCGTCACTGGCGTCAATACTGGCGCCCAACAAACTCTGAGCAGTATCTGCTGGTAAAGCTTCCACGCTTTTGAGTTTACGGGTCATTTGCCGGGTTCTTACTTCTGCCTGGTCGATATTTTTTGCAGCTTTTTCCAAGGCGATTTTTGTAGCGGTCAGCACATCTGCAAATTTGCCAAACTCTGTCTTGACTGCGCCCAATACCTGCCAGACTTCGGATGAACGCTGTTCCAATACCAGGCTGCGGAAACCCATTTGCAGGCTGTTCAGCAATGCTGATAAAGTCGATGGGCCAGAGATGGAGACGCGGCAAGTACGTTGCAATTCATCAGCCAGGCCGGGCCTGCGCATGACTTCTGCATACAAGCCTTCAGTCGGCAGGAACAAGATGGCAAAATCAGTCGTCAGTGGTGGCGACAGGTATTTCTCGGAAATGGTTTTGGCTTCCAGACGTATCGCTCTTTCCAGCTCTTTGCCTGCCTGCGCCACCCCTTCTGCATCGGCACGCTCTGCGGCATCAATCAGGCGCTCATATTGTTCTTTGGGGAATTTTGCATCAATGGGCATCCATACTGGCGCCCTGTTCTCTTCCTTGCCTGGCAACTTGATGGCGAACTCCACCCGCTCACCTGAGCCTGGTATGGTTTCTACGTTCTTGGCATACTGATCCGGCGTCAGCATTTGCTCCAGTATCATTTCCAGTTGTACCTCGCCCCAGGTACCACGTGTTTTCACATTGGTCAGCACTCGCTTGAGATCACCTACACCTATCGCTAGCTGCTGCATTTCACCCAAGCCCTGATGCACTTTTTCCAGGCGATCAGAAACCAGCTTGAATGATTCGCCCAAGCGCTGTTCCAGCGTGGCATGCAGTTTTTCATCGACAGTCTTGCGCATTTCTTCTAGCTTGCCTGCATTGTCTGCCTGCAATTGCTGTATTTTTTGTTCCAGCGTTGCGCGTATTTCGTTCATGCGCAGGGCATTTGATTCTGTCAGTGCAAGCAAAGTTTGATTCAGGCTATCACCAAAGCGCTTCAAACTTTGCCCTTGCTCATCACGCGCAACCTGCCCTTGCAGGATGAAAGCCTGCCTGAACTGCTCCAGTTGCTGGGCATTGGTTTCATTGAGCTTCACCAACTGCTGCGAAAATGCATCAATCTGGTTATTTTGCAGGGTTGCTACGCTGGTCAACTGCGCAGCCAGGTTTTGTTGCAACTGGCCAAAGCTGCCTGCCAGTTCCTGACGGCCAGTCTGGGCTGTCAATTGTACCTGTTCTCTTAATGCGCGCTCACTTCGCTCTTGCGACATTTGGGATTGCTGCTGGGTCTGGCGCAGTTGTTCCTGTATAGCGGCTATGCCAGCATCCTGGGTACCAGACTTACGCAGCAAAAGAAAAATATTCAAGACCACGGCCAGCGCAGCCAGCAAAAGTATCAGTACCTCAAACAGGCTCATAGAAAAATATTCAGGTGAAAAAGAGAATTCAATTTGCGAAACTTAGAAACTTAACCAGGACAGTTACGCATCCAATCAGCCGTCTGATAAAACGATTGCATCAAATGCTGCTGCAAGTCTTCACTGACACCGGTGTCCTGCATAGCCCAGGCCATACAGCGCAGCCATTGATCGCGTTCACTGCTGGCGATGGCATAAGGCAGATGGCGGGCGCGCAGGCGCGGGTGCCCAAACTGTTCTATATAAAGATCGGGGCCACCCATCCAGCCTGACAAGAACCAGTACAGCTTGTCACGTGATCCATCCATGGGCGTGGGATGCAGTGCACGTATACCAGAAAATTCTGGCTCTAGCTCCATCAAGTCATAAAAACGGTCAACCATCTCACGCAGTTTTTCTGCGCCACCCAGCAATTCATACAAATTGACCTGGGCTTCTTCATTATTTTCAACTTCAGTATTCATGATCGGTGCTAAATTCTTTACTACTTAGAGTGCTGGTCTTGCCTGATTTACCCACAATTGCACTGCAGGTCTTTGCCATTGCCGAGCTGCGAACCGGGCCAATTTTTCAGGCACATGGTCACCATGCAGTGCTAGGCGGTTAATCATCAAAGCAAGATCCAGATCAGCGACAGACCAGTCACCGAAGAGGTTTTCAGCATTGTCTGGCATCAATGATTCACCAACCAGGAACAATTGCGCCGCAGCCACCTTGGCAGCATCAGATAACGGATCCAGCTTCTTTCCATAAAAAATCACCTGTGTATTGCGCTCTACCCGAATAGGCATCAGGGCGCTACGTATCCAGGCTTGTACTTGCCTTGCCCTGGCACGGGCGTGCGCGTCTTTGGGATAAACAGCTTGCTGTGGAAATACTTCTTCCAGATACTCGGTGATTGCAGAAGACTCAGACAAGGCAAAACCATTGTGAACCAGGGTAGGCACGCGCTGCGTCAAGGACGTAGCGGCATAATCAGGTGCGTGCTGGGCATCTGCTTCCAGGTCCACCGTGAGCAAATCAAAGTCCAGGCCTTTTTCATGCAGTGTGACGAACACCGACATGGCGTAAGGGCTGGTAAATTGTGAATCTACATAGAGTTTGAGTTCTTGTTTTTGCAAGATAAATCCTTTTAAATTAGTTCTGTAGTGCGCTGCTATCAAGCCTCACGCAGGCTTTGCAAAGGTGGCTGATTCAAGACATTGCGCAAACCCAGCCAGCCACCTATCACGGCGCAAGTTGCACCGACAATCAAGCCTGCCAGCCAGACCAGTGGCGAGAAAGTCCATTCAAAATTGAAACTGAAGCGCGCCAGTGCCCAACCTATTGCAGATGCGCCAGAAGCCGCCAATACGCCAGACAAGCCGCCTATCAGCAAAAATTCTATCCACTGTGCCTGCGACAATTGTTTACGGGTTGCACCCAAGGCACGCAAGAGTGCTGCTTCACGCATGCGTACATCTTGAGACCCCGCCAGCGCTGCATATAACACCAGCACGCCCGAAGCCAGCGTGAACAAGAACAAGAATTCAACAGCCGTAATCACCTGGTCCAGCACATCTTGCATTTGCTTGATCATGGCACCGACATCTACCACGGTCAGATTGGGGAAATCACGCATGAAGTGGTTAACGAAAGTTTTATCTGTTTCAGGCAAACGGAAAGCCGTGATCCAGGTCTGTGGCATATCGACCATGGCTTTAGGGTTGATGATGACAAAGAAGTTCACCCGCATGGAACCCCAATCGAGCTTGCGCAAGCTGGTAATGGTGGAAGTCACTTGCTGCCCGGCGATATCGAAAGTCATCTTGTCACCCAGCTTCAGTTTCAGGGTCTTTGCTATGCCCTCTTCCACCGACGCCTCGGCTTCTGTTGCCTTGCCATCGTCATACCAGCGACCGGCGGTGATCTTGTTCAGAGCAGGCATGTCAGGCATGGTCGATAAATTGAATTCGCGATCGACCATGCGCTTGGCCTGGTCTTCTACATAGGTGTCGCCAGTGATCTGCTTGTCATTCAAGGCAATCAAACGTCCGCGTATCATCGGATAAAGCTGGGGCTTGCCAAAGGCGTCCAGTTGCTTGGCAATATCTGCTTTTTGATCTGGCTGTATGTTGATGACAAACTGATTTGGCGCATCTGCCGGGGTGGCTTTTTTCCATGCAGTGATCAGGTCACCGCGCACTACAGTCAACAGCAGCAAGGCCATCAAACCCAGGGCCAGGGAAACAACTTGTATCACAGTCGCACCTGGACGTCTTTGCAGAGCAGTAATGGCGAAACGCCAGGCAGAATGTGCGAATAATGTACGCATACGTTTGAGTGAGAACATGCCCAGCCAGGCAATCAGTGCGAATACCAGCAAACCGACCAGAAAACCAGCCGCTGTCATCAAGCCTAGTTTGATATCCGCTGTTTGCCACAGTAACAAAGCGACGAACATGCCAAGGCCGCAAGCATAAGTTACCAACGTCATCGCCTTGGGCGCATCTTGCTCAC
The DNA here is from genome assembly GCA_040390835.1 of Pseudomonadota bacterium. Classification (GTDB taxonomy): domain Bacteria; phylum Pseudomonadota; class Gammaproteobacteria; order Burkholderiales; family Burkholderiaceae_D; genus Undibacterium. Next base: position 39,626 of record JAZJXP010000092.1, read on the forward strand.
GTCGTATGACGCGGTTATGCGGTACATTACGCAATTGCAAAATCGGTGGCAAGGCAAAACCTACCAACAGCAGCAAACCTGTGGCGATGCCCTGCACAGCAGGCAAGAAATTCGCATCTGGCAAATCCTTGGCGACCAGCTTACCCAGCCATTCCAGCAAGACGTAATGTCCTGCATAACCCAGCAACACACCAGCGATGCTGCCCAGCAAACCCAGGATCAGGAATTCAATCAAGTACATGGACATGACCTGGTTTTGTGTCAAACCCAGGCAACGCAACATGGCGCAGGCATCCAGATGGCGCAGCATGAAGCGTCGCGCTGCCATGGCAATTGCAACTGCGGCCAGCATGGCTGACAGCAGACTCACCAACGACAGGAACTGATCAGCCCTGTCCAGCGTGGCACGCATTTCTGGCCTGCCAGACTCTAGCGATTCCAGGCGTATGCCTTTTAATTTTTCGCTTTCAATTTTGCCCTGCAACTCTTTTTGATAGGTAGCGATAAGCTTGGTATCGCCCGCCATGAGCAAACGATAAGTCACGCGTGAACCATTTTGTATCAGCTTGCTGGCGGGTATATCCGTTAGCGATATCATGGCACGCGGTGCAAAATTCATAAAACCTGCACCACGGTCTGGTTCTGTACCTATAGTCTGGGTCACCGTCAATTGCAGCTCACCCAGTTTGATTTTTTGGCCTACATTCAAATTCAGCGCCGACAGCAAAGCAGGATCGACCCACACTGTGCCAGGCTGCGGAACCACATCGGTAGCGACTTCTGTTTCACCCTTGTTCAATTTCAACTTGCCGCGCAAGGGATAATCGGCACTCACCGCCTTTAGAGATACCAGGCGGGATATGGCTTCATCACCCTCGCCCGCCAACGCCATGCTAGGAAAGACCACGGTTTCCGCCGTCTTGAAGCCACGCTTCTCTGCTTCTTGCCGCCATTCTGGCTTGATGGGTTGATCAGCAGCGACCAGCAAGTCAGCACCGAGCAACTGATGCGCATCGCGATTGAGACCACTGCGCATCCTGTCGGTAAAAAAACCGACCGAGGCCAGGGAGGCCACGGCGATCATCAAGGCAATCAGTAAAAAGCGCAGCTCACCAGCACGCCAGTCACGCATCGTCATACTGAGAGAGAGTTTGAACATGTTTACCTTGCCAATACAGAAATAAAATAATCGAAGCACATACAAAACACAGCACCACTTGCACCAACATACAGTAGTGCTGCAAATCGGTCTTTAGTTCAAAATTCGCGCTGTCTTTTTACTCAGATGCCAGCGCATTCGCAAAATCATCCAGCAAATCCTGGGTATCTTCTATACCAACAGAAACGCGTATCAGGGAATCGGCTATCCCCATTTCGGCACGGCGTTCCGCGCCCATCTCAAAGAAAATGGTGTGCGCAACCGGAATCACAAGGGTACGGGTATCACCAAGATGCGTTGCATTGATCGCCAGCTTCAGGCGATTCAGGTAATCAAAGCAATCTATCTCTGGCTTTAACTCAAAGCTGAACAAGGCACCATAGGCGCCAAACAATTCCGTGGCCAGAGCATGCTGGGGATGATCTGGCAAGCCAGGGTAATGTACCGCCGCCACGCGCGGGTCAGCAGCCAGCATTTTTGCCAATGCCAAGGCATTGGCACATTCCCTGTCCATTCGCAGGGCGATGGTTTCTGCGCCTACTGCAACCTGATGCGCAGCATCTGGCGAAAGCGAGGCACCAAAATCACGCAAGGCCTTGGCCCGGATTTGCGCCAGCCCCTGCACCTGCACAGGTTGTTTGCGGAAGTTAGCTGCGATATTTGGAAATCCGCTCCAGTCGAAAAGGCCAGTATCCGTCAAGGCCCCACCCAGTACATTGCCATGTCCTGCGATGGATTTAGTGAGGGAATTAATCACCAGGCCCGCATGCACAGCCTTGGGCTGGAACAGATAAGGCGAAGTCATGGTGTTATCGACCACAAACAGTATCCCTTTTTCACGGCAGAGCTCACCTATCTTTTTCAAATCAGCAATTTGCGTGCGCGGATTGGCGATAGTCTCGACAAATACCATGCGGGTGGCTGGCGTCAGTGCGGCTGCGACATAGCTTACATCAGTGGCATCCACCAGAGACACATCGACGCCCTGCCCCGCAACGGTTTGCCACAAACTATTGGTATTGCCAAACAAGAATGAAGACGATACCAGATGATCACCCTGGCGCAATAATGCCTGGAACACCGCACCTATGGCTGCCATGCCGGTTGCAAATGCTATGGTGGCCAGCCCACCCTCCATCTTGCTGATTTTTTCTTCCAGCGCAGAGACAGTAGGATTGCCCTGGCGGCCATAGCGGTAGCCAGATTGTTTATTCTGGAACACTGCGGCCAGGTCACGCGCATCGCGGTAGCCATACATGACCGAGGTATGAACAGGCTTATGGATAGAGCCGTGCTCTATGTCTTTTTGTCTGTCGCTATGCAGGATAGTGGTGGTGAAACCGTATTTGGGTGATTGAGGTGTCGTGCTCATAATGCCGGGAAATGAATGAGAAAATAAAAAGCGAGTTCTGGGAGTTTAACCCAGAACTCGCTTTCTCATTCTTGTACAGAAGTAAGCTGAGCAGCTAAATCAATCTTTCAGCAAGAATGCCTCTATCAATTCTGCCAATTTCTCTGGCTGATCATGATGCAGCATGTGGCCGGCATCGAAAATCATCTCTTTTTGCAACTGCGGTATATGCTCCAGACGCCTGTCTATCTCTATGCGCGCTTCTTCTTTAGGCCCCATCCAGTGCCAGACATTGGTGTCATCTGCCTCCATCCACAATACTGGCGCAGTAATTTTTTGCCAGCATGCCATGACTTCTTCCACTCTGTACAAGAGCGGGCTGGTTTGCTTGTGGGCAGGGTCACCCAAAATTTCCCAGCAACCGGGGCTGGTTTCTTTAGCCCAATGGGTAGAAAGAAATGCTGCTCTTTCATCCGACAGCCGTGGATTGGTTTTTTGCAAACGGGCGGCTACTTCTGCTTGTGAGGCATAAGTACGCAGGCCAGCCTGGTTTTCCAGCTCATCCAGCCATTTCCTGTAACGCCCTGGTGCCTGCTTGGGATGCGTCACCGGCATGCCAAAGCCCTCAAGATTAATGAATTTACGCACACGCTCAGGGCGCACGCCTGCATACAGGCCAGCGACATTCGCACCCATGCTATGGCCTAGCAAATTCACAGGCTCATCCGGTGAAATATGTCTAAGCAGCGCATCCAAATCACCCAGATAATCGGGGAACCAGTAAGTATCTACCTTGGGCGATTCAGTCAATCCAAAACCGCGCCAGTCAGGTGCAAGCACTTGCCAGTCTTGTTGCAGGCAATCGACGACAAATTGGAAAGAAGCCGAAACATCCATCCAGCCATGCAGCATGACGATCTTGGGTGCATCTTCACGCCCCCAACTGCGCACATGGTATTGCAGGCCACGGATATCAAGAAAGGATGTGCGTGAAGGCTTGAATAGAGGATTCATAAGAATTTAATATTTTTCATCTGGAAATACAGGGAAACGACAGCCTGCAAAGCGCATTATCAAGTAGCATGATACTAATGCCTCAAGGCACTTGCAGCATAATCATACAATAGCACGACCGTTCGATTATTATAACGGAGACAGGATGAAGCAGTTGAACAAACTCAAAGACAAGACTAAAAACGATACAAAAGCTGATCAAGGTACCCAAGTTGACCATTACGAGCAGCTTTACCACGAATTCAGGTGGGATGTACCCAACAACTTCAATATCGCAGAAGCCTGTTGTCACCGCTGGGCGGCAAAGCACAAACATGCAAAGAAGACCGCCATCCTGTATGAGGACAGCGAAGGCAATAGCCGCCGCCTGACTTATCTGCAATTGCATGAGCAAGCCAATCAGCTTGCCAATCTGCTCTTGCAGGAAGGCATACAGCGTGGTGACGTGATAGCCTGTATCTTGCCACAAAGGCCAGAAACCGCCGTCACCATCATGGCTTGCCTGCAAATTGGTGCCATCGTCATGCCCTTGTCCTTTTTGTTCGGGCCAGAGGCGCTGGAATACCGGCTGCAACATAGCCAGTCCATCGCCATCGTTCTGGATGGCAGCGGGATAAAGGCATTTGAAGAAATCCGCAGTCGCTGTCCTGACCTGAAAACCGTTATTACCGTGGATTGCGACACCAGTAACGACATGCCGCCTTGTATAGACTGGGAAACACATGTGCCCAACATGCCTGTCACCGCCCGCATTGCCGATACCCGTTCCAGCGACCCGGCCATCCTGATTTATACCAGTGGCACTACTGGCGCGCCCAAGGGAGCACTGATACCGCATTCTGCAATTATCGGTAACCTGACTGGCTTTGTGGCCTCGCAAAACTGGTTCCCGCAAGACGAAGATGTATTCTGGTCACCTGCTGACTGGGCCTGGACGGGTGGCTTGATGGATGCCTTGTTACCTACCCTGTATTTTGGCAAACCCATCGTTGGCTACCAGGGGCGGTTTACTGCAGAGACTGCCTACTACCTGCTGGAGAAATACCAGATCACGAATACCTTCCTGTTCCCCACTGCCTTGAAAATGATGATGAAGGCTGAGCCCAAGCCCAGGAAAAAATACAAACTCACCCTGCGCGCCATCATGACTGCGGGTGAAGCTGTAGGTGATGCCGTCTTCAACTGGTGTGAAAAAGCCTTGCACATCACACCGAATGAAATGTTTGGCCAGACAGAGATGAACTACATCGTCGGCAATAGCCATCAGTTGTGGCCAGCCAGACCTGGCAGCATGGGGCGGCCCTATCCTGGGCACAGGGTGGCTGTCATTGACGATGATGGCAAAGAAGTGGCAGATGGTGAAATAGGTGAAGTTGCCATGAGCCGCTATGACGCCTACGGCCACCTTGATCCTGTATTCTTCCTGGGTTACTGGAAAAACGATGCAGCAACCCGCAATAAATTCACTGGGGACTGGTGCAGGACTGGCGATCTCGCTACCCGCGATGCCGATGGCTACCTGTGGTATCAAGGCCGGGCAGACGATATGTTCAAGGCTGCTGGTTATCGTATAGGCCCATCAGAGATCGAAAATTGCCTGGTCAAGCATGCGGCGGTGGCAAATGTGGCTGTCGTGCCGAAGCCTGACAAAGAACGCGGCAACCTCGTCAAGGCTTATGTGGTGTTAAGCCAGGGCTATCAGGCTGACGATGCCCTGATCAAGGAATTGCAAGACCACGTCCGTGGCAAACTCGCACCCTATGAATACCCCAAGGAGATAGAATTTATCGACGCCTTGCCTATGACCACCACAGGCAAAATACAGCGGCGCATATTACGGTTGCGTGAAGAAGAACGCGCTCAAAAATAAACCATCTGAAAATCAGTGCTGCGCCAATACCGTGGCACTGACCAGGCTGGTAACCTGGTCCAGCATATCGCTAATGGTCTTGCCATACAAAGTGCTATTGAACGCGGCACCATCGAAGGCATGTTCACGCCCTATGCTTACATTTCCCGCAACGGTATTTGAAAATTCCTGCTGCGCCAGCAATTGACCAGTGCGTGCATCGTAGATACGCACATCCAGCTCTATGGCACGGGTTCTTTTTTGCGTCAGGCCAAAAAGATTAGTGTCTATCTTGGTGCCAGCATTGCGAATCTCACCCGAAACGATGTAGCGGCTGGCATAAGTTTGCCCCAGTTGTTGCAAGAGATTCACTGGTGGCTGATCCTGTTGCCAATCAAACGACAATAAATCAGGCGAGGTGCGCACCTGCACTTGCCGTTCACGCATGAGCCTGCGGGCAATCGCCTTAGGGAAGCCCTGGGCAGCATCATCAATATCCAGTACCTGCACGGGCTTATTGACGGCGAAGCCTGTCAACACCAATGCCTTATTGGGTGGCAAATTAGGCGGCAAACCGGGATCGGTCATTTGTGCGATGGAGTGCGCAGAAAAGAATGCGCCGAGTAAAATTAACGCGATCCGGTTTACCATTGAGCTGATTGAGCCGATTGATCTTATGAGTGCTGTCATAACATTCTTCATTGCAAGTGGTTTATCTTGATTACGACAGTTACAGCAACAACTTTAAGCATCCATTACAATCCTTCATTCACCAACCAGCCTTGACGAATCATATCCATGAGTTCATCTCTGATAATTACGCTAGTCAAATCCGACGATGCCGCTGCCGTACTCGCATTTGAACAGGAAAACCGTGACCATTTTGAAGAATGGATAGCCAGCCGTGGTAATGATTTTTATTGCCTGCCAGAAGTACGCTCCAGCCTGGAGCAAGCACAATACCTGGCCAATGCCAAGCGCGAATATCACTACCTGGCCTGGGTAGAAAATGAAGTGGTCGGACGTATCACCTTGCGAGGCGTTGAACAAGATCAATACCATAAAGCTTTCCTGGGTTACCGCTTCAGCCAGCGCCATGGCGGGCATGGCTATGCGACTGCAGCGGTCAATGCAGTTGTCAGCCAGGCATTTGAAGCACTCAAACTGAACCGGATTGAAGCAACAGTCATTATCGACAACCTGCCATCCCAAGCCATCATGCGCAAATGCGGCTTCAGGGAATATGGTCACTCTCACGCATCTGTCTTTCGCAATGGCGTATGGCTGGACATGCTGCACTATGAAAAACTGAATACAGTGCGCCCGGCCTGAACGACGGCTCATCCCCAGAATTTTGCAGTTCATCGCAAAGCGGGCGCAGGTGCAGGTGAAATTGGTAATACTGGGACCAGTGCTACACACTTAACACTGGAGAAAACCCATGCGCTACTTATTGTTGATATCTGCCCTGCTGCTCAGCTCTACCGCTTATGCCGATGAGCAAACCCGTAACCTGCCTGCCTTCAAATCCATTAAAACCCGTAGTGCCTTCAGCCTGGTGGTTGAAGTCGGCAAAGCACAGTCTGTACAAATCAATGGCAATGAGAGGTTCGTCAATAATGTCATTACTGAAGTCATCGGCGATGAACTGGTCATTTCATACAAAGAAAAGAATTCCATCAAAATCAATGACAATTCCCAGGTCATCATCAGCATCCCGGAGATGAGCCGGTTCAAGATGGAAGGTGCGGGCAAAACCATACTGAACAATCTCTCTGGCCCGCACTTTGCCTTGTATTATGAAGGCGCAGGCATGCTGGTTGCCAATGGCAAGGTCAAATCATTTACCCT
>JAZJXP010000093.1:0-3593 GCA_040390835.1 Pseudomonadota bacterium
CTCCAGGTGTACGAATCCACATCCAGCGACAGCGACATGTTGAATGTCGGCAGTTGGGTGTTGGTATCGACCCGCCGCAGCGAGACTTCGTTCAGGATCACGTAAACCTCTCGTATCGGGACAACCACTGTCGCCCCGGGTGGGGGTGGCAGGTGCCTCTCGCAGATAAACACCAAGTTGCCAAATGCCAAAGGCAACTCTGCAAACAGCAAATCCGGGTCGGGCGTGTAGCAAGGTTCGTCAACTGGCGGCACCACAACGTGGCTGCTGGTGCCTGCCGGTGGACGACGCCCCTCTTGGAATCGTGCATACCGACCAAGATTCTTGGGGATGGCATAGCCCCCAAAAGTCTTCAGTGGTAAGAAGTATGGAACGGCCTCTTGGTATACGGCTGCGGCCCAGTTTCGCCGCTTGATGCCGTCTTGCGCCAGGCCGTCCAGCTTGTTGTCCGCGTGCACGCCGTCTTGGAACACGGCGGTCTGAGGCCTACGCATCTTGGTGGCGTCAGCCCAAGCCCCTGAGTGGAACTCGCTGACCGCCTGCGCATCTTGGAACGGCTGTTCTACCGGTGCAAAGTAGGGCACGCCGTCATCGAAGGACTGAATGGTCTGCGATTGGCTGTCGTCGGCCTCTTGCCAGAGCGCCCGGGTCGTACCCACGGTGGGCCGCTGGGTGTGGCTGTCGTAGATGGACTCGACCGTACCGCCGAACGTCGGGAACGCAGACTCCAGACCAATCTCGAAGCCGACATGGGCCAGTGGTCCTGTTCCAAACTCTGGGAACGCGGCGTCAGACGACGCGGTGAAGTCGAGGACTGGTGGGTCACCTACCTCCCCGAATACCAGGTCCGGGGTCGATGACGGTGCCGACTCGAATATCAGATCGGCAGACACGACTTATCCGTCCAGAGTTGTCGTGCCGAGAATTGCAAGCCCACCTGCAAACACGATGCCGCTGCTCGACCCGCCGAGTCGGAACGGGCCGTCGCCTGCGTCATCGGTCACCACACCCGATGCCACAAGAGCGCCACTCCCGTTAACCCACTTCGCGTAGGACGCAGTACCCGTGACCGCGATGATGTCGGCCAGTGGGTCCAATGGATTTTCTGGCGGTGGTGCTTCGACCTCGACTTTGGCTGCTACGCCGGTATCCGCACCAACAAAGCCTGGTGGGGCATAGCTGACGCCGCTTTCCTGTTCCCAGTCAGAGGCCACGACGCCAGTCGCGGACAGTATCAATGTCAATAAAAAGGCAGCCACGATCGCCAATGCAATCATGGCGACCTTGTCGGCGCGCAGGCGGCGCCAGGCCAGTGCCCACAGTCCCGGTGAAACTGTTTGTACAGTTGGATTTGTGATAGTCGTGCTCATGAATGATCCTTATTTCAACTGTACGCGTGGATCAACCGCCTGGTACAGCAGATCGGTCAACAAATTAAAAAACATGGTCGCTGCTGCTACATACACAGTGATAGCTTTAATCACAGGGAAGTCACTGCGTTCCACCGCCAATATCACTTCACGGCCTATCCCAGGGATGGAAAAGAAACGCTCGATCAGGAAGGCACCAATCAACAGCGCAGGCAGATTCGACATGACGTGGGTAATGATGGGTATCGATGCATTACGCAAGACGTGTACCCATTTCACGCGGCTTTCGCTAACGCCTTTGGCGCGTGCAGTGCGCACATAATCCTGGTTGACTTCATCCAGCACAAAGGTGCGGAACAGGCGCAGGTTAGGTGCGACACCCACGGCCAGCGCAATCAGGATAGGCAGGGCAGAATACTTGAACAGGTTTTCAGCAAAATGATTGCCCCAGCCCTGTACCGGGAACATGCCCAGTTTATAGGCAAAGAAATACTGACCGACTATGATGTAGACCAGGATACTGACCGACATGCCAACAGTACAGGCAATCATCACAGAACGGTCAGTGAATGAGCCGCGCTTGAAGGCTATTGCCAGTGCCAGCGCAATTGCAATCAGGGTCTCGATAATTGTGAGAGGGATCAGGACCGTCAGCGAAGGGCCAAGACGTGTGCCTATGATGGATGATACTGCTTCACCAGTACTCCAGCTATTGCCAAAGTTGAAGGTGACAATTTGCTTGATGAAAATCCATAGCTGCACATAGTAAGGTTGGTCTATACCTAATTGGGTGCGGATATTGGCAATCTGTTCGGCATTCGACATCTTGCCTGCCAGGATGTAGGCCGGGTCGCCACCCACCCAGTTAAACAGGAAAAACACCAGCAGGATGACACCCAGCATCGTTGGTGCCATCTGCCATAAGCGGCGCAGTATATAAGCGGTCATGTTTGTCTCTCGGTTTTCAAATTTCAGTTAGTCTGCGGCTCATTTTTTTGTCTATTTGGTCTTGTCGATATCTATCTGCATCCATTCTATATGCATGATGGGATGTTTTTTATGACCTATCACACGTGGCTGCGACAGCATCATGCGGTGGCGGGCATAGCCCAGGCGCTGGGCTGCGTACAGTTCCATGATGCGTGTCATCTTGTGATACAGCAGATCGCGCTCTGGCCCCGGTGCCAGTTTTTGTGATTGCTCATACAGCTTGTCATATTCAGGAATGGCGACACAGCCATTATTATTCATGTGTATGTTTTTACCGTAAAACAATTGCATGAAGTTGTCACCGTCGGGATAGTCAGCTATCCATGGTGAAATGCGCTGCATCAACTGGCACTGTTTTTCTGCTTTGAGGATTTCAGCAAAGGGGCGGAATTCGGCACGCATCCTGATACCTATGCCGTCATAGGATTTTTTCCAGACTTCCGCTTGCAGGTGGCCGCGTGATTCAGTCTGGGCAGTGTGGACAATTTCCAATGGGCTGCCGTCAGGGTTGGTGCGATAGCCATCCTTGCCTTTTTTGTAGCCGAACTTGTCCAGCAAGGCATTGGCAGCAGCAGGATTGTACTGAATGCTGCTCTTGTAGTTAGGGTCATGACCCACTACGCCAGGAGGGATAGGATATTGCAGCGGTATCGCATGACCATTGTCGACGATGCGTATTTCTTCTTCAACGTTGTGTGCCATGGACATGGCGCGACGCAGGGCGACTTTTTCTTTGCTCAAGCCACCAAATACCGGGTCTTGCATATTCCAGTAATAGATAGTCAGCTCAGGATCGACAATGCGCGACATCTGTATGCCGCGTTTGACAAATTCAGGTTTCAAATCCGGGCCATTCAATACCTGGGGTGCCAGGCCGCCATATAACTGGAATAAATCAATTTCATCTTTCTGGAATGCCAGCAGGCGCGACTGGTCTTCCAGTATCACATTGACGACAACACGGCCAATCTGCGGCATGCGCTTGCCTTTCATGGCAGAGATGATTTTTTGGTCATTTGGATCAGTACTGGCCTGGAAATCCCATATCGTTGTGTGGAAATCAGGGTTGGCATCCAGTATCATTTTGGAGCCGCGTACCCATTCAGTCAGTTTGAAAGGACCTGTGCCGACCGGGTTTGCCATGGCTGCACCCTGTACGTCCTGGTATTTTTCAATGACCTCACGGGCAACGGCAGACATGGCGGTGTAGGCCAATATCATGGGCAGGTTAAA
>JAZJXP010000094.1:0-5868 GCA_040390835.1 Pseudomonadota bacterium
GCTTTGCATCAGGCCCTGGTTGATGCCTATGAAGTGCCACTACTCGACCGCTTCCAGATCATCCAGCAACATGAAGCGAATGAACTGGTGTTTGACCGCGATTATCTCAGTCATCAGGGTAAGCCAAGGTCGGATGATTTTGTGCTGATACAGATTACCGCAGGCCGCCAGCGCAGTGCCGCCACCAAGCAGGCGTTCTACCAGCGCCTGGTTGAACTGCTGGGAGAGTCACCGGGTTTGCGGGCAGAAGATGTGATGGTCATCATCAATACCACTGCGGCAGAGGACTGGTCGTTTAGTGGTGGGCTGATGTATGACGGGGTGGCGCGATATGGGTGAGGTGACATCACGCACGAATTATCCCCTCCCTTTCAAGGGGGGGGTTAGGGTGGGGATGGGTTTCCGTCGATTGGCGGCAAATGAATTAGCCTAGTAGGTTGGGCTACGTCTCATCAGCCCAACACTGGGCCTAAGCAAACGTATACGTCATTTAAACGCTGAGTGTTGGGCTGGTAAAGCGTAGCCCAACCTACAATGCGTAGCCTAGCGAGGCCCGGCCCAAGCTACGATCCTTGCAATTTATGAGAAAAATTTTCCATCAAACCAACCGACAAAGGATACCCAAAATGATCGCCATGCAATACAACTTCACCCTCCCCGCCGACTACGACATGGACATCGTGCGCCATCGCATCGCCAGCAAAGGACACATGCTCGACAACTTTCCCGGCCTGGCTTTCAAAGCCTATCTGCATGTCAGTAAAAACAGCGAAGCCACAGCATCCAGCCAGAATGTCTACGCCCCTTTTTACTTGTGGAACGATAACGAAGGCATGAATAATTTCCTCTGCGGCGATGGCTTCAAAGCCGTCTCGCACGCCTTTGGCTGGCCTGCAGTCAAGCAATGGTCGGTATGGCATAGCCATGTCGATGCGCAGGTACGCAGCGCGAAATTCGCGATACGCCAGGTCAGGCCTATCGCGCCGCACACCGCACTGGGCGCATTGCGTGAACATGAAGTTGAAGTCGCAAAAAAACTCAGCCAGCAAGACGGTGTACTGGCAACGCTGACAGCGTTTGACCCCAATGAATGGACACTGGTGCGTTTTAGCTTATGGCGTGATGAGGTAGCGGCTAAAACAGCGGTGCAATTTGCCAGTTCGCCTGCGGATGTACAGGCGTATGAAGTGGGTCATGTCTCGGCACCGGGGTATTGATGCGTGCATAGGCAGGCAGCTCCTTGTATCCGGGCCGGACGAAGGCCGGGATATTGCCTATTGATTCTCGAATTTACTGACAATTTTTTTCAAATATTCTATGCGAGACTGCAGAAAAGGCGTCAACGATCCAGTACGACTGGCGAGCTTGGCTACTTCTTCATAGACTTCCCTGGTCTTTTGCTGATCTTTGTTCTTGATATGTATGCGGCACTGTATTAAAAGAGTGTGAATCAGGTCTTTCGTGTAAAGATCAGCCTGCTCTTTGGTCAGTTGCCTGCGGATAGACAGCGCTTCGTCGATAAGTTTTTGCGCAGTATCCACGTCTCCATTGGTGATGTTGATATCGGCTATCCTGACTATGATGTCTGCTTTTTCGTTCTGCAGATACGGGTTTAATTTCGCCTTGTTTTGCAGGATGGTATAAGCTTCCTGATAGGCATTGAGTGCGTCTTCCAAATGCTTGTCTCGCTGTTCCAACTGGCCGAGAGAATAGATGCTACCAACAAGATGGGGCAATAGTTCTGCATGCTTTTCTATTTCCTTGCGGTAGATGCTGTTCGCCTCCTTTAGCAATGTTTTCGCCTGGACATAGTCTTTGTCCTCGGCTGCCAGGAGGCCTGAAGTTCTTAGTACCCATGCCAGAAACGGATTGCGCGTGTCTACTTGTTCGTCACTTTGTGCGCGTAAGAGTGGCAGCAACTCTGCAAAGTTCTTGCGTAGCTCATCTTTGCGCTCTTCTTTTATATTGATGTTTGACAGGTTAAAGAGCGCGACGATCAGGTCATTATTCAGGTCAGGATTGCTTTTGACAAGTGTGCGGTACTGCGGAATAAGTTCTTCATAGGCTTTTCGTGCTTCGGCCTGCCTTGATTGCTGCGTAAAGAGTGCAGCCAGATAATTCTTTGCCTTGGCAAATTCGTTTGAATACGCAGCATCCCTGGTGACGATGGCGCGGTATATTCCTATCGCCTCATTGAGCATGGTTTCTGCGCGTCGGGCATCTTGCTTTATTATAAAAAGGCTACCCAGATCGCTCAGCGCTTTTGCCAGTTTTTGGGAGTAGAGCGGTGCATTTTTTGAAGACAAACGGCGGTATTCATTGACCGCTTCTTCATATAAAGCCTGTGCCTCATTAAAGCGTTTTTTCTGATATTCAAGTTCGGCCAGGTTGAGCAGCACGTTCGCCAAAGAAGGAGAATATTTATCAAGGTCTTGCCTGACCAGCTTGCGGTACAGGGGCAGTGCCTGGGTATAAGCAGCATAGGCTTGTTCGGTCTGGGTTTTCTTATCCGAGATATCCGCCAATTTGCTGTAAGCGAGTGCAAGATTATTGGTCAGCCCGGGATTTTTTTCAAGGTAAGGACGATACAGGCTGATAGCCTCTTCCAGTGCCTGCTTTGCCTGCGGTAGCTTGCGTTCTTCAATATAAACCAGGCTCATGGAAAGGCGCGTTCTTGCCAGGCTCATCGCATACGGGTCTGGTGCGGTGGCGGCCAGTTTGCGCAAGTAGCCGACAGCTTCTTCATATGCACGGATTGCCTTGTCAGCCTGCAGCCATTGCCAATAAAAGTCGCCAAGATTGTTGAGTGAAGTTGTCAGCGCTGGCAAGGCCTGCGCGGGCTCTGTAGCCAGCTCTTGCTTGTAAATGCTGACGGCTTCTTCATACGCTGCCTGTGCCTGCGCCGGCTTGTTCTCTTTTTTGTTGAGCTCGGCAAAGCCTTCCATTGTAACTGCGTACCCATGCAGGGACGCGGGGTTGCTTTTTACATTTTCCTTGTAAAGGGCGATGGATTCATCAAAAGCCTGGCGCGCTTCAGGGATTCTATTCTCAAGTTTGTCGATGACGGCAATATTACTCAGGGCTAAAGCAAGCCCTGCATTGAACCTGGGTTCTTTTAATGCCGCAAGGCGGTAAAAGCTGGCTGATTCTTCATACGTTTTTTTGGCTTCTGCATATTTTTTATCAGTATGCTGGACAAAGGCCACATTAAGAAGCGCATTGGCCAGCTTGGGTGTGTAGGTCAGCGCATCTTTCTGGCTTAGCAGGTGATAATTGGCGGCGGCCTCGCCAAAGGTGCTGATCGCTTGTGGGTAAAGATTTTTCTGTTTGTAAATGTGCGCCAGTTCAATGAGGGACGCTGCAAAGAATGGACGGGCCTCATCGGCGTGACTGACTGGGATTTGCCTGTAGACCTTGACCGCTTCTTCGTAGAATGTTTGCGCTTGCTCTCTCTTGTTTTCGATTGCATTCAATTCCCCCAAGCTTCTGAGTGAGTTGGCATGAACATACTGGGTATGGGCGCTTTTTTGCTTTTCAGTCTGGTAGATGGCGATGGCTTCATCAAAAGCAGCCCGTGCTGCTGTGTATTTGTTGTCGGCCTTATTGGTGACGCCAAGATTGGACAGGCTGAGCGCTAATTCCGGTTTGTATTTTTCTTCTTTTAATATGGCAAGACGGTAAAGCGCAATCGACTCTTCAAACATTTGTCTTGCTTCAGGAAATTTTTTCTCCTGATACTGAACCACGCCAGCATAAAAAAGCACACTGCCCAGCCTGGGTGTGTAGGTATAGGCATCTTGCAGCATCAACTGGCGGTAGTTGGCGATGACTTCGCCATACGCAGCAAGCGCTTGCGGGCGCAGGTTCTGCTCTTTGTAAAAATCTGCCAGGCTAAACAAGACCGCGGACAATTGCGGCAGGAAAGCATCACGGTTTTTTTCTGCTTGCAGGCGGCGGACGGCAACTGCTTTTTCAAAGTAGATCCGGGTCTGTGGCCAGTTTTTTTCTGCCTGATACAGCAATGCCAGGTTGTTCAGCAGCATATACAGCTGTGTCTGGTATGTTTCTGTTTTCTCTGCCTCTACCTTGTTACAGAGTTCCAGCGCTTCATCATAGGCAACATGCGCCTCCTGGTAACGGTTTTCCTTATGATAAATAACACCCTGCTGGATGATGGCAGTGATCAACTGGGGCAGGTGTTTACCGGGATTCTCTGCCGCCAGCTTGCGCAGGTCATTGGTCTGCACCTCACTTGCGGATAACTGCTTTTTAAGCTGGGGGCTGGTAACCGTTGCCTGTTTTTCTGTGGAGGCCAGGCAACTGGTGCTGTGCAAAGCAGGCAAGGTCAGGGCCAGGCAGAATACGTGTTGAAATTTTACCGACATTACTATTTTTGTATGATGGATGGCGAAGTAGCCAGTATTGTACTGGCGCTTGATCAAAAAAGGTTTTTGGGAGCAGCACAGCAAGGGCATTCACCACAAGCGTGCAGCATCCATCAATTGCTGGCTACACAGGCTGGCACGCTCACCGGCCGCGCTGCCCTTGCTGCGCGCCATGTAGAGGCTGAACTGGGGTGCGCGCCTTGGTTGTGGCAAGGCGATGAGCTGGCCGCTGTCCAGTGCTTGGCGGCACAGGCATTCTGGCAAGACGGCCAGGCCGCTACCGGCTTTGGCGGCTTCCAGTGCAAGCTGGTAATCGGGTACCACGGTTGCTGGCATCTCGGGCGCACTGCCATAGACATCCTCCCAATAACCGGCCAGCGGCGGGACCGGGCCTTGCAGGTCGATCAGGGGCAGGCCTTTTGGTGCGCTGGATTTGGGCAGACGCTCACGCCATGCCGGGGCGCATACCAGCAAGCGGCGTCCCTCATGCAAGAGGGTGTACTCAACACCGGCATGCGGTATGCGTGCCAGCGTAATGACCAGGTCCAGCTCACGCTCCACCAGTGCCGTCAGCAGGGCAGGTGGCAGCATGCTGCGCAGGTCCAGCCTGATGCCGTGCAGGCTGGCAGAAGACAGCGCCGCCAGCACCAAGCCAGAAAACCCGCTGGCGCTGCCGATATGGATGACACCCGCCAGGGCCTCATGGGGCGAGACACCCGTGCCAATCACTGCATCGAGTGCATCCAGATGTGGGGCAATCCGGCGCTCCAGCTCAGTGGCTGCCGGAGTTGGCTGCAGGCCGCGCGGCAGGCGTATGAACAAGCTGCTGTGCAGACGGCTCTCAAGTATCTTGATATGGCGCGATACTGCAGGCTGCGTCAGTTGCAATTGCGTGGCTGCCCGCGAAATGGAGTTGTGACGGTAAACCGCCAGAAAGGAGCGCAGATGCAAGAGATAAGACATCTATTTATTTATGGGTAGGCCAATAATTGATGATTTGAATATACCCTAAAGTCTATTTATTATCCAGACACTACACACTCTGGAGAGCCGCACCATGACAGTCATTTCTTCCATCATCCCCCATTATCCTGACCTGCAGGGCAAGGTCGCCTTGGTCACCGGCGGTTCACGCGGCATAGGTGCTGCGACTTGCCTGGCACTGGCGCGTAATGGCGTTAAAGTTGCTGTCAACGGGCGCGACACCGCTGCCATCGATGCCGTGGTGAGCGCCATTCGCGCCGCCGGAGGCATTGCCATGGCGGCACCTGCAGATTGCGCTGACCTGGCAGCTGTCAATGCCATGCAAGCCAGCGTCACGGCAGAGCTGGGTGCGCCAGAGCTGGTGCTGCCATTTGCCGGTGGTGGCGGTAGCCGCCCCATGCCTTTGGCCGACATCAGTGAGCAGGACTGGCGTTCCAGCCTGGACCCACTGCTGTCCGGAATAAAACCATTGACAAGGTCTAAAAGGGTTGCGGGTACT
>JAZJXP010000095.1:0-4783 GCA_040390835.1 Pseudomonadota bacterium
CCAGATTGTCGCCATCAAGCATCATTCCTTGCAAGCAAGTCCTTGTTCTGAAAATACCAGTGGTACACTGGTGCTCTACTGACGTTGTATCTACAAAAACTGCAAACGCATGGAGACTGGCGGTCTAAAGAAAGAGCGCGATGTGCCTATACTGGCATTCGCCATTTGCATCTGCCTGATTGCAGTCGCGATCATAGGGCAGAGCTGGTGGTCTATAGCCCAAGATAAAACGCTGACCATCAATGCTGCGCAGGAACATAATTTCCTGGCAGGGCGCATGCTTGAAGAGCATGTCAGCGAAGTCATGCGCGGTGCGGTGCGCGTCACTACAGTGGCAAGTGAAGAAGTCCTCTCGGAAACCAAAGTATCGGCTGCTGATGCCGTGCAGTTGCAGCAAATCCTCGCCATGCAAAGGCAGGAATCTGAACCCATACATGCGCTTTCCGTATTTGACTCACAGGGTAAATGGCTGGCGTCCAGCAAGGTAAGTGTATCTGCGCCTGATAAAGTCGAAGAGCAGCGCCATATAAAATTCTTACTTGAGCATCCTGAAGATACCAGGGTAGTGCTGGGTGACGCTTATCAATTGAGCGAGACCGGTCAGTGGATTTTGCCGGTACTTAAAAATTTTTTTGATAAAAATGGTGAACGTGCTGGCTTGATACAGGCTGATATCCAGCTTCGCTATCTCTATGAATTCTATGAGCGCATAGCTCTTGGCAGCGGTGCCAGCATCATCTTGTATGATGAATCCGGCAGGAAATTGGCTGCGGCTGGCCTGAAAGAGCGTGATTATTCCAAGGCTGTGGTGAATAGCATCATTCACAATAAGTCGCCGGAAGGGGCGCTACGGGATGAGGATGAAGAAGGCAAGGCCTGGTTGATCAGTTATCGCAAAATCAGTGATTTCCCTTTAATTCTGGTCTATGCACGCGAGAGCAACGTCATATTGACAGACTGGAATGCCAGAGTCACACAAAAGATCATGGTGACAGCGGCAACGGCAGGTTTCATTTTTCTGTTGGCCCTGTTGTTGTTATGGCAGATTCGGCATTTACGTGATTCCAGAAACCGCCTGGAAGCCAGCGAGAGCCGCTACCGGCTCATTTATCAGGGCGCGCAAGATGCCATCCTGCTCATCAGCCGTGACTATATCTATGTCGATTGCAACCCGGCAGCCGTCGCCTTCTTTGGTGTCAATAGCCAGGAAGAAGTGATAGGGCGCAAAGTAGGCAGTTTTTCACCCAGCATACAGTCCGTGGCCGGTTATGTCTCCCAGGACAAGGATGTGCTGGTAGCTACCCTGATAGACCAGGCTTTTAAAGGGCAGCCACAACGTTTTGAATGGGTGACGGTCAGGAATGACCAGATACAGCACACAGAAATTTCCTTGAGCCGGGTTGAAGTTGATGGTGAAATGCTCTTGTTTTGTGTAGAGCGGGATATCAATGCGCGCAAATATAGCGAGTTACTCATTGCCGGACAAAATCGCCTGTTGAAACTCATCGGTGGCGAAGAAGAGCTGACTTCCATACTGGAAGCCATCAGTCAGTTTGTTGAAAAACTGTGCCCCCATTGGCGTTGCGGCATACAACTGCTGGCTGATGACAGGCGCAGCTTTGCTCATGCTACTGGTAGTCGCTTTCCCGAAGTCTTGCTGGCACAGATACCTGGCATGACAGTTACTCACGGTAGTGGCATCTGGTCTGAGACTGTATTGACCATGGAGCCTATTTGGTTGCGAGAGTTTTTGCAGGCACCTGCCATGCAATTCGTGAATGGGGTAGAAACCCTGGTCGAATTTTCTTCTTGCTCAGCCTGGCCCATCTTTGGCAAGAACGGTCAGTTGCTGGGCAGCTTCAGCCTGTTTTCATATAGTCGTGAACCGCTCAGCGAAAAAGACCTGGGCCTGGTCAGGATCACGGTAGATATTGCCGGCATTGCCATAGAAGGCCGCCGTTCAGAAAAGAAAATCATGCAGCTCGCCCATTATGATGAGCTGACCGGTCTGCCTAACCGCTTCCTGTATAACCAGCATCTGGCGCGTTCGCTAGCCATCGCGGAGCGTAATCGTAGCCAACTGGCGGTGTTATTCCTGGACCTGGACCGGTTTAAAAACATCAATGACACCTTTGGTCATGATGAGGGCGACAATGTCTTGCGCACCATTGCGCTCAGTTTCCGGCAATGCCTGCGCGAATCCGACATCATTGCCAGGATAGGCGGTGACGAATTCATTCTCCTGATCGACCAGTTCAATGAGGCGCGCGACCTTGGCGATGTTGCCGACAAGCTCTTGTATGCAGCTGCTCAGCCTTTCGAGATAGATGGGCAAGAATGCCAGCTCAGTGCCAGCATAGGCATTGCTACCTTCCCGGCTGACGGCAGGGATGCGCAGACTCTGCTGAAAAATGCAGACATTGCCATGTACAAGGCAAAAAACAAGGGCAAGGACAATTACCAGTTCTATGCCTCGGAAATGAATACCCATACCGTCGAGAGGCTGGCCTTTGAAGCGCGCTTGCGCAAGGCACTGGAGCGTCGCGAGTTTGTGGTTCATTACCAGCCCAAGCTGGATGTCAAAACCGAGCGCATCGTGGGTGCCGAGGCGCTGGTACGCTGGAACCACCCGGAGCGTGGGATATTGTCACCGGTTGAATTCATCTCCCTGGCAGAAGAGGCGGGCCTGATCGCCCGTCTGGGCATGCTGGTGCTCGACATCGCCTGTCGCGACATCTTGAGTTTCCGTAATGTTGACAAGGATTTTGGCCGGGTGGCAATCAATCTGTCCGGTGCGCAGTTCAATGATGCGCATATGCTGGAAGAGGTCAAGAGCGTCGTCGATTTCTGGCGCGTGCCTGCCAATTCCATCGAGTTTGAGATTACCGAAAGCATGGTCATGCATAACCGTGAACAAGCCATTTTGCTCATGGATGGCCTCAAGGAAGCTGGTTTTACGCTCTCTATAGATGATTTTGGGACAGGCTATTCCTCCCTGGCTTATCTCAAGCGCTTCCCTGTTGATAGCGTCAAGGTCGATCGTTCCTTTATTAAAGACATCCCTGAAGACCCGAATGACACCGCCATCGTGCTTGCCATAGTCGCTATGGCGCATACCTTGGGCATCAAGGTGATTGCCGAAGGGGTGGATTCAGCCATACAGCTGGAAACCTTGCGAGAATGCAAATGTGATGAATTCCAGGGTTTCTATTTCAGCAAGGCGGTCCCGGACAAGGAATTTTTGCAATTATTACAGCGTCAAAGAAGGGAAACTTAATAGCTATATATCGTAACGCTGCCAGCCTGGCATGCAGCGCCGAATTAGCTCACTAATTCGCCCGCTTTTGGCGTGAAAACCTGCCCATGCAGGTCAGTTTTCAGCCATAATCTGCCCCCGTGTCCATCCTCCTAAGTAAATCAACGTTTATAAATTGTCACTTCAGCGGCTAAAAAGCGGCGATCTCCTCTTTCCTGCAGGCATTTTCCCTAAGTCTTCCATCCCAAAACGCAACAGTCCGGGATAAACACATGGTTATATGTAAGGCGCTACTTTCACTGTGCAGTGTAAGTACCTAATTTATCAGGATAAATTGTACGAGGTAGGCTGAGCTTCACCTCAAGTGTTGGCGCTAAGTCCTTGACTTCATTAGAAATTTTTCCAAATTACCCCATAAATACGCTTGACCGGGCTCAAGTCATCCTCTAAAGTGGGCAATAGTGTGAAAAAGTGTAATTTTGTGGCATAAAATTTCCGATTTCGCTTACATTCCAATGCGTGGCCAGACATACAGATTTTCAGGAAGAAGGTAATAGCGTGTTTCAGGGGGCGTCCTCACTCAATCTCGATGCAAAAGGCAGGATGTCCATCCCTGCCCGGCACCGTGACGCGCTCAACGTACAGTGCGAAGGCCGGATTACCCTGACCCGTCACCCTGACGGTTGCCTTTTGCTCTTCCCGCGCCCTACCTGGGAAGCTCACCGTGAACAAATCGCTGCCTGGCCCATACAAGCACGCGACTGGAAACGTATTTTTCTTGGTAATGCCTTTGATGTCGAAATGGATGGTGCTGGCCGCATCCTGGTTGCACCTGAATTGCGTAGTGCGGTTGGCATGCAGCGTGATGTCATGCTGCTCGGTATGGGCAGCCATTTTGAGATTTGGGATGCTGCCAAGCTGGCAGAAAACGAAGCAAAAGCCATTGCTGGCGGCGCTCCTGATGTATTAAACAATTTTTCTTTCTGATCGCAGGCAATGAGTATTCAGCAAGCGGCAGATTTTACGCACCAGACTGTGCTGTTGCATGAGGCTGTAGACGCCCTCGGCATCACAGATCAGCGTGCCAGCGGGATTTATGTAGACGGCACCTTTGGCCGTGGCGGACATAGCCGCCTGATCTTGTCGCAACTGGGTAGCAATGGCCGCCTGATTGCTTTTGATAAAGACACCCAGGCTATCGCCAGTGCAGCAGAAATTCAAGACCCGCGTTTCCATATCGTACATGACAGTTTTGCAGCTATCGGTGAGGCCTTGCCTGAAGTTGGTGTAGTCAAGGTCGATGGCATCTTGATGGATTTGGGCATTTCATCCCCGCAAGTGGATGATGCCAGCCGGGGGTTCAGCTTCAGGTCTGATGGTCCGCTGGACATGCGTATGGATACCACGCGTGGCATATCGGCTGCCGAATGGCTGGCGACTGCCGAAGAAGAACAAATTACGGAGGTTATAAAAAATTATGGGGAAGAACGGTTTGCTTTTCAGATTGCAAAGGCGATTGTTGCTCGC
>JAZJXP010000096.1:0-25484 GCA_040390835.1 Pseudomonadota bacterium
TAGCCGTACTAAAGTACTGTCTTCGTCGCTGCGCCTTGCTGGGACAATTTTGCGTAAGTCCTTGTTTAATTGTTGATATACGGAGCGCATATGTGGCCCTATCCTAAAGTCATCGCCCACCGTGGTGGTGGAACTCTTGCACCAGAAAATACCCTGGCAGCGATGCGTTGCGGATGGGAACACGGTTTTGCCGCCGTGGAATTTGATGTCATGTTATCAAAGGATGGCGTCCCTGTGCTCATGCATGATCCTGAATTTGGCAGAACAGTGGCGGGCAATGGGCAGGTGGCTGATACGTTGGCTGCAGATTTGCAGAAGATGGATGCCGGTAAATGGTTTTCAGCGCTGTTCGTGGGAGAAGCTGTGCCTCTGTATGTCGATGTGGTCAGGTTTTGTCGCCAGCATGGCATCTGGATGAATGCGGAAATCAAGCCCACACCGGGAGCGGAAGAAGAAACCGGCAGGGTCGTGGCAGAACAGACGCAAGCCTTGTTCGCTGATGTCGCCGTCGTCGATGCCCTGCATTTGCCATTGTTCTCTTCCTTTTCATTCAGCGCCCTGATGGCAGCAAAGTATGCTGCACCGACCATCCCACGCGGTTTCTTGATGGATAAAATGACAGCCGACTGGAAGGCTCGCCTGCAAGAACTGGCAGCCAGAGCCTTGCACACTAACCACAAATACCTGACACCAGAGCAGGTCAGGGAAGTCAAGGATGCTGGTTATGGCGTGTTTTGCTATACCGTCAACAGCCAGGAACGGGCGGCAGAAATACTGCATTGGGGGGTAGATGCCTTCTGTACAGACAGGCTGGATTTGATACCAGCGGATTTTTGATTGTCGACAAGGCAATCTCAATTGCTGAAAATTAATGCCTGAAATTGCTTGACTCTGACGTAAGGTGAGACTTTATGATGAGCCTTTCAAAAAGGGCAAGCAATGTTACTCAAGATAGGCGAGCTGGCAAAGCGCATAGGTCTGACTATCCGTGCGCTGCATCATTATGAAGAAATAGGTCTGGTACAACCATCTTCGCGCACGGCATCTGGTTATCGTTTATATAATAAAGATGATGTCGCCCGTCTGCACAGGGTGCAAGCCTTGCGTGGCCTGGGTCTGTCACTGGCAGAAACACGTGACATGCTCAATGGTGAAGGGGCAGATTTGCGTCAACTGATACGCCAGCAAATGTGCGCCATCGACAAACAAATTGCCGATGCCCGTGATTTGCGGGAACGCCTCGCGGTACTCGAAGAAAAATTGACAGACGAAAAAGAGCCTGACCTGGACGAATGGCTATCCACCCTGCGTCTGATGGCGACCCAGCGTCAGTATTTCAGTGCCGAAGAAATTGCCATTTTTCAAAAACGGGCAGCGCAAAACGACTACAAGCAACAATGGCCAAAACTGGTGGCAGCCGTGCGCAGTCTCATGGAAAACGGCATAGCTGCAGCTGATACTGAGGCAAAGAAACTGGCGCTTGAATGGATAGATCTGTGCAAGACCAGCATGGGTGACGACCCGCGTTTCTTTGCCAAACTAAGCAACATGCACAGGACAGACTTTTCTGCCCAGGCCATCACCGGTATAGATGGTGAATTGCTCGATTTTATTTTGCAGTCCCTGCATGAAATACGCTGCGATATCTTTGCAAACTATCTGGATCAGGATGAATTGCAGCATTACCGCAAACATGGTCAAAAGAATATGCAGGAATGGCTGACTACTTTCGCCCGTACCCGGCAACTGATGGAAAGCAAGCCTCCGCTTGACCACCCAGAGACCATGCAGCTCATGCGCCATTGGCAATGGTTGATTGCTGACACCTGGGGCATGAATCCGGCTACGCATGCGAAAGTGCAGACTGCCCACGAGCAGCATCCGGAGATGCTGGCTGGCAGTGGCTATACCGCAGACATGAAGCAATTTGTCGAGCAAGGCATGCTTGCATTAATGGTCAGCGATATGTCCGCCAATCTGTCCACCAACATGCCGGACCATGCCGCCCGCTGACAGCACACCATCAGAATTTCAACATTTATCTTTTCATACCGGAGTAACTATGTATCCCGTAGTACTGAAGCAAGTCATGAAAACCTATCACCTCGATGCGGTTGATGTACCCGCACTGGTCGATATCAACCTGCAATTGCGGGCCAATTGTTTTACCGTAATCTCGGGCCCTTCGGGCAGCGGCAAGACCACCTTGCTCAATCTTATTGGGTGCATAGACCGTGCCGACAGTGGCGAAGTGATAGTCGCAGACCAGGCTGTACATAAAATGTCCGATGACGCGCTGTCAGATTTCCGGGCACGTCACCTGGGTTTTATCTTCCAGAACTTTAATCTATTACCTGTCCTTAGTACTTATGAAAACGTCGAATATCCCTTGATCCTGGCCAAGGTCGCTGCCGGGGAGCGCAAGAAGCGCGTGCTTGACCTGCTTGATGCGGTGGGACTGGCAGACCGGGCGCAAAACCTGCCCGGTCAATTGTCAGGCGGCCAGCGTCAGCGCGTGGCGATTGCCCGTGCACTGGCAACTGAACCCAAACTGGTGCTGGCCGATGAGCCAACTGCCAATCTTGATAGCCAGACCGGTGCCGCCATCATCAGCCTGATGCGCAAGATGCAGCGTGAGCGTCATGTCTCATTTGTGTTTTCTTCTCATGACCCGCAAGTACAAGCGGAGGCTGATGACACCATCTTTATCCGTGATGGCCGCATCACTAATGTTGAACGCAATCTGGAACAAAAAAATGACAATACGGAGCTGAGTGCATGAAGACTTTTTCTCTCGCCCTGCGCAACCTGCTCAGGAACCGTCGCCGTTCATTGACAACCTTGCTGGCTATGGTGGTGGGCCTGACAGCCATACTCCTGTTTGGCGGGTACCGCTCCAATATTACCTATGGCATGGAAACCGGTTTTGTCCAAGGCAGCGGTCACTTGCAAATCCAGCGTCAGGGATATTTCCTTGAAGGTGGTGACAACCCAACTGCCTATGGCATTGCCGACTACCAGCACATTATCGAACTCGTCAAACAGGATAAAGAGCTGGCCCCCATGCTGGTGGTGGTGACGCCTACGTTGCAGCTTGGTGGCCTCGCGGGGAATTTTTCTGCCGGTGTTTCACGTTCAGTACTGGCTTTAGGCATCGTCGTGCCAGAGCGTAACCAAATGTTGAACTGGAATGACTATGGCATGCAAAGCTATGCCAAACCCTTACCCTTGAATGGCAGCAATCCTGATGCAGTTGTTATAGGCGAAGGCGTGGCACGCAAGATTAAATTATGCAAGACCTTGCAAATACCTGACTGCAAGCAGGATGACACGTCTGAAGCCACAGATAAAGTAGGTAGCAGTACACAGGCACCGGGCGATATCGCGGCCTTGTCAGCCCTGGAGCAGGGCAATACCGTCAAGGAGGAGGGTACCCGCATAGAAATGCTGGCGGCAACTTCACATGGTGCGCCCAATGTTGCCAGTCTCAACGTCATCACTGCCAGGAACATGGGCATCAAGGCACTCGATGACGTGTATATGGCCATGCATTTAAGCCAGGCACAAAAGCTGATCTATGGTAGTGGCAAAGCGCAGGTAACCGCGATACAGATACAGTTAAAACATACCTGGCAAATACCAGCAGCACGTGCCAGTCTGCAGCAATTGCTGGATCAGAATGTGAAGGGTCAGAAACTGGAACTACTCGACTTCAAGCTGCTCAACCCCATGTATGGGCAGACGGTGCAATTCATGGATTCCATGTTCGGCTTTATCGCCATACTGATAGGCGTGATCGTGCTATTCACTATCGGCAATACCATGAGTACTGCAGTGGTGGAACGCACGGTAGAGATAGGCACCTTGCGCGCCATGGGTTTGCGCCGTTCTGGCTTGCGCAGGCTGTTTTTGTGTGAGGGTGTCTTGCTTGGCGCAATCGGAGCTGTATGCGGTCTGATTGGTTCACTGGTGATTGCCTATCTGATCAACAACAGCGGTGCAGCCTGGACACCGCCTGGTTACTCCTATGCCTACCTGATACAGGTGCGGGTATGGCAAGATATGCCTTTGCTGATAGGCAGCGTTATCGGCCTGTTGCTGGTGACTGTGATCTCTGCCTGGTTGCCTGCAAATCGTGCATCAAGACTGATGATTGTTGATGCGTTGAGGCATGTATGAAGAAAAAATTACCGGGAAATTCCATGAACTATTTGAAGAAATCTGTCATTTTCCTTGCCATGGCCAGTTTGTTATTGACAGCTCAGGCTGCTCATGCAGCTCAAAGCCCGCAAGAGATACTGGCTGCCAGTGATGTGGTGCGCAACCCCGATTATCCTTTCGGCCTGACCAATACCCTGATCGAATACCGTGCAGGCAAACAGACGGACACCAGCACTCTGTCCATCTATTCCAAGGCTGATCCCAATAGTGGCCAGTTCCGCAGTCTGATACGCTATATCGCACCAGCGAGAGATGCCAACAAGCTCATCCTGTTCAGTGGCAAGGACTTGTGGTTTTACGACCCCAGCAGCAAGGCCAGCATACGCATGTCACCGCAGCAGCGCCTGCTGGGCCAGGCATCAAATGGTGACGTGGTCACGGTCAATCTGGCCAAGGATTACCAGGCCGTAAGCGCAGTGGAAGAAGACACCCAGGATGGCGACCGCCAGACCAAACATTGCAACAAACTGAGCATGAATGCCAGCACGCCTGACGCCACTTACCATCACATCGATATGTGGATAGAAGCGGGCAATAATCATCCGGTCAAGGCAAAGTTTTATACCGAAAGCGGCAAGCTGCTCAAGACCGCGTATTACCGTCGCTATGAAAAACAGCTGGGCATCGACAGACCGACAGAAACCATCATCATTGATGGCCTCGACCCAACATGGGTGACGGTGATGCGTTATTCCAATCTGGTCAAGCGTGAAGTACCTGACCAGTGGTTGCAGCGCGATTATCTGCCACGCTTCAAGCCGGAATAACAATGCGCTGTAATCCATTTTCGTTCAAATCTGGTGTTTTTGCCTTCATGGGTTTGCTGGTGCTGAATGCTTATGCCCAGCAAGACCCTGACCTTGATGCACTGAAAGTTGCGGACCAGATGCCTGCTACTGTTGAGCAGCCCAGCAACTGGCGTCTGTTTGTTGAAGCCGGGGCAGGGGTAAACCGCGCACGTCTGGGTGGTGCCAGCCAGCATTTCCAACGGCTTTCGCTGGACCTGCAATATGACAATTCCTTTGCGCCAGGCTGGCGCGCAGTCTTGTCTGACCGTCTTGACATCAACTGGCCGCCACAGCTAACAGGGCAGCAACATGGCATCAATACCCTGAAAGAAGCCTACCTGAGCTGGCAGGTGCAGACTGATCAGATACTGGACCTGGGACGTATCAATGCACGTAATGGCGTGGCTCTGGGTTACAACCCTACTGATTATTTCCGCACTTCTGCCCTGCGTTCCGTGGTGTCGGTCGACCCTGCCAGTCTGAAAGAAAACCGTCAGGGCAGTATCATGCTGCGCGGACAAAAGCTGTGGAGCGGCGGCTCTTTGACGGCCTTGTATTCACCCAAACTGGCTGATGAACGCAATGAATCCAGTTTTAGTCCTGATGTTGCGGCAACCAATGATCAGAACCGCTGGCTGCTGGCCTTGAGCCAGCAAGTGATTGATGGCATCACACCACAAGTCTTGTTGTACAAATCAGAAAAACAGCCTGTGCAATTTGGCTTGAATCTGACGGCTCTCCTCAATGATTCCACGGTGGTATTTGTCGAATGGTCGGGCGGGCGCAGCCAGTCCAATCTGACGCAATCCATGCGGCAAATCGGATTGAATTATCCTGACGACAGTGCGTTTCGCAATCACAGTGCGACCGGTCTGACCTATACCACCAGCAACAAGATATCTGTCACCGCAGAACTACAATACAACGGCGGTGGCATGGATCAGGAAAAATGGAACAATCTGGGGCAGGTTTCCCTGCAAAGCTATGGCATCTATCGCCGCTTCCTGCAAGGGATACAAGAGGCACCAGCCAAGCGTAGTGTATTTGTCTATGCAAGCTGGCAGGATGCGTTGATCAACCACCTGGACCTGGCGGCGATGAGCCGCTATGACCTGGCTGATTCCAGCCGTATGTCATGGCTGGAGGCACGCTACCATCTGAAGCATACAGAGTTCGCCCTGCAATGGCAGCGCAACAGCGGCACAACCCTGAGCAATTACGGCGCAGCGCCACAGATGCAAAGCTGGCAATTGCTGGCGCGCTATTACTTCTAGAGATGCAGAGGCAGGCGGTTACGAGTTCTTACATCGATTACATTTCTGCTGTCATCGGGAAGCGTGGTGCTCTCGTTATTGGCGCATGGGCAGCATGCTCATAGCACAAAATAATTTAGCTCAAATCACTCTTGACAGGAAAAACCATGAAAGCCATCAAATTTGCTGCAGCGCTTGT
This sequence comes from Pseudomonadota bacterium, assembly GCA_040390835.1. GTDB lineage: Bacteria > Pseudomonadota > Gammaproteobacteria > Burkholderiales > Burkholderiaceae_D > Undibacterium. The sequence continues at coordinate 6,462 of JAZJXP010000096.1, forward strand.
CGCTGCCCTCATCGCTGGTTCCGTTTTGGCACAAACCAATACTCCGAATATTGATAAACGTCAGGAAGTACAACAAAAGCGCGTTGCCAAAGGTATGGAAAGTGGCGCATTGACTGCGAAAGAATCCGCCAACCTGGAAAAACGCGAAGCCAAAATCGAGGCCGACAAGCAGGCAGCCAAAGCGGATGGCGTTGTCACCAAAGCTGAACGCGCGAAGCTGGAGCATGAAGAAAACCGTGCGAACAAGAAGATTCGTAATAAAAAGCATAATGCCAGTGTAGATGGCTGATACTTAAGTCATCAGGAAAAAGCCGCCGGTCAATGCTGGCGGTTTTATTTTGCAAAAAGATAATCATATTTTTGTCTATTCCTGCACGCGCCATCCATGCTGATGACGATAAAACAACGCCAGTCTCTCATAAATACTTTGTGGTTTCCTCCTTCTTTTCTCTGTGTCTCCGTGTCTCTGTGTTGAGAGGTCTTCAGTTTTTTAAGCAGGTTTTTTAATAAACTTGTCCGTCTGCCATCTGCCGCCATAGATATCGGGCTGAATTTATACCGTATAATCAGAAATTACACCCATTTTTCAGCTTAGAACCATCATTTATGAACTCGTCAGAAATCCGCGATAAATTCCTCAGCTTTTTCGAATCCAAGGGCCATACCCGTGTGCGCTCTTCCAGCCTGATACCCGGCAATGACCCTACCTTGCTGTTCACCAACTCCGGTATGGTGCAGTTTAAGGATGTGTTCCTGGGCCAGGATAAACGTGCCTACACCCGTGCCACGACAGCGCAACGCAGCGTCCGTGCCGGTGGTAAACATAATGATTTGGAAAATGTCGGTTACACCGCGCGTCACCACACTTTCTTTGAAATGCTGGGCAATTTCTCTTTCGGCGATTATTTCAAGAAAGATGCGATTCACTACGCCTGGGAATTGTTGACTGCTGTTTATGGCTTGCCAAAAGACAAGCTGACTGTCACCGTTTATCAGGAAGATGACGAAGCCTACGATATCTGGAAAAACGAAATCGGTGTCCCGGTAGAACGCATCATCCGCATCGGCGACAACAAAGGTGCACGTTATGCATCCGACAATTTCTGGCAAATGGCTGACACTGGCCCTTGCGGCCCTTGTACCGAGATTTTCTATGACCACGGCCCGGAAATCTGGGGTGGCCCTCCAGGTTCGCCTGATGAAGACGGCGACCGTTTCATTGAAATCTGGAACCTGGTGTTCATGCAGTTCAACAAGGATGAAGCTGGTGTCCTGAACCCTTTGCCTAAACCATGCGTGGATACCGGCATGGGCCTGGAACGTCTGTCTGCAGTTTTGCAGCATGTGCATTCCAACTATGAAATCGATACTTTCCAGAATCTGATCAAGGCAGCAGCGCGTGAAACTGGCTGTACGGACCTGGAAAACAATTCTCTGCGCGTGATTGCTGATCATATCCGCTGCGCTTGTTTCTTGATCGTTGATGGCATCATCCCTGGCAACGAGGGCCGTGGCTATGTGCTGCGCCGCATTACCCGCCGCGCTTTGCGTCATGGTCACAAGCTGGGCCAGAGCCAGCCTTTCTTCTATAAGTTGGTACCTGATCTGGTCAAGGAAATGGGTGTTGCTTATCCTGAATTGACAGAAATGGCGGATCGGGTTGCTCAGGTGCTTAAGCAAGAAGAATTGCGCTTCGGTGAAACACTGGGCAACGGCATGAAGATTCTGGAGGCCGCTCTTGTCAAAGACAGTAAAAATCTTGATGGCAAAACAGCCTTCACTTTGCATGACACTTATGGCTTCCCGCTTGATCTGACCGCAGATATTTGCCGTGAGCGTAATGTCGTGCTGGATGAGACCGGTTTCCATGAGTGTATGGCGATACAGAAGAAGGGCGGACAAGATAACGACGACTTCAAAATGGCTGCTGCAATTGAGTACAGTGGCGAAAAAACAAAATTCGTCGGTTACGATCAATTGCAACATGAAGCCAAAGTGATCGCCCTGTATGTTGATGGCACAGCTGTCAATGAAGTCAAGGCTGGCCAAAAGGCAATCGTCGTTCTTGATACCACACCTTTTTATGCAGAATCAGGTGGCCAGGCTGGCGACTCTGGCGTGTTGGTTGGCGTAGATGGAAGCGTTTTTGATGTAACTGATACCAGAAAAATCCAGGCAGATGTATTCGGCCATCACGGTGTGTTGAAATCTGGCAGCCTGGCTATTGCACAGAATCTCAAGGCAGAAGTGAATCAGGAAATCCGCGCACAAACCATGCGCAATCACTCCGCCACGCATTTGATGCACAAGGCCTTGCGTGAAGTACTGGGTAGCCATGTATCACAAAAAGGTTCTTTGGTTGATGTGGAAAAAACCCGCTTCGACTTTAGCCATAATGGTCCTATGACTGCGGATGAAATCCGTCAGGTGGAAACCATCGTCAACCGTGAAATTTTGGCGAACGCCGCTACCCAGGCACAGGTCATGGGCTATGACGACGCGGTCAAGCATGGTGCCATGGCCTTGTTCGGCGAAAAATACGGTGATGAAGTGCGCGTGCTGGATATCGGCTCTTCCCGCGAATTGTGCGGTGGTACCCACGTATCCCGCACTGGCGATATCGGCTTGTTCAAGATCGTGGCCGAAGGCGGCGTTGCTGCCGGTATTCGACGTGTTGAGGCAGTGACTGGTGAAGTGGCGTTGACGCTGGTACAAAACCTGAACAGCCGCATCAACGAAGCTGCAGCAGCCCTGAAAACACAACCAGAAGAACTGACGCTGCGTATCGGGCAAGTGCAGGATCATGTCAAGGCTTTGGAAAAAGAACTGGCTACATTGAAATCCAAAATGGCATCCAGTCAGGGTGATGATCTGGTGAACCAGGCGGTCGATGTCAAAGGTATCAAGGTGCTTGCAGCCACACTGCAAGGTGCTGACGTGACAGCCCTGCGTGAAACCATGGACAAGCTCAAAGACAAACTGAAAACAGCCGCCATCGTGCTAGCCGCAGTCAATGACGGTAAGGTCAGCCTGATTGCCGGTGTAACGGCGGACAGTACATCCAGAATCAAAGCGGGTGACCTGGTCAACTTTGTGGCCTTGCAAGTCGGCGGCAAAGGTGGTGGCCGTCCTGATATGGCGCAAGCGGGTGGTACGGATGCCAGCGGTCTGACAAAAGCCTTGGAGGGTGTGACTGAATGGGTAACTTCACGTCTATGATACATATACGTCGCGCTGAAGTTTCAGATGCGGCCCAACTGCAAAGGGTGTTCGCCAGTGGCGGCACCTACGCAGGTACTTTGCAACTGCCGCATCCAACAACAGAGATATGGCAAGAGCGGCTGGAAAAGGCTGACCCCAATGATACCCGCCTGGTAGCCATCTATGATGGTGTGGTGGTGGGTATGGCCAGCCTGCATATGGAAAAAAAGCAAAGACGTAGTCACGTTGCCTCGCTTGGCATGGGTGTGGCCGACTCTTTTTCCGGACGCGGAATAGGCACTGCGCTGTTGACCGAGTTACTGAATTTATCGGATAACTGGCTCAATCTTCTGCGCATAGAATTGACCGTGTTTTGCGACAATACTGCGGCCGTTCATTTGTATAAAAAATTTGGTTTTGAAAAAGAGGGTACCATGCGTGCCTATGCTTTTCGCAATGGTCAGTATGTCGACAGCTATGCCATGGCGCGCCTGCATCCCAAGCAGGCGATGATACCGCTGAGGGAAACCTGAGGTCAGCATGGAAATGAAGTTTTGCCCTGTATGTGCAACATCCCTTATAGAACGTCCCGATGAACAGGAAGCAGGCAAGCTCAGGCTGGCCTGCCCTGAAGGGCATTGGACCCACTGGGACAATCCCTTGCCTGTACTGGCAGCCCTGGTCGAATTTGAAGACAAGATACTGCTGGCGCGCAATGCTGCCTGGCCAGAAAACACCTTTGCCCTGATCACCGGCTTCATGGAGCGCGGTGAAACCCCGGAACAGGGTGTGGCCCGCGAACTCAAGGAAGAAACCAATCTCGATGTCGATGAAATCACCCTGATTGGCGTCTATGAATTCATCCGCAAGAATGAACTGATCATTGCCTATCACGTCAAGGCGTCTGGCACGGTCAGCCTGTCTCCAGAATTGCTGGAATACCGCCTCATAGAACCCGAAAAACTCCGTCCCTGGAATGCAGGTACTGGTCACGCCATGGCTGACTGGATGCGCAAGCGTGGCCTGGAACCTGTGTATAAAGAGTGGGAAAGTAAATAGCTTGGGTCTTTTGCAATGCAAAACAATGTGTGGGCAATCAGACCAAGTACATGCAGATTTATGTGTAATTGCTAATAAAAAAACCAGTTTAACAATTGTTTTGGTGAAATACCTTCAATAAGTAAGCCAGGAGTAAGTTTACTGTCTAAGATGAGAGTGTAGGCTGTAGACGAAGATTCTTTGGTTTTGCACCATTGTTGTGCGGAAACTTTGTAAAATATTTGGTCTTTTGTTGTTAGTCTGCTGCGATGCACCATACGAATGAAAATTCCGGTAGAATTGGTGCATCAATTGTCGGGCGAATTAGCTTACTCAATTTGTATTACTGGGGAAATCATGCAATTCAATAAAGAACTGGATGCACGCGGACTGAATTGTCCTCTTCCAATTTTAAAAACCAAGAAGGCGCTGGCCGAGATGCTCACTGGTGAAGTGTTGCATGTGCTGGCGACTGATCCTGGTTCGGTAAGGGACTTCAAGGCCTTTTCCAAGCAAACCGGCAATGAACTGTTGTCGCATCAGGAAGGCAGCAAAGAGTTTGAGTATTTTATCAAACGCAAATAAGTCGAATAGTTTGCTCAGGCTGCTCACCCGTCGGCAAAGCAGCACACAAAAACCCGCAATCTTGTTGCGGGTTTTTTCGTATTACCTAGGAATTGGGTTGCGCTAAGCTTCTAAGCAGGGTGATTTTTTCATCTACGTCGCAACTCGCCCGATGACACGCGCCAGTCACAACGACAACTTTAGAATTCGACATGGCAGTTTCTTTTTGCATAGGTGAATTGAGATGAACGGCAAATCAGTTTTGCGATGAGTCTGGCCTGATCTTGAACCAGATGGAGTACATCGCTGGCAAGAACACGAGAGTCAGAATCGTTCCTGCAAATGTGCCGCCGATCAAGGTATAAGCCAGCGTGCCCCAGAACACCGAATGAGTCAGCGGAATGAAGGCCAGGATCGCCGCCAATGCTGTCAAAACCACTGGACGAGTACGCTGTACGGTAGCCTCGACAACCGCGCGGAATGGCTCCAATCCCACCTGTTCGTTATGATGAATCTGCCCGATCAGAATGAGCGTGTTGCGCATGAGGATGCCCGAGAGCGCAATCAACCCGACCAGCGCATTGATGCCGAACGGCTGCTGGAACAAAATCAGGGTTGGCACCACACCGATCAGCCCCAGTGGGCTGGTCAGGAAGACCATGACCATTGCAGAGATCGAGCGCGTCTGAAAGATGATGATAATCAGAGTGATCGCCAGCATGATAGGGAACAGCGGTAACATGGCCTCCATCGCTTTGCCCGATTCCTCAATGGAGCCAGCCTGTTCGATACTATAGCCGTCCGGCAGCTTGCTTATGATAGTTTTGAGCTGCTGGGTAATGGCGTTGGACACGTCTGGTGGCTGCAAGCCGTCGGCGATATCGCCCCGCACGGTGATCGTCGGCATGCGGTCGCGGCGGCGCATGATCGGCTCCTCCATGCGCACATCGACCTTACCCACTTGCGACAGCGGGATGCGTTGTCCGTTGGCACCGGTCAGCGTGAAGTCAGCAATCCTGGCCGGATCAAGCCGGAAGTCGCCAGCTGACCGGGCCATGACTTGCACCGTGCGAATGTCTTCACGCACAGTGGTGAGAGGTACGCCACTCAGCAAGAACTGCAGTTGTTGCGCCACGGCGCTGGAGCTCAGGCCCACGGCCTGCAATCGATCCTGCTGCAAGGTAAAGTGCAGCGTGGGTGTACGTGTGCCCCAGTCGCTGTTAACGGTACGCATCATCGGGCTGGCAAGCATGAGCTGTTGCATATCAGCCGCGATGTTGCGTAGCTTATCCGGGTCTGGCCCCGTGACCCGGTAGGCGACCGGGAACGGCGAATACGGTCCAAACACGAGCTGGGTGACACGTACCCGCGCCTCAGGGGTGAGGCCATCAGCAATCACCTGTCGCAGCCGCATTTTCAATGCATCGCGCTCGTCTTGATTATCTGTGCGGACCACGATCTTTGCAAACGACGGGTCCGGCAGTTCTGGTCCCATCGCCAGGTAAAAGCGTGGCGCGCCCTGGCCAACGTAGGCTGTGATGATCTTCGCTTCCTTCTGTTTGGCCAGCCATGCTTCCACTTTCGCGGCGACGACGCTGGTCTGTACGATAGCCGTGCCATAGGGCATCTGCACCTCAACCAGCACTTCGGGGCGGTCAGAGATCGGGAAGAATTGTTTCTTGACCACGGCCATGCCCACAACGGACACCACGAAAAGGCTGATTACCGTGCCGGCGACCAGCCACTTGCGTGTGATAACCTGTTTAAGCAGTTGGCGGAAACGGTTATAGCGCGGTGTATTGTAGAGTGTCTCGTGGCCGCCTTCGACCTGTTTGAGATCGGGTAGCAGCTTGACACCAAGGTAAGGCGTAAAAACCACTGCGACCACCCAGGACGCGATCAGTGCGATGCCAACGATCCAGAACATATTGCTGGTGTATTCGCCTGCAGTGGAACGGGCGAAGCCATTGGGCATGAAGCCGACGGCGGTGACCAGTGTGCCCGAGAGCATGGGTGCCGCAGTATGGCTCCAGGCATAGGCGGAGGCGGCAATACGGCCGTAACCTTCTTCCATCTTTACCACCATCATTTCTATGGCAATAATGGCGTCGTCCACCAGCAGGCCCAGCCCCAGGATCAGAGAGCCCAGGGTGATGCGGTCGAAGTTCTTGCCGGTTGCAGCCATCACCACGAAGACGGTTGCCAGTGTCAGCGGTACAGCCGCAGCAACCACGATACCCACACGCCAGCCCATGCTTACGAAACACACTAGCATGACCACCAGCAACGCAGCGAAGAACTTGACCATGAATTCATCGACCGCGGAGCTGATATTGACGGCCTGGTCTGTGACCTTGGTTAGTCCCATTCCCTGCGGCATGTCGGCATTGATCGCGCCGACCTCTTTATCCAGCGCCTTGCCCAGGTCCAGTCCGTTCCAGCCGTCGCGCATGACGATGCCGAGTAGCAGAGCGGGCTCACCGCCGTTGCGGATCATAAAAGTCGACGGGTCTTCATAGCCACGTTTGATCGTGGCAATGTCCGACAGTTTCAATGTGCGGCCTTGCGCCACGACCGGTGTATCGCGGATCTTTTGCAATTCGTCGAAAGCACCGTCCAGGCGAACGAACACCTGGGGTCCCTTGGTTTCTACTGAACCAGCTGGTGTCAGGACGTTTTGACTATTCAGCGCGGCGAACACTTCCTGTGGGCTGACACCTAGTGTTGCCAGACGGTCATGCGAAAACTCTACATAAATGCGCTCAGACTGTTCGCCAACGATGTTGACTTTCTTCACGCCAGGCACGTGCAGCAAGCGCTGGCGCAGTGACTCCGCGTCGCGTACCAGCAGGCGCTGCGGCTCACCCTTAGCCTTGAGTGCGAACAGGGCGAAGGTCACATCCGCGTATTCGTCATTGACCATCGGCCCGATCACGCCGGACGGTAAGTTGTTGACTTCATCACTGACTTTCTTTCTGGCCTGGTAAAACTCAGCCTGCACTTCCGACGGTGGTGTGCTATCGAGCAAGGTCAAAGTGGTGAAGGCCAGGCCGGGCCTGGTGTAGGTTTCGGTACGGTCGTACCAGCGCAACTCCTGCATGCGCTTTTCTATCTTCTCGGCGACCTGGTTCTGCATTTCTTGTGCAGTGGCACCAGGCCAGGCAGTAATGATGGTCATCACTTTGACCGTGAAAGCAGGATCTTCGGCACGTCCAAGTTTAAAAAAGGAAATGAGTCCGGCCAATGAGATCAGGCAGATTAAAAACAAGGTGACAGAACGCTCACGCACGGCGAGCGCGGACAGGTTGAAGCGGCCTTCGTTCATGGTGACACTCCCGAAGTTGCTGCAGTTGCCTGTCCCGCTATCCGCACTCGCTCGCCTTCGCGCAGCAAATGCGTGCCGAGTGCGGCAATCCGGTCACCTTGTTTGAGTGGCCCGGCGATATATGCAGCATCGCCATCCAGGCGTAGGATATTGACTGCACGCCAGGTAAGTTTTGCTGGTTCGCCTTCGATGACCCAGACCCCCGGCCCCTTGCCCGCATCGAACAGGGAGTTGATAGGTACCCGTAAGCCGTCCTGCGCCGCAGCACTCAGTTCTGGAATCTGGATGGTGACAGTAGCGCCCAGTGGGGCGTTGGACAGCGCTCCATCCAGCACATAGCGCGCTTCAAAGGTGCGGGTTAACCGGTCTGCTACATCCGAGAGTTGCCGGAGTTTGGTCGGAACCGTAATACCTTCTTTGCCAAACAGTGTGGCCTGGCCAACTGAACCGAGAGTGGGGCGCAAGGTTTCCGGTAATTGGATGACGGCTTCGCGGTGTCCGGCATGGGCCACCCTTATCACGATCTGGCCCGCGTTGACGACTTGGCCGAGTTCGACCAGAGTTTCCATGATGACACCATCGGCATCCGCTACCAGCTCTGTATATCGGCTGGCGTTACGAGCAACTTCTGCCAGGGCTTCAGTTGCGTTAAGCTGGGCTTTGGCGGTATCTGCGGTAGCCTTGATCTGATCGTAGGCTGATGTCGATATCGCACCAGTTCCGCGCAAGTCGCGGTAGCGGGCTTCATCGTCAGCTGTTTGCTGCGCGCGCGCCCGGGCAGCGGTAACCGTTTCTTGCTGAGCATGCGCAGCCAGCTTCAGATCAACAGGATCAATGCGCACGAGCGCTTGCCCGCGCTTGACTACTTGCCCTGTATCAACAAGGCGCTCCAGTACTTTGCCAGAGACCCGGAAACCAAGATCGCTTTGCACCCGGGCGGCTACGATTCCCGTGAACGTACGCGATGCGGCGACCGCGCTCTGGACGGTAGCCGCACGTACCAACGGCGCTTCGGTGCGTGGATCGGATTGCGGTTTTTCGCCACAAGCGACCAGCGCAAACGGGAGTGTAGAGATGACAACAGAAAATACGAGGCGACGGAACATAGGAATCCCAGATAGAACTGAACAGGATTCCTATTTTGGGACTAGTGACTAATATTGTCAATGGTCACTTCATTATTTTGTGTTTATGGTGAGAGGCTGCGTAGCACCAGACTGGATAATTGGGCCGGTGCGTCATCAGTGGAATCCAGGCTGTGCTGCAAGATCAGCGGATTGAGGTAAGGGCGAATGACCAGGTAAATCGCCGCTGCCGTCTCATCGAGCGGCGTCTTGCGCTCAAAATCCTCTGTCTCGCGCCCCTGGCGCAAAATGTCTTGTAGCATGACCTTGATGCGCTCCTCATAGGTGCGTACCGCCTCCCACTGTTCGGTGGCAGCTGAGGCCGCAATGTCATACAGCTTGCGATCTTCAAAAAACAAACGAAGGCTGGACTCGACGATGGCCTTGAACATACGCCGGAATTTCTCTGGCGGATGCTTGACTCCGTCAACAGCTGCCCTGACATCCGTTTCAATCTCGCGCAGACAATTTGCGCAAATCAGTTCACCAATGGCCTGTTTGGACTCGAAGAACTTATATATATAGGCTTTGGAAAAACCGATGGCCTTGGCCAGGTCAGAGACGGTGGTCTTTTCGTAGCCGTACAGGCGAAAGTGGTCGGTAGCTGCGACGATAATTTGATCCCGCACTTCGTGATCGACCGGGCCCCGGGCTGTGCCCGGATTGCTGATTGTGATGGTTGCTTTGCTCATGTCCGACAGCTTACCTCTTAAATTCGATTTGTACAACGAGTGACTATTTTATGATATAGTCACTAAATACTTTATCCTTTATAACTTCACGGAAGATGCCCATGTCTATCAAGCGCCCTCTCTTGATGCTCGTCGTCACCAGTCTTGCAGCGGGTTGTGCTGTCGGGCCGGATTACCTTCGACCTGTCCCTTCAATGCCAGACCGCTACTTGGGTCAAACCGCGATAGAGCAACGGCATGTCAAAGCCACCGCTGAATTCATTGTCTGGTGGGAAGGCTTTGGCGATCCGCAACTGACCCGCTTCGTAACTCTGGCGCTGACGCAAAATCTGGATCTGGCCCAAGCGTCTGCCCGCGTCGCTCAAGCGCAAGCAGGACTTGGCGCTGCGAATGCCGCGCTCTTGCCTTCCGGCTCCGTCAATGCCCAGAGTGCACGAGCCTACCAGTCGATTGAAACTCCTCTGGGGCAAGTCATGAATTCAAAGCCCAATTTCGATCGCTATGGCAACGCCGATGAGGTCAATCTCAATGTCGGCTGGGAACTGGACCTATTTGGTGGCGTGCGTCGTGGCCGGGAAGCGGCACTTGCCGAGTATCAGGCTTCCGAGGCTGGCATTGCGGCAACACAACTGGCGGTGGCGGCGCAGACCGCTGACATTTACATCAGCATCCGCGGACTGCAAGCCCGCCTTGACATCGCTCACAAGCAAGTACAAACACGACAAGATCTGCTCGCCACTATCAATCTGCTGTATGGCAAGGGACTAGTGGCCGAACTTCAAGTGCGGCAAGCCGAAGGCGTGCTAGCCCAAGTACGGTCATCGGTACCGATGCTCGAAACAGGGTTGAATACCGCCATGAATGCACTGGACGTCATGTTGGGCAAACCGCCTGGTACCTATCGGACAGAACTGACGAATGTGGGCGTTATTCCGGTCGCCCCGCAGATCGCATCAACTGGTTCACCGGGGGATTTGCTCAGGCGACGGCCAGATCTGATCGTGGCAGAACGCCGTCTGGCTGCGTCGAACGCACGCATCGGCGTGGCGATTGCCGAGTATTATCCGAAGCTCTCTTTGAGTGGAATGATAGGTAGCGCGACATCAGTGTCTGGTGGTAATTTGTTTACCAGTGGCGCAAGTCAGGCCGCCGGCGTGCTGGGTCTTCGCTGGCGGCTGTTCGATTTTGGTCGCATTAATGCGCAGATTGACCTGGCCAAAGGCCAGGAAGCCGAGGCGCTAGCTGCTTATCGGCTCGCAGCGTTGCGTGCTACCGAAGATGTGGAAAACGCCTTCTCAGCCCTGGTGAACCGCGAGGATCAGGCCAGCATACTCGCTCAGGGTGTGGACTCGCTGGGGCGAGCGCGGGGGGCTTCGTTTGCGGCATATCAGAAAGGCATCGTCAGTCTTGTCGATGTCCTGCAAGCCGACGAAAATTTGTTACGCGCCTCCGATATGCGAGCGCAAGCACAAACCGAATCTGCACGCGCGGCGGTCGCGGCATTCAAGGCACTCGGCGGCGGTTGGCAATCCCGTCAATCCGAAGCGGTTGCAATTCGATAGCTCAGGTACTCGCCAACGGATAGGAAGGAGAGTATATGGAACTTCACTATCTGCACTACTTCGCCGCCGTTGCCGAAGAGTTACGTTTCACCAGTGTGGCCGAGCACCTGCACATCAAACAGTAACCGTAATTGCTGGTCATTAAGAAGAATCCCTATTGTTCCTTCAGTTGTTTGCTGGTGCGGTGCCGCGACGGTTATCCCCGAGGTATTCGCCTTTCCGTACTCTTGCACTAGCTAATTGCTGATGTTCACTCGTAGTCACAAAAAATTGCATGCATCCGATCAGATGTGATGGCAGGCCCTTTCAGGCCAAATGTTTCATCATATTATTGCATTTAAAATAATTTTGTTTGTGTGCTTACCATTTTTTAGACATTCTGCTCTAGCTGTAAAGTGGATTAAAAAGAACGCTCGTGCTAAATTGTGCAAAATCTTGATGTTTTCGTTTTATAATCAATAGAATTTACGTATACGTCAATTTGCAGATGTGAAAGCGCAGTAATATGAGAGGCTTAGTTGGGTGCTTGGGTCAGTAAGAATTGCACTTAATGCAGAAGTTCTGCTCGCTTCCGCAGTCTCGCAGGCAAAGTGATGGAACGTCAGGCAACAAATTTTCAGTATCAAGCTTTAAAATCCGTATCAAGTTCAGTATAAATTCGGTATTAAATTCGGTATTTCCCCATTAGCTCATAAAGGCAGAACTATGAAAGTCCTGGTACCAGTCAAACGCGTCGTCGATTACAACGTCAAAGTACGTGTCAAATCTGATGGCTCTGGCGTTGATATCGCCAACGTCAAAATGTCCATGAACCCATTTGATGAAATCGCTGTTGAAGAAGCGACTCGTCTGAAAGAAGCGGGCGTAGTGACCGAGGTTATCGCTGTTTCTTGCGGCGTGGCGCAATGCCAGGAAACCCTGCGTACGGCAATGGCGATTGGTGCTGACCGCGGTATCTTGGTCGAAAGCGATGCAGAACTGCAACCGCTGGCTGTGGCCAAATTGCTCAAGGCAGTGGCTGACAAAGAGCAACCACAACTGATCATCCTCGGCAAACAGGCAATTGATGATGACAGCAACCAGACCGGCCAGATGCTGGCAGCCCTGCTGGGTTGGCCACAAGCGACTTTCGCTTCCAAAGTCACGGTTGCTGACGGTAAAGCCACAGTCACCCGTGAAGTAGATGGCGGCCTGGAAACACTGTCACTGACACTGCCAGCCATCATCACTACAGACTTGCGTTTGAATGAGCCACGTTACGTGACTTTGCCTAACATCATGAAGGCCAAGAAAAAACAACTGGACAATGTCAAGCCAGCAGACTTGGGTGTGGACGTTACTTCCCGCGTCAAGACTTTGAAAGTAACTGAGCCACCAAAACGCAGCGCCGGTATCAAAGTACCTGACGTAGCGACCCTGGTTGCCAAGCTGCGCAATGAAGCCAAGGTTATTGGCTGATTGGTTTCAGCTTTCATAAAGACAGAATTTAAGAATAATTTTTGTTGCCGGGATATTGATCCTGACAACACATCAAGTGGAAGACATCATGACTACACTCGTCATCGCTGAACACGACAACGCTGGCCTCAAGGGCAGCACATTGAATACCATCACTGCAGCTGCACAATGCGGCGCAGATGTACACGTACTGGTTGCTGGCTTCAATGCGGGCGCAGTAGCACAAGCTGCCGCACAAATCGCAGGTGTTGCCAAAGTATTGCATGCAGATGCAGCGCATTTTGCTGATGGCCTGGCAGAAAACATTGCTGAGCAAGTATTGGCAATCGCTTCTGGCTACAGCCATATCCTGGCACCGGCAACTGCTTACGGCAAAAACATTTTGCCACGCGTAGCAGCCAAGCTCGACGTCTCGCAAATTTCTGAAATCACCAAGGTCGACAGCCCTGACACTTTCGAGCGTCCTATCTATGCTGGTAACGCCATCGCTACCGTCCAATCGACAGATGCCATCAAGGTCATCACCGTGCGTACTACAGGTTTTGATGCTGCTGCTACTGGTGGTTCTGCTGTTGTTGAAACAATTTCTGCAGTTGCTGACTCTGGCAAATCTGCTTTCGTTTCCCGCGAGGTGGCCAAGTCTGACCGTCCGGAGCTGACAGCTGCCAAAGTCATCGTTTCCGGTGGCCGTGGCATGGGTTCTGGCGAAAACTTCAAGATTCTGGAGCCATTGGCTGACAAGCTCGGCGCAGCCATGGGTGCATCCCGCGCCGCGGTGGATGCTGGCTTTGTACCAAATGACTGGCAAGTGGGCCAAACCGGCAAGATCGTTGCACCTACGCTGTATATCGCCGTTGGTATCTCTGGCGCGATCCAGCATCTGGCTGGTATGAAAGATTCCAAAACCATCGTCGCCATCAACAAAGACCCTGAAGCACCGATCTTCTCGGTTGCTGATTACGGCATCGTAGGCGATCTGTTTGATATCGTTCCACAGCTTGTAGCTGAATTAGGTTAATTTTTTGGCCGCCACGGCGGCCTGATTGGGGCAGGTAAGCGGTTTATCGCACTATTTCTAGCGATCTTCCTGACCTGCCCCTTTTTCTTTTTTTGGGATACAAAAATGAGCTATGTTGCCCCTGTCAAGGACATGCTGTTCCTCATCAATGAACTGGCCGGTCTGGCGGAAGTGAATGCCTTGCCTGGCTGTGAAGATGCAACGGCAGAAACCGTAGAAGCCGTACTGGAAGAAAACGCCAAATTTGCCGGTGAAGTGGTCGCTCCTTTGAACTTTTCTGGTGACCAGGCACCCAGCTACTGGAAAGACGGTGAAGTCTTCACCACCAAGGGCTTTAAAGAAGCCTTCAAGATGTTTGGCGAGGCAGGCTGGCAGGGTGTGCAGCATCCGCAAGAATTTGGCGGCCAGGGCTTGCCCAAGCTGGTGGCAACGCCGTGCATAGAGATGCTGAATGCGGCCAGTATCTCGTTTGCCCTGTGCCCACTGCTGACCGATGGTGCGATTGAAGCCTTGCTGACGGCAGGCACAGACGAACAAAAAGCCATCTACCTGGAGAACCTGATTTCCGGTAAGTGGACAGGCACCATGAACCTGACCGAGCCGCAGGCAGGTTCTGACCTGGCGATGGTACGCAGCCGTGCCGTGCCACAAGGTGACGGTACGTATAAAGTGTTTGGTACCAAGATTTTCATCACCTATGGTGAACACGATATGGCAGAAAATATCGTCCACCTTGTACTGGCACGCACACCTGATGCGCCAGAAGGCGTCAAAGGTATTTCTCTGTTCATCGTGCCAAAGTTTTTGGTGAATGCCGATGGCACATTGGGCGCACGCAATGATGCGCACTGCGTATCGATAGAACACAAGCTGGGTATCAAGGCCAGTCCGACTGCGGTATTGCAATTCGGCGACAACGGTGGCGCTTTGGGTACATTGGTTGGTGAAGAAAACCGTGGCTTGGAATACATGTTCATCATGATGAATGCGGCCCGTTTTGGCGTTGGCATGCAAGGCATAGGCGTGGCAGAACGCGCATATCAAAAGGCAGTGCAATACGCCAAAGACCGCGTGCAATCGCGTGACCTGGCAGGTTCTGCCGGCCCGGTTGCCATCATCAACCATCCTGATGTGCGCCGCATGCTGATGTCCATGCGTGCCCAGACCGAGGGTGCACGTGCGTTGGCATACGTTGCTGCCGGTATCAGCGACTTTGCCCATCATCATGCAGATGCTGCAGTACGCAAGGCCAACCAGGCCAAGTACGAATACCTGGTGCCTATTGTTAAAGGCTGGTCGACCGAAATGTCGCTGGATGTCACCTCGACTGGTGTGCAGGTGCATGGCGGTATGGGCTTCATCGAAGAAACCGGTGCAGCACAACACTACCGCGATGCCAAGATTCTGACTATCTACGAAGGCACAACAGCTATCCAGGCGAATGATCTGGTCGGCCGCAAGACTTCACGCGATGGCGGTGCCACCGCCAAAGCATTCATCGCTGATATGCGTGACACAGAAGCACAATTGACGGCGATCGGTTCTGTCGATACGCTGGCAATACAACGTCAACTGGCAGCGGGTACTGCAGCATTGGAAGACGTGGTTGATTATGTTGTCACCAACTTCAAGCAAGACATCAAGGGCGTATTTGCAGGCAGCGTCCTGTACCTGAAGCTGGCAGGCATCGTTTTCGGTGGCTGGCAAATGGCGCGTGCTGCCATCATCGCCCAGCAGAAGCTGGATGCAGGTGAGGGCGATGCAGCCTTCCTGAAAGCCAAGATCGCGACCGCACGCTATTTTGCCGACCATATCCTGTCTGCAGCACAAGGTTTGCGTTCAGCGATCGTGGATGGCAGTGCAGGTGTCATGGCCTTGTCTGAAGATCAGTTCTGAGGATCACTGTAGTAAGTTAAATTATGTGTTTGTATAAAAACGGCTCATTCATGTTGAATGGGCCGTTTTTTATGACGACATCCTGCCTGTTTGCCCTTCCTTAGCTTATCTCCTCCAAAGCCTGTGTGCGTTAGCGCATAGAGACTAATCGCGTACACCTTTACCATCAAAGATGGGTAACTGTTTTGCCCACTTTCAATGCGGCACGCCCAGATCGTGTGCCCCCGGATAAGGAGTATCCCATGCAACAAACAGTCGCTGAGTTTTTGGTAGCCACTTTATATGACATCGGTGTACGTCAGATTTTTGGGGTGGTGGGTGATGCGCTCAATCCCTTTACTGATGCCATACGCCGCCACAAAGACATTGAATGGATAGGTGTAAGGCATGAAGAGGGTGCGGCCCTCGCTGCCGCAGGTCAGGCCAAGCTGACCGGCAAACTGGCAGTCTGTTGCGGCACGACCGGCCCTGGTGCCAATCACTTGATTGCCGGTTTGTATGAGGCGCATAAAGACCACGCCCCAGTATTGGCGATCTCAGGCGGCGTTCCTGCTGCACAAAGAGGGAATGACTATCTGCAAGAAAATACACCTGATTTATTGTTTCGCGATGTCGCGGTGTATACCCAAACGCTGGCTAATGCCGAGCAGGCAGCCCATATATTCCACCAGGCGATTGCGCATGCTTATGGCATGCATGGAGTAGCTCACCTGAATATTCCGCCGGATGTATTTTCTGCAAAAACCGATGCCAAAATGGGTAGCCTGGCCACCTTGCGTGCCTCGCCAGAAATGGCGGCTGATCCTGAAGACGTGGCCGTGGCAGTGCATCTGATCAAGCAATCAAAGAAAATCGCGATTTTTGCCGGCACTGGTTGCCGTTCGGCCATAACCCAAGTGCTGCAACTGGCAGAGCGCTTGCAGGCACCTGTGATGCATACTTTTCGCGGCAAGGACATGGTGGTGTATAACCACCCGTTGTGGATAGGCGGGGTTGGTTTGATCGGTGGCGCCCCCGGTGTCGATGCCCTGCAAAATGCGGACATGGTACTGATGCTGGGCTCGGATTACCCCTATACCGAATACCTGCCCAAGAACGGCAAGGTGATACAAATCGATGTGCGTCCTGAAGTGCTGGGGCGCCGTACCGGTGTGCAACTAGGCATAGTCGGTGCCATCAAGCCCACCCTCATGCAGTTTCTTGAGCAATTGCCACAGCGCGAAGATCAGGATTTTTTGCAAACGGTGACTGAAGCCCGCAAAAAATGGGATGAGATGCTGGAGAAAAAAGCAGAGCTGAATGACGGCATTGAGCCTGTCAATCCGCAAGCACTGGCACGTGGCATCAGCAGGCACGCAAAAGCAGATGCTGCCATCATCATCGACACGGGCGTGGTGACACTGTGGTGCGGCAACTGGCTGCAACAATCCGGCCAGCAAAGGATACTGGCTTCATTCAATAATGCAGCAGTTGGCACGAGTCTGGGCCAGGCAAATGGCGTACAGGCCCTGAACCGTGACAGGCAAGTCATCGTGGCGGTAGGCGATGGTGGCTTTACCATGTTGCTGGGGGAGTTCATGACCAGTGTCGAACATCGCCTGCCAGTGAAAGTGGTGGTATTCAATAACCAGCAATGGGGCCTGGTACATCTTGAAATGGAGGAGGCAGGTTTGCCTGCGGATAAGGGTAGCACATTCCCGAATATGGATTTTGCTGCCTTTGCCGTCGCTTGCGGAGCATCCGGATTCACGGTGAAAAAATCGAGCGAGCTGGAAGACGGCTTGCGTCAATTATTGGCAGCCAGCGGCCCGGCTGTTTTGAATGTGTTTATCGATCCTTCAGAACTGCCTTCCATGCCGCATATACATCTGGATCAAATATGGCGTTTTGGATTGGCGAGGGTGAAAGAAGCCTTGCTGTCCATGCGCGGCGGCTAAGCAATACATGAGCAAACGCATCGGCACGTCGCTATGGAGAAAAGCCTTCAAAAGTGCTTTGAACAAGATGACAAAAGCGGCGTCGCGGACTGGTGTCAGTGCAATCAAAAAGACGCTGGCGGCCGTCGTGCCAAAGACAAGTAAACGCAAACCAGCCAAGACAATCAAGCCAGCCAAGCCAAAAAAATCAGTATCAATTTCAAGAACTGACTCGCCTTCGGGTATGACGATGGGTATGGCTGGCTTGCGACGCTATTCCTTGTACCGGCCGCCCGGAGTCAGGCGCACTGAGCACCTGCCACTGATAGTCATGCTGCATGGGTGCCTGCAAGATGCCGCAGCACTGGCGGTCAGCAGCAAAATGAATCAGTTGGCTGCACGTAAGCGCTTTCTCGTGCTTTACCCTGAGCAGGAAAAACTTTCAAATACCCAGGCTTGCTGGAACTGGTATGACACACGTTCAGGCCGGGCACAGCGCGAGGCCAAATCTATCGATGCTGTGATCGATCAGGTGTGCCTGTTGCAGCCTGTAGACCAGCAGCGCATCGCCGTTGCCGGGCTTTCTGCTGGTGCCAGTATGGCAGCACTGCTGGCGATAAGTCACCCAGCAAGGTTTCGGGTGCTGGCCATGCATTCAGGTATTGCTACCGGGCTCGCGCATTCTTCAGCAACAGCCATCATGGCAATGCGCGGACGCCGCTTGAATGCTGCACCACTACCAACAGGGATAAAGCTGCCTGCTTTGCTGGTGATACAGGGCAGCAAAGACCGTGTCGTCTTCCCTGTTAATGGTGTACTGGTGACGCAGCAGTGGGCGACCCAGTCGGGCGCGAAAGCGAGTAAGCCTCGTACCATACAACGCGGCGCACGTTATCCAGCGACTATTACCGACTATCGTATTCAAGGACGAATTGTCGTCAGCTTGTGCGAGGTCAATGGGCTGGATCATGCCTGGAGTGGTGGCGCTGCAGGCCATGCTTACAGTGATCCCAAAGGCCCTGACGCAAGTAGCATGATTTGGGCTTTTGCCAGCAAGCAGTTTGCATATCCATCCTGAACAATCCGGATTGCCGTTGTGCAAATGCATCTCCTATTTCTTTCAGAAAGAATTATTTGGCAGTGTTAAACAACACACAGACATACAAATCAGTGGCACCTATCCTGATGACATTCTCAGGCGGTTTTGATGATGAAAAACTTGAGATTTT
>JAZJXP010000097.1:0-17208 GCA_040390835.1 Pseudomonadota bacterium
AATCAAAAGGGCAAGAATGTAGATTCTTGCCCTTTTGATTTTTGACGACTGCTAATTAGAATTGCTCATCTTCCCTGAGGTAGCGCCACTGCCCCTCTGGCAATTTACCCAGTTTGATTTTGCCTATGCGCACACGCTTCAGGCCTATGACTCTCAATCCTACCATTTCACACATGCGCCTGATCTGACGCTTCTTGCCTTCACGCAGGATGAAATTCAACTGATCTTCATTTTGCCAGGTGACTTTGGCGGGCAAGAGTTTCTTGCCATCGAGTGACAGACCATGGTTCAGTCGGCGCAGTTCTGCATCTGGCAAACGGCCAGGTTTACTGTATTGCACGCGTACAAGATACTCCTTTTCCACCACTGTGGTTTCACCTATCAGGTGCTTGGCGATGCGGCCATCCTGGGTCAATACCAGCAAACCGACTGAATCAATATCCAGACGGCCAGCAGGCACCAGGCTGCGCAATTGGGTAGGGTGGAACTGGGTATCAACCTCATCTTCTGCCCAGCGGTTTTCTGGTTTGATCAGGGCGATTGCCGGTGTGTAGCCATCTTCAGCCTGGCCACTGACGAAACCGACGGGCTTGTTGATGAGGACGGTGACGCGTTTCGATTGTTCTGCGGCGGCCTGTCTTTCCACCGTCACCTTCTGGTGAGGCAATACCTTGCTGCCCAGTTCCGAGATGACATTGCCGTCAACCCTGACCCAGCCGCGTGCTATCCATTCATCGGCCTCGCGGCGGGAGCAAAGGCCAAGTTCGGACATGCGTTTGGAGAGTCGTACAAGTTCAGTCATGATGCTTTATAAATAGTGGTCTTGCCTGTGGTTGGCTTCAAATCAGGCAAGGATTGTGATTATTCGGTTGCGATAATGCAGGAGCTTAAATTCTTAATGCATCCAGCAAGTCGGTTTCAAACTGTATCTGGCTGCGCGCACCTTGAAGAGCCTGACCATCGACGATGAAAACGTCTTCCACCCTTTCGCCCAGAGTCATGATCTTTGCAGTATGTAAATTGATTTTATATTTGGTCAGTATATTTGCCACCGCATATAACAAACCATTTCTGTCATTCGCAGAGATAGACAATAAATAATACTGACCCCGGTCGTCTGGCCGCAAATCTACAGTGGGCACGATAGGGAAAGTCCGCGACATGCGTGACAAACGCCCACGGTTAGGTGGAGACAGCGGCGTCTGGCGTACCAGAATCTCTGTCAGTTCATGCTCTATCAAATTAATGATGTCGCGATAATTATTGGCGAAAGCCGGTTCTATCACCAGGAAAGTGTCAAGAGCATAGCCATTTTTACTGGTATGGATTTTTGCATCGAGAATGCCAAAATTCTTGCCATCAAAATAATTGCAGATGCGTGCAAACAGGTCGGGCTGGTCTTTGACATAGACAGTGATCTGCAGGCCTTCACCTATGGGTGAGAGACGGCATTTCACCACGGGTGTCTGACTGTTTATGCGATCATGTAGGGCGCGCGTTTGCCAGGCGATATCGGAAGAGTCGTGGCGCAAGAAATAGGCGACATCAAGTTGTTGCCAGAATTTTTCGTGCGCATCTGGTGCCAGGCCATACAGACGTAAGGCCTTTAAGGCTTCCTCCTGGCGATTCTTTAGCTCCCTGTCTTTGCTCGGTGTTTCACCACCCAGTACGCGCAGGGTCATGCGGTACAAGTCTTCCAGTAGCTTGCCTTTCCAGGCATTCCAGACTTTGGGGCTGGTGCCACGAATATCAGATACTGTCAGCAAATACAGCGCCGTTAAATGGCGTTCATCCTTGACCAGATTGGCAAAATTCTGCACCACGTCAGGATCAGATAAATCCTGTTTTTGCGCCACGTGCGACATGGTCAGGTGTTTTTCCACCAGAAAGATAATCAATTCTGTATTAGCTTTGCTCAGGCCATGGTCGTAGCAGAATTTTTTTGCATCGGCCATGCCAAGCAGTGAATGATCGCCGCCGCGGCCCTTGGCGATATCATGGAATAGTGCTGCAATGTAAAGAACCCATGGCTGATTAAAATTCGCCATCAACTGGCTGCAAAATGAGTATTCATGCGCATGTTCCGGCATGGTGAAGCGGCGCAAATTGCGCACTACCATGAGGATGTGCTGGTCTACCGTGTAGGCATGAAACAGATCATGTTGCATTTGCCCTATGATGCGGCGGAAATTGGGTAGGTAGCGACCCAATATGCTCATCTGATTCATGCGACGCAAGGCATGGGTAATCCCTTGTGGCGACTGCAGAATTTGCAGGAACAGCGAGCGATTGAAGATGTCATGGCGGAACTCAGCATCAATCAACAGCCGTGCGTGCCAAAGGGCGCGCAAAGTCCTGGCCGTCATGCCCTTGAGTTCAGTGTGCCGGGCCATGACCAGAAAAATTTCCAATATGGTCGATGGATTAGCTTCAAAGGTGTCATCCCTGGCGATGTCGATGAAG
This sequence comes from Pseudomonadota bacterium, assembly GCA_040390835.1. Classification (GTDB taxonomy): domain Bacteria; phylum Pseudomonadota; class Gammaproteobacteria; order Burkholderiales; family Burkholderiaceae_D; genus Undibacterium. Next base: position 2,464 of record JAZJXP010000097.1, read on the forward strand.
CCATTTACTTCATTGAAATGCTCATTGATGGGGCGTGGCACAGAAGGCTGTGGAAACAAAACATCTTCTATATTTTGCAGCAAAACCGTGTTTAGTTGCGTAACTGCCTTGGCTGCCCAGTAATAACGCTGCATCAGGTATTCACTGGCACGCCTTGATTCTGTGGTCTTGAATCCAAATGTTTCTGCTATCGGTGTCTGCACATCGAAAATCAGGCGATCTTCACGGCGACCTGCATAGATATGCAGTCGTATGCGTATATCTTTAAAAGCGCGCTCATTGCGTTTCAACTGCCGGGCTTCAACATCAGTTATCAGTCCGCGCTCTGCCAGTTCGCGCCACGAATTACCCAGATTGGCCGCCTTAGCCACCCAGAGTATGACTTGCAAATCCCTGAGCCCGCCTGGGCTTTCCTTGCAATTAGGTTCCAGGCTATATGGCGTATCTTCGTATTTGACGTGACGCTGCTGTAGTTCCAGCAATTTTTCCTGGAAGAATTTTTGCGGATGCATGGCTTCCGCATAGTGCTGCTGCATTTCCTTGAATAATTTGCGGCTGCCTGTTACCAGGCGAGCTTCCAGCAAACTGGTTTGCACGGTGATATCGGCTGCAGATTCTTGCAGGCATTCATCAATGGTACGTATGCTGTGACCAATATCGAGGCCTATGTCCCAGAATAGCTGCACCAGTTTTTCCAGCTTGTCGCGCAAGAGAGCATCCGGCCTTTGCTGCAGCAAAATCAGTACATCAACGTCGGAGTAGGGGAATAATTCACCACGACCATAACCACCAACAGCGACCAGCGCCGCTTCTTTCGGAAAATCAAAATGACGCCAGATTTTGCTGAGTTGCTGATCGACATTGCGGCACAAGTCATGCAGCAGTTGTTCTGCCTTATGATTTTCCTTGAACGCATTAATGACGATCAGTTGCGCTGATTTCAGTTCTTCCTTGAAAGAGAGTGCCGGTGTCTGCATTTGACCAGGGTCTTAAGCGAGTTTGATGAAATCTGGAATAGGCGGGTAGCCTGCTGACAATGTCAGCACTTCATAACCGGTTTCCGTGACCAAAACTGTATGCTCCCATTGGGCAGACAGGCTACGGTCCTTGGTTTTAATGGTCCAGCCATCCGGCATTTCCTTGATATCACGGCGACCTGCGTTGACCATAGGCTCTACAGTGAAAATCATGCCTGGCAACAGTTTTTCCATAGTGCCTGGTTTGCCGTAATGCATGACCTGTGGTGCTTCATGAAAAATCTTGCCTATGCCGTGACCACAAAATTCTCGCACGATGCTATAGCCTGCACGCTCTGCATGCTGTTGAATGACGTGACCGATGTCACCCAGATGCGCGCCCGGTTTGATTTTGTCTATGCCCAGCCACATGCATTCATAAGTAATCGCATTCAGGCGCTTGGACAATATGGACGGTTCACCCAGCAAGAACATGCGGCTGGTATCGCCGTGGTAACCATTTTTGATGACAGTAATATCCAGATTGACTGAGTCGCCATCTTTCAAGACCTTGTCACCTGGTATGCCATGGCAAATGACATCATTTACCGATGTGCAAATGGCTTTTGGATAAGGTGTGTAGCCTGGCGGGCAGTAATTCAGTGGGGCAGGGATGGTGCCTTGCACATTGGTCATGAATTCATGGCACAAGCGATCAAGTTCACCAGTGCTAATGCCGACTTTGACAAATGGCGTGATGTAATCAAGGACTTCCGACGCCAATTTGCCGGCAATGCGCATGCCGGCGATATCTTCCGGCGTCTTAATAGTGATAGCTTCCATACGTTTTCTTGTCGTTTGCCAAGACTTGCATAGCGAATACATGGCATGCCCAACATTTTTGCCGGGCGCGGCCAGGTTCGCTTACCAGCTAAAGTCTTGGGCTGAGTAAAATTGCGAAAGTGTTGCAGAACCGGAATTATAGTCTATGAAAGGCCGTGCCGCATTGCCCCGACAGCGCCCGTGTTTTGACTTCTTGATTGCGGCACTTGAGGAAAATACTGTTTTCATAGTAGAATAGATGGTTAGCTTGTAGATGTATAGAAATGCGGTACTTGCTAATTTATATTTTATCAATCGAATCCGGTCGAAAAGGGTGTCTTGCAGCGTTAAGCTTAGGTAACTATTAAGCCGCTCAGATCACTGGCTGGATTCAAGACCTAACCCTGGAGTTATTATGTCTGTAACAATGCGTGAAATGCTGGAAGCCGGTGTGCACTTTGGTCACCAAACTCGTTTTTGGAATCCAAAAATGGCACCGTACATCTTCGGCCATCGCAACAAGATTCATATCGTCAACCTGGAAAAAACTCTGGCAATGTACCAGGACGCGATGAAGTACATCCGTCAATTGTCTTCCAATCGCGGCACAGTGTTGCTGGTTGGTACTAAGCGCCAATCCCGTGACATCATCGCAGCAGAAGCACAACGTGCTGGCATGCCTTTCGTTGATCAACGCTGGTTGGGCGGTATGTTGACTAACTTCAAAACAGTCAAAACATCCATCAAGCGCCTGAAAGACATGGAAGCTTCCATCGAAGACGGTTCTGTTGAGAAACTGTCCAAAAAAGAAGCCCTGATGTTCCAGCGCGAAATGATCAAGCTGCAAAAATCCATCGGCGGTATCAAGGATATGGGCGGCATTCCTGATGCAATTTTCGTGGTCGACGTTGGCTACCACAAAGGTGCGATCACTGAAGCAGCAAAACTGGGCATCCCGGTTATCGGCGTGGTTGATACTAACCATTCCCCAGAGGGTGTTGCATACATCATCCCTGGTAATGATGACTCCTCCAAAGCAATCGCTTTGTATGCTCGCGGTGTTGCCGACTCCATCCTGGAAGGCCGTGCAAACGCAGTGAACGAAGTTTTGGAAGCTGTTAAGCCAGGTTCTGATGAGTTTGTAGAAGTAGAACAAGCTTAATTGCCTGTTCTGGCACATGGTTTCAAGCTGTCTATGGCGGCTTGAAACAAAAAATGGGGCAACAGTCGTTCGCCCTTTTTTTTAAACAAAATTTGATATCGGTGTTTCTTTAAACACCATTGAACTAGGAGAATGACATGGCGGCGATTACAGCAGCTTTGGTAGGTGCACTGCGCGCAAAAACAGATGCGCCGATGATGGAATGCAAAAAAGCGCTGACAGAAGCAGAAGGCGATATGGATCGTGCAGAAGAAATTTTGCGTGTAAAACTGGGTAGCAAAGCTTCCAAAGCATCTTCCCGTATTACTGCAGAAGGCGTTGTCGCATCTCACATCGCTGGTAATGTCGGCTCCCTGATCGAAGTTAACTGCGAAACAGACTTTGTGACCAAGAATGATGATTTCCTGGCACTGGCAAATACTTGTGCAAAACTGATTGCTGAACACAATCCTGCTGACATCGCAGCTTTGGGTGCATTGCCACTGGATGGCAAGACAGTTGAAGAAGTGCGCGCAGCACTGGTTGGTAAAATTGGCGAAAACATGTCTTTCCGTCGTTTTGTTCGCTTTGATACAACTGCCAAGCTGGTTTCATACCTGCACGGCACACGTATCGGCGTGGTTGTTGAATTTGATGGTGCAGACGAGCAAGTTGGTAAAGACGTAGCGATGCACATCGCTGCGATGAAACCAGTATCCTTGTCTTCTGACCAGGTGCCTGCTGATTTGATCGAAAAAGAGCGCTCTGTAGCGGCTCTGAAGGCAGCAGAATCCGGCAAGCCAGCAGAGATCGTTGAAAAAATGGTTGAAGGTTCCGTACAGAAATTCCTGAAAGAAGTTTCTTTGCTGAATCAAACATTCGTTAAGAATGACAAGCAAACAGTTGAGCAGATGTTGAAATCTGTTAATACAACTGTCAAAGCATTCACCATGTTTGTAGTTGGTGAAGGTATTGAGAAGAAGCAAGATGACTTCGCCGCAGAAGTGGCCGCGCAAGTGGCTGCAGCAAAACAAGCGTAATTGGCGAAATAAAAAAACGGGCCGAAAGGCCCGTTTTTTTAAATCCAGCGATTGTAAGTATTTGTGTCTGAGCATCAAATTTATGTATTCAGGTGTAAATATGAGCGGATGGTGCTCCATTTGCTTTGTATATTGCCTGGCCGGGCTAGTTTACAAATCAAATGGTCATTGAAGCGCCTTACCCAGGTTGCTTCATCCAGTACGCATTTCTTTTAAACTATTTAAACTACCAGAAGGAGTCCTATCATGACAAAACCTGCTTACAAGCGTGTGCTCTTGAAGCTCTCTGGCGAAGCCCTGATGGGCGATGATCCGTTTGGCATTAACCGTGCGACGATAGAGCGCATGGTGGCCGATGTGGCCGAAGTATCGAGAATGGGCGTGGAGCTGGCCATCGTTATCGGCGGCGGCAATATCTTCCGTGGTGTGGCACCTGGTGCGCAAGGCATGGACAGGGCAACTGCTGATTATATGGGTATGCTGGCCACCGTCATGAATGCGCTAGCTTTATCTGATGCCATGCGCCAGGTTGGCCTGACTTCACGTGTCATGTCAGCAATCGCTATTGACCAGGTCGTTGAGCCTTATGTGCGTCCGAAAGCTTTGCAATATCTGGAAGAAGGCAAAGTCATCGTATTTGCTGCGGGTACCGGCAATCCTTTCTTTACAACCGACACAGCCGCTGCTTTACGTGGTTCGGAAATCGGCGCTGAAATCGTCTTGAAGGCGACCAAGGTAGATGGTGTCTATACTGCTGATCCTAAAAAGGACGCCACAGCCACACGTTATACGACGATTTCATTTGACGAAGCCATTGCCCGTCACCTGCAAGTCATGGATGCAACAGCCTTTGCTCTTTGCCGTGATCAGAAACTGCCGATCAAGGTGTTTTCCATTATTAAACCGGGTGCGTTGAAGAATGTCATTCTGGGGGGAGACGAAGGCACCTTAGTGCACGTATAATCCTGCACTTTGGATTGTTTCATATTAATTCGGCAAGGAGCGCGGCAAGGCCCGTTGCTCATGCCAAGATGTACAGGAGAACGCTATGAGCGTAGCAGAGATTAAAAAAAGTTCTGACCAGCGTATGCAAAAGTCTATTGAGACTTTGAAGGCTGATTTGTCCAAAGTACGTACCGGCCGTGCCCACACCGGCATCCTGGATCATGTTCAGGTTGATTATTACGGCACACCTACCCACATAACTCAGGTTGCCAACGTGACTTTGATCGATGCCCGCACGATCGGTGTGCAGCCTTGGGAAAAGAAAATGTTGGGCGCGATTGAAAAAGCAATCCGTGATGCAGATCTGGGCTTGAATCCATCCTCCCAGGGTGAACTGATTCGTGTACCAACACCGCCGTTGACTGAAGAGCGCCGCAAGGAAATGGTCAAGCTGGTCAAGACGGAAGGTGAGAGTGCTAAGATCGCAATACGCAACATCCGCCGTGATTCTAATGAGTCTCTGAAAAAGTTGCTGAAAGAAAAAGAATGCTCGGAAGATGATGAGCGTCGTGCGCAAGATGATATCCAGAAGTTGACAGACAAGTTTGTTGCCGAAGTGGACAAGCTGCTAGCTGACAAAGAAAAAGAAGTGTTGACAGTTTAGTCGTCGCCCGCGTATCAACACATTCTGGATTTACATGACCCATACAAGTTCCACCAAGGAAATTCCAGCAGTTGGCGCAATTCCTAAACATATCGCAATTATTATGGACGGCAACGGGCGCTGGGCAACCAAGCGCTTTTTACCGCGTGTCGCCGGGCATGTAAAGGGCGTCGAGGCGGTCAGGGGCATCGTTGAAGCCTGTGCCCGCCGTGGCGTTTCTTATCTGACCTTTTTTGCCTTCAGCTCAGAAAACTGGCGTCGCCCCGCCGAAGAGGTGTCACTATTGATGCGTTTGTTTGTGACCGCTCTTGAAAAAGAAGTGGCGAAAATGCACGCCAATAATATACGCCTGAAAGTGGTTGGCGATCTCACACGCTTTGATCCGCAATTGCAGAAAATGATAGCTGCTGCAGAGCAAAAAACTGTCAGTAATCAAGGCTTGACCGTGACCATCTGCGCCAATTACGGCGGTCGTTGGGACATCATGCAAGCCATGAACCGCCTGCAAAAAGAGCGCGTCGCTGCAGGGCAGGCCGATCAGGAAATAACAGAAGACCAGCTTGCAGCCTATCTGTCGATGGCTTATGCGCCTGAGCCTGACTTGTTTATCCGTACCGGTGGCGAAACACGCATTTCCAATTTCTTGCTCTGGCAACTGGCGTATAGTGAGCTGTATTTCACGGATACGTTCTGGCCTGATTTTGATGCGGCCGCTTTGGATTTGTCCATTTCATCTTATCAAAACCGCGAACGTCGTTTTGGGCGTACCAGTGCGCAAGTGACCGAACAATCTGCCCAGCAAGAAAGCAAGTAATGCTTAAAACCCGTGTCCTGACTGCTCTGGTTCTCCTGGCCATCTTGCTGCCGGTACTGTATTCGGCCAATTTTTATGCTTTTTCTGTATTGGCAGTCGCCTTTTTCGCTGCTGCGATGTGGGAATGCCAGCGCCTGTTTAAAAAGCCTGGCCCTATCATCATGGCTGTGCTGTGGGTGGGCTTGCTGGTCTATTGCTTATTTCATCTGGCAGATTTCTCGCATCCCTTGCTGTTTGCTCTGAGCACGGCATTCTGGGCTTTTAGATTGGTTCCAACGTTGGCCAGAGGTTTGCCAGAGACGCATAATTTTTCCAGCGGCATGCTGAGTACCTTGTATGGCATCAGTATTTTTGCCTGTTTCGTGGCGATTGCTGTTTTCTTCCAACGCTCACCGATGTATTTGTTTTCTGTCATGGCCATCGTCTGGATTGCCGATATCGGTGCCTATTTTTCTGGTAAAGCTTTTGGCAAGCGCAAACTGGCCCCGACTATTTCTCCTGGTAAATCCTGGGAAGGTGCTATCGGTGGCTGGATCTGTGTATTGATACTGGCGGCAGCAACCAGCTTTATTCCTGTGTTGGAAAATACTTTTACTGCGCAATTAGTCGCTAGAAAAGGCTGGCTCATCTTTGTCTGTGCCATGACTTTGATTACCGCTGCCAGTGTAGTGGGTGATTTGTTTGAATCTTCATTGAAGCGCCGCGTCGGCATGAAAGACAGCAGCAATCTCTTGCCTGGTCACGGTGGCGTACTCGACAGGATAGATGCATTGATACCTGTGCTTCCTCTGGCAGCCTTAGTGGATTTGTGGCGATAAAATACATGCAGAAAAAACAGCAACTATGCATATTAGGCTCTACCGGCTCCATAGGCGTATCGACACTGGATGTCGTCGCACGTCATTCTGATCGCTACGGTGTTTTTGCATTGACTGCACATACCCAGGTAACAAAACTGGCTGAGCAATGTGCACAGTTTTTACCTCAGGTTGTAGTCGTCGGTACTGCACAGGCAGCAGATGAGTTGGCGATTCTGCTAAAAGAAAAGCATTTACCTCAAATTCAGATACTGTTTGGCCCTGAGGCACTGTGTGCCGTTGCCAGTGCCAGTGAGTGTGATAGCGTAATGGCAGCCATTGTTGGCGCGGCTGGCTTGCCAGCCTCTCTGGCTGCGGCAAAAGCGGGCAAGAAGGTATTGCTGGCGAATAAAGAAGCACTGGTCATGTCTGGCCAGTTATTTATCGATGCCATCAAAGACAGCAGCGCTACTTTGTTGCCCATTGATAGCGAACACAATGCCATTTTTCAGTGCTTGCCTGGCAACTATAACCGTCAGCCAGGGCAGCATGGCATACACAAAATATTGTTGACCGCCTCTGGCGGGCCATTCTTGAACAGGGACGTGAATACCTTGGACGATGTGACGCCTGAACAGGCGGTGGCCCATCCTAATTGGGTCATGGGACGTAAAATCTCTGTCGATTCAGCAACGATGATGAATAAGGGCCTGGAGGTCATCGAGGCGCACTGGTTATTTGCCACACCAGCAGAGCAGATCGAGGTCGTCATCCACCCGCAAAGCGTGATTCATTCCATGGTGTCTTATACTGATGGCTCGGTTATCGCCCAAATGGGTAACCCGGACATGCGCATACCTATCGCCTACGGCATGGCTTATCCTGAGCGCATTGCCTCCGGAGTTGCGCCGCTGGACCTGCTGAAAGTCGCCAGTCTGAATTTTATCAAGCCAGATTTTCAACGCTTCCCTTGTCTGCAATTAGCCTATGATGCCTTGAAAGAAGGTAAATCTGCCGCAACTATATTGAACGCAAGTAATGAAATCGCTGTCCAAGCGTTTTTGGATAATAGAATAGGCTTCCGCATGATCAATCAGGTTATAGAGCATACGCTCAGTAAGGTGGCAGCAACTGAGACGCCAGACCTGGAAAGCATACTCGCCTGTGATGCAGAAGCACGCCGTGTTGCTGGATCAATGATCTCCTCATGATTGTCTTACACCAAATTCTAGCCTTCCTTGTGACCTTGGGCATATTGGTCACTATCCATGAGTTCGGGCACTATATTGTCGCGCGCTGGTGCGGCGTCAAGGTTTTGCGCTTTTCTCTTGGTATGGGCAAAGTCATTTACTCAAAACGCCTGGGTAAAGACCAGACTGAATGGGCCATCTCCATGTTACCACTTGGTGGTTACGTCAAAATGCTGGACGCACGTGAGATGGGGGCAGAAAATATTGATCCAAATGAACTGTCCCGCGAATTCTGCCAACAATCAGTCTGGAAGCGCATCGCCATCGTCGCTGCTGGCCCAATAGCCAATTTTCTATTGGCTATTTTCCTTTATACAGTGTTGTTTGTGCACGGTGTGCCAGAACCGGTTGCCAAAATACGTGTAGGGTCTGAATCCTCTATCGCTTATAAAGCTGGGTTGCGTTATGGGGATCTGGTTACTGCCATCAATGGCGAGCAGATACAAAGCTGGTCAGAATTTCGCTGGAAAATGCTGCAGGCTGGCATCAATAAGCAAAATCCGGTACTGGAGGTACAGCGTAGCTATCCTGGCCAAATTAGCGCTAATGCACCAATTTCTGTAGAAATTCCACTTCAACAACTGAGTACAAGAGAGGCTGATGCTGATATTTTGCAGCATCTTGGCTTGAATCTTGCTGGTAGTGCAGAAATTATTTTGGACGAACTTTTGCCTGACAGCCCCGCAATGCGTGCAGGCTTGCAGGTTGGCGACCGGATTCTTGAAATTGGGCAAAAACCTTTGCTTGATGTCATAGATTTCCGTCAAATCGTCAACGCCAATCCGGAAAAGCCGTTGAAGCTATTGGTTCAAAGGAAAGGCAATAAGTTTGAGGTAGAGGTCACACCTGTAAGCCAGGAAGTCAGTGGGCAAACAGTGGGGCTGATGAAAGTGAAATTGCAGCCTATGGTTGCTGAGATGACAGTAGTGCAGGCAAGCCCGCCGCAAGCATTTATAAAGTCTGTTGAGAAAACCTGGGATACCAGCATCTTCAGCTTGAAAATGATGGGCAAAATATTGACCGGAAGTGTTTCCCTAAAGAATATAACTGGGCCACTGACTATTGCCGATTATGCCGAACAGACCTCCAGAACAGGCTTGATTACTTACCTTGCCTTCATAGCGGCCATCAGTATTAGTCTTGGGGTGATGAATTTACTACCGATACCGGTTTTGGATGGTGGGCATTTGTTGTATTATTCGCTGGAAGTTTTAACGGGGAAACCTTTAAAAGACCGTTACGTCGAAATGGGGCAGCGAGTCGGAGTTTTTTTGCTATTGACGATGATGGCAATAGCTTTTTTTAATGACATCGCCCGGAAAATGTCATAATAGTCGGCTTGATGACAGAAACTCATTTCAGATAGCAATATTGAGAGTATTGAAAGAAATTTATACCCAATGAAATTACATATCGAGCAGTTCACTTTAGCCCATTTTCGTCGTCATGCTTTATCTTTGGCTGCATTAGCACTTTGCACCGGAAACGCACTGGCGATTGAGCCCTTCACCGTCAAGGATATACGTGTAGAAGGCTTGCAGCGGACGGAGGCTGGTACTGTATTTAGTTATTTGCCGGTAAAAGTTGGCGAACAATTTGATGACGCGAAAAGTACAACTGCGATTAAATCCCTGTATGCAACGGGTTTCTTCAAGGACGTTCAGATAGAAGTACAAGATGGTGTATTGATCGTCTTGCTGGAAGAACGTCCCACTATTGCCGGCGTAGAATTCACCGGCACTAAAGAATTTGAAAAAGATGCACTCGTCAAAGCCTTGAAAGACATAGGCGTGGGTGAATCACGTATTTTCGATAAGGCAACAGTTGACCGTGCCGAGCAAGAACTCAAGCGCCAATACCTGTCCAAGGGCTTGTATGGCATGCAAATCACTACCACCATCACGCCGATAGAACGTAATCGTGTAAACGTCACTTTTGCCGTGGATGAAGGTGATGTGGCAAAGATTGCCCAAATCAATATTATTGGCAATAAAGATTTTTCTGATGGCGAAATTCGCGATTTGCTGACCTTGACGACACCTGGCTGGTTTACCTGGTACACCAAGGCCGATCAATATTCCAAGCAAAAACTGTCTGGCGATATTGAGACTTTGCGCTCGTTCTATCAAAATCGCGGTTATCTGGAAATGCAGATTTTATCTACCCAGATTTCCATCACCCCGGACAAAAAAGATATTTACATCACCATCAATATTGATGAAGGCGATAAATATACCGTCTCCGATATCAAGCTTGAAGGCGATACCATGGGCAGGGAAGAGGAGTTAGCCTCTTTGCTGTTGCTCAAAAAAGGCAATATCTATAATGCAGCCCGTCTGACGGAAAGCACCAAGCGTATTTCTGAACGCATGGGTAATTTTGGTTATGCTTTTGCTAATGTTAATGCAAATCCTACCCTGAATAAGGAAAAGAAAGAAGTTGCATTCACTATCTTTGTTGACCCAGGTAAACGAGTTTATGTACGCCGTATCAATCTGGCTGGTAATACCCGCACCCGTGATGAAGTTATCCGCCGCGAATTCCGTCAGTTTGAAAGTTCCTGGTATGACGGCGAAAAAATCAAAACTTCACGTGACCGTGTAGAGCGTCTTGGCTACTTTAAAGATGTCACGATAGAAACGCCTGAAGTACCGACCAGCGTTGATCAAGTCGACGTCAACTTGACTGTCACTGAAAAACCCACCGGTAACCTGATGTTTGGTGCTGGTTACTCCAGTGCTGAAAGACTGACACTGACGGGTTCCATTCAGCAAGCCAATGCCTTTGGTAGTGGTGATACGATAGGCCTGGATATCAATACCAGCCGTCAAAACCGTACGATTGCTATTTCTCATACTGATCCTTATTTCACAGATGATGGTGTAAGCCGCAATGTGGAACTTTATATTCGCACAACACGTCCGATTATCGGTAGTATTGGTGACTATAAAATCCAGACTACCGGCGGTGCCTTGCGTTTTGGTGTGCCATTCTCTGAAGTCGATACCGTCTTCTTTGGTCTTGGCTTTGAACGTACCAAGGTTGAAACTTACTATGGCAGCCCATATCGTTACCTGAAATATGTTTCTGACTATGGTACTGGTTCCAAGGACACGACTGCGATTGACTATGGTATTGGTGAAGCTGTAACAAATTCATTCCCATTGACTGCAGCCTGGCAAAGGGATAGCCGTGATAGCGTATTGACGCCAACAATTGGTCGTTATCAACGTGCCAACCTGGAATTGGCAGCGGTAGGCAGTTTCAAATATTATCGTGCGATTTATAATGCACAGTTATTCCAGCCTGTTTATCGCTCTGTTGTTTTGGCCTTGAACGGTGAAATCGATTACGGTCATGGCCTGGGTGGCAAGCCTTACCCATTATTTAAGAACTTCTATGCTGGTGGTATAGGATCGGTGCGCGGCTATGAGCCATCTTCTTTGGGTACTAAAGATCCAAATGGCGATGCACTGGGTGGTGCAACCCGCTTGCTGGCTAATGTAGAATTACAGATTCCTTTCCCAGGTGCCGACAAGTCCTTGCGCTGGTTCACTTTTGTGGATGGCGGCAATGTATTTGATGAAGGTCAAAAAATCCGGGCGAAAGACTTACGTTTTTCTGCTGGTATAGGTATAAGCTGGATATCGCCAGTTGGCCCGTTGAAGCTGAGTTTTGGTAAGGCTTTGAATGCCAAGGCGGATGATAAGAAGCAAACATTCCAGTTCCAGATGGGAACTGGGTTCTAATTTCTTATGTTTGGCTGTGTTTTGTTTTAGTACGTGTTACGGAGATTATTTTGAGTCAACATACTACCCCGACCAAATTGTTGCAACGCTTGATGGTTTGTGCGGCTTGCGTTTTCAGCGTTGCTCAAGCTCAGGCGCAGGACACCAAAATAGCCATCTTTGATTCTCAAAGGGTGATGCGTGAATCCGTGCCGGCAAAAGCGGCAGAAGCAAAACTAAAAGTCGAATTCCAAAAGCGTGGCGAAGAACTGGAAAACCTGGCAAAGAAATTAAAGGCGACGGCTGAGAAGTATGAAAAAGATGCGCCTTTATTGTCAGAAGCTGACCGAGTTGTTCGTCAGCGTGAAATTACAGAACTGGATCAGACCTTCAAACGCAAGCAACGTTCTTACAATGAAGATGTGAATCAGCGTCAGAATGAAGAAATTGCATCACTAGTGGAACGCGCTCAAAAAGTGATCAAGCAAATTGCAGAAGTTGAAAAAATTGACTTGGTCTTGCAAGATTCTGTTTATCACAGTGCCCGTATCGACATCACTGATAAAGTTCTCAAAGCACTCTCCAAATAATTCCTATGACCGCAAGCATTCGGCTGGGTGAATTGGTCGATCGCTTCGGTGGTCAATTGACTGGTTCACCTGATATTACTGTCACTGGCATTGCTCCGTTGAGTGAAGCCAGTGCACTGCATATTACCTTTTTATCCAATCCAAAATTACGTCATCAGGCAGCGGCGACCCAAGCTGCTGCACTGATACTGACGCAGGCTGATTTTGAGCAAATCGGCAAAGACTATGCTGGTATTTGCCTGATTGTGCCGCAGCCTTACGTGTATTTTGCCCGAGCTGCGCAATATTTTGCTTCGCTCAATGCCATACCTCCAACTATCGGTGTGCATCCTGCTGCCTGGGTCAGCCCTCATGCAATAGTTGCTGCAACTGCCAGCATAGGCCCAAATGCCAGTATTGATGCCGAGGCGGTGATTGGTGAACATGTCGTCATCAAGCCAGGTGCTGTGATTGGTCGAGGTGTGGTGATCGGTGACAATAGCCTGATCCATGCGAATGTCAGTATTTACGACTATTGCGTCCTGGGACAGCGTTGCATTATCCATTCTGGCGCAGTGATAGGCGCTGACGGTTTTGGTTTTGCCAATGAAAAAGGCCAATGGATAAAAATCCCGCAAACGGGCAGGGTGCTGATAGGTGACGATGTAGAAATCGGTGCGAATACCAGCATAGATCGTGGTGCACTGGCTGATACCGTCATAGAAGAAGGCGTAAAGCTGGATAACCAGATACAAATAGGTCATAACTGCCACATAGGCGCGCATACTGCCATGGCAGGTTGCGTAGGTGTGGCGGGTAGTGCCAAGATAGGTAAATATTGCACGTTCGGTGGTGCGGCTATGGTGCTGGGGCACCTGACCATCGTCGACAATGTGCATATTTCCTCTGCCAGCATGGTGTCGCGATCCATCCTGGAGCCGGGGCAATATACCGGTTTCTACCCATTGGCAAAAAATGCTGACTGGGAAAAAACTGCTGCAATCGTACGCAATTTATCGGGTATGCGCGAAAAAATGCGTTACCTCGAAAAAACAATGAAAACACTGACTGAAAAAGATCATGAATAGCCTGGACATTAATCAAATCAAAGAATACCTGCCACACCGTTACCCTATGTTGCTGGTTGATCGCGTACTGAGCTGGGAAAATGGCAAGACCATTACGGCCATCAAAAATGTCACGGCAAATGAAGAGTTCTTTAACGGACATTTCCCGAACAAGCCCGTCATGCCTGGCGTATTGATGATAGAAGCGATGGCGCAGACTGCTGCCATACTCTCATTCTTGACCATGGGCCAAAAGCCCGATGAAAATACCATCGTGTATTTCCTCGGCATTGATGGTGCACGTTTCAAACGTCCGGTTGAACCTGGTGACCAGTTGAAGATGGAAGTTGAAATTATCAAGGTTGCACGCGGTATCTGGAAATACAAGGCCAGAGCAACCGTTGATGGTCAATTGGCAGTAGAAGGCGAACTGATGTGCACCATGCGTACGAAAGAAGAAGCCAAGGAGGGCTAGACAATGCATATCCACCCAAGCGCGCTGATTGACCCTAAAGCCAAGCTGGATAGCACGGTTGAAGTGGGTGCATATTCCATTATCGGCCCCAATGTGACAATCGCTGAGGGCACCAAGATAGGCCCGCATGTCGTCATTGAAGGGCATACGACGATAGGTCGCAATAATACTTTTTACCAATTCTCGTCCATAGGTGCTGCACCGCAAGACAAGAAGTATGCGGGTGAATCTACGCGTCTGGAAATTGGTGACAATAACGTTATCCGCGAATTCTGCACTTTCAACCTGGGCACAGTTCAGGACAATGGTGTCACTCGTCTGGGTAACGATAACTGGATCATGGCTTATGTGCATCTGGCGCATGACTGCCAGGTCGGGAACAACGTCATATTCGCCAATAACGCCGCTTTGGCTGGTCATGTACATGTTGGTGATTGGGTGATTTTGGGTGGTTTTACCAATGTCCACCAATTTTGC
>JAZJXP010000098.1:0-710 GCA_040390835.1 Pseudomonadota bacterium
AGCCCTGAACTACCAGACCATGCAAGTTACCTCGCCGGAATATGCCTTGCGTCCTGAGATAGTCGAGTCTGCCTATTACCTCTACCACTACACAGGTGACAACAAGTACCGTGCAATGGGCAAGGAATTTTTCCTGGACTTTGTCAAACGTTGCCGTAGCGAGGCAGGATTTACTGCGCTCAAGGATGTCCGTAATGGCAGCCGGGAAGACTCGATGGAAAGCTTTGTATTTGCCGAAACCTTCAAATATTTCTATTTACTGTTCGCACCTAAGAAGACCCTCAATTTTGATGCTGTCACTTTCAATACGGAAGCTCATCCATTAAAGCTGAATCAAAAGAAATAAAAAAAAGAAATATGAACTGACCGTCTCAGTGGCGGCAGTATATAAAAACATAGGAGACAAATTGAATACACTATCTACCTTCAGGCGCGTGTCTGTCGCTAGCATGATAGCGATATTGGTCAGCATCAGTGCTAGTAGTTTTACCAGCATTGCGCATGCAGAAACAGCAAAAGACAAGAACTTCCCCGTCAATACCTTTATTGGTACACAGGATGACGGCAATACTTTTCCTGGCGCTGTAGCCCCCTTTGGCATGATACAGCTCAGCCCCATCGGTGAACACTATTCGGGCTGGCGGTATACCGATCAGAAAATTCGTGGCTTTGGCCATTCGTTTCTCTCTGGTGCAGGGTGCTGGGAGCAG
>JAZJXP010000098.1:720-2226 GCA_040390835.1 Pseudomonadota bacterium
GGGCGGGCAACTCTCTGTCCTGCCCGTAACAGGCAGCATCAAGCCCGGCGGTAATTTTGATACGAGTAAGGCCGGCAGTTTTGACCATAAGATCTATGGTTCTAATTACACGCACGATGGTGAAGTGGGTCATGCAGGCTACTTCAAAGTCAGGCTCACCGATTATGGTGGCATTACTGCCGAGACCACGGCACTCACCAGAGCTGGGGCCGAGCGCTATACTTTTCATGAAACGACTGACACGGGCCATATCCTGGTCAACCTTGGTCAGGCAAATGAGCGTCACTCTGTGGTAGGCAGTCATTTGCAAGTGGTAGACAGCCATACGCTGGAAGGCAAGATAGTCACGCGCAGTTTCTGTGGTGGCGCGCAATACACGACCTGGTTCAGGTTGGAATTTGACCAGGCTTTCCGTACCCATGGAATCTGGGATGAAAGCGGCGGCACTGAAGCCAGCATGCAATTGAGCCAGCAAGGCGACAGCAAGCCGCATGGTGCCTGGTTGAGTTTTGACCTGAAATCAAACAAGGCGGTCACCGCCATCAGCGCCATTTCACATGTTGATGCAGAAGGCGCAAGACGGAATTTGCGTGCAGAAGGCAAGGCCAATGGCAAGCTGCGTAGCTTTGACAGCATGCGCAAGCAGGCACAGGATGAGTGGAACAAGGAGCTCTCAAGCATACGCATAGAAGGCGCCAACTCTGATGACCGCACCGTTTTCTATACAGCGCTTTATCATGCGCTATTGCAGCCACTGACAGGCAATGACACAGATGGCCGTTACCGTGGCTATGATGATGTCATCCACAAAGTCGACAACGGCAATTACTACGAATTCTTTTCGCTATGGGACACTTACCGCGCCCAGAATCAACTCATCGCTTTACTTCGCCCAGCCAGGGCGCGTGATATTGCCGACTCTGTCTTGAAGATACAAGAGCAGGCAGGCTGGCTGCCCCGTTGGGGTTTTGCGAATTTTGAATCGAATGTCATGACGGGTGACCCGGTCACGCCTTTTATGGCTGATTTGTGGCGTTATGGTGCCTTGGCTGGCAAGGAAAAAGCTGCCTATGCAGCATTGCGCCAGAATGCCTTTGAGGTCCCTAGTTTTAAATTGCGCTCAGAGGGGAGGGCAGGTAATCCGCAATACTTACGCGACGGGTTTGTGCAATATGACAAAGGCTTCAGGGCAAAGGGCATGGATGTCGACCCGCATCATGGTGCCTCAGCAACCCTGGAATATGCGGCAGCCGATGGTGCATTGTCATACATGGCCGAGGGGCTGGGTGAAAAAGCAGATGCTGCTGTATTGCGCCAACGTGCTCAGAACTGGCGCAAGCTATGGGACAAAGATGCCGTCGATAAAGAACTGGGCTTCAAAGGTTTTCCACGGCCACGGCTGGAAAATGGTAGCTGGTACACAGAACTGCAGGGACATTACAACCCGCGCGCCGAGCATGGCTTTCATGAAGGCACGGCCTGGCAATATCAATGGCTGGTGCCACA
>JAZJXP010000099.1:0-1366 GCA_040390835.1 Pseudomonadota bacterium
TCCGTCGCAACAAGAGCGCCATGGAAGATGTCCGTGCCTTCTCCGCTGACCTGCATTCCGTAGTCCTGTCCGGTAATATGGGCAAGAAGTGAAATGCTGATGAAGCTACTGCGCAACGCGATTTTGAGTCTGCGATGCTCGTCGTACCGAAGTACGACTGCGCTTCTTAACTCAAACTAGCGCCGCTCGCTACGCTTCCTCAGCATTTCACACGGCTATTTTATATAGGTAAAAAAACTAAAAATCTTTAACCACAAAGGCATAGAGACACAGAGGAAAAACCGAGAACAGCATTACTCGTTTCAGAATACTTCTGAGCAAAGTAATGACTATGTGCAGAAAGATTTTTCCCCTGCTTTTTCGCCGTGTCTCTGCGTCTCTGTGTTGAGATGTCTTAAGGGTTAAAGCGTAAGACGAAAGAGAACACATTATGGCAATGGCAATTGGCAATGATGGAGATGGTGAAGACGAAGTCAACAGCACCATCAACACCACCCCGCTGGTCGACGTCATGCTGGTTTTGCTGATCATCTTCCTGATCACCACCCCGGTGATTACAGATACGGTCAAGCTCAAGCTGCCGGCAGAAACCAACGTGATTTACAAAACCAAACCGGAAAACATCACCCTGTCGGTGAACAAGGATGGTGATCTGTACTGGAACGGCAGCATGAAGCCGCTGGGCAGCACGGATGCCTTGTTTGAAAAGCTCAAGGTAGAAGCAATCAAGGTCCCGCAACCGGAGTTGCATATCCGGGGTGATCAGAATACCCGCTATGAGTTTATCGGTAAAAGTATCCTGACGGCACAACGTGCCGGTATCGCCAAGGTCGGCTTCGTGATTGAACCGCCACCACGGAATTAGTGTTTTGAATGACTAAACAGGGTTGGCGAAAAATTGTCCTGACAAGGCGTAGCGACGAAGACAGTGCGAATAGCACGGCGAGGAGCTGCAACGCAGTCAGGGCGATTTTCTCGCCAGCCCCTAAAAAGGAAGCATTATGGGTATGCAAATGGGCTCTGGCGGTGGTTCAGCCGATCCGGAAGTGATGATAGAAATGAACATGACGCCTTTGATTGACGTCATGCTGGTGCTGATCATCATGTTGATTATTACCATTCCTATTCAGAATCATGCAGTGAATCTGAATTTGCCGACAGGTCCGACGCCACCACCACTGGTCGATCCAGTCGTGATCAATGTGGATGTGGACTTCGACGGTACCGTGTCCTGGAATGGTACGGCAGTAGATCCTAAGCAACTGGAAGCAAAACTGGCGGAAGCCGCTTCAGCGGCAAACCAGCCTGAGATCCATCTGCGTCCGGTCGCTGTCGTGCCTTACAAGTCTGTGGCTGCGGTCATGGC
>JAZJXP010000100.1:0-12979 GCA_040390835.1 Pseudomonadota bacterium
AGTTGATTTGATTTGCTCAGTCACTGACGCACTCTTGACACTGGAGTTGGCCAGCAAGACCCACAGGTTACCGATCGTGACCGACAGGTTCCAGAAACTCATGATCACGCCCTTCATCGCCAGCGGTGCCTGGCTATAGGCAAATTCCAGGCCTGTAGTTGACACCAGTACTTCACCAAAAGTCAGCAAGGCATACGGCAGGATTTGCCAGGTGATTTCCAAGGCATTACCACCATCAATCGCCACTTGCATGAAGCCGACTACGATCCAGGCCAGGCCAGCGAAAGCAATGCCAGCACCCATGCGACGCAAGGCAGTCAATTCAACGCCACTGCGCTTCAATAGCGGATACAAGACCAGGTTATTGAAAGGGATCAGCAACATTACCAGTAAAGGGTTCAGTGCCTGCATTTGGGCAGACTGGAACCAGGAAGGCTTGGTCATCTGATCAGCCTGCAAAACCCAGGTTGATGCCTTTTGGTCAAACAAGGACCAGAATGGTGTCACCAGCGCAAACACCACCAGGATACGCAAAACTGAACGCACACCGTCAACCGCCACATCAGGATGGATACCACGGGCACGCTCCAACTGCATCCATGCTCCCATGCCGCCAAAGCCCAGAACCAGTACCAGCGCCAGACACAGGGCAGCGACGATACCGACTTTAGGAATCAGGAACATGGAAGCTATCGCTAGCAAAGCACCGGCCACAGCAATAAAATAACCCGTTTTGGCCTGGCCCGGCACATCGGTAGTCAGGGCAGTACGTACCACATTCAGAAAAGAATGCGGGTCACGCGGAGCTGGTGCTACGTGGACGTATTTGTTGCGGCCAGACCAGAAAATGATGGTGGCGATCAACATCAGCAAACCCGGGATACCAAAGGCAATACTGGCCCCCAATTGTTTGAGGAAAATAGGCATCAACAGGGAGGCGAAGAAAGAGCCAAAATTGATGATCCAGTAAAAGCCATCAAATACTTTTTGTGCCAGTGAACGATTCGACTGATCAAACTGGTCGCCAACAAAGGAAGTCACCAAAGGTTTTATCCCCCCGGACCCCAGGGCAATCAAGAATAGGCCCGTATAAAACCCGTTTCGATTATCTTCAAAAAGCGCGAGGCAGGCATGGCCGCAGCAATACACCAAGCTGAGCCAGAACACAGTATTGTATTTACCAAAAAAGCGATCCGCCAGCCACCCACCCAGCAATGGGAAGAAATACACACCAATGACGAAAGTATGGAACACTTCTTTCGCCATGCCAGCGCGCATGTTTTCAGGCATGGATAAAAGCAAGCTGGTAATCAGAAAGGGCGTGAGGATATTGCGCATGCCGTAAAAACTGAAGCGCTCACAGCCTTCATTGGCGATGATATAGGGTATTTGCTTAGGCATCCGCGCCTTGTCGGCGCCATCCATAGCCATGGATTGAGTCATTCGTCTCTCCTGTTCAATTTTTTTTCACAGCCTGGGCAAACTATCTCTCTTGAAGACGGGCTTGCCTTTTGGGATCATGGATAAGTTTTGCCAGCATATAAGATGGATATATCTGGAAAAACAGTGGGCGAAGTATCCAGATTTGTAAGGAGGTAGTCAAGCCTGAAAATACCCTCATTTGACCTGGAAAACCAGTGTGTTGAGGATCACCTGAAGCAGGACCTGAAAATGATGCCAGAGAACCATCAAAATATGATGTGGAGCCAATCGACAACCAGGCTACAAGCCCCATGAATGCTGGCTTTGTGCACTGCAAAAATAAAAAACTTATGAGTTCATGACGATACGGTTATGAATGAAATTTAAGCAAAAAAATTTTTGCCCATAAAGAAATCTTGCACTAAAAATGAAAATGCCCACTTGTCAGGTGGGCATCCCTTACATCAGGCCAGGGCAGATTTGCCGCTGATTTTTCGCCACACCCTGAATGGCAGGCGGAAAATAAAACGCAACATGATCAATGTCAGCAAAGCTTCAACAAAAGTCGCGATGAAGGCAAAGAAAGTATTCCAGCGCGATTCACGGCGGCGAAACTTTGCCATCATGCGGTCGCGGCTGATTTCTATACTGTCATAGAAAGTTGGCACTACCAGCAAGGTCAGGAAGGTTGAAGTGATGGTGCCGCCAATAATCGCGATCGCCAGCGGGCGATAGAACTCTCCGCCCTCACCCAGGCCTATAGCCACGGGCAACATACCGGCAATAAGCGCAAAGGTAGTCATCAAAATCGGGCGCAGGCGCTTGCGACCCGCATACATGAGTGACTCTTCGCGATCGTAGCCCTCCTCTTCACGCTTCCTGGCACAGTCAAGCAAGAGAATCGCGTTCTTGGCTACCAGCCCCATGAGCATGATGATGCCGATAAAGCTCATCAGATTCAATGTTCCATTGGTCATCAACAAGGCGACGACTACCCCAATCAGACTCAAAGGCAGAGACAGCATGACAGCGATAGGCGCAGTGAAAGAACCAAACTGCATGACCAGGATCAGGTACATCAGGCCTATGCCAGATACCAGAGCGATGGTCATTTCAGTAAACAATTCTTTTTGCGAACGTGCCGCACCACCGAGTTCTATACCGAAGCCAGCAGGAAAGTTCATGGCCTTGGCGAGCTTCAAAGCCTCGGTTGTGACTTCACCGGAAGACTTCCCTTGTGCATTGGCAGATACTTCTATCATGCGTTTGCCATCGGTATGCTGGATTTTGGCTGGCCCCTTGCCCATGGTGATCTTGGCGATTTGCTCAAGCGGCACCATCTTGTCACTCCCTGCCACGGCGATGGGCAGGCGTTCTATGTTTTCTGCACTGATTCTGTCATCAGGATGCAGGCGCACCGCTACGTCACGCGCTTCACCGGTAGGATCAACCCAGTCACCGATCTCGACACCGGCAAATGCCACCCGCAATGCCTGAGCTGCATCATTGACCGAAATACCCAGTGAATTTGCGAGGCCACGATCCAGTTCTATCTGCAATTCATCTTTGGGATCTTGTTCAGATAAACCTACATCCACCGCGCCCGGCACTTTACTCAGTTGCCCCATGAAGTCAGTGGCAATCTCGGTCAATTTTCTGGAGTCAGGACCCGAGAACCTGATTTGCACGGGTTTTCTGGCACCATTACTAAGATCGTCCTGCACCACATATTCAGCACCGATGATGGTGGCGACCAGCTTACGCAACTCGACGCCAACTTCAGTTGCTGAGCGTTTTCGCTCGGTACTCTTGCCAATGTCTACATAGACACGACCACCGCCGCTATTAATGACGCTATTGGTAGCCTTGGTTTCTTTAATGGTGCGCGCAAGCTCAGCGGCTTTTTCTACTTTCATACGGCCATAATCAAGGCTGGAACTTGATGGCGTGCGTACGTCAATAACCAGCGTGCCATTGTCAGAGACTGGCAAGAAGCTAGTCCCCCCTTTGGTCACATGCAAGCCAATGGCACCAGCAAAACTGAGTGCAGCGATCAGGGCCATCCAGATACGGTGATGCAAGGCCCAGGCGATCACATTACCGTAACGATCTGCCTGATGGTCAAACCAGGTATTGAATTTGGCCAATACCAGGCTGATACCACGCTTGGGTTCCAGATGATGACCTATCGGGTCACCCCAGTAAGCAGACAACATGGGATCAAGCGTGAACGAGATAAACAGACTGACCATGACGGAGCTGGCAACAGTCAGCGCAAACGGCCTGAACCATTCGCCAGAAACACCGGGCATGAAGGCCACGGGAATAAACACGGCAATAATCGAGAAGGTAGTCGCAGCAACCGCCAGACCAATTTCCTTGGTGCCATTGCTGGCGGCGGTGCGGCGGTCTGAACCCATTTCCATGTGACGCACGATGTTTTCGCGCACCACAATGGCATCATCAATCAGCACACCTATCGCCAGCGAAAGACCCAGCAAAGTCATGAAGTTCAGAGTAAAGCCGCACAACCAGACTGCGATAAAAGCGGCAATCACCGAGGTTGGCAAACTCATCGCCGTGATCAGGGTGGATCGCCAGGAATTGAGGAATACATACACCACAAAAATCGTCAGCACCGCGCCGAACATCAAGGATTCAATAACGTTATTCAGGCTGGATTGTGCATCCTTGCCACCATCCTGCGTAACTTCGAGCTTGCTGCCTTTTGGCAGAGTCTTGTTGATTTCCTCTATCAAATCCCTGACTTTATTGGCTACGGTCACAGTACTGGCGTCACGAGAACGGGTGACAGAAATACCGACATTGGGATTACCATTGCGCACACTGAAACCACCAATCTCAGCAAAGCTGTCAGCGATTTCAGCCACTTGCGCCAGTCTTACCAGATCGGTACCACGGCGCTTGATGACGATATTCTGGAATTCTGCCGGTGATTCTATCCGGCCTATCAGACGTATGCTTTGCTCATCCAGTTTGCCGCTCACTTTACCCACAGGTGCGGTGGTATTTTGATTGCGCAATGCAGTGACCACTTCTCCAACGGAGACATTGTATTCACGCAGTTTTTGCGCATGTAACAGCACAGTCAATTCCCTACGCAAGGATCCATTCACGCTGACGGTTGCAACACCATCTATGCCACGAAACTTGTCGGACAATTCATCTTCTGCCAATCGTGAAATTTCGGCGTGGCTGAGCGTGCTGGAAGACAAGGCCAGCTGCATGATGGGCTGCGCCGAGGGGTCACTGCGCTGCAGTATGGGCTCGCGCATTTCTGTCGGTAATTTATAGCGTACAGATGCAATTGCATTGCGCACCTCATCTGAGGCTTCAATCAGGTTTTTATTGAAATTAAAAACAATCACGACTTGCGCACGGCCTTCAAATGCAGTTGAACGCACCTGATATACGCCGGAAATACTTTGCAGTGATTTTTCCAGGCGATTAATGATCTCACGCTCCACTGTTTCTGGCGACGCGCCAGGGTATGGAATACTGACCACCAGTACCGGTTCCTCAACATCCGGAATCTGGTTGACCTTGAGTTTTTTCAACGCCAGCAAACCCATGCACATGAGGGCGATGATAATCACAATCATCGCGACCGGACGCTTAATACTGAAATCGGAAAGGAACATGATTTATTTCCCTTGTGGATTGGCAGTTGCCGGAGTTGAAGCCGCTGCAGAGGCGGATGAAGCAGTCAGGTCGGCACCGGCTGAGGCTACCATTTTCACTTTTTGTCCATCCACCAGGGTAGAAACAGGATTGCGTATCACCTTATCGCCATCCACCAGACCACTGCGGATTTCAAAATCACCACGACGTGGATCACGCTCACCAACGACAATACTGACTTTATTGATGATGCCATCCTTGATGCGCCAGGCATAAGCCTTGTCGCCATCACGCAGCAAGGCTGTACTCTTGATCATCAGGGTCTGGGTAGAACCTGTCTCTATGCGACCTTCCGCATACAAGCCAGACACTCTTGGCGGCGTGGCATCGGCAAATGCCACCAACACTTCCACTTGCCTGGTGGTGGCATTGGCAGCCATATCCACCCGTTTCACCTTACCCGCAAAAACCTGGTCACCATAACCATTGACGCGGAAACTGACACCTTGGCCTATCTTGACATTATTCACTTTGTCAGCTGACAGCAAGCCTTCAAAACGCATGCTGGTCGGGTCGATAACCTTGACCAGTTCTTTGCCTATCTGTGCAGTATCACCAGCAGAAACCTTGCGTTCACTGACCACCCCATCAAAGGGCGCGCGTACTTCTGTACGTTGCATTTGCTGACGCGCCTGCGCAGCACGTGCCTTGGCTGCAACCAGATCACTCTGGGCATTATTGCGGCGAATTTCTGCATCTTCCAGCTGCTGGGTCGATGTCATGCCGGATGCGCGCAAAGTCTTCAGTCGCTGGAACTGCCGCTCGGCCTGCTCCAGCGACTGGGCAGATGCCCTGGCAGCTTCTTCTGCAGAATTGCGGCTATCGCGGATTGATGTGTCATCCAGCCGTACCAGTAAATCACCGCGCTTCACTGTCTCGCCGTTTTCTTTTAATACTTGCAAAACCACTGTAGACAGTTCCGAGCGCAGGTCTGCCTTGCGTTCTGGCTGTATCGAACCGGTAATCACTGGCCCAGATGACAGCGCGCTATTTTGTATGACCTGCAAATCTTCTTGCGTCACCAGCAAGGGGCTGTCAGGTATCTTGGCACTGGCTGCCTTTGAGCTGGCTGAACCTGCGCTGGCTTTAGACTGATCCGATTCCTTGCCATCTTTTCCTCCCTTGCTGCATGCCGTCAATGCCAGGGCAAGGGAAAGAAAAATCAGACTGGGTCGCAACATGGTGAATCTCCGTATATTTATAATAAATGTTTCACTAAGAAACTGATTTGTAACAAAAAGTTCCAATTCTTGCCAAGTATCCATGAGCATGCGTACTAGTGTCAATCGTGCATTACCAGCTTGCAACATTAACTAAGTATCAGCTAAATACCGGCGAGCTTCTTGCATTGTCAGCATAAGTCCGGTAGGCTGCCGCCTCTTGTATCTACCAAGCTCTGATTGTGTCTGCTATTGTGTCTGCTTCTACGTCTGTTTCTGCTTCTACGCCTGCTTCACCACCTGTCTTATTAATCGTTACTGATGTTTTTGGCAATACGCCAGCGATTGCCAGTTTTGCCCGGCAATTTCCCCTGCCCTGCCTGATCGCCTCACCATATACCGGTGAGAAAACACAATACCCGGCAGAAACCCTGGCCTATCACGCATTTATCGCTGAAGGTGGCGTCGGTGCCTATGCAGAACACCTGTCACACTTGATAGAAGCCAATCAAGCCAGCCTGCGTTATGCCATAGGCTTTAGCGCCGGTGCCAGCGCCCTGTGGCTCAATAGCGCCAATCCGGCCATGGCAAATCTGCAGCAGGCAATATTGTTTTATGGTTCGCGTATACGCGATCACCGCAATGTGCAGCCTGCCTGCCCGACACGCCTGATATTTGCGGAACAAGAAGCAGCGTTTGAACCGGCAGAACTGGTCAATGACTTGCGCCAGCGCGGCCATGGTGCAGAACTGGTCAGAGGCAGTAAACATGGCTTCATGAATCCTTATTCAGCCGGTTTTTGCCTGAAAACCCAGGAACGCTTTATGAAAGAGTTGCTCGATTTGACGCAAATCAGTGCTGCGGCCTGAGTAGTAAGCTTACGTATAGCTAGCTGGCAAGATTGAGTTTCGTACCCTATTCCCCTATACTTCGCACGCGTGACACAATCACCGCCCTGCGTTTTCGATTGCACCAACCCGCGATCAAAGACCGTTTTATTTGCATGACAACAAACTACCTATTTAACTAACTTTTGCGGTACTACTGCATTTGCCTGATCTGGCAGATAGCCCGGTTGTACCGCGCGGAGCCATAAGCATGACCGCTTTTGTATTTAATGAAATCAATTTTGACGACCACGAACAAGTCGTGTTCGCTTCCGAAGCCAAATCCGGCTTGAAAGCCATCATCGCAGTCCACAACACCAATCTTGGCCCGGCCATGGGTGGTTGCCGTATGTGGAATTATGCTGATGAAGCTGAAGCTGTACGTGATGTGCTGCGCCTGTCGCGTGGCATGACCTACAAGAACGCAGTTGCTGGCCTGCCTATCGGCGGCGGCAAAAGCGTCATCATCGGCAACCCAAAAACTGACAAGACCCCTGCCCTGTTTGAAGCCCTGGGCGAAGCCCTGGAGCGCCTGGGTGGCCGTTATGTCACAGCAGAAGACGTAGGCACCAGCCCGGCTGACATGGCCAATGTTGCCAGCAAAACCAAATACGTTGCCGGTCTGGGTGACCGTGGCGATCCATCCCCGTATACCGCACTGGGCTGCTTCGTTGGTGCCCAGGCAGCAGTGAAGCATCATTTCAAACGCGACAGCTTTGATGGCCTGACCGTGGCCCTGCAAGGTCTGGGTCATGTTGGTTATGACTATGCACGCCAGTTGAAAGAAGCCGGTGCCAAGCTCATCGTCACCGACATCGACCAGGCCGCGCTGAAACGTGCACAAGAAGAACTGGGCGCAGAAGTAGTCGCTATCGACGCCATCTATGACGTACAAGCCGATATCTATGCACCATGCGCCCTCGGTGCCACCTTGAACCCTGACACTTTGTCGCGCCTGAAAGCCAAGATCGTTGCCGGTGGTGCCAACAACCAGTTGGCAACACCAGAGATGGGCGAGATCTGCCGTCAAAAAGGCATCCTGTATGCACCTGACTTTGTCATCAATGCCGGTGGCATCATCAAGGTTTGCTATGAAGACCTGAATACACCAGAAGACGGCATGGTCGCGCATGTACGCCGTATCGGTGAAACCCTGGCAGAAGTATTTGCCCGCGCTGATGCAGAAGGCTTGCCGACCAGCGTCATCGCTGATCGTATTGCAGAAGCGAAGTTCAAAAAATAAAGCCATGCAAGCCCAGGCTTGCAGATGCTGACGTTAAAAGCCACCAGACTGATGTTCTGGTGGCTTTTTGTTTTTTTAATTATTTCTCGCTTTGTATCTGTCGCAATCACAAACATCTGTATCTACTGGCCCAATCTCAACAAGCATATTCTATCTGGAAGGCAGATTTCTTTACCCACACTGGAGAATATGAATGACGATGTTATCGAATATACGCATGCTGACCCACTATAAATCCTGGGCAGACGACAAGATGTTTTCCATGCTGAGTAACCTGCCAGAAGAAGAGGTATTGCGCCCTCGCCTGACACGCTTTGGCAATATGCTGCATACCCTGAATCACGTGTATGTCATAGACGATGTTTTCCGCGCCCATTTGCTGGGTCAGTCGCATGAGTATCAAGACCGCAATACCGCCACCACACCGCCACTGAACGCACTGTGGGATGCATCAAAGCAGATGAATGAGTGGTACCGGAACTTCACAAAAGACTTGAATGAAGATGATCTGGAGCGCGTCATCCATTTCAATTTTATAGGTGGTGGCGAGGGTGTCATGAGCTGCCAGGAAATGCTGCTGCACGTAGTCAATCACGCCACCTATCATCGCGGTTTTGTAGGTGACATGATGTACCAGGCCAAGGTCATGCCGCAATCTACTGATCTGACTGTGTTTGTCAGGGACGTGCTAAGGGCTTGAAACTTTTGTGTGGATTCCGGGTCAATTGAGTGCGTGCTTGAAACGCATTGCTTTCAAGCTTACACTCATCAATGTCTATAGTGACCCTGAAGATCATGACCATACTTACTACTGCACGCCTGCGCCTGGAACCAATGACCGACAGCCATTTTGAAGGTTTGTTCCACATGAACAGCCAGCCTGAAGTCATGCAATACATTACCGGCAAGCCAGATACACCGGAAGACACGCTCGCAATGATAGAACGTATCAAGGCGCGCTGGATAGAATATGGTTTTTCCTGGTGGAGTTTCATAGAAATAACCAGCAATGAAGTCATCGGTGCCGGCTGCATACAATACCTGGGGCGCGATCCAGCCAATCCTTTGGAAACCGGCTGGCGGCTGCGTAAGGAAAGCTGGAATAAGGGTTATGCATCAGAAGCCGCGCAAGCCATGGTTGCATTTGCATTTGAAAATCTCAAGGCAGAATCCTTATGCGCCGTCTGTCACCAGGACAATCATGGATCAGCCCACGTCATGAAAAAACTGGGCATGCAATATCGTGGCATAGAACGCTGGTATGACATGGATACTGCGGTCTACTCAATGGACAAGACAGTATGGCTGGCAAACAAGAAATAGAGTTTAATCTGCCGCGACGATAATACGGTTACGGCCATCTTCCTTGGCACGATACAAGGCCATGTCGCTGGACGATAGTGAAACGTCGGCATCAATATCGCTGGCCTGCATAAGAGCAATGCCTATGCTGACGGTCACCGGGATGATATGGCTATGTACATTGACTGGCGTATCCAGCAATTGTTTTTGCACGCGCTCAGCAAAAATGGTGGCATCTGCAATGCCCGTGCCTGCCAGCACCACGGCAAATTCTTCACCGCCAACCCGGCCTGCATAATCGCTCTTGCGCAATTCATCATGCAGGATATGGGCAAAATGCCTGAGCACCAGATCGCCAACAGCATGCCCATAGCTATCATTGATCAGCTTGAAATTATCCAGGTCACACATCAGTACTGCGGCGGACTTGCTGGCACCGCGCTGTATGCGTGCCAGCTCTTCTTCCATGCGGCCCATGAAACTGCGACGGTTCGGGATTTGCGTTAAAAAATCCATGGTCGCCAGTTCCTGCAACTCCTGCTCTATGCGCTTGTGCTCGGTGACGTCAGTAATAAAGCCATGCCACAGTGTAGAGCCATCAGGCAATCGCCGCGGTCTGGCATCCATCTGACGCCAGCGTATACCTTGCTGTGGCAGGTTGACACGGTATTCAAGATGCAGGTATTCCAGCCTGTCGGCTGACTTCAGGACGGCATTGCGATACGCAGGAAAATCATCGGGGTGTATACGGGCATGGACCAGCGCCGCGGCGTCGTGCATCTGTGCCGGGCTTAGTTCATAAATATCGCGTATGCCTTCGCTAAGATAAGTAAAGCTTTCCTCACCATTGGCATGCATGCAGTATTGGTATGCCAGCCCAGGCACCTCATTGGTCAGACAAGTCACCAGATCAACACTCTCCTGCAGGCGTTGTGACAAGGTGCGCATGGCAGTGATGTCAGTGGTGGTGCCTATCATGCGCAAGGGGCTGCCATCTTCAGCACGGCTGACCACCTTGCCGCGGCTGGATATCCATTTGTAACTACCGTCTTTGCAACGCACCCTGTGTTCAACCACATATTGCTCAGTCTGCGCTTCGAAATGTGCCTTGATGGTGGCTTGTACATAGGGCAAGTCTTCAGGATGCAACCGGGTATAACTTTCTTCTATGCGGTTCGAGATTTCTGCATCTGTATAACCGAGTATGGCTTTCCAACCTGGCGAATAATGAATTTGTCCGGCAGGCACATCCCTGTCCCAGATACCAGTGCCACTGCCTTCTATCGCCAGGGCCATACGCTGCATGCTGGCGTGGCTCTGCCCGGCCAGCATTTGCGCCTGCTGGATTTTTTGTTGATCGTGTTTGTGTTGTACGAGATTGGCAATCAGGCTGACAAGCTCATGCAAGACTTGCCCACCGGGCTTTTTAATGGGGGATATGCCCTTTACAAAAAAGTACAAGCCACCAAGCAGCCTATCTTCATTGTTGGAAATGGATATGCCATCAAGCAGGCAGAGCCCATGGTCTTGCGCTACCTCCTGCAATTGGCTGACATATGTACTTTGCTGCTGAGCCTCATATTGATCAGCAGTTGTGCCTTGCAGATGGAAATTTTCTGCTGCGACGGGTATGTTTTGTATGACCTCAAGACAGGCTTGAGGCAAATTTGAAGTAATCAACATGCCAGTGTCAGTCACAAGCTGCGCATCATGCGACACCATGATAGCCGTCAGCAACCCGGCGTAATGGGTATCAAGACTAACGACTAACAGACGTAAGCTCTCGTCCAGCGCAGTCTTGCTGGCGATACCGTTCATGCATAACCGGTACAAGCCTAGCAAATGCTGACATTCATCATTGCTCTTATGCAAAGTATCCAGACTCATATCTACCCGGCATTTCTGGTCAGAGATTGCTTGCGCACACGTCCAGCATGCAAAATTTGCATCGACATGATGTGAACGACAATACTCAGGGAGCGACATACTCACCCAATTTGATCATATACTAAAGGGAGTATGCTTGAAGGCGAGCAACAATTTTTAATACAAATACTGAATACAAAACAAAACATCGCTCATCAGCACGAGTAAAGCAAAGGAATTTCAATTCACTTTATTGGTGCATGGACGCTTTATTTCGGCCTGCCATTACCTGTATTAACACTGATGATTGTCAATGATGCGCTGATAATGAATGCTGATCGCCAGACTGTTTGTATCTGACTAGTCTTGCAGAGAAATTACAAACCCTGCTGCTTCAATTGCTCAATTTCAAAGTCACCATCATCCACCAGACGCTCTCCGCCGGGATACTTGCCCAGGCCAAGTATCCTGCCCATGGACAATAACAAACTTTGCCCCGATGCCAAACGATCCGGTACCAGTTGATAAACAGAATCATTAAAGGCTGCAGCCGGGGTCGTGAACTTCCAGCCCATGTCCTTGAACTGGGCCAGCACATCACCGAGCCACATGGCATTGATCAGATTGTGATGTATGAGTAAGACCTGTGGAATATCACGCCCCTGCAATTGCCAGGACAAGGCACGATAAGCTTCAGCACGCTGGCGTACATGGGCCAGATAAGCTCGCTTGATGGCACTTACATCTGCCTGCGGATTTTTCTGGAGGACAGCTACCAGTTTTTCATTTAAACGCCAGTCGCTGGTATCCAGGCTGACATAGGCGTTGCGGTAATTTTTCTGTTTCAAGAAATTGCGCATGCCATCGCGCTTTTCTGGTGTATTACCTTCACGCAGATAAGTATAGCGATACCATTTCTGGTAGCCCGGCAAAGTGCTGATGATCTGATCACAGTCCAGAATTTCTTGCTGATACTGTGCCAGACTGACTTTATCGCTATGCAAATCAGGATGACTCATGCTGTGATTACCGACAGCATGGCCCGCATCGCCCCAGGCTTTCGCCAGTGCATAACCGGCAGGCTGTTTTGCTGCATAGTCTGCTGTCACAAATAGAGCAGCTGATACACCATGTTTAGCCAGAGCATTCAACATGGCTTGATTGCGCTGCTCTGGGCTAAGCCTTGGTGTCTGTTCCAGATTGGGGCCATCGTCAATGGTGATGGCGACTGTTTGCGCACTCGCATTTGCTGCAAGCGACATGAATGTAATTAAAAATACAGTATTCGCTGCAAGAGCTAAATTTTTGAAAAGTTTCAATTTGAATTCATTTTCTGAATTAAGGAACGTCTGATTAAGTTCTAATTTTCTTAAACTTCGAAACCAAGTGGCGATCAT
>JAZJXP010000101.1:0-10537 GCA_040390835.1 Pseudomonadota bacterium
GGGTCTCTATATTGATAGCATTTCGCTTATCGGACGAAACCCATCCCCATCCCCATCCCTTCCATTCCACTGCGCAGCTTGCAGGCGCTTAGATTCTGTCGACGCAAAGCAGGCTTTGCGAAACCCCGACATCATTCCCTTGAGGGGGAAGGGGTTTCGTCGTTCTGGGACATGCTTTCTTTAATCTGGCGCATAGGGATATTAGCGGATCAAACGGTTCTCTCTATATAAATACCTGTCAAATTTCAATCGCGCAAACGCAAACATAAAAAATGCCCAATTGATTATTTGCAGAGAAATCAAGTAAGGTTAGGTTTTTCTCACTTTTAATTATTCTCATGTCTGCGAATTCAGAAGGTTCTACCAAGGCGATTTTTTATGCGCTGGGTGCCAATGGCGGTATTGCCCTGGCAAAATTTGGCGCAGCCATCTTTACATCGTCGGGGGCCATGCTGGCGGAGGCTATTCATTCCACAGCGGATTGTATTAATCAAATCTTTTTGCTGGTTGGGATAAAAGAAGCGAAACGTGCGCCAGATGCTTCTCACCCTATGGGCTATGGGCGGGTGGTTTATTTCTGGGCCATGATGGTGGCTTTGCTGTTGTTCTTTTTGGGCGGCGCGTTTTCTGTACTGGAAGGTGTAGAACGCCTGAAGCATCCTGAGCCGCTGAAGAACCCAATGGTGGCATTGGTGGTACTGGGCATCTCCGTCGCCCTGGAAGCATTTTCACTGTATGGGGCGATGGTGGAAATACGCAAGATATCTGGCGGCAAGAGTTTTTTCCACTGGTTCCGCGAAACCCGTCAGTCTGAATTGATGGTGGTGGCAGGTGAAGATATTGCTGCCCTGGCTGGCCTGGCTGTGGCTTTTGTTGCAGTGGTGTTGTCGGTCGTGACTGGCAACCCGATCTGGGATGCGATTGGCTCTATCGTCGTGGGCATACTACTGATGGCGGTCGCATTTTTTGTCATCAGGGAAGTCAAGGCGATGATTACCGGCGAATCTGCTGCACCGGAAGTGAATGAGGCGATACGTGCCCATATAGAAAACCATCCACACGTCGATCACGTCATCAATTTGATCACCCTGCAATGGGGTGAGCAATTAATGATCGCGGTACAGGCAAAAATGCGTCCGCAGGGCTCTGATCAGGCGCTGATTGCTGCCATTAATGAAGTGGAAGATGGCATACAAAGCAATTGGCCACAGGCGAAGTGGTGTTTCTTTGAGCCGGACCTGGATAGTACTGACGACTAGAAAATCTCAGCTGATGAATCTGGTATGGACGGTTTTTTAAACCCGCACATTATCAACTTCATCAGCGGACTTGAGCAGAGTATGGATGGCACGTTCAAACAGAGGTTCGTCTTCCACAAAGCGCAACTTGCCTGAGTCCAGCAATTCACACAGCACGCGTATGCTGAGTACAGCGGGGAAGTCGTCTCCCTTGATACTCAGCACGACATACATCAGATTCGGATCTACCCAACGCAAACAAGCCTTGGCATTGAGCTTTTCGGTTTTGATATCCACCAGAGCACCGCAGACTATGCGTTCAAGATAGGCTGGATTGAGTTCCGGTTCAGCGGGGGTATTAACAGTAATCACACCTTCAGCAGGCAGGGCTTGTTTCTGAACTTCCTTATCCAGCATCCTGATTTGCAAACCCAGTTCACCAAACACGCCTAGCTGATACAACTCCCTGGCAAATTCATAATGATGAACTTCGGAGTGCTCTATCGTATCCGGCTGATTAGTGAATTGTTCAAAACGCTCATGCATGGCGGGCAAGCTCAGGCCCTGCGGCTTTTGGCTGTCGGCTGGCGGGCGCAAGGCTTTGGAATGGGCTTCTGCCAGCCAGTTCAAGAGTTTCTGCTGTTTGGGTTTTTCCAACTCCATCAAGTCCATGCCATGCCGCAAAGTCCCAACCATGTTTGGCAGCATGGATGACAGCAAGTTCCTGTCGTCGTTATCCAGCTTGGGGAAGACACTCCATAGCAAGTCAGGCACCAGCAGGCGATAACGTCTGGCGAGCAGAGCATCGGTTCTTTCCGCCACTTCTATCGCCCTGACCCATTCTTTCCTGAGGAAGCTGCGGAAAGACATCTCCACATTGACTTTTGGCATGGCTTTGCTGATCGCCACTGCAATACAGGCAAAACGCATGAAGCGAATTTCTGCTTCACCCAGAGCTTTTACAGTACGGTGTATGTGCTGATTATTGGTACGTAATTCACGGGAAATAAAGGTTTCAAACCTGTTTTGTATGCGTGAAAACAATTCTGGCACTTCGCTATCGTGCCGCATCAGGGTCTTGATGATGCGGGCAATTTCTTCTGTAACATGGTTATCGACGTCACCGATTTGCTGGGCACTATAGGCGATGGAACAAATCCGGTTCAACAAAAGACGGGCCGGATGTTTGCTGTCACTTAGCAGGCTCTTTTCTTTCAGCGCCAGTTGCAGTATCAGGAATTGCAAGCGCCCCAGGCTGATGCGCGTATTAAATGGTACCAGCTCGTCACACAGCATGACTTCAAACAGCATGGCGACCAGATCGATGGCCATCTGCTCTTCAGTGTCTTTCGCCAGACTATATAAGGCGTCTTTTTGTTCGCGTATCAGGTTACGGATTTCACCCTGCTCGTCCTTCATGGATGCACTGTCAGGCACCATGACCTTGTGCATTTGTCCCAGCACTTTGGACAAACCCATGCTCATTTCTGGCGGCGGCGATTGCGCGTCTGCCCTTTGCTTGAGCTGAGATTCAATATTCTGTAAATGCGATGCGACCAGGGCGGCTGGCACTTGTATCTGATCAGAGCTACCCGCACCTGCCGAAGCTGGCAAGCCAGAATGAGCGAATTGACCAGTGCGGCCTTGATTGCCCGTATTAGCTGAGCTGGACTGAGCGTTATCCCTGACGGTGAATGGAATACTGCCCTCTGTATGTTTATCTCTGTGCGGGCTGACAGGTGCAGTCTCACCAAAAGCCTGCCTCAGGACACCGCCCAGTGCGCTGCTACCAGTCAACCAGGCTGGCCCCGCACTGGCAGGTGAAACACCCGGGGGCGGCATTCCAGCATAGGGGTTGGGTGCTGCAGCCTGCATGCTACTGGCTGCACTTTGTGCCAGTACGGGAGTCGCCGCCGGCAGAGACAAGGGCTTGCCACGCACAGTCTGAAATAATTGTTCCAGGCGCACACTGGGGCTGGCCATGGTGGTCTGTTGCGCTGCTGGGAATGCCCCCTGGTTTTGTACCTGAGCTTGCCCCTGCGCGCCTTGTGCGCCCGGGAAAACACCAGCCTGCATGGTGGAGTAGCCGCCTTGCCCACCTGCGGCTCCAGAGCCTCCTGGTCCACCAGATCCGCCGAAGCCACCCTGCTGCCCAGCGGCTGGATTGCGGGTCTGTTGTGATTCAGGTGCCTTGCTGATCTTGAGTGCCAGATTTGCGCTTATACCCTGGCGTTCCAGTGCGCCATTGGCTGCCTCATAGATACCCGCCATGGTGCCAGCCATGGTTTCGCCCAATTGTTCGATCAGGATTGCTTCTGTATCCGGCAGCAATCTCTGCTCTTCCACCGCAAGAAAGACACAACGCGCCAATAAATAAGGCCTGAAGGGATTTTCCCTTTCGCGTATATCATCTTGCCCAAACAGGATCGCGATACGGATATTCAAATCCAGCAAGGCTTGCCCTGCTTTATCGCGGAAATTCTGCGTCATCTCATTAAAACGCAGCGTCGTCTCAAAAGTGGAAGAATCCAGCAAGGCCAGTTCAGTTGCCTGCCCTAAAGCAGAGGCGGGCCTGAAGGTGCTGTAGGCGGTGGTAATACTGCGGTCCAGCAGTTGCATCAGTTGGACAGGCATGGCACGGGAAATGGCATCCCATTTTTCTGGCAGGATGGCACGCGCATTGACGATGCGACTTTTATCAGCCGAGGAAGTACCGTTGTAATTCGCCTTGGTCAGCAGTGCTTCCAAAGCTTCAGGCAGAATGCCGGGTACTGCATGATTAAATGCATGAGTAAATTCAGCGCGAGCACTGGATAAAGACTCGTTTGCGACCATGTGCACCCTATATCTAAAAAACCACCTTTTAACAATACGCGAAAATGACTGACTCTGCCAGGAAAGTGCCAGATTTGACACTTTCCACCTAGAGTTTATCCCGATTCAGCAGGATAAATGATCAGGCCGCCTTCTTTTTCCTGACTACAGTTTTTTTGGCGGGTGCAGCTTTAGCTGCCGTTGTTGCCTTGGCCCTGGTCACTTTGGTGGCGACAACTGCGACCGTGGCCTCTGCATCAGGCTCTGCTTTGGCTTTGGCTTTGGATTTGCCAGCCGCAGGAGCTTTGGCCTTGCGTTCTTCAAATTCAAAACTGACCTTGCCATCCTTGCCGCGCACCAGGAAAGCCTTGAATGGGCGACGGGTACGTTGCGAGATAAAGCCAGGCAATAAGTCTGTCTTGCCGTCATTCAACAATTTACCCATCTGTTCAGGCAGGATTTCTTGTTGCAGGATGATACGGCCACTGCGGAAATCACAAGCCTTGGGTTTGGCCATGGATTTTTCGCAGACATAAGCCAGACCCATCTCATACACGCCGTTGCCGCACTTTGGACAAGGTCCCAGCGAAGTTTGTTCAGAAAAATCGACAGGCTCGCCATCTTCGCCTTCATCCTGACTTTGACCAAAGTCAAATTCCAGTTTCAGGTTATTGTGGTCAGCATCTGCCACGATCTTGAGGATCGCTGCAAACGGGCGTCCCATTTTGGAACGGAAGCCTTGCAGTGGACCAATTTCACGCTTGGCCAGCAATTCTTCTACTTCGGCCACTTCAAACTGACGGCTGCCCGGTGTCTTGCTCATGGAGAATTCGCACTTGGTGCAGGCAAAGCGACGATAATTCTCTTTAACCACACCGCCGCAATGCGGGCAAGGTGTATGCAAGGTCGCATAATCACCCGGGATGGTGTCGTTGTCGTATTCCTTGGCGCGCTTGACGATGATCTGGGTCATCTGGGCAATTTCGCGCATGAATTCTTCGCGACTGATCTTGCCTTTTTCCATTTGCGATAATTTATATTCCCACTCGCCCGTCAGTTCTGGTGAGGTCAATTCATCGACCCCCAAACCACGCAACAAGGTCATCAGCTGGAAGGCTTTGGCGGTAGGCATCATTTCGCGGCCTTCGCGCAATAGATATTTCTCGTTCAGCAAACCCTCGATGATGGCAGCACGGGTAGCTGGTGTGCCCAGACCCTTGCCTGCCATGGCTTCACGCAGGTCACCGTCATCAACCAGTTTGCCCGCACCTTCCATGGCGGACAACAGCGTCGCCTCGCTATAACGGGCAGGTGGTTTGGTGACCAGTGCATTCGCAGTGATCTGGTCCGTCAATACTTTTTCGCCTTTGGCAACGGCAACCAGAGTGCCCTTGCTTTCGCCATCTACCTTTTCTTCCAGCGCGTCCTTGCCATAAATTGCCAACCAGCCTGCGGCGGTCATGACCTTACCCTCGGTCTTGAACTGATGGCCGGATACTTCCGTGATACGGGTGGTCACCTGAAATTCTGCTGACGGGAAAAACACCGCCAGGAAGCGTCGCGTCACCAGGTCATACAGTTTTTGTTCAGGTTCGGACAAATTCTTTGGTGCCAGGCCAGTAGGGATGATCGCAAAGTGATCACTGATCTTGGTATTGTCAAAAATACGCTTGTTCGGCTTGAGCCAGTTGTTTTTCAGAATCTGCGAAGCAAACTGATGATAATTATTGGTCTCTGAGATGTTGCCCAGAGTCTCTTTCACCGTTGGCAGATAATCTTCCGGCAAATGACGGGAATCAGTACGCGGGTAAGTCAGCACCTTGTGTTTTTCATACAAGGCCTGGGCCAGGCCCAGGGTATTTTTAGCAGAAAAACCAAAGCGGGCATTAGCCTCGCGCTGCAAACTGGTCAAGTCAAACAAAGGTGGCGCGATTTGCGTTGCTGGCTTGGATTCTTCAGTAACATTGCCCTGGCGATTACGGCAGGCAGCGACCACAGATTCTGCGGCGGCCTTGCTCCACAAGCGTTCTGCTCTCTTCTCTGGATCGTGTTCATCTTTCTTGAACTGATGATCTTGCCAGCGACCTTCATAAATGCCGGCGGCGCAAACAAACTCTGCCTTCACTTCCCAATAGTCACGGGAAACGAATTTTTTAATCTTTTCTTCGCGCTCAACCACGATGGACAAAGTTGGCGTCTGCACGCGCCCAACCGTGGTCAGGTAAAAACCACCCTCCTTGGAATTGAAGGCAGTCATGGCGCGGGTACCATTGATACCAATCAGCCAGTCAGCCTCAGAGCGGCAGCGGGCTGCATCAGCCAAAGGCATCATTTCTGCATCGCTACGCAATTTCTGGAAACCATCACGTATCGCGCCTGTCGTCATGGACTGCAACCACAGGCGGCTGACTGGCTGCTTGGCCTTGGCATGCTGGGCAATCAGACGGAAGATCAACTCACCTTCGCGGCCCGCGTCACATGCGTTAATCAGGCCGGTGACATCCTTGCGCTTGATCAGCTTGTTCAACACCTTCAGACGCGATTCAGTCTTGGCGATAGGGTTCAGGGCAAAATGCGGCGGTATCATCGGCAGATGAGTAAAACTCCATTTGCCGCGTTTGACATCGTATTCTTCAGGAACTGTGATTTCCAGCAAATGGCCTACTGCGGAAGACAGTACATAATTATCTGATTCAAAATAATCATCATGCTTGGTGAAGCCACCCAGCGCTTTCGCTATGTCATTAGCGACTGAGGGTTTTTCGGCAATGATGAGCGTTTTTGTCATTTCGGGATTCTCGAATAGGGTAAAGCGTGGTTGCCAATGTCTAATAGGCAACATTTCGCAAAATAAGCGTAAGACTAACCTAAATTTGCGGGGAATGATAAACGTGATAGACGAAAAACCGCAATCTATGCGCGATTTTTGTCATAAAAATTCCATTTAGGAAATGATTAATGCAAAAGCCTGCCCGTGTTGTCGTCATCTGACAACAATAATTCATCGAACATCAGCATGTCAGGCTCGGCGCCCTGGCTCCACAGCATCATTAAAACAATAATGCGCAGTTTGTCCAACGGCAGAGGTGATTCATTGACAACTAATGCCCTTTCAATCACGATTTCGCGTTGATTGGCATTAAGTAATCCGGCAGATTCAAGAAATTGTATAAAACCCAGGGCTGGCGTACCCAAGGCAACAATTTCTTGCTCAGCATAAATCCTGAAACCCTTGGAAACCGGTGCTGCCGTAGCTGGCTCAGCTGTATTCACAGCCAGACCGGTCAGCCAGTCCAGCGCTTCGGAAATTTCATCCTCCGGGAAACCAACTGCCGACAATTTTTTAGTCAACGCCGCCGTGTCAGGACAGGCATCCGGACGGTAATAGGTTTCGTAAAGGTATACAAGAATATCAAACATGCTGCTACTGTAGCCTTTGCAGCGATTTCAAACAAGCCCCTGCAAATTTGTTAATAGATATCAATCAGGCAAGCCGGCGATAATAACCACCTGGCAGAGCTTCCAGTTGTCCGCTTAATTCCAGGGTTAACAGTTCTGTCGTCAAACTCGCAATGTCCATGCCTGTACGGCCTGCCAGCATATCCATATGTACGGGATCAAAACTGATTTCTTTTAAAAGGCCAGCTTCAGATGCATCCATAGGCATGGTGCGAGACTTTGCAGGTCTATGTAATGGCACCGACTGTAATTGCAATTCTTCCAATATATCCTGTGCAGATTCCACCAGCTTGGCACCTTGCCGGATTAACTGATGGCAACCCTTGGACAAAGGCGAATGAATAGATCCCGGGATGGCAAATACTTCCCTCCCTTGTTCCGCCGCCATGCGAGCGGTGATCAGAGAACCAGATTGCGCTGCAGCTTCAACCACTAATACTCCCTTGGCCAAACCCGAGATAATGCGGTTGCGACGGGGGAAATTCGGTGCCAGTGCCGGCGTACTAAGTGAGTATTCACTGACGATACAACCGCCTTCCGCAATCAGATGTGCCAGATTACGGTTGCGTGCAGGGTAGACAATATCGGCACCTGTGCCTATGACCGCAATGGTGGAACCCGGGCCACGCAATGCACCCTGGTGAGCAGCGGCATCGATGCCAGCGGCCAGACCTGAGCTAATACACAGCCCGGCACTACTCAGGGATTCGGAAAATTGCTCGGCATTACGTATGCCTTGCACGGTGGCATTGCGGCTGCCAACTACGGCAACCGTGACCGCGTCCAGCAAAGCAGCACGGCCTTTGACATACAACATCAGTGGTGGATCGGGGATTTCCAGCAAGGAACGTGGATAGCCTGCGTCCGCCAGTGTCAGGATCAGATTATCTGGCTGCTCTTGCCAGACCAGGGTCTTGTCCAGTTGCTGCTGGAAGTCAGGTGGAATGGTCAGTAAGGCCTTGGCCAGTCTTGCAGAGACAACTTCGCTAAGGGCAGCATGACTGGCAGCAAAAATCTGCTCAGGCAAGCCGAATACGGCAAGCAAACGCCGTGCAGACTCATTGCCCACACCTGGCGTTTGCTCCAGTCTTAACCAGGCCATCAAATCCTGGTGGGCATCCAAAGCAAGCTCCATCTGCGAATAAGATTATCTTGGTGATTTCGCAGTGTCGCCCACTTTGACAATATCCTTCACCTGCATGATAAGGCCGTAGGACACATTATTGAATACCCGGAAAATAAACAAATCACCAATAGGTTCATCAGGTAATTTAATTGATTTATTGGCATCGGTCTTATCCTGTATCACTCTGCCATAGTTATACAAAGTCAATACCGTACCTATATTCAAACCATCGTTCTTGCCACGATTGATTGAAACGATCTGGTTCTGGCCTGCAGAACCTACGCCGCCATAGACAGACACGATACGGGCATCAACGTCTTCTTTAGGTGGATGCGGTACATAACTCAAAATTGGAGAAGGAGGAATAGGCATCAGACGATCACCTACCGCCATTTCCTGCTTTGATCTGACGACAATGAAAGTATGCACATCACTCTCGTCATTGCCTTCACGCTCCAGTTTGACGGTACCCAGATACACGGCCTCATAAGCGATGATGGCCTTGGTGACAGGATCAAGCAAAGGTTGGCCAGGACGGAAAACCTGGAAAGAAGTACCACCGTCGAGCTCGCCCCGGACATAAGCCTGTTCATTCAAGCCCAGATTAACGCGACCTTCCTTGGTAGCAATAATACGCGGTGCAACAGCCAAATCATCGTCCTCCAAAATCAAAGGCTGGGACAGGAAAGGTTCTATCACGGATGCTGGAATGGCAGGGATGGCATTCTCACCCAGGCCCTGAACGCGTGATTTTGGGTTCCACTTGACTGTCGGTACACCACCTGGGTTACCAAGACGCAAGCGACCATTGACGCGGTCAAAATAGACGATCTGACCAGGATAAATCCAGTGCGGGTTCTTGATATCATCTTGGTTCATGCCCCAGACTACCGGCCAGCACCAGGCATTTTTCAGGAACACACTGGATATGCCCCACAGCGTATCCCCCTTGACGACGACATGCTTGTCGGGTGCTTCTGGCAAGAAATCGCACTTGGTTTTACTGGCAACAACTTGCGCCTGTGCCGTGGTTGCCTGTCCACCAGCCGCAAGCGCCCCAGTAGAAATCAGGGGAAGACTGACAGCGAAGATGGAGGCGATTGTGCTAAACTTTTTCATGAATAATATCCGATGCAAAATACTGCAATACCGCAAGTGAAGGCGCGCAGGCAGGCGCAATCTTGCAAAACTTGCCAAATTGAATCAAATTCTGCCCATAAATCCTTGAACTAGCAAGAAAAACTGCGCAATAAGCATCAAAGCTTGTTGTGAAAAGTCTTATGACGATACTAAATATACTGCGCTATCCCGACGCGCGCCTCCATAAAGTGGCAAAACCGGTAACACAATTTGATGAACGCCTGAAAACTCTGGTGGCCGATATGGCAGCAACCATGTACGACGCCCCCGGTGTTGGCCTGGCCGCTTCCCAGGTCGACGTGCACGAGCAACTGGTGGTCATTGATGTGTCAGAAACCAATGACCAGTTGCAAGTTTTCATCAACCCCGAAATACTTTGGGCCAGTGAAGAACGCAAGGTGTATGACGAAGGCTGTCTGTCGGTACCCGGCATTTATGACGGTGTGGAACGCCCTGCCGAAGTCAAAGTGCGTGCCTTCGATGCCGATGGCAAGCCTTTCGAATTGCATGCAACTGACTTGCTGGCAGTATGCATCCAACATGAAATGGATCATCTGAAGGGCAAGGTATTTGTTGAATACCTGTCGCCCATGAAGCGCAACCGCATCAAGACCAAGATGCTGAAAGAAGAACGCGAAGAACAGCGCAAACGGGCTGAACGCTAATGCGCGTCATCTTTGCCGGCACCCCGGAATTTGCCGCTACCGCACTGCAAGCTATCCATGCTGCGGGTTTTGAAGTAAGCCTGGTACTGACCCAG
>JAZJXP010000101.1:10547-64795 GCA_040390835.1 Pseudomonadota bacterium
CCGCGGCATGCAATTGCATGCCTCTGCCGTTAAACAATTTGCCTTGCAGCACGGCATACCGGTGGCACAGCCGCAATCGCTGCGCCTGGATGGCAAGTATCCTGACATTGCCAGGGAAGCGCATGATCTGCTCAACAGCACGCCGCATGATGTCATGGTGGTGGCTGCCTATGGCCTGATCCTGCCACTCTCGATATTAAATATTCCACGCCTCGGTTGCCTGAATATACATGGCTCATTATTGCCGCGCTGGCGTGGTGCTGCCCCTATCCATAGAGCGATAGAAGCTGGCGACACCGAGACTGGTATCACCATCATGCAAATGGAAGAAGGCCTGGATACCGGCCCCATGTTGCTAAAGCAAAGTATCGCCATCGCCGATACAGATACGACGGGCATACTGCATGACAAACTTGCGGCTATGGGTGGCGAAATGATTGTTGCTACTTTGCAACAATTGGAAAATGACACCCTTACGGCGACCGTCCAACCCGAGGCCGGTGTCAATTACGCGTCCAAGATCAGTAAAGAAGAAGCCGGCCTGGACTTCAACTTGCCTGCAGAGGTACTGGCTAGAAAAATACGCGCTTTCAATCCCTTTCCTGGCACCCATGCTCAACATGCTGAAACCACCATCAAAATCTGGGGTGCGAAGCTGCTTGAAACAACTAGTAACCATAAACCCGGGCAAATACTATCGGCGAATGCAGAGCAAGGTGTTATCGTTGCCTGTGGTCAAGGCTCGCTCAGCTTGACCGAATTGCAAAAACCCGGTGGAAAACGACTTTTGGCAACAGATTTCCTACAAGGTTTCGCTTTAAAAGAGGGACTTTTTTTTAGCTAGCTGAAAAAAATGAAGCAAAAAAGCTACAACTTTCCTTAATAAACAGTGGTCTGTGCATGATATCTGCGGGAATAGTTCAATTAATGCCTTGCTGCAAGCAAAATCTTTGTTGCCTGCCGCTACTTGTTGTATTCTCTTACACTGAATTATTGCCATTTTCGTTTTCGATAACAAAAACTCTGACTAAGACCTAAAAAAAGGTGAGCTCATGAAGAAATTTCTTCCCATTGCCCTGGCAGCCGCGCTGTTGGCAGGTTGTGCAACTCCATACAGTGAAACGCCCTTAGCAGGCAATTTCCCGACGACCACGCAAAATAAATTGCAAGCGGCGTCGCACTGGCTCGTCATCGCAAAAGATGTAGCAGAGCAAATCAAACTCGGAACCGACAAGATAGGCGCACCGGTTTACGTCATGCCGCCAGAAAAAGATAGCCAGTTCACTCAGGCTTTCTATACTCAGATCATTACTTCCCTGGTCAATCAGGGTGTAGTCGTCAGGAAAATCAATGATGGTACAGCCCAGGTTGTCAACATTGAAACTCAACTGGTACGTTTCTCACCTGATCGTCATCAAAACAAACGCTTTACCAGCGTAACTGCGATTGGTGTTGGCATTGCTGCCGTACATGGTCTGGGTATACCTGTCAGAACTGATGCAGTTCTGGGTGGCCTGGCTCTGGCGGGTGCTTATGACTGGACCAACTGGGTCAATCAGGAATATGCCAAAGGCCGTACGCCTATGCACGAACTGATAGTAACGACTTCCTTAGTGAAAAATTCACAATATATCGCCCGTCGTACTGATGCTTACTATGTCGCGGATTGGGATTGGACACTTTACAATAAAGACACTGATTTCAACTTCCGTGTCGTTGGGGGTCAATAATGATGAAAAGTGCGGCTCTCGTCATCGCTTCAGCTATTGCACTCAGTGCTTGTGCCAATCTGGGTCTGGGTAATACCCCACCACCAGCGGCAGCATCTCCTGTTCCAACCTGGAAAGATGCTGAAGCCAATGAATTTATCCCTGCTAATCAGCGTGCTGCTGATACGCTGATCAGAAATGCTGGCTTGAGGATTGATCCTACGCATCCATTGATTATTGCCACTCTGGCCAATATCAATTTCCTGGAAGAGTCTTCCACATTTGGCCGTATTA
Source organism: Pseudomonadota bacterium (assembly GCA_040390835.1). Classification (GTDB taxonomy): domain Bacteria; phylum Pseudomonadota; class Gammaproteobacteria; order Burkholderiales; family Burkholderiaceae_D; genus Undibacterium. The sequence goes on from JAZJXP010000101.1 coordinate 12,551, forward strand.
TTGCCGAGCATGTATCGGGGCAGTTCACCCGTAATGGCTATAAAATGGTGGAAATGAAATTCCGCGACAAAGTTTTCATGAAGCAAAATGTTGGCGAATTGCTGCTGACGCGTGAAATCAAGGATGTGGCCCAGAATCATAGCGCCCAGGCAGTCATCGTTGGTACTTATGCCGAAGGTGACAAACTGGTCTTTGTGAATTTGAAGCTGGTCAGGCCTAGCGACAATACAGTGATCAGCTCTGTTGATTATGCTATCCCTATGGATAAAAATATCAAGACTCTGCTGGGTCGTCGATAATTAAGATTTGCTGGCCGGGCTCCGGCTTCTGCATAGAGGCTAAAAAAGCGACAGCGCATGCTGTCGCTTTTTTTATATCTTGCCTTAAAACAGTGTCATTCATCCCCCATAGCAAACAAATCACCACGGGCAGCCCGGCTGATGGCAAGTACCGCCGGGTGAGTCAATTTGCGCTGCACCGAGATGGCATAAAACTGCTCCCTGATTTCATCAGTCTGCCCCAGCAATTGCACGTCATACTGGCGCATGACCAAATCAGCAACGACCGTCGGTGCTGCAAAAAAACCGGCTCCGGCCTGTCCAAAAGCGCTCATGAGAGCACTGTCATCAAATTCACCGGCAATACGCGGATGCAAACCCTGATGATCAAACCATTGCAATAAACGAGCGCGCAGGGCCGCGTCTTCCCCAGGTAGCAGAAACGGTGCGGCTTCCAGGTTCTGGGGAAATGCTTGTGGATATTGCTCCAGCAAAGCCTTGGTGGCAAAAAAACTGATCCCGCATTCACCGAGTTGATGGCTATAACCACGCACGTTGGCACTGGCAGGCATGGGGCTATCCGACATGACGACATCAAGCTTGTGGGTCGCCAGGTCAGCCAGCAAGACTTCCAGCTTTCCCTCGCGGCAATTAATGCGCAAGGTTTGCGGCAACTTCAGGGCTGGTTCCAGCAAGCGGTAAGCCAGGGTCTTGGGCAAGGCATCAGATACGCCCACTCTTAACTGCACAGTGCGCGCTGTAGGTCTATGGTGCAAGACCTCTTCCAGCTCTTGTCCAAGGGCAAAAATATCATCGGCATAACTTAGCACCAGATGCCCTGCCTCGGTCAATTCCAGATTTCGCCCGGTTTTGCGGAACAAAGCCTCGCCCTGGATTTCTTCAAACAGGCTCAGTTGTCCGCTGATGGTTTGCGGTGTCAGATGTAACTGCTCGCTGGCGCGGGCAATACTGCCAGCCTTGGCCACCATCCAGAAATAGTGCAAATGCTTGTAGTTAAGGCTGGGCATATGATTTTGTTTATTTGATTTTGAATTATTCGGTTTTGGTCTATTCGATTCTGGTCTATTTAGCAATACATCGTTTTTTACGATCTATTTTTCAATTATATTCGACTTTTCTTGTTTATCTTCAGGACCTACACTAGCTCTACCTTCTGTTGCGAAGGTGAAGCCATTTTGCATAGATGCGTGGCTCCAACATTTCAGGAGAAAAGCATGAAAATCTTGAGTCGTTCTGCCAGTGATGCACAAACCGTCGCCTATAGAGACAGTAATGTCAGCGCTGGCCATAAGGTCTTGCGCAATACTTATCTGTTGTTATCCATGACTTTGCTGTTTTCAGCAATGACTGCGGCAGCAACCATTGCCTTCAATATTCCAGGTCCGGGCTTCCTGCTGACACTGGTTGGTTATTTTGGTCTGTTATTTGCGACCACTAAATTGCAAAACAGTGGCTGGGGTATTGCCTCCGTATTCGCCCTGACTGGTTTCATGGGTTACACCCTGGGCCCTATGCTGACGCGTTATCTGGGTATGCCAGGCGGCACTGGCATCGTGATGACAGCCATGGCCATGACAGGTTTGATTTTCATGGGCTTGTCTGCTTATGTACTGGTCAGCAAACGTGATTTCAGTTTCATGGCGGGTTTTATGATGGTGGGTATGCTGGTCGCTTTTGTTGCCAGCCTGGGTGCGTTTTTCTTCCAGATCCCTGCACTGTCCCTGACGATTTCTGCCGTCATGGTCTTGTTGATGTCGGGCATGATCCTGTTCGAGACCAGCAACATCATTCACGGTGGTGAAACCAATTACATCATGGCGACTGTGAGTCTGTACGTCACCATCTTTAACCTGTTCACCAGCCTCTTGCAATTGCTGGGATTTATAGAGAAAGAATAAGAAATGATCCATTCCGTCGCTCAGCCCTGGATGTGGGCAGTATTTATCGCTTTTGTTTTACTCATGTTGGCAATCGACGTGTTAGCCCTTGGTGGCTCACGCGCCCATAAAGTCAGCGTCAGGGAAGCGGCGGCATGGTCTATCGTCTGGGTCAGCCTGGCCTTGTTATTCGATTTTGGCTTGTGGATTTATTTGTCTGACACCGTTGGGCGAGAAGTGGCTACCGCCAAGGCCATGGAATTTTTGACTGGTTATGTCATAGAAAAATCTCTGTCGGTCGACAATGTATTTGTCTTCCTGCTGATCTTTGGTCACTTTGCGGTGCCCCCCCAATACCAGCGCAAGGTTTTGCTGTACGGCGTGCTGGGTGCCATCGTCATGCGCATTATCATGATATTGGCTGGCAGCTGGGTGGTCGCGCAATTCTCATGGGTGCTGTATCTGTTTGGTATTTTCTTGCTGGTCACAGGTATGCGCATGCTGGTGGCAGCTGAACAGGAACCTGATCTGGAAGCTAACCCGGTCTTGCGTCTGGCGAAAAAACTGCTGCCTTTCACCAAAGAATTCCATGAAGAAAAATTCAGCATCAAGGAAAACGGCAAGCGCTTTTTCACGCCCTTGTTCCTGGTGTTGATCTTGATAGAAATATCCGACGTGATTTTTGCAGTAGATTCCATACCTGCGATTTTTGCTGTGACGACTGACCCGTTCATCGTCTTCACATCAAATATCTTTGCCATCATGGGCTTGCGTGCACTGTATTTCTTGCTGGCAGATATGGCAGACCGCTTTCATTTACTGAAATTCGGCCTGGCTTTTGTGTTGATGTTTGTCGGCATCAAGATGCTCATCGTGAAGTGGATGCACGTACCAACCAGCGTCTCACTAATCGTTATCGGCACCCTGCTCGGCAGCTCGATTATTGCCAGCCTGGTGGTCAGCCGCAAAAAGACTGGCTAAGCACCAACTCTATTCCTCTTTAGTACGATTCCCCTTGGCACATCACAGCAAGACCGTGATGTGTTTTTTTTGAGCAGTCTGCCAGACTCTATATCATCAAACCGCATTTGATTGACGACGGACAATCAAATGCGGATGAATATTTGAGAAAAGATGCATGCCAATCATCCACGCTGGCATCAAGGATTAAAAGTGATATCGGCTACATTACCAGCCAAGTCTTTAACACCCACCAGTGTCAAATGGGTCAGGGAAAACGCAACTAGCGAATTGTCACCAAGGGTAATGGTAAATTGATCGCCTGCCGCATTCCACGTCCCCATGGCGCCAGAACCGAAGTACCCTTCTATTGAAAAATTGTCGAACCAATCCGTCACCAAAATATTGTTCAGAGTGATTTCTTTTGTGGTTGGCTCACTGAATTTCAGGATTGCTTTTGTTCCCTTCTCAAAACTAAATCCAATTGATGGTTCAGGGACTCTGATTATCGTAAATGGATTGGTGCTAGCGGCTTGTGGCGGTGTCAGGTCCACACCAAGATTTGCCGGATTTTTTGATATGGAAAAGTATTGCAGATTCTCGGTGACACTATTGCCGGACGCGTCTAACAATTTGATCTGTGCCCGCCCAGTATCTATGCCACTCAACAAGGAACTGGCCGAACCAGCATCCAGAGCAAATCTGACATCGCCATCATTGGCAGCAATTTGGCTATCTGTCGCCATTACATTACCGTCAAGCAGCAACAATGCTTTTCCACCATTCATCTGACCAGCCGTAATATTCACAGAAATTTCACTTCCCCCATTTTGCAAATTAAAGATACTTGCTTTGCGTGGCGATGAGGGGGAAAGATAATCATGTATAAATTTCTCGCTGCTCACCTGAGTCACTAAGCCCGAACTATCTATGACCCGAAAATAGAATGTTGCATCTCGGGACATCACTTTTTGCAACAAGGAAGTACCCATATTTGACAAATCAAATTTAATGCTACTGTCAGTAGCTGACGTAATATTTTTTGTCGCCAGGGTATTGAAACTTGATAAGTTGTCTGAATATTTCAACTCGATTCGTCCACCTACGAGCTGACTGGTGTCCAGAGTCGCTTCAGCAATCAAGCCTGTATTACTGGCATTTACTTTTCCTGCTACAACATAACCACCTGTAGCGGTAACATGGAAATTCACAGCTGCATTTGGTCCTGCATGCTTATAGGTGTGTTTTAGCAAATACAAATTTTCAGAGGTAGACAACACATTGCCGGACGCATCCAGGAGCAAGACCTTGCCCGAATCACTTAAGTAGGTAGGCATCCTGGCAAAACTGAAATCTACCGATGTATCCTCTTTGGAAATTGTGCTATCAACCGCAATATTCTTGCCACCAATTTGCAGCACAGCTGTTTTTGCGGCAAAAGGCAAAGCAGTCAGACTTACATGAGCTCCGATTGAATCTTGATCCAAAGTCGAACTATTTTTTAAACTATCCAATGTCGTGATTGCATCAAACACCACAGACTTGACTGGCAAAATTTTGGGATAAGCCGGAATCAGCAAAGGAGGCATATCTACGCCCGGCTTCACTGTCGACAATATAACTTTCATTGCGTCAAGAGCATCCGGATCCAGGTAACTTGCCTGTTTTTCGGGAGTATTCAGAATCCCGGTAAAGGCCGTTGCAAAACGCAACTTGGCGGCAATCATTTGATCATCCGTACTACCACCAACTGGACCATTAACAATCGCCAATGCAGCAGTTCCTATATTGACTGCCTTGGTTTCAATTTGCTGAACCCAATAGACCAATCCCGCAGCGTCTGGGCTGCGATCAAATAAATTTTTGTATAAAGCAGTAACCACATCTACTGTGCTTTTACCAAAATAGACATTTTTGTATTCAACTTGCTCACTGAAAGACTGCGCCAGACCTGCAAGAGATATCTTGTTGGCATCAAGCTGCCCCTCCCAATAAGTCAAACCAGCCATATCCGCAGGGCGATTGAAGTAAGCGATATACAGTGTTTGTATGGTGCTGGCATTAATACCCATGGAGCGGCCTTATTTATATAAAGTTAAAATTCGGGGGTGAATTTGGACTCAATTCAGGAAATACAGGTAAGGTGTTTTTTCAGACAACGCACCATCCCCGCCGGAGTAAATACGGCATGGAAGATGGCATCATGGGTATCAGCCAGGCAGATTGAACATCAGCCAGCGAACAGGAATTGACTTTGCCGCATGGGGTAAAGCCGTATCATCAACATCCCTAAATTTTGTCACTTACACATTGTAACAATTTTCATGTCATTTGTAAGTAAGCACTTAGTGATCCGGCGTGTATAGCCCAAGACTGCGGGCAGCCAGCACTGCCTGGGTGCGATTGACGACATTCAGCACCCGGAATATCGAAGTCACATGCATCTTCACGGTAATTTCTGCCAGCTCAAGGCGCAGGCCGATTTCCTTATTGGACAAACCCTGACACAACAGGATCAGGGTTTCCTGCTGCCTCGGTGTCAATGCCAGCAAGGGTTCTTCTTTGTTGGCCTGTTTGCCACGCAAAGTGATCCAGTTAGTTTCAAGTACTTCATTGGCCAGTATCTTGCGTACTACTTCTATCATCAGATCGGTGGATACAGCTTTGGAAATAAAGGCTTTGGCACCGGCACGCAGAGTGGCATCGACTTCGCGCCTGTCGTCAGAAGCAGACACCACGACAATCGCGGCATCCACATAATGTTTGCGCAACGAGCAGATGGCCTCTACCCCATTCATGCCAGGCAAACGCAGATCCAGCAAAATCAGGCGCAAGCCGGCAAGCCCGGTCGATTGCGCCAGGGCTTCTTCTGTTGAAGTTACCGCAGCTACATGAGCTGCTCCCAGCAAATGACGCATGAATAGCAGCAAGGCATCGCGGTAGATCGGATGATCTTCAATAATCAGTGCGGAAATTGTCATCTGATTTATTGGCAGGAAGGCAAAAAATGATAGTCGTACACAGACATTACCTTAATTTATTAGTGCAAACAGAATATTGATGCTGTCACTGCAATTCGGCAAGTAAAAACTGTTAATTCGGATATGTCAGGACGCAAACAAATACATCACCCCAACGGCAAGCACAGCATTTCTAATCATTTCGATTGCCCGTCACTAAGCATTTTGTCATGATAAAAAACCGACAGGGTGCAGGCCAGTCATACCCAAGCCCTTGATTTGACGTATAATTTATGCTTTCTTGCGCCGATTTGAGATTCAGATTGCGGGCGCGTAATAAGTGCTGCTAAAAGGACGTCGCCCGATCCGCCTGCACACACAAGCTGATCGGGTTTTGTTTTATTACGAGTAAACATCATGACTACGACACTGCCTGTATCTGCCCTCGAAACCCGTTTGCGCGAGATTTTGCAAAAGCGCATCCTGATACTCGATGGCGCCATGGGTACCATGATACAGCGCTATAAACTGACGGAAGAAGATTATCGCGGCGAGCGTTTCAAGGACTTTAGCGGCCCGGAAACCGTGCGCGAACTCTTCGTCAAGGGCAATAATGAATTGCTGTCGCTGACACAGCCGCATGTGATTGCCGAAATCCATGAGCAATACCTGGCCGCTGGTGCTGACCTCATAGAAACCAATACTTTTGGTGCCACTACTGTCGCGCAAGACGATTACCACATGGCGCATCTGGCTTATGAGATGAACGTCGCCTCGGCCAAAATCGCGCGTGCTGCCTGCGACAAATATTCAACACCGGACAAGCCGCGTTATGTAGCAGGTGCTCTGGGTCCTACGCCAAAGACAGCATCGATTTCACCAGACGTGAATGACCCGGCAGCGCGTAACGTCACGTTCGACCAACTGGTGGCAGCCTATCTGGAACAAACCCGTGGCCTGGTTGAAGGTGGTGCGGATGTGCTGCTGGTCGAAACCATATTCGATACGCTGAACTGCAAGGCTGCACTGTTCGCCATCGACCAGTTTTTTGAAGAAACCGGTACCCGCCTGCCCATCATGATTTCCGGCACGGTGACTGATGCTTCTGGCCGTATCCTGTCTGGCCAGACGGTGCCGGCATTCTGGAATTCAGTCCGTCATGCCAAACCGCTGACGGTAGGTCTGAACTGCGCCCTTGGTGCTGCCCTGATGCGCCCGTATGCAGAAGAACTGTCCAAGATTGCTGACACCTTTGTCTGTATTTACCCGAATGCCGGTTTGCCCAATCCCATGAGCGATACCGGCTTTGATGAATTGCCGGCCGATACCTCAGCCCTGCTGAAAGAATTTGCCGAAGCCGGTTTCATCAATATCGCCGGTGGCTGCTGCGGCACCACGCCTGACCATATCAAGGCGATTGCCGACATACTGCAAACCCGCACACCGCGCGATATCCCTACCGTACCAGCAGCCATGCGCCTGTCGGGCCTGGAGCCGTTCACGATCGATGAAAGCTCATTGTTCGTCAACGTTGGTGAACGTACCAACGTCACCGGCTCAAAAGCTTTCGCCCGCCTGATCCTCAATGAACAATACGATGAAGCGCTGGCAGTGGCGCGCCAGCAGGTAGAAAACGGCGCGCAAGTCATCGATATCAATATGGATGAAGCCATGCTGGATTCACTGGCAGCGATGACACGCTTCCTGAACCTGATTGCTTCTGAACCGGATATCGCGCGCGTGCCCATCATGATCGACTCGTCGAAATGGACGGTCATAGAAGCTGGTCTGAAATGCGTGCAGGGCAAGGCCATCGTCAATTCAATTTCCATGAAAGAAGGCGAAGCAGAATTCTTGCGCCAGGCCACGCTGTGCAAGCGTTATGGTGCAGCTGTTATCGTCATGGCCTTTGATGAAAAAGGCCAGGCCGATACCTATGCACGCAAGATAGAAATTTGCGAACGTGCGTACCGACTGCTGGTAGATAGCCTGGATTTTGATCCACAAGATATTATCTTTGACCCGAATATTTTCGCCGTCGCCACCGGTATTGAAGAACATAATAATTACGCTGTTGACTTTATTGAAGCGACGGACTGGATACACAAAAACCTGCCCGGTGCCAAGATCAGCGGCGGGGTCTCGAACGTGAGTTTCTCTTTCCGCGGTAATGACCCGGCACGTGAAGCAATACACACGGTATTCCTGTACCACGCCATCAAGGCAGGCATGACCATGGGCATCGTGAATGCAGGTATGGTCGGCGTATATAGCGAGCTCGATGCGGAATTGCGTGAGCGTGTCGAAGACGTGGTGCTGAACCGCCGTGAAGACGCTACCGAGCGCATGATAGAAATCGCCGCCACCTTAAAAGCGGGCGGCAAGAAAGAAGAAGCCACGCTGGAATGGCGTAACGAACCAGTGGAAAAACGCCTGTCACATGCAATGGTGCACGGCATTACCAACTGGATCGTGGAAGATACCGAAGAAGCCCGCGCCGCCATTATGGACGCTGGTGGCCGCCCTATCCAGGTCATTGAAGGCCCGCTGATGGCGGGCATGAATATCGTTGGTGATCTGTTTGGTCAGGGCAAGATGTTCTTACCACAAGTGGTGAAATCTGCCCGCGTCATGAAGCAGGCCGTGGCCCATCTGATTCCCTATATCGAAGAAGAAAAGAAACGCAGCGGCGACAACAAGCCCAAGGGCAAGATTGTCATCGCTACCGTCAAAGGCGATGTGCATGACATCGGCAAGAACATCGTCACCGTGGTCTTACAATGTAATAATTTCGAAGTGGTCAACATGGGCGTGATGGTGCCCTGCTCAGAAATCCTGGCCAAGGCCAAGGCAGAAAATGCCGACATCATCGGACTGTCCGGCCTGATCACCCCTTCGCTGGAAGAAATGGCTTACGTGGCTAAAGAGATGCAGCGTGACCCGCATTTCCGCATGCTCAAGATTCCGCTGCTGATCGGTGGGGCGACTACCAGTCGCGCCCATACAGCGGTGAAGATTGCGCCGAATTATGAAGGCCCGGTGGTATACGTAGCCGATGCTTCACGCTCAGTGTCTGTTGCACAATCGCTGCTGACACCGGAAAGCCGCGACCAGTACATCGCTGACCTGGGCAGTGATTACGAGCGCATCCGCACCCAGCATGCAAATAAAAAAGCCACACCCATGGTGACGCTGGCGCAAGCACGTGCGAATAAGATGAAAGTGGATTTCACCGGCAGCAATGCGCCGGTCAAACCCAAATTCATAGGCCGCCGCATCTTCAAGAACATCGATCTGGCGACGATTGCCAATTACATAGATTGGGGCCCGTTCTTCCAGACCTGGGACCTGGCTGGGCCTTTCCCGGCGATATTGACTGATGAAGTCGTCGGTGAAGCCGCCACCAGGGTATTTGCCGAAGGCCAGGCCATGCTGAAGAAAATCATAGAAGGCCGCTGGCTGACTGCGAATGGTGTGGTATCCCTGCTGCCAGCCAATACCGTCAATGACGACGATATAGAAATTTATACCGACGACACACGCAGCCAGGTGGCCCTGACTTATTACGGCACGCGCCAGCAAACCGAGAAACCCATCATCGATGGCGTGCAAAGACCTAACCAGTGCCTGTCCGACTTCATCGCACCGAAAGACAGCGGTATCAAGGACTATATAGGCATGTTCGCGGTCACTGCTGGCCTGGGTATAGAGAAGTATGAAAAGCGCTTTGAAGATGCGCATGATGACTACAGCAGCATCATGCTGAAGTCACTGGCCGACCGCCTGGCCGAAGCCTTTGCCGAATACCTGCATGAGCGCGTGCGTAAAGACCTGTGGGGTTATGTCGCGGATGAAGCCCTCTCCAATGAAGACCTGATCAAGGAAAACTATAAAGGCATACGCCCTGCGCCTGGCTACCCGGCCTGCCCGGAACATACGGTCAAAACCGAAATGTTCAAGCAAATGCAATGTGAAGAAATCGAAATGTACATCACTGAATCATGGGCCATGATACCGGGTGCAGCAGTATCGGGCTTTTACTTTGCCCATCCTGAATCGAAATACTTTAGCGTAGGTAAAATTGCCGATGATCAGGTCACGGATATGGCCGAACGGCGCGATGTGCCCAAGGAAGAAGTAGAACGCTGGCTGGCACCGAATTTGTAAGTGACAAGGAACTGCACCGAGAGTTCCTGTCAGCGACCATCCTGTTTTTGTCTGCAGGATGGCGTATATCAGCTATAAACCAAGCTTGAAATTTAACCCATTTCCCTGACCACTATCGTCGTCAGTTCCTTGGCGACATCTGCATCATAATTTTCTTCCAGCAAGCGCCACTTGAAGCTGTTGCCAAGCTGTGCTTTTTTATACACGTTCAGGCGATGATCGCGTTTAAATTCCAGTACCTTGACGGCAAGCTGCTGCATTACCTTCTGACGCTTGAGCACGCCCTTGTCTTGCTTCTTTTTGACAATCTCTACCGGCATTTCCTTGATGACAAACTCAGCAAGTTGCAAGCCGAACGCTTTTTCTTCTTTTGAATTGAACCAACTAAACATAGCGTGCTTTCTACTTGTATCAAAAATTCCAGTGCACCATCAAGATGACATATCTGCATGGATAAGCTGGTTTGCCAAAGGCAGAGATTCTTTTAACTTGCCATGATTATACTGAATCTTCTCTTTAGCTCATAAAAAAATGCGCCAGTTGCATAACAAGGCAAGACGTTCAAGACAAAAAAACAGGGGCCGGAGCCCCTGTTCTTGTACCAAGTCTTACATAGCATGCAGATTATTTGAATACATAACCCACGTTCAGACGGAATGCACGGCCATAGGCGTTGTGCAAGCTGTCGTTGTAACCAGTTGTTGTGTAGCTGGAGCTTGGATCATAGGGCGCTTTAGAATCCAGAGCATTCAATACACGCAGACCGATAGTCACATCTTTAAAGCCTTTGTATGTGTAGCCCAGGTCAACTGTAGTCCAGCTGGCAACGGAGCAATCAGGCACATAGGTCAGGTATTTGGCTACGCCGCCCAATGATGTTGCTGTCGCTGGCTGGCCGGAACCATAGTGGCAATAAGACACTGGGTAAGTTTCAGCAGCATTGGTGTAACGCATCAGGGATACGCCGCCAACAAAGTTGATTGCACCGTTGACCGTGTGCGCTTCTTTAGTCCAGGAAGAGGACAAAGTTGCACGCAAACGCGGGATGTCGCCAACGCTGGTGGAGAAGTTGGACAAACCACCACGTGTGCCAACCAGGTTGGTTTCTGGATCGCCCGCTTTTTCTGCACGACGGTATTCTATCGTGTAGGAAGTACGGAAACGTGTATCCAGTTTGCCATTAGTACCCAGGTTGTTGCGCATTGCCATTTCGATGTCAACACCGCTGACTACCGTACTACCCTGGTTGATGTAGTTCCTCAACAGGGAAATCAGCGGGCCAGAGTTAGGAATGACATTGCCATTCTTGTCTTTTACGAAATTGACAGGATTGGTGTCACGGATCACTGTGCCTGGATAAGCATCCTGGTTATTCAGGATCAGTGTGGATGACAGGGCTGCAACTTCGTCTTCCTTACGGATGTTGTAGTAGTCAACCAGGATGTCGAAATCACGTGTAGGCGACAAGACCATACCCAGGGAGAAGCTGCGTGATGTTTCTGGCTTCAGGTTAGGATTTTGACGGATCAGCGTCGAAATACTTCTGGAGCAATCGGTATTGTCGGCACCAGTCAAAGGTGTCTTACCGTCAGGGCAGCGGACAGGATCAACCAGGCTGTTCAGGAAAGTCTGTGTACCACCTGCAGTCACTTGTACCAGTGCTGGTGCACGGAAACCTTGTGCATAAGTAGAACGGAAAGCCAGGGAATCATTGACTGTCCATTTTGCGCCGACTTTTGGTACGAAATTGGTTTTGAAGCTAGGGTATTTATCGATACGGCCAGCGAAATCCATTTCAAAGTTTTTCAGGATCGGTGTACGCACTTCAACGAAAGCGGAAGTAACATTACGTTGACCTTGAATGAACTGGTTAGCCAGACCCAGAATCTGACCAGAGCTGGTCAGGTTATCTGGTGTCAAAGTCATTTTTTCCTGACGGAATTCAACGCCGGATGCAAAACCAATTGCGCCACCTGGCAGGTTACCGAATTCTGTACTTGCCTTGAAGTCAGCCTGGGCGATTTCAGCAACACCAACGCTCTTCAGCGGACGGCTCAGGTTAGGTTGTTTTGCAACATCGGCCAAAGACATGTTCTGGTCGATCAGTTTTTGCACTTCTGGCAGCAACAGGAAGCCATTGGCGAGATCAGTACGCTCGGAACGGTTCCACAGAACGCCAGTTTCCCAATCCCAAGTTTTGTAGCTGCCTTTCAGGCCAGAAGCAAAACGCAGGGATTCATTAGTGGTATTGCTGCCACCGGCGACGTTTTCAAAACGGTAAACCACTGCTGCACGGCTGGTAGGGAAAGGATTGTCAGGATGACCAACCGGCAAGATTGCCTGGAACGGTGTGCCAGCGCCAGACAGGGCAAAGGCTGTGGATGGTGTGCGGCCATCGATGGAACGTGAACCACCGGTGTAGTCACGGTCAGTTTTGGTGTACGCAACTTCAGCGAAAGCGGACAAGGTATCGTTGATCTGATAGATACCGCGTGACATCGCGCTGATGTCCTGGCCTGCGCCTTGTACTTCAGCAAAATCGTCCAGATTGTAGTTACAGAACTGACGACCATACAATACGCTGGTAGTAGCGATATTGTATTGCGCGCCACCTGTGATCAGACGGGATGGATCGCAGTTAGTACGGTTGACCACGTTTGCATCATTGGCAGAGAAGAAAGTCTTGCTGCCTGGTGTACGTTCGCGATAGAAGAAAGGCTGGTTACTGATGCTGCTGGAATAAGGTGACAGACGGCTGTTGAGTACGCTGTACAGATCTTTTTCTACGTCGTTGGCATCCTTGATGGCAACGCGGTCACGCTTGGATACTTCAGCACTGACGGTAATGTTGTAGCCGTCCTGGCCATAGTTACCGAAACCGGCGAAGGCACTGATGCTTTTTTTCTTGAATTTATTGTCATCATTCGCGCCCATGCTGGCGTTCATTTGCACGCCCTGGTAATCGCTCTTGGTGATGAAGTTGATAACACCGGCAATAGCGTCAGAGCCGTACACTGCAGATGCGCCATCCTTGAAAATCTCTACGCGTTCCAGCATCGACAAAGGAATGCTGTTGATATCGTACAGTGTGGACTGACCCTGATTAGGGTTAGCATAAGCCGACGGCGTCATGCGACGGCCATTCAACAAAATCAGGGTGGAACTGGAACCCAGACCACGCAGGGATGCTGTCGCTACACCACGAGAAAAACCACCGTCAACTGCATCAAATGCACCGCCGCTGCCCAGAGCAGGGATAGTGCGCAGCAATTCAGCAACAGTTGTCGCGCCACTTTGGCTGATGTCTTTTGCCGTCAGTGTCTGGATAGGAGAAGTACCTTCTTTATCAATACGCTTGATATGAGAACCAGTGACTTCAATTTTTTGAATTTTTTCTACTGACTCAGTCTGTGCCTGAGCGTTGACCAACATACTGCCAGACAACATAGCCAGTGCCAGCTTGACAGCGTAAGCACATTTCTTCTCTTGATAAAACATCCAGAATCTCCTTGGTGAATCATGAACAGGTACAAACTGCAAAGATGGCAACAAACCTACTGAACTGACTTGCCTTTTTGCGGTCGAACCAAACCGATGCTTGAACAATCTGCGTATCGTTTTATTTGGATTTATTTGTTAAGCGACTGCGCTTATCCACAGTTTCGTCAACATTCACAATTCGATACACTTTGTTGCATTTCAGAATGATCCCATTACAATTTCATTACCGTCCAATGAGAATTTAAGGAAAACGTATATAATTATCGTTATGATTGATACCTTACCCATAGAAAAGTATTTCGCCCGACAACTCAAGATCAAGCACTTGCGCTTGCTCGTGGAACTGGCTGACAAGCAGACAGTTGCTCAGGTTGCGGCGACTTTGCATGTCAGCCAACCGGCTGTTTCCAAAATGCTGGGAGAGATGGAGGAAGGGATAGGTGTCAAGCTATTCGAACGCGCCGGGCGTGGTATAAAACCAACACCTTCTGGCGAATGCCTGATACGGCATGCACGCGAAGTCTTATTTAACTTGCAAAAAGCACATCAAGAGATGCGTTCCCTGGCCACCGGGACGGTGGGCAAGGTCACGGTAGGCATTTTGAGCGTGGTCTCCACCACCATCATCCCCAAGGCAGTCAAGATACTCAAGACAAGCTGGCCGAATGTCACCTTATGCATCATGGATGGTACGGTCGATCAACTCTTGCACGAGCTGCGTGAAGGCAAGATAGACATGGTCATAGGCCGCGTGTTTTCTGAACGCGCAGCCGAACATTTGCAGGAAGAAGTCTTGTATGACGATCCCCTGGTCATTGTCACTTCCAGCAAGAACCCTTTGGCAAGACGCGATAACCTGACCTGGATGGATTTGAATAATCTGCCCTGGATCTTGTCGGTAGAAGAATCACCGACGCATCAGCGCATGATCAATCTGCTGGCCAAGAATGGCTTGAACAAACCAACCGATGTCATTGAGTCAGTATCGCGCTCAGTGAATGTGCCCTTGCTGATGGAACCACCGCGCCTGGGTTTATTGTCACTGTCGGCGGCCCGTCAACTGGTAGCTGAAGGTGTCTTGCAAATCCTGCCTTTGAATCTGGGCCACCTGCCCAGCCCGGTAGGCATGATATGGAACAAGACCCGGCCTTTATCGCATGCAGCCCTGACCTTCCAGGATTGCATACGTCAGGCTTCGCTGTCATACAAGAACATGCTGATCAGCTAAAAACTGCATGGAAAGCCAGGCATGAACGTGCTTGGCTGATTTACAATATGCCCAGTTTCTTCGCCTGGACGTCTATGCAAACAGATCACTTATCGTATGGTTCAGATCAGTCAGGATTGATCTGTGGCTATATTTTTGCGCATGAACAAGCTGGCAAAGCGCTGGATACCAAAGAAGCCGTCGAATGGCTGCACTCCAGACACAGCACCAGGGATGATTCCTTTATCTGGCTGCATTTCAATCTGTCCAACGTCGCGGCAGAAAAATGGCTGCGCGAATACGCCACCCTGCCAGATGAATTTTTTGAAACCCTGCATGAAGGCTCACGCTCCACCCGTATTGAGCATGCCGACCATAGCCTGATTGCCGTCGTCAATGATGTCTTGCATGACTTTGCCTTTGAAGCCTCGGACATCGCCACGCTGTGGCTCAATGTCAGCAGCAATGTCATGATCAGCGCCAGGCGTAAACCCTTGAAGTCGGTAGACAGGCTGCGCAATGCCGTCAACCAGGGCGAGCATTTCAGCTCACCGACAGAGTTGCTGACGCATTTATTGCGTGACCAGGCCGATGTATTGATAGGCATCGTGCGTAATTTCATCAAGAAGATAGACGATATCGAAGACCATTTGCTGGCAGATCGCCTGAATCATAAACGGGCCAACCTGGGTGAATTGCGCCGCGTACTGGTGCGCCTGCAAAGATTGCTGGCTCCTGAGCCTGCTGCCCTGTTCCGTCTGTTGCAAAGACCACCGGTCTGGGTAGCCGAGCGTGATGTGCAGGAACTCCGCCAGTCCACTGAGGAATTTGCCGTCGTGCTGAGCGACATGGCTTCGCTGCAGGAACGCATCAAGCTCTTGCAGGAAGAAATTGCTGCCAGCGTCAATGAGCAGAATAACCGCTCACTGTTTGTCTTGACGATAGTGACGGTGCTGGCTCTCCCCATCAATATCATCGCCGGCCTGCTGGGGATGAACGTTGGGGGCGTGCCTTTGGCGCAGCATGAAAATGGTTTCTGGATTGTGGTTGCCATCGTGGCGACGTTTACTGCCATTGCTGGTTGGCTGGCATTCAAGAAAAATAACAAGGATTAGGGCAATCATGCGCACCGTATTGTTAAGCATACTGTTATGCATGAGCCTGCTGGCCTGTGCCCAAAAAGAAGGCAGCGCTGGCGGTAGCAATACTGTTGAAACCGGTAAAATGAATGGCAATAAAGGCAGCAGCAAGACGCTGGCCTATGCACACTCTCTGGAGCTGGAAGTAGATGAGCAAAAAATTGGTGTCATGCATGCAGCAGCACAGCAATTCTGTCTCAGCCTGCAAGCTGAGCAATGCGTGATACTGGAAGCCAGACTGGATACCGGGCGATACGCAAGTGCGCATCTGAAGTTCCGCGCCAGTCCGGCAGGCATACAGAAATTGCAAATCAATTTGAATAAACAGGGTGAAGTGGTTCATCAATCGGTCTCGGCTGAAGACCTGGCCGGGCCGATTCAGGATAACCAGAAAAAACTGGCCATGCTGAATGACTACCGCTCCAGACTGGAAGCCCTGCGCAGCCGTGCCAACACAGACATCGATGCCCTCATCAAGACCAGCAAGGAATTGGCCAATGTACAGGAGCAGATAGAATCCCTGTCAGGTCAGCGCGAACAACTGGTACAGCGAGTGGAAACCGAATTGCTGAGCGTGACACTGAGACCCGACAATAGCCATACTTTCGGTCAACCCATCAAGCAGGCACTGTCAAGATTTGGTGGCGATCTTGCCCAGGGCCTTGCCGTCGCCATTACCGGTATCGCTTATCTCCTGCCCTGGTCTGTCATCCTGTTCTTCTTTGTCTGGATAGTGCGCAAGTTGTGGCGGAGGAAGAAAGCACCTGTCTTGAAGCCTTAAAACGATTGCTGACACGATTAAACTGAGTAAGAACCTGTTGACGATCTGTAGCGAGCGAGTGTCAGCGGTGTGAAGAGCAGCGCAAAAAGCGGAATGTACTTGAGTACATGAGCATTTTAAGCAGCACATGAGCTCCGCTCACGCACGCGTAGTAAGATCGTAAGCAGGTTCTAAGAGTTTCACGTATGCCTGGTTAACCACATTCATTTTCATGAAGGAGCATCCCATGCGCAAGAACTTGTCCCGTCTGTTTTTCGCCGGCAGCCTTGGCCTCGCAGTAACACTTGCGGGTACTGCGCTAGCGGCAGATAGCACTGTCAGCAATAGAGTTCTGGTCAACCAGGTCATGCTGACTGAGCGTGCCTTTGCCAAAACCATGGAGGCACGCGACCACAAGGCTTTCACTGAATTTCTGGCCGATGAAACCATCTTTTTTTCGACCAAAAGGGTTTTGCACGGCAAACAGGAAGTAGCAACAGCCTGGAAGCGATTTTATGAGGGCCCAGCCGCACCTTTTTCCTGGGCACCAGAAACGGTAGAGGTCCTGGAGTCAGGCAAACTGGCACTCAGCAGCGGGCCGGTACGCGACCCGCAAGGCAAGCTGGTGGCCACCTTTACTTCCATCTGGAGACAGGAAAGCCCCGGTGTCTGGCGTATCATTTTCGACAAGGGAAATGATGTTTGCGATTGTGCCAAGCCTTAAATCACTTATATCGCTTATATCGCGCTTTTATATCGATTAAAAGAACAGCTGCTTTTAGCATCAAAGCCAGCAGAATTTAAGCATAAAACCCACATTCAGTCTGAATTGTAGCCAGACAAACAAAGAGCTGATGTAACATGCAGAATAATGCTGCCTGGAATGCCTTCTGCGCAGGGGCAGCATATTCTCTTAAAAACCCGAGCTCAAGCGTCAAATTACCGGAAACCGGTGTCATGACTGATATTCATACACAGTTTATTGAGCTTGGCCAGCTACGCATAGGCATGTTTGTCTATCTGGATGTGGGCTGGATGGATCACCCCTTCCCTGTTTCCAATTTCAAGATCAGCAGCCAGTCGCAAATCGACACCATACGCTCACTGGGCCTGGAGCGCATACGCTATGCGCCCGACAAAAGCAGCCCGGAAGTCAATTCAGAGACCAGCTCCACCTCCAGCGAACAGCCGGTTCAGCAAGAAAACAAAGTAACCGAAAGTCCTGGTGCTTTCGCCGCCAGACAGAGACGGGAACTGCTCGCCAACCAGCAAGCCAGCCTGCAAGTCTGCGAACGCCAGTTTGCCCATGCTGCACAGACCTTCAAGCAAGTCACGGATATAGTGCACTCACAGCCATCCCAGGCCAAAGAGCTGGCCGAGCAACTGATACAAGGTTTTTTGGGCGAGATTTTGGGTGAGGATGAAGCCGCGATACGCCTGCTGTCTGAAAAAGCAGGTGAAAAGACCTCGCTGCATTCCATCAATGTCACGGTCATCGCACTCTTGCTGGGGCGGGCACTGCATTTGAGCAAGGCAGAGATGCTGGATCTGGGTGTCGCCACCATCTTGCATGACATAGGTAAAATGGATCTACCCGATCGTTTGCGCTGGCAAGATGAACATTTCAATCATGCCGAACGCGAGCTGTATCATGAGCACGTCTTGCATAGCCTGGCGATGGCACGCAAGATGGGTTTATCAGCAAATGTCTTGCTGGCCATCGCCCAGCATCATGAACATGCAGACGGTACTGGTTATCCCAGCCATGTACAGGGCGACAAGCTAAGTCCCATCAGCCGCATCGTCGCACTGGTCAATCATTACGATAATCTTTGTAATCCCGCCAACCCTGCATTTGCAGTCACTCCGCATGAAGCCCTGTCGCAGATATTTACCCAACACAAACCACGCTTTCACGCCCCTACCCTGACCGCCTTCATCCGCATGATGGGAATTTATCCGCCCGGCTCAGTCGTGCAATTGACGGACGAACGCTATGCCATGGTGGTATCGGTAAATTCAGCCCGTCCCATCAAACCCAAGGTGGTCATCCACAATGCTGCCGTGCCACGTGAAGAAGCACTGGTCATCAATCTGGAGCATGAAGATACGGTGTGTATACACCGCAGCCTGAAACCCTTGCAATTGCCCAAGGCGGCCTACGACTATTTATCGCCGCGCAAACGCCTGTGCTATTTCTTTGAACGCGGACTGGAGGCAGAGCCGCGTCCCGAAGATGGGGCAGCGGCATGAAAGCCCATCCCTGGCAATCATTGATAGAGGGTTTGCTGGAAGCAGTGATACTGGTTGACCCCATACAATTGCGCATAGTCGCTGCCAACAAGGCTATCCATCGTCTGCTGCAAGTCCCGCCAGACAGCCTGTTTGGCAAGGGCATTGTCGACCTGGCAGCGGCACCTGAAGATCTCTTCTTTTGGGAAGATGTGGCGGCAGGTTTATCAGAAAACATTCATTCCGAAACCTTGCTGAAACGTGCCGATGGCAGCATAGTACAGATAGAAAGACGGGTAACCCTGGTCAGGATAGGTCTGGACAGTTCTGTCTACGTTGTCGCCATCAATGACCATTCCAACCAGCGCCAGGTCGAAAATGAACTGGAAAAACTCATCGCCGAACTGCGCGCCACTCTGGAGTCAACAGCTGACGGCATACTGGTCACCGACCTGGATGCTGCGATACGCAGTTATAACCATTTATTCGCCGAGCTATGGGGTTTGCCGGATGACTTGATGACACAGCGTGATGACAAGGCCATCTATGCCTGGATGGATAAATGCATGCTTGATGCCGGTCAGTATGAAGAGAGGCTTGGCACCATCACCCGCTCACCACTGATGGAAGCCACCGATGTTCTGACGCTGCGCTCTGGCAAGGTACTGGAAAGAGTGACCCTGCCACAATATGCGCGCGGACGCCCTATAGGCCGGGTATATTCTTACCGCGATATCACTCAGCGTCTGGCAGATGAAGCACGCCTGCGGCTGGCCGCCAAGGTATTTGAATCGAGCACCGATGCGATTTTCATTACCGATGCTGAACAAAAAATAGTCACGACCAACCCCAGTTTCGAGCGCCTCAGCAGTTATACCGAACAAGAAATGCTGGGTAAAACACCACGAGAATTTTTCGCCATGGAGGGTAATGCCGCCCAGGTAGAAAACCTGCTCAAAGAACTGGAAAACCTGGGTTTCTGGGAAGGCGAATTGTGGAACCGCCGTAAGAATGGCCATGCCTATCTGTGCATGATTTCGCTGGTCAGGGTCGCCGATGCCAAGGGAGTAGCACTGAACTACATAGGTTTTTTCAAGGACAGGACGGAAACCCATACGGCGAAACAGAAAATCGAAGAACTGGCGTTTTCAGACGTGCTGACCGGTTTGCCTAACCGCTTGTTACTAGATGAACGCATACGCCAGGCAATTACCATTTCCAGCCGCAATCATTCCAGCTTTGCCCTGCTCTTTCTCGATCTTGATCATTTCAAACAAATCAATGATGCACTGGGCCACCCCTTTGGTGACCGCGTACTTTTACAAGTCACTGAACGCCTGAAAAAATGCATACGTCAGGTCGATACTGCTTCGCGCCTGGGTGGCGATGAATTTGTCTTGCTCTTGCATGAAGCCGATGCGGAAGGTGCAGAGATTTGCGCCAGGAGAGTGCTGGAAGAATTGTCCGCCCCATTTTCACTCGATGGCATGAATTTCACTGTCACTGCCAGCATAGGGATTGCGCTCTATCCCGCAGATGGGCAAAGCATGGCTGACCTGATCAAGAATGCTGACAGCGCCATGTATCATGTGAAAGAACGCGGACGTGCGGATTTCCGTTTTTATCAGCGCCAGATGAATATCGGTCTGCTGTCGCGCATGAAGCTGGATCATGCCATGCGACAGGCATTGGAACACCAGCTTTTCAGGTTACATTACCAGCCACAAATAGAACTGGCGACGGGCAAGCTGATGGGTGTGGAAGCCTTGCTGCGCTGGACTGACAAAGACCTGGGTGAAGTCAGCCCGGTACAATTCATCCCGGTGGCAGAAGAGTCGGGCGTCATTGTCCCTATCGGTAACTGGGTCATGCAAACGGCAATACGGCAGGCTGCTTTATGGAACCGTGATGGCCAGTCCATGCGGGTGGCCATCAATGTCTCGGCCCTGCAATTCCAGCAAGCCAATTTTGTTGACAGTATCGCTGCAGCCCTGCATGAGCATGACTTGCTGCCGCATTGCATAGAGCTGGAATTGACAGAATCGATACTCATCAAGGATGCGGAAGATGCCTTGAGGAAGCTGGAATCCCTGGCAGCATTGGGCGTCAAACTGGCGATTGATGACTTTGGTACCGGCTATTCCAGCCTTAGCTATCTGAAGCGTTTTCCTATCTACAAACTCAAGATAGACCGTTCATTTATAGATGATTTGCCAGCTAACGAAAGCGATATCGCCATCGTGACTGCCATCATCCACCTGGCCCATGCCTTGAAATTGCGCGTGATTGCTGAAGGTGTGGAAACCCAGGAACAACGTGATTTTCTCCAGCAACAGCAATGTGATGAAATGCAGGGTTACCTGTTTTCACAAGCCATGTCGGCAGAAGAATTTGAACAGCGTTATCTGCGCTGAATTGTTCAAACTTAAAATAATAGATGCGCCAATTTCAATATCTCATTGAGAGCTTGAAACTGGCGCAATACTGTATTGAGAAACTTATTTAGAAGCATATTGTGAAACTTATTTAAAATTTAGCGACGTATTAAAGACCGCAGTATATGACCTGCAATTTGGGGATTTTCTTTTATCCGGCGTATGCTATAGCCATACCAGTCCTTGCCATAGGGTACATAGATGCGCACGCTAAAACCCATGCCCAGCAACTTGTCACGCAAAGGCTCGCAAACACCTAATAGCATCTGGAATTCGAATGCACGCTTCGCTATGTTGCGGGCACTCACCAACGCTAACACTTGAGCTATCAAGGCGCTGTCGTGAGTAGCAATTGCAACGAAAGTACCTGTGTCGAAACAGCGAGCAACATGGTTCAGGAAATGAGGATTGATGGTGCTCCGGTCATACCATGCGCCATCTACCAGCTGTGATCGTTCCTCAAGATAAATACCCTTGCAAATGCGCATGCTGCTACGGTTCTGCAATAGTGCTTCAATATCCTGATAAGTGCGCAATAAATAAGCCTGTAATGCCAGGCTGAGCGTGCTGTACTTCACTCTCAGCGTGGTGAACAGATCAATTTCATTCTGGGTGCAGGCAACATCTTCCATATCCATGCAAACAGAAATTTGATGATGTCCGGCAAAAGCGACAATTTGTTCCATGTGTTGCTCGCAATGCTGCATATCCAGCAGCAATCCCAAAGCTGTTGGTTTGACTGATATGCTGGCTTTCAATCCCTGCTCTTGAATTGCTGCCAATACGCGCATGTATTCGCGGGCTGTATCTGCGGTTTGTTGCAGATTTGAGGCTGACTCACCCAGCACATCGATAGTTACGTTGAAACCCAGTCTGTTCAGTTGACGGACGCAGGCAACCGTATCGTCGAGATTATCGCCAGCGATATAGCGTCGCGAGATTTTTTGTATCAGTGCGCGGGGAATCCATGGCATGGCGTGTGCCATGAGAGTATTCAGTAATTGCATGTAAATTTCCAATACGAATAAAGAAATGCTACGCCCATTCCAAAGCCGCAGGCCGGATAGAAGGACGAGGGAGATTGACGGTTTGAGCATGCTTGAACATGTCGAACCGGCGCAATGCAGCATGCTGATAAGTGCTAGCGCACTACAGCGATGTGCTTTTCTTCAGAGAGGAGGCCAGGCAGCGCGATGCATTTGATTTTCTCAGCTTTATTCGTTGATCTTTTGGGCTACCCCAGTCGTCATTTTCTGGGGTATACGATCATGCGACATTGAGATTACATTGCTCATTGGAATTGTGCAAATCTAATTTATGGCATTTCTCAATGATACAGGTGGAGCACAAATAAAAACGCCGCAAAAAAGTATGCGGCGTTCAGAGCAAGGATGACCAACAGCCATCATTCACGGGTCAGTTCATTAATGCAAGATATTAAAGATGCGCTTTCCAGTAGCGGGAATCATCACGGATTTCAGCGATTTGCTCGGTAGTCAGGTCGTCGCTGACAAGTTCGCGGCTATCCATCGCCATGCTGCCAACCTTGACACTGGCTTTCAGCAAATAACGGTAACCAGTCACCATGTCGCGCTCTACCCCATCGCCATGCAAGTAGCGCAAACCCATTTGAAACTGGGCGCTCGACAAACCTTGCTCAGCTGCCAGCATTTCCCAGTGGGCAGCCTGATCAGCACTTTTCTCTACTCCTGCGCCGTCCTGATAGGCCAAAGCCAGATGATGCTGGGCACTGGCGTTACCCTGATGTGCTGCCTGCTGGTACCAGAATACCGCCTCTTCAGGATTTTCTTCTACGCCTTTGCCGGTAGCATACATATAACCCAGCGCCAGTTGGGCCGAGGTCAAACCCTGCAAAGCAGCGCGACGAAATAGCCGGAAAGCCTGGCCTTCATCAGTCTCTACACCTTCACCAGTCAGATACATGACACCCAGATTTGCCTGGGCGCCGGCATGACCCTGATCAGCTGCCTGTTCCAGCCAGTAAGCGGCCTCCTGTGCATTTTGTAAATTTTCATTGGGCTCAAGATATAACAAACCCAGCATATTTTGCGCCTGGGTATCGCCTAGCAGAGCCCAGCGCCTGACTTGCATTTCATCATCAAAATCATCGTCACCCAAAGCCGAGGCGCAGGTCATCATGATCATGAGCACCATCAGCAGATGTCGCCATTTTTTCATTTTATCCTCACCTGTTTTACTTCATGTACAGAATGCTACGCTTGTTCAGGCTTTTTCGTGTGTCTCGACTGTTGGATTAGGTAACAAAATGTAGCCTAAAATGTAGCCATGAATCGGCCAATACAGATAGTCTGGGAGTAAACTACAGGGACAGACAATTTCGCCACCAGCCATGAAAGCAGATGCCGTGACCATACCGAAAAAGCTACGCATAGGATTAATTGCCAACCGCTCTCACCAGGATGCCCCTAATTCTGCCCTGGTGCAGCTATTACACGGCGGCGGACCGGCATTGCACCACTTGCAAGCAGAAATGGTGATCGTCGGACGCACTCTCGACGCTATCATTTCACATGGTCTGCTGGAGAGCTGCCCTACGGTCGAACGTTTTCCCTATGGCCGCGAAGGTGGCCTGATGAAACTGGTATCACGGGTCGTCGATAAAGACCAAGCCAGAGCCGTGGATGCAGTGATTTATCTGATAGACCCGGTCGATCCTTCTTCGATTTTCCCGGAAGCCCAGGCACTCAAGCGTCAGTGCGTGATACACCGCAAACCCTTCCTGGCGACTTTAGCCAGCGCCAGGGAATGGCTGGAACTGGAAGCGACAGCATCCGGTGCAGCGATAGACAGCAAACTAAATCCGGTTTTTGAATTACGCGAGGAAGGTATCGCCCTGATCGCTCATGATGCGATGAAGGAAAGCATGCTGGTCATGGCTGAAAAACATTTTGAGCTGCTCGACAACTTTGGCCATCGCTATGCGACAGGCACGACTGGTGGCCTGTTGAACCAGCTGGCGCAAAAAATCAAGGGAACAGAGGCCGGAAAAAACTGGGTCACCCCTTATCTTTCCGGCCCTCTGGGTGGAGATGCCCAACTGGCAGAACTGGTACTTGACCGGCAAATACGCCGCATCCTGTTTCTAGAAGACCCGCACGTGGCACGTCAGCATGAAGCCGACATACAATTACTGGAACGGGCGGCCCGCACCGTCTGTGACTTTTCCCAAGTCATCAGTGAAGTCAGTGGTGCAGACCGCTGGCTGACCCTGCTGACGCAGAGAGTAGCCAAACAGGCTTAGGCTGCAGTCGCAGTCTGGCCTGTTGTAGTCTGGCCCGACAAGCGCTTCAGTCTTTCCAGCGTACTTTCGCCAGCAGTGTCAGCCTGCGCGACAGATTTGCGGATGGCATCAATTTCTGCCGCCTGGTCCAGCGGTTTTTGCCCTATGTCGGCCACGATGCGCAAACCAGCCGCTTCATTGCTGACATTTTGTGCGCGGCGTGTCAGCGCATTCAAGGCCGTTGAATGTGTGCGCATGCCAGACAGGTTGCTGAGTTGCTCTTGTCGCTCTACCCGCAATTGCTGCAAGTCTTTTTGCGCTTTTGCAGATGCCAGGTTTTGCAAAGCTTTTTTCGCTGCTGCATCAAAGTCGGCCAATTGTTTGGAGAAGGCATCAACGATTTTTTGCAACTCGTTCATGTATTCCTGGGCATCGGCTTCTTCCTGCAACTCTACCGGCAAGCGTGCCTTATTGGCTTCCAGTTCGTCGCAGAACATGTTGACGGTAGCTTCAGAAATTTTGCCACTCGCCAAACGGTCTGCCAGCGTTGCCGAGGCTTTTTCATCATTCGCAATCAGTTCACGCAGGCGCACTACATCATTGTGTTCCTTGTCGAAAGATGAACGGGCAGCCGCCAATTTTTGCGCCGTTTCGCGCAGGGTCGCAGCGAGGCGGTCACGGTCTGCTTCTGTCGCGGTTTCCGGATCGAAGTTGGCGATTGCTTCGGATATTTTGTCGCCGAGTGCGCCAAAGTGTTTGGAAATCAAACGTGCGGTCAGGCCCCAGCCATTCATATTGCTCATGTTATGTCCTTTCAGTGTGTGATGCGGTATGTGTTATGTGCTACGTGGTGATTGTTACGGGTACTACATCAAAACGGTGCTATTGCACCAGCAGCCTTTCCGCTTCCAGGGGTAGGGCAATCATAAAATCGACATGGATGTCGCGCTTGCTGTCGCCATCCTTGCTACGTAAAATCTCTGTGCTGATCAGCAGTAATTCAGACTGATCACCTGCTTCATTCAAGCTCCTGCGATAAGGCATGAAGACCACATCCTGTTGCAAACCGAGCTTGCCAGCAGCATCATCGATACGGGTTTCCACACCTTTGAAGGGTGCGACAAATTCTTGCGCCGGGTCACCGGCATCGCGCTCATATTGCAGGCTGTCGGCATCGGCAAATACACTGTCCAGGCTGGCTTCATCCCAGCCTATGCCGACCAGTTGTTCACGCCACAAGCTGTAATTGCGGTCACCCAGACCGGCACCGTTTTCACCCAGAAAAGCTTGCTGGTCTTCCACGGTTTCAGGTATCAGCCGTGTCAGGTGGCTGCAATACAAAAGCTCTTGCAAATCATCATTGGCATCGCAATACAACTGCAGGAATTTCTCGCCGCCATTGGCATCGCGGTTCAGGTAATAACGGTACATCTTGCCGCTGATAGACAATTTCACGCGGCTGATGGCAACGATGCGGGTCTCGGCTTCATCCGGCATGGCGATCAGCGAACCCTGGCTGATCGCCCGTATCAACGGAGTCTTTTGCAAATTGACGACACTGCCTATGCGTGCCCCCAATGGCAAGGCGGAGTCTTGCCGGCCATTTTCTGCATGCATGTCATCTGCGGTGAGTTCGTCCTGCCCGTGCTTGTTGAATAATTTGCCTACGTACTGATATGCATCTTTCCAGGCCATGGTATTAATTTCCTCCTAAACTGTAATGAACTGCACTGTCTTGCTTGCTCGCCTGCTTACGCCTGTAACTTAATATCTTCCAGCCTGCCAAGCCCAAGCCGCCGAGCAGCAAACTCCATATGAGCGTAGCCAATATCTTTGAGCCATGCGCTTCTTCTACTACCTTTGCAGTTGCTGGAGTTTCTGGACTGGCCGCTGCCGCAGTCTTGTCATCCTGCGTTACTGCCGACGTACCGCCCAACTCATCCTTGCCGGTACCTGTACCAACATTGGCGATCGGTTCCAATTGCTGAGCAGAGCGGTTTTCTGCTGCCTGCGGGTGACTCATCACACTACCCAGAATGACGCCACCCACGACGGCAGGCAAAATGCCACTACTTCTCTGCACAACGACAGGTGACTGCATTTGTATTGGTGCTGACTGCGTCACTGGTGGCGCTGCATACACAGGTTTGTTTGCCGCCTGCATATTGTTGTTACTACTGCTATTGCTGCTATTGCTATTACCAAAACCGCTGCCCGCCGTTTGTTGATTCATTTGCTGACTGGTTTGCTGACGCGCATCCATGCTCTTCTGTGCATTCGCCTGTGCCTGGTTCTTTTCCAGATCACGGTTCAGCGCAGAGTCAGACTTCTGGCTCACATTCGCTGGCTTGCTGTTATTGAAACTGCCAAAACCTGTATTCGATGGCTTGGATGGCGCAGGTTTGCTGACACTTCTTTGCGAAGAGAAGCCACCACGAAAGCCGCCCGAAGAACCGGATGAGCGCCCAGCCGCTTGGGCAAAGCTGGCCGCGAATGGTAAAACCAGCGCCAACATGATTGCTATTAATTTGTTATTAAAACTGTTCATGGTTCTCATCTATAGAAATATGGTTAAGCTATCTGTACAATCCCTCAACTCTCGATGGATGTCATCATAGTGAGCAAAAACACAAAGTTCATCGGTAATAAATTGGGGAATTCACCATGACACGCAAATATTCGGACATGAATCAGCACGACGCCTTATACAAGATTGCGCGCACCTATCCTGGTGGCCTGGAGGCATTGGCTGGTCGTATGGGAGTCTCGGTGAATGTCTTGCGCAATAAGCTGGCACCGGGCATAGAGTCACATTACCCATCGTTTGAAGAACTCTCAATGATCGTCGAGTTGTGCCACGAAGCAGGCGTCAAGGATGCCCATCTGCCCCTGCATGCCTTGCTAAGCCGTCACGGCATGGCCGCCTTTGTGATACCTGAACCAAGTCAGGTCAGTGAAGATGATTTGTCGCAGACAGTATGTCGTGTCATGAGCCGTGTTGGCG
The DNA here is from genome assembly GCA_040390835.1 of Pseudomonadota bacterium. Lineage (GTDB taxonomy): Bacteria > Pseudomonadota > Gammaproteobacteria > Burkholderiales > Burkholderiaceae_D > Undibacterium. The sequence continues at coordinate 40,354 of JAZJXP010000101.1, forward strand.
ATGTGGCAGAGGCAGTCTCAACCGCTCTGATAGACGGTGTGATTACTGATGCAGAGGCTGACTTGATAGAGAGAGAATTTCAGAGCGCACTGACGGTGCTGGGCGAGTGGCGTGCGCGGATACGCGCGCACCATAAGCAAAGAGATTGATCGGGCTTACGCAAAACCGCCCCAGCTGCGTTGCAGCTCCTAGCCGTACTAAAGTACTGTCTTCGTCGCTGCGCCTTGCTGGGACAATTTTGCATAAGCCCGAATTATTATTGAGAATTTTCCAGGAACGCGATTATCCTGGGCCAGCCCATTTTGCGCGCCAGATCAAGTGCTGATTCGCCTTTGGGATTGACAGCACTGACGTCGGCACCATGCTTGACCAGCAGGGTCACGGGTGAGAGATTGCCGGCCAGTGCATCTCTCTGTAACAGGGTCCAGCCATCTTCATCCACACTGCGGGTGAAGGATGGCTCGTCCTGCAAACCCTGGTCCATTTTCTCTGCCATGTTTTCACTCATGGGATGCTCAGGCAGGTCTTCTGTGCTGACAATAATCGCCGCTTCTTTTTTACCGAACAGGCCGGACAAAAAGCCCTGTTTTTCCTGGGTTGCAGCAGGTACGATCATGACTTCACCTGGCTTGCCAAAGTCCAGGCCCCAGGCCTGGTCATGTTCTTCACGCTCGGTTTTTGACATGTCGCTACGCATGACATCGATACTGTAACCGCCATATACCTTACCGTTGATGGTGTACATCCAGTCACCAATTTCCGCCAGCGGCACGGTCACGGGATCACCGGCAGCGATGCTGTCAAACCATTGTGGATTATTCAGTAAAACGCCAGATATGGTATCGCCATCGAAGCGTATTTCATTGATCCACATGTGCTCAACTTCCGGTCCTTCACCATCCGAGCCAGTAGGAAAAGCTACTTTCACGGCAGCCAGCCCCAGGCCGGGGATAATGCGGCGATACTCCCAAGACAATTCGCGCCAGAAATATTTGAAAGTCTTGCGCGCCTGTTCTGCAGCCGCCTGCATGGCAGGGCTGGCACCTTCAAACATGACTATCTTGTCTTCGCTCATGATCTTGACCAGTAAAATAAAAACACTCTAGCGCAAAGCAGGCTGACAAATAAGCAAGTGCAGGACTTCGTTTCAAATGATACAAGTCCTTACTTTTGCATATGATGCGCCCCGGTCGACAAGGCTGTATCTATGGAAATTGGGATAGGTGAAATATTTGCTCAGCAGCATTTCTCCTGCTGCTTTACAATACCAGTCTGCCTCTATGCTAAGCCGCCAGGCTGCCATCATCATGTCCACAGAACCTGCTAGCCAGCGTCCCACATCCCTTGCGGATTTGTATATCTCATTTACCTTGTTGGCATTGCAAGGATTCGGTGGCGTACTGGCCGTCGTGCAACGTGAGCTGGTGGAAAAAAAACGCTGGATGACAATGGAAGAGTTTGTCGAAGACTGGGCCGTCGCGCAGATTTTGCCGGGGCCGAATGTAGTGAATTTATCCCTGATGATAGGCCACCGCCATTTTGGTTTTGCCGGTGCCATGGCGGCACTGGCTGGCATGTTGTCTGTGCCCTTGTTAATCGTGGTAATGCTGGCAGTGATATATGCCCAGTTTTCCCAGTATCCCCAGGTAGTAGGTGCGCTGCGCGGCATGAGTGCGGTGACTGCGGGCCTGATCATCGCCACGGCACTCAAGCTGGTACCGGCATTGAAAAATAATCCTTTGGGCAGGGTCACCGCCCTGATCTTCAGCGCGCTTTGCTTTGTCGGCATTGCCTTCTTGCGCCTGCCGCTGGCCTATGTCTTGTTTGCTCTCGGCACCGTCACCTGCATACTGGTTTACCGGAGGCTGAAATAATGCCTGATACCCTGCACAATGCCTTGCATATCAGTCTGAACTGGAATGACTGGCTGCAACTGTTTTTGCATTACATGATGCTGTCGCTGTTGTCGATAGGCGGGGCAATTTCGACTTTGCCTGACATGCATCGCTATCTGGTGGCGCAACAAGGCTGGCTGACTGATGCGCAATTCAACGCCTCTGTCTCCATTGCCCAGGCTGCCCCTGGACCCAACGTTTTGTTCATTGCCCTGATGGGCTGGAATGTGGGCATGAATGCCGGTGGCATGTGGACTGCACTGCTGGGTGTTTTTGTCACCATGACAGGTATATTGTTACCGAGTACCACGCTGACTTATGTGGCGGCCAGCTGGGGCCATGCCAACCGTGAATTGCGCGGCGTGCGTGCCTTCAAGCTGGGCATGGCACCCATCGTCATCGGCCTGTTGCTGGCGACAGGCTGGATCATGGCAGCATCCCATGACCAGATGAACAGGGACTGGCCATTGTGGATAATGACGGTCGTGTGCACCGTGGTAGTCTGGCGCACCCGCCTGCATTTGCTGTGGCTGCTGGCGGGTGGTGCGGCACTCGGCTGGTTTGGTTTGATTTAAGCTAAATTCAAACGAAACCAAGGTAGCGTTTGCTGGCATCGTAATACTTCAGATTGGGCAGTATCTCCAGCATTTCAGTGTCAGATATGCCCAGCCATTTTCCCAGCGTGGCAGCATATTGATCAACTGAAGTCGTAGGCAGTAAACGTCCCTGCCCGACGTCATCATCACTGTCAACGGCAACCAGCGGCGCAGTACCGTAATAACGCTTGCCATTGACTGCCCCGCCCAGCATGAAATGCATGCTGCCCCAGCCATGATCAGAGCCATCATTGTTGACACTCAGAGTACGGCCAAAATCAGAAGCCGTAAAACTGGTGACCTTGTTTTCTATACCCAATTCCTTAGTTGCATCATAAAATGAACTCAGGGCTTCGCCAACACTGGTGAGCAAATCAGGATGCGTCTCTTTCAGGCCATTATGGGTATCAAAGCCCCCCATGGAAACAAAAAAGACCTGGCGTTTTGCGCCCAGAGCACCTGCGCAGTCAATCATGCGTGCCACCATCTTCAATTGCATGGCCAGATTATTTTCTTTATTAAATGGTGTCTTGATGACGCGGCCATTGTCCAGTGCCGCAGTGAGTACATCGTCAGCCTCCAGGGAACGTTTGCTGACGCGTGTATATTCGTTTTCAAACAAGTGAATACGCTCTTGCGTAACCAGTTTTTGCAAAGCCGTGGAACAGGGAACGGAACCAAACAAAGGTGCCTTCACACCGGTCATATGAACTGAGCCATTGGTCGATATCTGATATTGCACAGCCGTATTGCCAGACAGGTAGACCGCATTACCTGAAACATTTATGCAAGTGAAAGTAGCGTTGCCATTACCTGCCACGAACTGGTCACCCATGCGTCCACCCCAGCCTGCAGTTGCTCCCTCAGGTGCAGAAGATTGCCATACCGATTGCTGGTCATTATGCGAAAACAACTTGGGTGGCAGCATCGCCGTCTTATTCACGTATTCCAGCTTGGTGGTCGGACGTATCAGAGTGCCGACATTCAGTAATATCCCCATCTTGCCAGCATCGAATATGGGACTCAGTAGCTTCAGTTCGGGTGCCAGCGCGTATTGATGGCTGATACCGTTCCTGTCTACAGGGACATTCAGGCTTTCCAACTTAGTCAGTTTGTCGCGCCCATAAGCCAGCGTAGGACGCAATTGGGAATAAGCTGTGTAGTTGGGAACGTCATACGGCACCAGGGTATTGGCGTAATCGTTACCGCCGTATAAAAACACGCAGACGATGGCTTTGTAATCATCGGCATTGGCAGCCGAGGCTTCGGCCATGGCCGCCAGGTTGAGTGCCCAGGGTGTGGCGACACCGGCGATGGACAGAGCAGAGACGCGTTGCAAGAATGCGCGGCGTGAGGCATTCATTGTTGTTGAATTTTTCATGATGCTTTCCTGTAGTAATGGCAGCAAATTATTTGGTCAGAAACTCGGGCTTATTTCAGATTTACTTGAGGACGATGAATTCAGGGGCAGCCAGTACCAGAGTCAGCGCCGCATAGATTCTTTGCTTGCGACGGATATCGCTTCCCTTGGGCATGCTGTCGACTGCGCTGCCCAGATCCGCCAGGGTAGTCGCACTTAACTGCCCTGCTGCCAGCACCAGATTGATTTCATCCAGTAAGGCTGGTGCCGTATCGGCCAGTGGCATCAAACTACTGTAATCGGGTTTGATGTCACTGACGCCTTCACTGACGGCAATCTGCATGTAATTAACGTAACCAACGACTGAAGATTCATTGGTAATCTGGAACTCCGGTGCTACCAGGTTTTTTGCGGCAATCGCCGTATTTGGCGGCACATAACCTGGACGGAAAAAATTGAATACCGATGGTGAACGCAAGGGGCTTTGTCCCAGTTTGTCGGCAGGGTTGCTGGTATTGCCGATATTCCAGAGATCATTGTTTGCCGTGGCATTGTAGGCACGTGCCCAGGCCAGAAAACGCAACATGGGTTCACGCAGTTTGCCAAACTGGGGATCGCTGAGGTTGGCTGGTTTGCGCGCTTCATCATCGAGCAAAATCGCCTTCAATACGGCTTTCAAATTACCCTTTTTGCTGACTGTGCCGCTGCCATCATCTTTGAACACGGTAGCCACCCTCAAGATATAACCCTCACTTGGATTGCTAGTCACCAGTCTTTGTATCAGTTGTCGGCTGATGAACGGGGCGACATTGTCATGGGCAAAGATGATGTCGAGTGCCGCTTCCAAGGCTTTTTCACCACTCAAGTCTGCTTGTACGGTCTCACCAAGGAAAGTGGATGCGCCGGGTTCATGTTTGTCGGGCACCTGTATCATGGGTCTGCGCATGAAGTCTGGTTTGTCGGGTCCACCTCCTGCCAGATCAAAACCCCAACCAGTAAAGATGCGGGCCAGACCAGTGATATCTTCCAGGCCATAAGTCTCTTTGCTCTTGCCATCATACAGACGAGGATTGCCATTCAGTTTCAATTCAATCAAACCTATGCTGAAAAGCTGCATGATTTCGCGGGCATAGTTTTCATCCGGGCTGGCCCCGGTTTTTGAATTGAATCTGGCATTACCCCGGAAAGTAAGGTATTGCCCCATGGCAGGACTGGTCGATACTGATTGCAAGAGATCGCGGTAGTTACCAAAGCAATTTGCTTCAAGCATGTCCAGCCAGGCTGCGGCGGCAAATGCTTTCCAGCCACCACCTATCAGGCCATCAATCGCGACCACGATGACTTCCGACAAAGCGAGCGTAAAGCGCTGGCGCAAAGTATCAGGCGAGCTGATCAGTTTGCGCCAGGCTGTTGCATCAAAACCCGCCTGGCTATTGCGGTAACTGACATCGTTGTAACCTTTTGAGACCAGCCAGTCCCAGCGCGTGCCACTGCCGGGGACGCTAAGTTGCTCATCAATCCAGCCTGCATATCCCAATGCTTGCACCCTGGCGATCTGGGCACGGCTGGCACCCATGCTGGCTTGTGCCAGAAAGCGGGACGCTTCACTGACCGTAATCGGGGCAGCGTTGGGGTCGGGTGCGGCTGGCGGTGCCCCCACGGGTGCCGCTGTATTTCCTGCACCATTTTCAGCCGTCGTGCTGCTGCCACCGCAGGCAGCCAGCAAAGCGGTCGAGGCGAGGATCGCCGCAGCTTTCAAATCAGCCTGCTGATTGAACAAATCCTTGTCTGTTGTGGTCACAGTATCCAAGGCATCCACATTTGCCAATTGCTCTTCCATGTTCAGTCTCCATATTAAGAACTGCGAAGATCTGCGCAAACCCGCCCCCAGTCGCGTTGTCGCGCCTGGGAGGGACAAGTCTGCGTAAATCCTGTGATTAATGTTTATTCTTGCTGGCCAGGCCTGAACATTAGAACAAGGATGTAAATTTCATATTACCGATTTGTAAGCAGTTGTCAGAAGTTAAAGCCATTTTCTACATAGTTTGTTACTTGCAAATGTAAATAGCATTAAAGATTCAAAAACCGGTCGCGTCATTTGTTACACTTTCGTTTTTTATCAACATGCACCGGATTTGCTGATTCACCCCCAGACAATCTTTGTTACAGGGAGAGACATAGTTTGAGGTATGCTTGCCACCTTGAAATTCTGCACACCGGTTCATATAGTCCATGAAGTTGAGCATAGAAGCGCCTGAGGATGAAGTTGCCCTGCCGGGCGAAATTCATTTACATATCCGGTTTCGCCCTGCGAATATGTTCGGCATCTTGCTGGCTTTGCTGGTTCACGGCCTGTTGCTGTACTTCTTGCTGCACATGAATATGATCAAGAAGAAGCTCGACAAGGGCGGCTCAAGCGAGCCTATGGTCTTTATCATGGACAAGGTAGCCAAAGCGCCCAAACAGGCGACTGCGCCGCAAAAACAAAAAACCGAGTCCAAACCGGTGCGCGTGCCACCATCCAAAAACGCGATTACCCGACCCAAGACACCACCATCGCCAGTCACGGATTCACCGATAGCACAGCCACCACCACCGCAGGCCAAAGAGGCCCCGCCAGAAATGGATATGATGGCTCTGGCCAATGCTGCACGTGAACGGCGTCGCCCGGCGGAGCAGGCAGCCGCACAGGAAAATGAAGGTGCGCGTCAGTCAGGCCGTGGCATGACGCCACAAGAAGTGGCAGAAGCCAATGTAAAACGCAGCATGCAGCAAGCAGCCAACCGTGCTGGTGGCAGCGGTGTGTTTGAACTGGGGACCGTAGGCACGAGGGTAGCCAGCTTCACTTTCCGTGGCTGGAACACGCGCGTGGTGGCCTCTGGCGGCAAACAGTCTTTTGAAGTCGATGCCGGTCTTGGTGGCGACGTACGCCTGGCCTTGGTACGCCGCATGATAGAAATCATACGCATGGAATACAAGGGAGACTTCAACTGGGAATCCAGACGCCTGGGCCGTGTTGTAGTCAAGTCAGCACGGATAGAAGATTCGGCAGAGCTGGAAAGCTTTTTGCTGAAAGAATTTTTCCCTTAAATTTTCAAGTCGCGGGAACCTGCCGGGGTAGTACCTGACAGATCAAACCGACCCACCCTGACTATATGCCCTTGCTGATCTCCCATGCCAACGCTGCTGCAAGGCCTGCCACCAGCTGACAGGCTCAACTTGCTGTATCAGCAATTCACTGGTCTCTATTGCCTGCAATTCTATCCAGCCATCACGCTCAGCCGTGAACAGCGCACCGCTACTGAGCACAGTGTTAACTTGCCAGGCCACGCCTTCCAGAAATTGTGGTGCAGCCAAAATATGCAAGCGGCCTTTATGCAAATGCAGTCTGCTGTCTGTCATTAACAGAACTTGCAGGCGCTGGCCTGCTTTGATTGTGTGGGTATCCATGAAACGCTCCTGAAAGTAATTGGCATGGGTTTCAGGATAAGTCTTGCCACGCTTTCCGCACAGACACAGAGAAAGCCTATCTGTATCGCATCAGACAACGAATTCATAATCTGTTATTGTATCGTCAGCCCTGAACTGTATCCGTGCAGGCCCTTGAGCAGCCTTACATTGTCATGTTATGCAAACCTTACCTCTCTATAGGCAACTGGCCGACCATTATCTGAATGCTATTCGTTGTGGCACGCTGAAGCTGGGCGACCGCATGCCCTCGGTGCGCAAGCTCATGCATGTGCATGGCGTCAGCCTGTCCACTGCCTTGCAGTTATGCCGCCAGCTGGAAACCGAGGGCTGGCTGGAAGCGCGTCCGCGCTCTGGCTATTTTGTACGGCAACCAAGGCGTGTTCGCCTGATACCGGCGCAGGAACCAACCATAGGCAAGATCATCGACCCGGCGCAATTTGTCGGCATCCATGAGCTGGTGTCAGAAATCATTGCCCAGGGCCAGCGCCAGGTGAAATGCAATCTGGCGCGGGCGACTGGTGGCCCTGCCCTTTACCCGCACCAGCAGTTGCGCAGCCTGACTGTCAGCACCTTGCGCCGCTATCCTGAATTGCTGACCAAGGCGATTTCACCGGGCGGTAATCGCGAACTCAAAGCAGCGCTGGCCAAGCGCGCACTTGATTCCGGCATCAGTACCTCCGCTGACCAGGTCATCATCACCAATGGCTGCATCGAAGCCCTGAACCTGGCCCTGCGTGCCGTGGCACAGGCGGGAGATGTCATTGCAGTAGAGTCGCCGACTTTTTATGGTCTTTTGCAGGTGCTGGAAAGCCTGGGCATGAAGGCGTTGGAAATCCCCACCAGCCCGAGCACCGGTATTTCCGTCGAGGCACTGGAACTGGCCATGCGCACCTATGACAATATCAAGGCGGTGGTAGTGGTGCCGCATTTGCAAAATCCCCTGGGCAGCATGATGCCTGACCAGCACAAACAAAAACTGGTGGCGCTGTGCGAAGCGCAAGGCATACCGCTGATAGAAGATGACTCTTACAGCGCACTCGCAGATGGCGACAAAATCCCGACTGCATTGAAGCAATGGGACCACAGCGGCAACGTAATCTACTGCGCATCGGTGCATAAGATACTCGCACCCGGCATGCGCGTCGGCTGGATACTGGCAGGTCGCTGGCAAGAACGAGTGAACATGCTGAAGTATGCACACACGCGCTATAACGAAGAATTGTCACAGATAGTCACAGCGACTTTTTTATTGTCGTCAGCTTACGACAGACATCTGCGGAAACTACGTAGCAGCCTCGCTGTACAAAGAGAAAAAATGGCAGAAGCGATTGCCACTTATTTTCCTGAAGGCACGCGCGTGACCATGCCAGCCGGAGGAGTTTCGCTGTGGGTAGAGATGCCGACAGGCACTTCTTCCCGCGCTGTTTTTGATGCCGCTCTAGAGGAGAGCATCCTGGTTTCACCGGGCTTGATGTACTCCAATTCAAATCGTTTTGATCATTTCTTGCGTATCAATTGCGGCATGCCGTATACCCAGGATCTGGATGATGCGATGCGTTTGCTGGGCCGCATCATTCAGCATCAGGCAACGCATTCTTCAGCATCCAGGCAACATATTGCTGCGTAAAAATTAGGCACTGTGGAAAGCCACAATTGTGGCTGCCCCAAGCATTTCCCATAATGCAAGCACTGACGGAGAAAAAATATTCCGCAACGTGCTCGCCATTATGATTTCATTCAGGCGAGACTTTCTACCATCCAATGGAGACCAAGGATGAAAGCTCAAGCCTTCTACAAATCCCTGTATTTTCAAGTCATCACGGCCATCGTTATGGGCGTCTTGCTTGGCCATTTTTATCCCGAATCCGGCGCTTCCATGAAGCCTCTGGGCGACGGTTTCATCAAGCTCATCAAGATGATGATCGCGCCGATTATTTTCTGTACCGTCGTCGTTGGTATTGCCGGTATGGAAGACATGAAAAAAGTCGGCAAGACCGGTGGCATGGCACTGCTGTATTTTGAAGTTGTCAGTACCCTGGCACTGATCATCGGTCTCATCATCGTCAATGTCGTGCAACCTGGTGTAGGCATGCATATCGATGTGCATACGCTGGACACCAAGGGTATTGCTGCCTTTGCCGGACCTGGCAAAATGCAGACCACGACAGAATTCTTGATGGCCATCATCCCTACCACTTTCACCGATGCTTTTGCCAAGGGTGAGATACTGCAGGTTTTGCTGATCTCTATCTTCTTTGGTTTTGCCCTGCATCGTTTTGGTGGTCGCGGCACGCTGGTATTTGACCTGGTAGAAAAATTCTCCCACGTGCTGTTTGTCATCGTTGGCTACATCATGAAAGTTGCTCCCATCGGTGCCTTTGGTGCGATGGCTTTCACGATAGGTAAATATGGTGTTGGCTCGCTGGTGCAACTCGGTTTCCTGATGGCGACTTTCTATGCAACCTGCCTGATTTTCATCTTCGTGGTACTTGGCACTATCGCCAAGGTGCATGGTTTCAGCATCTGGAAATTCATCAAGTACATCAAGGAAGAATTACTGATCGTACTCGGTACTTCTTCTTCAGAATCAGTGTTGCCACGCATGATGGCCAAGCTGGAAAACCTGGGTGTGAAAAAATCCGTGGTTGGCCTGGTGATCCCTACCGGTTACTCTTTCAATCTGGATGGCACTTCCATCTACCTGACCATGGCTGCTGTCTTCATCGCTCAAGCCACAGATACGCCGATGACTTTGATGCAGCAAATCACTTTGCTGGCAGTCTTGCTGCTGACATCCAAGGGCGCGGCTGGTATCACAGGCAGTGGTTTCATCGTGCTGGCAGCAACACTGTCTGCGGTTGGTGGCGTACCAGTCGCCGGTCTGGCACTGATACTTGGTATAGATAGGTTCATGTCAGAAGCACGCGCCTTGACCAATCTGATCGGTAACGGTGTTGCCACTGTCGTGGTCGCCAAATGGGGTAACGATGTGGATACGGTGAAGATGCAAAGACGCCTGAATAATGAAACCGTGGAAGAAGCAGAAGACCCTGAACTCTTGATGGATACGGCATCCATGCATACAGCAGTACGTTGAAGCTGACGACAAGCAAAGCAAAAAGCGGACTTTCAAAGTCCGCTTTTTTATTACTGCAAATTATTCTTGCAAACCCTCAGCTACTTTTTTTCAACTGCCGCAGCGCCAGAGTCAGTGCCATCAATTGTATGGTCGCCGCCAAAAAGAAAGGTGCTCCCAGCAAGACACTGCCTTTAGGAAAATGGCTGACTTGCCCAACGATGGAAGTGCCTATCAACGTAGCAAACACACTCATGATACTTGCCAGTGCCGTCAAGGAACCCATGGCCAGGCCTTGCGAACGCGCATCGACTGCACGCGAAAAAAATCCTTGCAAGGCAGGTCCGGCAGCAAAGGCCAGCACGTTACACAAGATCAGCACATACATCATCCAGCCCTGGTTCGCCAGGCCATAACAACTCAGTGCCACGGTCGATGAAGCCAGACCGATCAAAACCGCATTCGCATCGCCAACGCGCTTGATATAACGGCCAAGAAAAACACCCTGCATGAGTACGCTGGAAACGCCGACCATGAACAGTGAAAAACCATTTTGTATGGGTGTCCAGCCAAAACGCAATTCTGTTGATAAGACCCAGGTGGTTTGCAAAGTGAATTGGGCAAACATGGTCAGCGCATATACCCACACCAGCGCACCGACACCACGCAAATGGGCCAGACCGCGCAGACCGGCAAAGGGATTGGCAGCAGAAATATGAAAGGCCTTGCGATGATCAGCAGGCAGGGATTCTGGCAGTGAGAAATAACCATACACCACATTGCCTAGCGACACCGCTGCCGCCAGGTAAAACGGGTAATGGATATGCGCTTCACCCAGCAAGCCTCCGATTACTGGGCCGCAAATAAAACCCAGGCCAAACATGGCTCCTATCTTACCCAGCGCTTTGGCACGGTTTTCCGGGCTGGAGACATCGGCGATATAGGCATTCGCGACTGACAGATTACCCGCAGTGATACCGCCTATGGCGCGCACCACCAGCATCCAGTAAATAGTCGTTACCTGGGTCAGTAAAAGGAAATTCAAGCCCAGACCAAATACGCATATCAGCAAGACCGGGCGGCGGCCATAACGGTCACTGAGCGCCCCTATCACGGGAGCAAAGATAAATTGCATGACCCCATAGATGGCGACAATCGCGCCATACCAGTAAGCCTGGCTATCTGCCTGCAAGGTATAACTGGCCACCAGCCTTGGCAAGACCGGGATGATGAGACCTATGCCAAGGATGTCCAGAAATACCGTAATCAAGACAAAACGCACATTGGTCGGCAGTGCTTTGGCAGCATCTACCTGTTCAGAACTTGTCATGGTTGACAACCTTTAAGCGAAATTTACGAAGCCTAATAGTATATGATTGCTACTAAACACATTCGCATAGAGGGCAATATGGCTTTGTTTGATCATTTTCTCATCATTGCCTTGCTGGTCGCCATCAGCGCATTTTTTTCCATGTCAGAAATTTCGCTGGCGGCTGCCCGCAAGGTCAAATTGCAGATATTGTATGCAGAGGGCGAGCCACGTGCGGGCAAGGTGCTGGCACTACAGCAAGAACCTGGGCATTTTTTCACCGTCGTGCAAATTGCATTGAATGCCGTTGCCATACTCGGCGGTATTCTGGGTGAACAGGCTTTGACGCCATATATCCTGAAAGCCCTGGTCACTATCTTTGGCACAACCAGCTGGGTGGAAACGGTCAGCTTCGTCACGTCCTTTTTGTTCGTGACCTCGATTTTTATTTTGTTCGCTGACCTGATGCCCAAGAAGATCGCCATGATTTCGCCAGAAACCGTGGCCATGCTGGTTGTCAGCCCCATACTTTTGTGCGTGCGTCTGTTCAAACCCCTGGTATGGGTATTCAATGGCCTGGCCAACCTGATGTTGCGCCTGTTCAATTTGCCGACGACCAGGAATGAGCAAATCACTTCAGATGAAATTTATGCCATGTTTGATGCAGGAGCTGAAGCCGGGGTGGTACTGCAAAGCGAGCATCACATGATAGGCAATGTGTTCGAGCTGGAAAGCCGCACCGTGCCGTCAGCCATGTCACAACGCGACAGCATCGTCTACTTTACCCTGCAAGACACAGATGTAGTGATACGCCAGAAGATAGCCGAGCATCCGCATACCAAATTCCTGGTGTGTGATGGCAATATCGACAATGTCGTTGGTTATGTCGAATCCAAGGATATTTTGAAACGGGTACTGACTAACCAGGCTTTCACCAAAGTGCAGGAATTATCAATACGCACCGCCCTGGCGGTACCTGATTCTCTGACCCTGTCTGAAATGCTGGAACAATTCAAGGGTACGCGCGAAGACTTTGCCGTCATCCTTAATGAATATGCGCTGGTCGTTGGCGTAATTACCCTGAATGACGTGTTGAGTACCCTGATGGGCAATCTGGTCCATCCCTTCATGGAAGACCAGATCGTCAAACGTGATGCCAATTCATGGTTAATTGACGGCGCAACAACAATCGAGGATGTCTGTCGCGCTCTCGACATAGATGGCTTGCCTGAGCAGGGAAGCTATGAGACCATTGCCGGTTTCATGATGACGATGCTGAAAAAGATACCCAAACGCACTGATTTTGTGATGCTGGGGTCTTATAAGTTCGAAGTCGTCGATATTGATCACTATCGCATTGATCAACTGCTGGTGGTCAAACTCGATAGCGCGGAAACCAGCAAATCACCGTAGTTATGACCGTTTTGTCATCATAGTTACCACTAAGCTTCTTCAGTATCACGTCTTAACTCATTTATAACGCATCATTGTCAACAGCAGCTCACCCAAAAAGCTGCTGGCTTACCCGTTTTTATCAGGATTTTCATGTCGCACGCTTGTGGAGTAGATTTTGGCACCTCAAATTCAACCGTTGGCTGGCACAGGCCGGGCCAACCTGCGCTCCTGGCGCTGGAAGAGGGCAAAGTCACGCTGCCGTCAGTAGTATTTTTTGATGTCGAGGATGACCAGGTCAGTTATGGCCGGGCTGCGCTAAGTAATTACCTGGCTGGCTATGAAGGCCGTCTGATGCGCTCGATGAAGAGCTTGCTGGGTACCAGCCTGATGGATGGCCAGACTGAGGTGCAGGGCAAGTCCGTACCTTTTCGCCATTTGCTGGCGCAATTTATCGGTGAACTCAAAGCACGGGCAGAAAAATCCGCGGGCTGCAACTTTACCCAGGCTGTCATGGGCCGCCCTGTGCATTTTATCGATGATGACAGCAAGGCCGACAAACTCGCACAAGACACGCTGGAACAAATCGCCCGCGCTGCCGGCTACAAGGAAGTGCAATTCCAGTATGAGCCCATAGCTGCCGCCTTTGATTATGAATCACGCATCACCAAAGAAGAACTGGTACTGATCGCCGATATAGGCGGCGGTACGTCAGACTTTTCACTGGTACGCCTGGCACCGGAACGTGCCCACAGGATAGACCGGAAAGACGATATCCTCGCCAACGGTGGTGTACATATCGGTGGCACCGACTTTGATAAATACCTGAGTCTGAACCATGTCATGCCCCTGCTGGGTCTGGGTGGCCGCCTTGGTAGCCAGATCGACGTACCTTCCAGTTATTATTTCAACCTGGCGACCTGGCATACGATTAACCTGACGTATACCCAAAAAGTCTGGCGTGAATTGCAGGAAGTCTATCGCGATATCAATACACCTGAATTACGCCTGCGCTTTGAACGCTTGCTGAATTTGGTAGAAGAACGCGATGGTCACTGGCTGGCCATCAAATCTGAAGAAGCCAAGATCTTATTGTCAGATCAACACGCCATAGACTTGCCACTGGAACGTTTGCGCAGCAAACAGCCAGCAGCTGCCTGCCATCTGGCACTGGACCAGGATGGCTTGCAAGCCTCTATCGCGCACCTTACTAACAATATCGGTGACACCGTCAAAACCGTACTGAACATGGCGAACCTTAAACCGGAACAGGTCGATACCGTGTTTTTCACTGGTGGCTCCAGTGGCGTACGTGGCTTGCGCCAGCAAATCGCCAGCATAGTCCCGACCGCCACCAAGGTCGAAGGTGATCTTTTTGGCAGCATAGGCTCAGGTCTTGGTCTGGACGCTGCTCGTCGCTTTGCATGAAAATTGTGCTTGCAAGGAAAGCGTCAGTTTTGACTAATATATTTCACCTTAAGTCACAAAGTCGGTACGCCATGGCTGCGTCCGACGCCAAAACTTAAACTATACTTGTTGCATCAATTAGCAGGCTTTTCTACCCGGAGAAAGCATGTCGAACGAACAAGACGACGATGATGAGCTGTTCCTGGTTGAGGATGCGGAAGAAGAAGCCGCCACTCAGCAAGCAGGACGCAGCTGGAAAATCGCCATCGTCGATGATGATGAAGATGTACACCGCACCACCTGCTTTGCGCTGCAATATGTGCAGATACTGAACCGCCCCCTGGAATTTATCCACACTTACTCCAAGAGTGAAACCCGCAAGGTATTCGCTGGCGAAAGCGATATCGCCGTGGTATTGCTGGATGTGGTCATGGAAACCGAACATGCAGGGCTGGAACTGGTCAGTTTCATCCGCGATGAACTGGGCTGGACCGATACCCGCATCATCCTGCGCACTGGCCAACCCGGTTATGCGCCGGAAGAAGAAGCTATACGCGACTATGACATCAACGACTATAAAACCAAGAATGAACTGACGCGCAAGAAATTGCTGACTTCGCTGACGGCGGCAGTGCGCTCGTATGAACAGATACGCACCATTGATGCCAGCAGGCGCGGCCTGCACCAGATCATCAGTTCCAGCGCTGCCTTCACTTTCGAACATGGCATACAGTCTTTTGCCAGTGGCGTGATTACCCAGATCGCTGCCTTGTGCGGGGTGCCGCCAGAAGGCTTATTGTGTGCCCAGGGCGAGCTCAATGAGTTCGATGAAGAAATCCCCGAGACTTTCAATGTCATCGCCTCTGCCGGGCATTACAGCAGCCTGATGAATTGCCCGATTGATGATATCCACAGCAGCCGCGTGCGCGATGCCTTAAGGCATGTGCTGACCAGACGTGAATCATTGTTCACTGACCACAGCATGACCCTGTATTTTTCTGGCCGTGGTAACCGCCCTCTGGCAGCTTTTATCGACTTGCCGTTTTCATTGTCGGAAATCAATCAGCATTTGCTGGAAGTATTTTGCTCCAACCTCGGCGTCTGTCTCGATAATCTGAGCCTGGTCAATCAACTCAAGAACCATGCTTATCGTGATCAGTTGTTGAAACTGCCTAACCGCCTGAAGTTCATAGAACAGATCAGCATTACCCTGGCAAGTGAACAGACCGGGCAAATGGTGGCGCTGATAGACATTGACGATTTTGCTGAAATCAATGATGTACTCGGCCATCATTATGGTGACCTGATCCTGAAAGCGGTGGCAGACAGGCTACGTGAAAAACTGGGGGCACACGTCTTCCTGGCACGTATTTCCGGTGATGTATTCGGTCTGCTGGGGAGCAAGGAATTACTCGAGCCCGAAATCCTGAGACTGATGTTTGTCGAGTCATACACGATAGAAGAAACTGCCCATGCGGTGTCCATGTCGATAGGCATGGTGGCACTGGAAGGTTATGTAGGTGACGGTGCCGAACCGCTGAAAGACGCCAGTATCGCCCTCAAGCGCACCAAGATACATCAACGCGGCAGTTGCACATTATTTACCCGCTCGATGGGCATAGAGATACGCGAACGCGCTACCCTGATGCAGCATTTGCACAAGGCCTTTGATGCCGAGCGCCTGTTCCTCATGTACCAGCCGCAAATTGATCTGGAGACAGGTCAGTTTACCGGACTGGAAGCACTGATACGCTGGCGCAATGATGATGGCGTGCTGATACCGCCGAATGATTTTATCCCGCTGGCTGAATATTCCGGCCTCATCATCAGCCTGGGTGCATGGGTATTGCGTACTGCCTGTTTCATGATGGTCAGATTACAAAAAGCCGGCATCGCGCCGCAGCGCATGGGCGTCAATGTCTCGGTCGTGCAATTCCGTCAGGATGACTTTATTGAAGTCGTCGAATCAGCCCTGAAAGAAACAGGATTACTGCCAGAACACCTGGAGCTGGAAATCACAGAATCGGTCACCATGACTAGCGCAGCCCTGTTCGAAAGCAAGCTCGCCAAGTTGAAGCAAATGGGTGTAAAAATCGCCATCGATGATTTTGGTACCGGTTTTTCTTCACTCAGCTATCTGGATAAATTACCGGTAGACAGACTGAAAATAGACCGCGCTTTCGTCAATCAAATCGATACGCCCGAGGGGCCGCGGATAGCCGAACTGATTACGCAACTCGGTAAAAAACTGGGCTTGCAGGTGATTGCTGAAGGGGTAGAACATGAAACCCACTGGAAGACACTGGCAGCCATGGGTTGTCATGAGGGCCAGGGCTTTTACATAGGCCGGCCCATGCTGGAAGAAAATCTGGTCTCCTGGATCAATCTCAGAAAATAAAAGGCTGTCACAAAATGTGGGATAAATTCATCCTCCATCTCGCAACAGCCTTCTACACTTTTCTAGCTTTAGTTTGAATATCAAGGCCTGCACGCAGCGGGCCGTGATATTTTTATAGCTTACTTCTTGTCTGTCACAGGTGGGCGATCGCCCGCTTTGTGGCCAGGACCATGCTCACCCATTTGCTTGCCCATACGTTCACGCATATGGGATGCCATGCGTCGGTGGCTGTCATCAAAAATCTTTTGCTGCTCAGGTGTTAACACGGCATAGAAAGTTTTCAGAGAAGCCAGACGTGTTTGCATTTTCGCCAAATGCTCTTTCATTTTTTCCAGACCTTTTTCCATGCGTTCTGGTGTCGTCAATTTCTCCATTTCCTTGCGGTCAGTGCGGGCTGGCATGGCACCTGGATTCATACCATCAATGAAAGTCTTCCAGGCCGGTTCTTGTGCGGCCGTGATTTTCAGTTTGTCATGCAGTTCGGCCTGGTGTTTGGCCATGCGTTCTTTCATCTTTTCTGCCCACTTGGCAGGATCGCCATGCTGCTGACCGTGACCTGCATGTGCAGAAGCAGATGGCGGTGCCGAAGATTGCGCCTGGGCGCTGCCAGCACTAGCGGCTATACCCAGACTGATTGCTGCCAAAGCTATACAGAATTTTTTTTGTAAGGTTTTCATATTTTTTCTCTTTCTGAACAGAAGAACAAGCTCACACATCTGCAATATACATTTTACAAAATACATTCCACAAAATGGTGAACTAACCTGGCTGATTGCTTTCTGGACTTGAATCAAATCCGGCATTGCTGTCTCAGACATGTGATGTATCTTGCAGCAAGCTTGTAACGTCGAAATGTCCGTCTGCTCTCGCTTTGTATCGACGTGTAACAGTCAAGAATGATAAGGTGGTATGTTACGGTTTAAGATAATCAGGACTTACGCAAAACCGCCCCAGCTGCGTTGCAGCTCCTAGCCTTACAATTCTGTAATGTCGTCGTCGCTGACGGAGTAGTCGGGGTTTCAGACAATATGTTGTCTGCTGACGAAACGAACCACCCTTGCAAGGGTGGTTTACCGGGAGCGATAGCCTTGCTGGGACAATTTTGCATAAGTCCTGATAACAAGACGATACAAAATCAGGGTTTTTATCGACTGGATCGGGCTCATAATGAAGAACATGGACACACCAAATAAAATTCTCATCGTTGACGATGACCGCGACATCCGTAATTTGCTGGCTGATTATCTCGATAATAATGGCTATAGCACAGTCACGGCTGCCGAAGGCAATGCCATGTCGGCAGCCCTGCAAAACCACCAGGTTGACCTGGTCGTTCTGGATTTGAATTTGCCTGGAGATGACGGCCTGACACTGTGCCGTACCTTGCGCAGCAAATCAACTTTGCCTGTCATCATGCTGACTGCGCGTGGCGAACCGCTGGACCGCATCCTGGGTCTGGAAATGGGTGCAGACGATTACCTGCCCAAGCCTTTCGAACCACGCGAACTGCTGGCGCGCATACGCAGCGTTTTGCGCCGCACCCAGACCAATGTCAATACCCATTCTGGCGAGGCACTGCAAAAACTTAAGTTTGCTGGCTGGACGCTGGATTTGACGGCACGTCATCTGATCAGTCCGGATGGCATGGTGGTGTCTTTGTCAGGCGCGGAGTTCCGCATGTTGAATATCTTCCTGGAACATCCTAACCGCGTGCTGAACCGTGATCAGTTGCTGAACATGACGCATGGCCGCGATGCCGACCCGTTTGACCGTTCCATCGATATTCAAATCAGTCGCCTGCGGCAAAAACTGCGCGAAGATGCGCGCTCACCGCAGATCATCAAGACCGTCAGGAATGGCGGCTATGTATTGGCCGTTACCGTCGTCGTGGAGCAAGAAACATGAAAATCCTGTCGTCGATGTGGGGCAGGGTATTTGCCATCCTATTGCTGGGGGTAATCGCTTCGACGGTACTGACCTGGACACTGGCTTTTGGCGAAAGACAAAAAACCATATCGCAATACAGGGATTCGCACGCGGTTGAACGGGCTGAACAACTGGTGCTGGCACTGGATGCTTTACCAGCAGAAAACCGTGAAAAGTTCTTGGCGACTGCACCACGCCTGGGTTTGAAAGTAGCCACCCTGCCCGCCGAGACCACTGACCAGGCACCGCGATCTGAATATGCAGCGGCTGTCAGCGAGAGACTGGGCAAGACTTTTCGTGTGATGTCTTTGGCGCAGGACCCGGAATCCTGCCCGCGCAATCCACAAAATATACAGACCAACCGCCTGCCGTGCGAAGCGCTGGGCATCACCCTGCATGACGGCACGGCCCTGCGCCTGACGGTATTACCACCGCGTAATCCTGCGCCGCCGCTGCGTCCTGATTTCTTGCAATACCTGTTCCTGTTCCTGGCCAGTATTGCCGTGCTGGCCTACCTGATCGCCCGCATGACCATGCGGCCCTTGCAACAAATGGCAAAGGCAGCAGCGGCCCTCGGGCAAGACATTAATCGCCCTCCGTTGCCAGAAAAAGGCGCAACTGAAATCTTGCAGGCAACACGTGCCTTCAATGCCATGCAAGCACGCATACGCCAGCACATTGCCCAGCGCACCCATATGCTGGCAGCAATCACCCATGATTTGCAAACCCCGTTGACGCGTTTGCGCCTGCGTCTGGAAAAGGTTAAGGATGAAGAATTGCGTGACAAGCTCATAGAAGATTTGTCGGGCATGCAAATGATGATACGCGAAGGTCTGGACCTGGCGCGCAGCATGGATAGCAATGAAGCCTTGAAGCCGCTGGATCTTGATTCTCTGCTCGACAGTGTCTGTGCAGATGCCGCTGATGCCGGGCAGAATGTCAGCTTTCAAGGCAAGCCCGGCCTGACTGTCATGGCCAGGCCACAAGCCTTGCGCCGCTGCCTGACTAACCTGATCGACAATGCCGTCAAATATGGTCAATACGCCACGGTCAGCCTGGTGGCAGGCAAGGATGCTGCCAAGGATGTATTGCATGTGCTGATACGCGACGGCGGCCACGGGATTCCACCTGAATTTCAAAGCAAGGTATTTGAGCCATTTTTTCGCATGGAAACTTCGCGCTCGCGGGAATCCGGCGGCACGGGCCTGGGTCTGACGATAGCCCAGAATATCGCCCAGCAGCATGGCGGTCAGCTGCAATTGAGCAATCTGCCTGAAGGTGGCCTGGAAGTTCGCCTGACGCTGCCTTTGCAAACGGCTTAAAATGGTTTGATGGCTTGAATTAATCGCGACCCAGCCTGTATCTTGCACCAGCCCCGCTGCATGGCAGTGGGGTAATCCTTCCTTAAGTCCAGCCAGCGCGACAAAACCTGTTGCTGTCAGCAAGCCGGCTCAAAAAGTCTACGTTCCATCTGCCCAAGCAAGCCCCTGTCCCTGTAAAATCCGGGGAAAACCTGAGGACTTGCACATGATTAATCTACAACTAGGTGATGTCAGCCACATCATACAACTCTCGATCGCCCCGGTATTCCTGCTGACCGGTGTGGGTACCACGCTCTCGGTCCTGACCAGCCGTCTGGCACGCATCATAGATCGCTCAAGGGTGGTGGAAGACTTGCTGCATGGCGAGAATAGTCCGCCCGTCAGCCCTCCTGGTGTAGAAGAAGAATTGCACGAACTGTATGAACGCTCGCATCTGATCAACCGTGCCATCACCCTCAGCACGTCCTGCGGCTTGTTGATTTGTCTGGTCATTGCTACCCTGTTCATGGGCGATGCCACCAGCCTGAACCTGGACAAGCTGATTGCCACCCTGTTTGTGGGCGGGGTATTTTCCCTGATAGGCAGCTTCATTTATTTCATGCGCGAGATTTTTGTCGCCACCAAGACCCTGACACGCCAGCGCAAACTGGGCAGACGCAAAATCATAGAACGTGAATAAATCTGCACATCCAGCAAAAAGCCCCGCTATCTTTCGATGCGGGGCTTTTTAATGAGTGCTTACTTTATTTCAAGCCGCTATTTCAAGCTGTTACTTCACTACGGCTGGCGCCTGTACCGTGACGATGACATCAATGGAAGCCGTACCAGGGTTAGCTACGGTAATTGGCTGATAACTGCCGGTAGCGCGGAAAATCAGTGTCCCCGGTGTGCTAGGCGAAATAAATCCGGCATTGCTGGTACCTGCACCGGCTATGGCAACGGTAGTACCGGCAATCTGCGTCCAGCTGTAATAGATGATATTGCTGGTGTTCGACGGCGCATCGACTTTCAGAGTCACTGCGCTATTGGTCAACACCACCTGCACCGGCGTATACGACACCAGTGAGATAGGTGGCAAGGGGTCTACATAAAACACCACATCCATCTGGGCGATAGGATCAAGCGAAAAACCGCCAGGCTGAATGACAGAATTCGAGGCATTCAAGGTAAATACAAAAGGCGTACGCACATCGACAAATTTGGGCAGTGCTGCACTGGCCACGCTGCTGAAGGCATTGAAAATTTCTATCGAAGGGCCGGATTTTTGCTTCCAGTAATAATAGATGGGTGTGCTACTGTCGACCTTGCCATTGGCATCGTATTTGACCGACTTGCTGCCATCAAGGGTGATGGTAGAGCCAGCTGCAACCACGCCGCCACTGTAAGAGATAGGCACTACCGTCGGTTTGATAATAGGTGTCACCGTCACGGTCTGGGTTGCCGTACCCACTTTTTGCTTGTCGTCAGTGACGCGGCATTGCACTTTCAATGCCGTTGATGCTGTCACTACAGGTGCGGTAAAACTGGTGGCGGCGGTATCCGTCGGTGCCAGGGCAATCGTCGTACCAGCTGCCTCAGTGACCACCCATTGATAGGAATAAGGCTCACCCGTGGCTGCCGGTGTACCACCACTGCCGGCACAACTCAGGCTGACCTTGTCACCCGACGTGGCATTGGTAGTGCCGCTGACTTTGGCCACTGGATTGGCAGTCGTGGAAGCTTCCTGTTTCACCAACAAAGTGGTGGATGCCTTGATGGTATTGCCTTTAACGTCAACAGCATTCAGGGTGATTTTATAGGTATAGTCCGCCGTCAGCAGAGTCGGCGGAGTGACTTGCAGGACACAGCTGGCATCAGCACCTGTGCTGCTCTTGCTGATGATCTTGCAATCTGCATTTGTCACTGCTGCCAGCGGATTGGCCGACAAGGTCAGGTTTTCTACCTGCCAGTACATATTCGTGATGATACCAACGGTACTGCTGGCCTGGCCATTAAAGCTCAGGGGCGCACCACTTGTCACAGTCAGTGCATCGGGAACCGCAATCGCCATCGGGTTGGCAGTCGTCCCGCCGGAAGTGCCTGTACCCGCAGTACCGCCACCACCACCACCGCAAGCCACCATGGCCAGGCTGGATAAAACGATTAGGGCTGTTTTGATTTGCTGAAACACGCTGACTCCGATGACTTGCTGAATAGGGGAATGCCTAACATTGTAGCTTCATGCTGCCGTTTGCAATACCTTTAAGCTAAGTGTTGACAAAATGTTTCAAGTTTCCGATAAACATCATTATTTTACGAACGACCGTGCAAAAAAGAATTAGGTATGGCACTCTAATAAAAAAGCTATTCCAAACAGACTGGAGACCCTGATGAACACTTTGCATTATGCCCACTGGCCGCAAGGCTTGCCCCATCATCTGATCGCGCCAGAAGCCAGCGTGTACACGAATTTGCAGGTATCGGCGCTGCGTTTCCCGGACAAGGCGGCGATCATTTTTTATGACACCGTCATCACTTACCGGCAATTGCACGAAGAAGTGCTGGCGCTGGCTGGTTATTTGCAGGAGGTTTGCGGCGTGCAAAAAGGTGACCGGGTATTGCTGAATATGCAAAACTGTCCGCAGTTCATCATCGGTTTTTATGCCATCCTGCGCGCTGATGCCATGGTCGTCCCTGTCAATCCCATGCTGATGACGGATGAACTCAGCCATTACATCGCCGACAGCAGTGCCAAAACAGCCCTGGTCTCCCAAGAAATTTTTTCACGTCTGCAACCATTAGTAGGCCATAGCATATTGCAAAATGCGATAGTAGCTACTTACTCCGATCATTTAACTGCAGCGACCAACCTGACCATCCCTGACTTCGTGAAGGCAGAACGCCAGGTGCCGGATCAGGCTGGGGTCCATAGCTGGCGAACGGCAATAGAGGCCGGACATCAGCCGCATGTCCATGCAGCAGGCCCGGACGACCTGGCCTGCATGCCTTATACCTCAGGCACGACAGGCAAACCCAAGGGCTGCATACATAGCCACCGCTCAGTCATTTTCAATACGGTTGCCAGCCCGACCTGGTCAGGCAATATTGTTGCCAATCATGTCTCTCTTGCAGTGCTGCCATTTTTCCATGTGACGGGCATGCAATCTGTGATGAACAGCATGATTTACTGTGGCGGCACCCTGGTTATCCTGCCGCGCTGGGACAGGGATGCGGCTGGACAACTCATCACCCGTTATGCTGTCAGTAACTGGACACTGGTACCATCGATGATGATAGATTTCCTGTCCAACCCACGTCTGGCTGAATATGATATCTCTAGGCTGACCCGGGTATCCGGTGGTGGTGCAGCCATGCCAGCCGCGATTGCCCAAAAACTGCTGGACTTGTCCGGGCAAGTGTATATGGAGGGTTATGGCCTGTCAGAAACCATGGCCGCTTCCCATGTCAATCCGGCACAGCGCATGAAACAGCAATGCCTGGGCGTGCCCTATTTCAATGTCGATTCCCGCATCGTTGACCCAACCACCCTGCAAGAAGTAAAACAGGGCGAAACTGGCGAAATCTGGATACATGGCCCGCAAGTCTTCCAGGGCTACTGGAACGACCCGCAAAAAACCGCCGACTCTTTCGCCGAACTCGACGGCAAAAAATTCTTCCGCTCCGGCGACCTCGGCTACATGGACCCGGAAGGTTTCTTCTTCTTCACCGACCGCCTGAAACGCATGATCAACGCAGCTGGCTTCAAAGTCTGGCCCGCCGAAGTCGAATCCATGATGTACCAGCACCCCGCCATCCAGGAATGCTGCATCATCGCCGCCCACGATGCCTACCGCGGCGAAACCGTCAAAGCCGTGGTCGTCAAGAAACCTGGCAGCGACGTGACTGCAGAAGACATCATGAGCTGGGCACATGAAAAAATGGCCGCATACAAGGTGCCGAAGTTTGTGGAGTTTGTGGATAGTCTGCCGAAATCGGGGACGGGGAAAGTGATGTGGCGGACGCTGCAGGAGAAGGAAGCGGCAAAAAATAAGGGGTGAAATAGCTAAGAGCTTCCAGCAATTTAATTGCGGTTGTAGTGGCATTGGTTTTGACGTTGGGTCTGTTTTTGACTTTTCGCCGTTCCCATGTGTAGTCGCCATTTGTGCAGTACAGAAAATGGAAAGAGAAAGGCCGATGTTTGAGCGTAGCGAGTTTTCGGACTTTCCCATTTTTTGTGCTGCACAAATGGGAACCCCGCAGGGGCGGCTACGCCTGGGTCGCCTTTCTTTGAATTCTTTCTTTGGCGACGCA
>JAZJXP010000102.1:0-1444 GCA_040390835.1 Pseudomonadota bacterium
ACCGTCAAACAAAATGCTGACAGTGCCAGACAGGCCAATCTCCTGGCGCAATCTGCCTCTGATGTTGCTGTCAAGGGTGGTACTGTGGTTTCTGAAGTTGTTCAGACCATGGGTTCCATCAATACTTCTTCACGCAAGATTGTTGACATCATCGGTGTCATTGACGGCATTGCTTTTCAAACCAATATCCTTGCCTTGAATGCCGCTGTTGAGGCTGCCCGCGCTGGTGAACAAGGCCGCGGTTTTGCTGTGGTTGCGACTGAAGTCAGGAACCTGGCACAGCGCTCAGCCGAGGCTGCACGCGAAATCAAGCATTTGATTGATGACTCGGTCACCAAGGTGGATATCGGCGCAAAACTGGTTGATCAGGCTGGGCTGACCATGGATGAAATTGTGGTCAGTATCAAGCGTGTTACCGGCATCATGAGCGAGATCATGCTGGCCAGCCAGGAACAGACTGTTGGTATAGAACAGATCAATGAAGCCATCGTACAGATGGATGATGTCACCCAGCAAAATGCTGCTCTGGTGGAAGAGGCTGCCGCCGCTGCTACTGCCTTGCAAAATCAGGCTGATGACTTGTCAGAGTTGGTCAGTACCTTCCAATTGGCGACTGAGAAAAATGCTCAGCCTGTATGGCGTGAACCAGCAATGACAGATAAAAAAATCGTTCCTCTGATTAAAAAAGTCGCTCCTCAGGATAAAAATAAAAGTGCTGTGAAGCAGATTAAGCGTGTGGCGAATGCGAATAGTAATCCTCAGTCCGGCAATGCTGATTGGGAAGAGTTTTAATGGGGTGAATGAATTGTTGGGTACCAGCGGTAAAACCAGGAGCAGTATTAGTACCAGGAGTAACTTATGCAAGCGAATACGAGCATATTGGAAAGCAAGCCTGAAGTTGAGCAGACGACGGTCAGGGTAGAGCGCAGAACGCAATTTGGCCGTTTTGTGCAAAGCCCCCACACTAGTGGAGTAGATATCAAATGGCATTATGGCGTCGTCAATTCCAATGCACGTGAACGCTTGATGCGGCAAAGTCCTGCTACTTTGTGGCTGACTGGTCTAAGTGGCGCGGGTAAATCTACCTTGGCCTATGCTCTGGAAAAAATATTGCTGGAACGCGGGCATTGTTGCTTTGTTGTCGATGGCGATAACCTGCGTCATCATTTGAATAGCGACCTGGGCTTTTCTGCCCACGACAGACGCGAAAACATACGCAGAGCAGCGGAAGTGGCCCATCTCATGAATGAAGCAGGGATGATCGCCATCACTGCGTTTATCTCACCATTTCGTGACGACAGGGCAATGGCGAAGGAAATCATAGGCCAGGAACGCTTTGTCGAAGTACATGTCAGTACCCCAGGGATAGTGTGTGAAAGGCGCGATCCCAAAGGCTTGTATGCCAAAGCCCGCAGAGGAGAAATCCCTGAATTTACTGGTGTTT
>JAZJXP010000102.1:1454-2374 GCA_040390835.1 Pseudomonadota bacterium
CAGAGATCAATAATTCAGTGCAAGCCTATGATGTATTTAATGGTGACGCTGATGGTATTTGCGCCTTGCATCAGTTAAGGTTGGCTGAACCCCGTACAGCAGAACTGATTACTGGCGCCAAGCGGGATATTGATTTGCTAAATCGTTTCGTCACCAAGCCAGGTGACAGGGTCACAGTACTGGATATTTCCCTTGACAGCAATATTGCAGCATTGCGCAAGCATCTGGCTGCCGGTGCAGAGGTTACTTACTTCGATCATCACAATGCAGCACTGGCCTTTGAGCATGAACATCTGCATTTGCATTGCGACATGGCTGCCAACGTGTGTAGCAGCATACTGGTCAATCGCTACCTAAACAATCAGCATTGGCAATGGGCGGTAGTGGCGGCTTATGGTGATAACTTGCCAGCAGTCGCAACTGCGATGGCAAGCGATGCTGGCCTGAATGAATCGCAACGCGACCAGTTGCAAGAACTCGGTATTTTGCTCAACTACAACGCTTATGGCGAATCAGTAGATGATTTGCACTTTCACCCTGCTGCTTTGTATCAAGCTGTGCATGGCTATGTTGATCCCTTTGATTTTTTGAATAGTGCAGGGCAATTTGTTGTGCTGCGTAATGCCTATGCCAGTGATATGGCATTCATGCAAGGTTTGCGTGCTTACAGTCAAAGTGAATTAACGTCCATCTATATCTTGCCTGCGCAGGCATGGGCCAGGCGTGTGTCAGGCATTCTGGCAAATCAATTGACGCAAGAGCAGCGCGGAAAGTCTTTCTCAGTGCTGACCGCAAAACCTGATGGCAGTTATGTCGTCAGCATACGCTCGGGTGATGCAGATAATTGTCCGGCCAGTCAATTTTGCTCCACGTTTGCAACTGGTGGTGGGCGGCGTGGTGCAGGCGGTATCAATCATTTA
>JAZJXP010000102.1:2384-12778 GCA_040390835.1 Pseudomonadota bacterium
CCTGCATCAGAAGTGGATGGTTTTATACAAGCATTTATAGCTTATTTCGACAAAATGGAAAAACCACAGCTCAGCTTGCCATGATCTGACAAGCTAGCAAGGTGGTTTTTCCAGATCCAAACCTTTATGCAAGGGGAGAGCATCATGGCAGAATCAGAGAGTGTAACCGGCATACAAAAAGTGGTCACTGCCAGTAAACGACCAACTCCCGTCCTGATGATACCCTTGCGCCGCTGCGGTAGTCATGCCTTGCGTTTGCGTCTGAACAACAGCAAGGAATTTTATTCGCCTTATCCCCTGCATATCGTTGACTTCATGCCGCTAGTGCCGCGCTATGGCGATTTGAATGATGATGAATCTTACTTCCGGCTGGTTGTCGATGTCGTCGGTTTGCAAGCTGCCAGCATGGTGAAATGGAAGGGCATGGTATTTGATCCTGTGGATGTGTTTGAGTCTATCAAGAATGACCAGCGTAGCGTACACAGGATATTGTGGGAATTGTTATTGCGCACGGGTGAGCATCATCATGCCAGTATCGTCATGGATAAATCACTCGATAGCGTGCATTATGCAGAGGAGCTATTACAGCTATTCCCGAATATGCTGTTCCTGAACGTGGTCAGGGACCCAAGGGCGCAAGTCGCTTCGATGAACAAGGCAATTATTCATGACTATGATTCCACCTTGAATGCCATGGCCTGGCTGGAAGCACACCAGTTGTCGCGCGATATTATCAAGCTCCACCCAGACCGGGTGCTGACGATACGTTATGAAGACTTTTTAAGTAGTCAAGAAACTGTACTGAGGGCGATTTGCGATTTCTTTGGCATGCAGTTCTTGCCCGAGATGCTGGATGTCACTCATTCCAGCGAAGCGCAGCAAATATCCCAGATGTCTGCGCTATGGGCGACCAACCGTTTTCCACCTGTGATGGCGAACAAGGATAAATTCAAGCAGCAGTTAAGCATGCAGGAAATTGAAGTAATAGAAAGCCTGACCAAAGAATTCATGCAATTGTATGGCTATGAAATGATGACGGATGCGAGCCTGGAATTGAGCCCGGAAGTGCTTGCAGCAGCAAAGGACAAGTCCAGCAAGGGCAGAGTAGAGGCCTGGGATACCCTGAAGCATGACAATTACAAGGATTATGTCTTGCGCCGCTTCAGGGCAGATTATCTGGCAAGCCTGAACCAGCGCCTGCCTGTGCATGCATAGAAATTAATAGCCTCTAAACCAATGCCACCATGATGCCGGCGCCTGTCACCAGGGTGCCGGCAATTCTTTCTGTAATCACCGCATACCTTTCCTGCGTTGCCCAGTGACTGGCTTTACTGGCCAGCATGCCATATCCCAGCAGGATAAAAAATTCAGGAATGATGGAGCAGGCTGCCAGTATCAGCATCTGCACACTTACCGGTTCCTTGGGGTCTATAAATTGCGGCAATATTGCCACAAACATCAGCAGGGTTTTGGGGTTCATCAATTGCAGCATCAGTGCGCTGCTGAATATCTTCCTTCCACTGAGCACTACGCCATCCAGTTTGGATATGGTCAGTGGCGATGGCTTGCCAAAGATGGCCGACAAGCCAAGATAAACCAGATAAGCCGCACCCAGGTATTTAATCGCCATGAATACCTTGGGTGAGGCCAATATCAGCGAACCTATGCCTGTCGCCGATACTGCGAAATAAATGGCATTGCCCGTCAATATGCCAAGCGTGACAAACAGGGATGTGCGCCATCCCCTGGCTATGCCATAAGCGACCACCATCATGACAGCAGGGCCAGGAGATAAGGATAGGGCCGCTTCTGTCGCAGTGAACAAAGCCCAGCTTTCCAGATTCATCGCCATCGCTGCTTAGACCTTCACAAAATCATGGATTGCTGTCAGAACCTGGTCAGCCTGTTCGGACATCAGTGAATGGCCGCAATTGTCTATGATCTTTTGCTGACTACTTATGATGGCTTTGCTCAGAGTCAGGCTGGCCTTCGCCGGCGTCATCATGTCCTTTTTGCCGAGTATGAACAGGCTGGGGCAAGTCACAGATTGTGCGGCTGCTTCGCCATTGGCATATGCATTACAGGCAGCAAAGTCCGTATAGAACACCTTGTCAGGATTGATGGCAGAAATACGCTGCATCAGACGCTGGCTGACACCCATGACATAAAAGCCCGGCCCGGGGCAGGATGGTTTGTGTGCGATGGAGGTGTGTGACCAGATATTTACCATATCAATTGCCGTTTGCTCTTCGTCGCGGGCGGCATTGAGCAAGGTGTCTGATACTTTCATGGGGTAGGCTGTGCCAACCATGACGAGTTTGCTGACACGTGTGCTGGCTCCGGTGTTGGCCTTAAAACAGGCCTCCAACGCGATCAAAGAGCCCATGCTATGCCCGATCAAAGTCGCTTGCGCTATGCCTGCAACATCCAGCAAGGCGAGCAGCCAGTCTGCCATTTGCTCTACACTAATCAGTGCCAGGCCTTTGCTGCGGCCATGACCTGGCAAATCGACTGCAAATACATTAAAACTGTGATGTGCCAGATAGCGGGTTTGCAAACCCCAGACCGAGTGATCGTTTTGTGCCCCATGGATGAACACCAGCGTGGGCAGCGCCGGGTTGTAAGCCTTGCCACCGGTATAGCAATAGGCTGCATGGCCATTGACTTCAAATATCATCTCAGGCTCCCTTCAGTGCAGCTTTGAGGCCGCGTGACAGGTCTTCGATCAGGTCTTCAACATTTTCCAGCCCTATCGACAGACGCATGGTCCCCTCGGTAATGCCAGATGCCAGCAATTGTTCTGCCGGAACGCGGAAATGCGTGGTCGATGCCGGATGTATCGCCAAGGACTTGGCATCACCAACATTGGCCAGGTGCGAGAAAATGTTCAGTGATTCAATAAAGCGCTGTCCTGCAGCTCGGTTGCCTTTGATATTGAAAGAGAATACTGCGCCACAACCTTTGGGTAGCAAGGTCTTTGCCAGTTCATAATCCGGGTGATTCTCCAGTTCTGGGTAAGAGACGGAATTGACTGCAGGATGTGTGACCAAAAATTCGACGATCTTGCGGGTATTGGCGACATGCCTGTCCATGCGCATGCCCAGGGTCTCTATGCCTTGCAAGATGGTGAAAGCATTGTGCGGGCTCATACAGGCTCCAAAGTCGCGCAGCCCTTCCCTGCGGGCTCTGAGTGAAAAGGCAGCAACTGTCGACTCTTCGCTGAATACCATGCCATGGAAGCCATCGTAAGGCTCACAGAGCTCGGCAAAGTGCCCGGTCTTCTCATAGGCTGCTTGCCAGTCAAAAGTGCCGCCATCGACCAATAAACCACCTATGGCCGTACCATGACCACACAGGAACTTGGTGGCTGAGTGAAACACCAGGTCTGCACCATGATCAAATGGTTTCAGCAGATAGGGCGTAGTGAAGGTTGAGTCCAGCATCAGTGGCAAGTGATGCTCATGCGCAATTTCTGCAACTGCCGGGATGTTCAACACATCCAGCCCGGGGTTGCCCAGGGTTTCGGCAAACAGCACCTTGGTATTCGGGCGTATCGCGGCACGCCAGGCATCCAGATCACGTGGGTCAACAAAGGTCGTCTCTATGCCAAAACGCTTCATCGTATATGCCAGCAGATTTTGCGAGCCACCATATAAAGCGCGCGAAGCAACCACATGGGAACCAGCACCGGCTATCGTTGTCAGACCCAGATGCATGGCAGCTTGCCCGCTGGCAACGGCGATACCTGCTACACCACCTTCCAGAGCTGCAATTCTTTCTTCCAAAACAGCATTGGTGGGGTTGGAAATGCGTGAATAAACGTGGCCCGCTCTTTCCATATTGAAGAGCGATGCTGCATGATCTGAATCCTTGAATACAAAAGAGGACGTCAGGTAAATGGGGGTTGCACGTGCGCCTGTGGCTGGATCAGGCGCAGCGCCCGCATGCAGGGACAGGGTGTCAAAGCCGTGGTATTTAGGGCCGCTCATTGGTGAGAGTCTCCATATTGTGAGGCAGCAATGCTACCATCGCTGATGCTGAAGGTGCAAAAGACAGGCAAAATGCACGTGAATTAAAGAATAAAATATTTTACATGCTGGATTTTTTGCAAGGCTTGCGATACATTGCAATGAAGGTTCATATAAATGTATAAGAGGAGGGGCATCATGAAAGTTTCAGAGATACTTCAAGTGAAGGGTAATATCCTTTTCACGATCACACCTGATATCCCTATCACCGAAGCCGTCAGCGTCATGGAAGAGAAAGATATCGGTTCTCTGGTCGTGATGGAATACGGCGATCTGGTTGGCATACTGACTTTCCGTGAAGTCATACGTGCGATTCATAAGAACCAGGGCTCACTTGGTAATGGCACCGTACGCAAATACATGGATGACCATCCACTCACTGTGACACCAGAAACCGAAGTCAATGAAGTGCGTCGCATGATGCTGGAAAAACATTCCCGTTACCTGCCTGTCATGGATGCAAAAACCCTGCTGGGCGTGATCTCATTCTATGACGTGGCCAGAGCTGTGCTGGAAGCGCAAAGCTTTGAAAACAAGATGTTGAAAGCCTATATCCGTGACTGGCCGGTTGAAGAAAACGAGCAATGATCACCAGTGACTGTGGTGATTGAAGTAATTGATTAAATACAGCATGTTGATCTCTATTCCAGGATAGTGAATGAAACCAGATAGCTGCGTAGCAAAGCCAGGCTTGTACGGCCCCCGCCGTTTGAAAGTCATGCCGCGCGAGCTCGATTCCAGAGCTTGCAGGATACTACGCCTTGTCCGGGGTAGTATTCCTGACTGCACTGCACGCCGCGCCAGCCTGCATGGCCGCGAGAACGCTGTACCTAAAGTAGATATCAATATGCACTAAACCAATTGACGCCCGCAAGCTTGTATAGCGGGCGTTTTTTATTGTCTGTTTGGACGCTAGATAAGGAAAATAATATGCAAATCGCTGTTGTTGGTGCCGGATTAGCAGGTTTGACAGTTGCGCGTCAATTGCAGGCGCAAGGTCATCATGTCACTGTGTATGAAAAGAGCATGGGCGTCAGTGGCCGCATGAGTACCAGACACACAGAGTTAGGTGGTTTTGATCATGGGGCGCAATATTTCACTGCCAGCTCTGACCGCTTTAAAAAAGAAATTGCAGACTGGAAGAAATTTGGCTGGGTCGTTCCCTGGACAGCCAAGCTGGCGACGCTGGAAGCAGGTAATAGCAAACCGGCAGGGCGTAGTGGCACACGTTATATCGGTGTGCCCGGCATGAGTTCTCTTGGCAAGCAACTGGCGCACGGTCTGGACGTGCGTGCAGAGCAGCAGGTGAGTGGACTGGAAGCGCATGGCAAGCAATGGTTGTTGTCCATCCGTTCAGCAACAGTACCGATTGCTGCAACAGCCGGGCCGTTTGACGCAGTGATACTGGCGATACCTGCAGACCAGGCTGAACCCTTGCTGAGTGTAGCTCCAGCACTGGCTAAACAGGCCAGGCAGGCGCACCTGGCACCGTGCTGGACCTTGATGCTGGGTTTTCAGACTTCGCTGGATTTACCCTATGACGGTGCCTGGATCAATAATTCCCGCCTTGGCTGGATAGCACATGATGATGCCAAACCCTTGCATAGAGCCGGTGAACGCTGGGTTTGCCACGCTACTCAGGCATGGAGTATTGAGCATCTGGAAGATGACGACGAAAGGGTAAAAGAAAAACTGACCAAGGCATTCCACGAAGCCACTGGCTCATGGATACAACCTATTCATGCTGTTGTGCATCGGTGGCGTTATGCCGAGGCGGTAAAGCCAGTGGATTCTGATTTCTTATGGAATGGCAAGCAGGGTATAGGAGTCTGCGGAGACTGGTTTGCCGCTGGCCTTGAAGGCGCGGGCAAGGTGGAAAATGCCTTCCTTAGTGCGCTGGCACTGGCAAAGGCAATTTCCTGATTTATTGACGGCTTATTGCAGAGCTTATTTGAGCAAGCTGGCGAGCCCGCGTGCGGGTTTGCCAGCATCATGCAGGGTCCAGCTCTTGCGTATGCCTTTGGGTACATGCCAGAGGGCTGTCGTCCCAGCGCGGAAGAGTACTGTATCGCCTGGCTTCAGGGAAAATTTTTTCCCTTCATATTCAATATCCACGCCACCTTCAAGCACATAGATGCTCTCATCAAGCTGATAATGCCATTCGAAGGTAGATGGGCCATCGCACTCAAAGATGCCCGAACTGGTATCGCCATCATGTGATTTGAAAAATTCAGCTGCACGAAAATTCGGCTTGCCTTCCTTGATCCAGGAGGGGTCAACCTCAAAGGGTCTGACCGGCAAGTTAACAGCCGTTGCACTTGCTGGCTGTGCCTGCGTGACATAGGCGATAGCCTGGTAGGAGGTGACCCCCAGCAAAGTAAGCAATGCTGTTGCAACGCCTATCGTCAGTGATTTTTTCATGCTTTCTACTCTCCTTGCTATAAGAGTAACACTGAGTTTTAATCCGGTATGAAAAACAAAGTTAAATTACAAGCAGTTATTTAATATTATTATAATTTTAACATTAACTCAAATTGTCACTGACTCAAATTATATATGAGCACGTTCACCTGTTTGCAAACGCCACAGGGCCGCATAACCAGCATTCAGTGTCAGCAATTGCTCATGCGTGCCACTTTCCATGATTTTGCCGGCCTCCAGCAAATGTATACAATCTGCCTGACGTACCGTGGATAAACGATGGGCGATGACGATGGTGGTGCGGTTGCGGCTGACGACATCCAGGCTGCGTTGTATCGCTGCTTCGGTTTCATTGTCAACGGCACTGGTGGCTTCATCGAGTATCAGTATGGGGGGATTTTTTAAAATAGCCCTTGCCAGCGCCAGGCGTTGACGCTGGCCGCCAGATAATTTCTGGCCACGTTCACCAATACGGGTGGCAAAACCCAGTGGTAATTTGGAAATGAACTCCATGGCTTCTGCTGCCTGTGCCGCATCCCTGATCGCGGCATCATCCGCATCCTGCATGCCATAGGCAATATTGTCAGCTATCGTGCCATCGGTCAGGAAGCTGTCTTGCGCGACATAACCTATGCAACGGCGCAGATCTTGTAGATTGATATCGTTGATCTCTAATCCATCCAGAGTGATTTTTCCGGCTTGTGCAGAATAAAAACGCAAGAGTAATTTCACCAGCGTTGATTTGCCTGAGCCAGTGGACCCGACAAAGGCGACTGTCTTGCCTGCTGGAATATGCAAACTGATTTGCTGCAAAGTTTTTTGGTCACCGTAAGCAAAGTCGACTTGGTCAAACTGCAGGTCGCCCTTGATCTGTGAAGGTGCAACATGCTTGCCTTCATACGGGATATTGATTTTGGTATCCAGCAAGCCCATGGCGCGGTCTATGGCCGACATTGAGCGTTGGTACATGTCAGCTACTTCTGCCAGTCCTGTCATGGGCCATAGCAGGCGTTGCGTCAGGTAAACCAGCACTGAATAAGCACCGACAGCCAGCTCACCCTGCAAAGTCAGCCAGCCACCGTAGACCAGGGTAGCGGTGAAGCCAGCAAGAATCGCCATGCGTATGACCGGTGTAATGGCGGCACTGATGGCAATTGCATTGCTATTTGCCTGGCGATAGGCATTGCTGGCTTCGGCTATGTGATTTTTTTCAAAGCTTTCTGTGGCAAAGGCTTTGATGGTCGCCAGACCCAGCAAATTATTATTCAGGCGGGCACTGACGTCGCCAGCAGCTTCGCGCACCTCAGAATAGCGCGGTGCCAGGCGTTTTTGAAACCAGAATGCACCTATCAGTATCAACGGTACTGGCAATAAGGAGATAACAGCAAGAGAGGGCTGTAAAGTGAAAAACACCGCGCTGACCATGATGGAGGAGCAGATAACCTGGATGATCTGGTTTGCACCGCCATTCAGGAAACGTTCCATCTGATTGATATCTTCATTCAATATGGACATCAGGTTGCCCGTGCGCTGGTTTTCAAAATATGCCATCTCCAGTTTTTGCACATGGTCATAGGTATCCAGGCGCAAGTCATGCTGTAGATTTTGCGCCAGTTTGCGCCACTTGATGGACAGCAGATATTCAAACCAGGATTCACCACCCCAGATCAGGGCATTGACAGCGCCAAGAAACATCAGTTGATGCCAGGTGTCGGTAACACCAAAGCCACCAAGCACACGTTTTGCCAGAAAACTCTTGTCGCCATTGATGACGATGTCTACCGCAACACCAATCAAGACCTCAGGCAAGACATCAAAGAATTTGTTCAATATCGAATAAATAGTCGCCAGGCGCAAATCTGTTTTATAGGCCTTGGCATAATTCAGGAGTTTTTTAAGCGGGTGGATTGGTGACATGGCAGGATTTACTCGATTGCAGAAAACAAAAGGGACTGCAAATTCTACAGTCCCTTCGTTATTTATGCTTGACTATGTCAATTATTAATCTTCCCGGCGCAAATGCGGGAACAGGATTACGTCACGGATGTTCGGTGAGTCAGTAATCAACATCATCAAACGGTCTATACCAATGCCGCAACCGCCAGTTGGTGGCAGGCCATATTCCAATGCGCGAATGTAATCGGCATCGTAGTACATGGCTTCTTCATCACCAGCATCTTTTGCTGCAACTTGTGCCTGGAAGCGTGCTGCCTGGTCTTCTGCATCATTCAATTCCGAGAAGCCATTGGCGATTTCACGACCTGTCATGAACAGCTCGAAACGCTCGGTAATGCCTGCAACTGTGTCAGATGCACGCGCCAGCGGTGAGACTTCAACCGGGTAATCAACGATATAGGTCGGGTCCCACAATTGCGCTTCGGCGGTTTCTTCAAACAGTGCAAGTTGCAATGCACCAAGGCCAGCTGTGGCAAAAGGCTTGACACCAAATTTGCGCAATTCTGTCTTGATGAATTCAGCATCATGCAATTGTTCGTCGGTATAACCCGGCGCATATTTATTGATGGCACCAACAATGGTCAGGCGCTGGAAGGGTTTGCTCAGGTCCAGTTCGCGACCTTGGTAGGTCAGTACGGCTGTACCATGCGCAACTTCAGCAGCCTTGCGTATGACTTGTTCTGTGAAGTCCATGAGCCATTTGTAATCGACATAGGCTGCATAGAATTCCATCATCGTGAATTCTGGATTGTGGCGCGGTGATACACCTTCGTTGCGGAAGTTGCGGTTCACTTCAAACACGCGGTCAAAACCACCAACCACCAGGCGCTTCAGATACAGCTCAGGTGCGATACGCAAATACATTTGCATGTCCAGCGCATTGTGGTGGGTGATGAAAGGCTTGGCTGCCGCACCGCCAGGTATGACATGCAACATCGGCGTTTCCACTTCCATGAAATCATTGCTGTTCATGAATGTGCGGATGGAATTCATGGCCGCTGTACGTGCTTTGAACGTGCGGCGCGTGTCTTCGCTCATGATGAGGTCGACATAACGCTGGCGGTACTTGGTTTCCTGATTCGCCAGGCCATGGAATTTGTCAGGCAAGGGGCGCAGGGACTTGGTCAGCATGCGCAAGGTCGTAACCTTGACTGTCAATTCATCGGTTTTTGTTTTGAACAGTACGCCTTCTATACCCAGGATGTCGCCCAGGTCATAGTGACGGAAGGCTTCCATTTCGGCTTCGCCCGTTTTATCTGTCGTGACATACAACTGTATGCGGCCATCAGCCTTGATGCCGGATGCATCTTGCAATGTAGCGAACGCAGCTTTTTTACCAGCTTCACGTTTCAACATCATACGGCCAGCGACACTGACTTCAACATTCAGTGCTTCCAGTTCTTCACGGCTCATTGAGCCGTATTTCTCTGCCAGTTCCGCTGCCTTGTGCTGTGGGCGGAAATCATTGGGAAACGCTACGCCTTTGGCGCGGATGGCATCGAGTTTGGCGCGACGTTCGGCGATGATGGAATTTTCATCAACAGGCAATTCACCTGCTGTCGTGTTATTGATATCAGACATAATTTTCCCTAAGGGAGGGCAGGCAATGGCCTGCGGGTTTTGATTCTTTAAGACTGCGCAGGCGGTCGCCTGCGCACTGTACACAATGAATGCAATGTATTAAACGCCTTGCTTTAAGGATGCCGCAATGAATTCATCCAGGTCACCATCCAAAATCGCTTTGGTGTTGCCAGATTCAAAATTCGTGCGCAAATCCTTAATGCGGGATTGATCCAGTACATAAGAACGGATCTGGTGGCCCCAGCCTACATCAGTCTTGGAATCTTCCAGATTTTGCTTTTCACTCATGCGCTTGCGCAGTTCGAGTTCAAACAGTTTTGCCTTCAACATCTCCCAGGCTTCTGCGCGGTTCCTGTGCTGGCTGCGGTCATTCTGGCATTGCACGACGATATTAGTGGGAATGTGGGT
>JAZJXP010000102.1:12788-53756 GCA_040390835.1 Pseudomonadota bacterium
AAACGTACAGCGGAATCAGTTTTATTAATATGCTGACCACCGGCACCAGAGGCGCGGTAAGTATCGGTGCGCACATCTGCCGGGTTGATGTCGATCTCAAACGAGTCATCTACTTCAGGGTAGACAAACAGGCTGGAGAAAGAGGTGTGTCGGCCATTATTGGAATCAAATGGTGACTTGCGCACCAGACGGTGTACGCCGGTTTCCGTACGCAAGTAGCCGTAGGCGTATTCGCCTTCAACTTTCAAAGTGGCCGTCTTGATGCCAGCGATGTCGCCGTCAGACTGTTCCATGATTTCGACTTTGAAACCCTTGCGTTCGCAATAGCGCAAATATTGACGCAACAGCATCGATGCCCAGTCCTGTGCTTCCGTACCGCCGGCACCAGCCTGGATATCAATAAAGCAGTTGTTGGGGTCCATGGGGTTGTTGAACATGCGGCGGAATTCCATGCCTTCTACCAGCTCACGCAGGCTCTGGGCATCAACTTCTATCGCTTCCAGGGTGTCGTCGTCATTTTCTTCGCGCGCCATGGCGAACAGGTCATTGGCATCGCGCAGGCCGCTATCCGCTTTGATCAGCGTATTGACGACTGTTTCCAGGGACTTTTTTTCTTTGCCTAATTCCTGGGCGCGTTTGGGATCATTCCAGACGGCAGGGTCTTCCAGTTCGGCGTTGACTTGTTCTAGTTTCTCTGACTTGATATCGAAGTCAAAGATACCTCCGGAGTTCGGCTTCGCGGACGGTCAGGTCGGCAAGCAGGGCGGACAGGCTATTGAGGCGTTCAGCTTCCATGATAGGTATACTTTTCTAATGCAATCAAACCTTGCATTATACCTTGCTGCAACACGCTTGATGCAAATTGCTCACTTGGATACACTCAAATTGGATAAAATCCCCCGACAGATTTGCCAGGGTTTAATGGATCATTTGCTAAGAAGGTAGTTAGTTCAGTATTCAGCCCATTACTTAGCTCAGCATTCAACTTATAAGGTACCAGGGTGAAGCATGCTATTACCAGACTGAATTGGTAACGGTAGGCTTGGTTTCCCTGTGGCTTTCCATCCACTTAGCCAGATGAGTTTTGAAGCAAGATGGGCAAATATGGTATTGCGTCTGGGTTGACTGGCCGCCATGGGGGAATGATTCTTCCTCCTCCAGTTGTACGGTGGTGATGGACTTTTCATGCTCTTTCGCGGCCCAGTTCTCATCCCATTTGGATTCTGCGCCACAAACATCACAGGTAAGCTTGTCGAAAACCTCTTCAGTATGCTCAAGTATTAATACTGTCTTCATGTGTTTCATACTTCCTCCCTATAGTGTTAGTGCAGACCAACTGGACTTGGTGGTAAGTGATGAATTGATTCTACATCAGTGGCAGGGTATGAAAAGAGTCAGGTCAAAAAAAAGCTGTGCTGACCGATGCAGGTCAACACAGCTTTCATTCTTTTGTCAGATTGGCCTTGCTTTATTAGCGTCTGCCAGTCTTACTAGCTGCAGCTTTAGGCTTTGCCGACTTGTATGCCAAGGCAGGGCGTGCTGAACTGGAAGCAGCGGGTTTACCTGCTGTCGTTTTTGCATTTGCTGCAGCACGTGCATAAGACTTTTTGCCAAAAGTATCAATTTTTGGCGCAGCTACCCGCTTGCCATTTGCAACGCCGCTTTCATCTATGGTAATCGGGATATGTGGCTGGCGCGGCGGGATCAGGTGTCTTGGTCCGCTACCTATCAGGTCACGCCTACCCATGCGTTGCAGGGCTTCGTGGATGATTTCCCAGTTTTCAGGCGCGTGATAGCGCAACAGTGCCTTGTGCAGTTTGCGCACTTTGCCCGAACGTGCCGTTTCCACTACTTCTGAATCTGCAGTGACTTTCTTCAGCGGATTCTTACGGGTATGGTACATAGTTGTTGCTAATGCCATGGGAGTAGGCATGAAGGTTTGTACCTGATCAAGCTTGAAATCATTTTTCTTGAGCCAGATCGCCAGATTCACCATGTCTTCATCCGTTGAGCCTGGATGCGCAGCGATGAAATAAGGAATCAGGTATTGTTCCTTGCCAGCTTCTTTCGAATACTTCTGGAACATGGCCTTGAACTCATCATAGCTGCCTATGCCGGGCTTCATCATTTTAGACAAAGTATCAGCTTCGGTATGTTCAGGAGCAATCTTCAGCAAGCCGCCAACGTGATGGGTGACCAGCTCTTTTACATATTCAGGTGAGCGTACCGCCAGGTCATAGCGCAGGCCAGAGCTGACCAACACTTTTTTTATCCCGGGAAGGGCGCGCGCCTTGCGGTAAATCGAAATCAGCTTGCTGTGATCGGTGCCCAGGTTTGAGCAGATACTTGGGTACACGCAAGACAGACGGCGGCAGGATTCTTCTATCTTCTTATCCTTGCAGGCCAGGCGATACATGTTCGCCGTTGGACCGCCAAGGTCAGAGATGGTGCCGGTAAAGCCTTTGACCTTGTCGCGGATTTCTTCTATCTCGCGCAAAATCGACGGTTCGGAGCGGCTTTGTATAATGCGGCCTTCATGCTCGGTAATCGAGCAGAAAGTACAGCCTCCAAAGCAGCCACGCATGATATTGACTGAGAAACGTATCATTTCCCAGGCCGGTATGCGGGCCTTGCCATAGGCAGGGTGGGGGGCGCGCGCATAGGCGCGGTCATATACGCCATCCATTTCATCCATGGCCAGCGGCAATGGTGGCGGGTTTAGCCAGACATCGCGGTCACCATGGCCTTGCACCAGTGCCTTGGCATTGCCCGGATTGGCTTCCAGATGGAATACACGTGAGGCATGGGCATACAAGACAGCATCTTCCCTGACTTCATCAAAGGAGGGCAGGCGTATCACGGATTTGTGTTGCTTGTTGCGCAGCATGAGCTGGCGTTCTTCACGGCTCATGATACGTATGGCTTGCAGTTGAACGACGTCAGCCTTGGCTTCTACTTTGACTTCAGGCTTGGCTTCCGTAGCAGTGGCGGTAGCGGCAGGTGCATCGCCAGTGGCGCATTTGGCCTCTTTCTCGGGGATCATCGCATACGGGTCGGTATGCGTTTCTATCTTGCCGGGCGTATCAATTTTGACAGAGTTGATTTCTGTCCATTCTTCATCTGGCAGCCAGCCGCGCGGCGTCATGAAAGCAGTGCCTCGCAAATCGCGAATATCCTTGATGGCTTCGCCTTGAGCGAGCCGGTGCGTCAGATCAATGAGGGCGCGTTCGGCATTGCCAAACAACAGGATGTCGGCTTTTGAATCAGGCAAGACGGAACGTCTTACCTTGTCAGACCAGTAATCATAATGCGCAATACGACGCAAACTGGCTTCTATGCTGCCCGCGACTATATTGGCATCAGGGTAAGCTTCACGGGCGCGCTGCGCATAAACCACCAGGGCACGGTCCGGGCGCTTGGTACGGTCGCCGTCCGGCGTATAGGCATCTTCAGAGCGTATCTTGCGGTCGGCAGTGTAGCGGTTCACCATGGAATCCATATTGCCTGCAGTCACGCCAAAATATAGATTTGGTTTGCCCAGTGCACGGAAAGCATCGGCAGATTGCCAGTCAGGCTGGCTGATGATGCCAACGCGGAAACCATGATGTTCCAGCAGGCGGCCGATGAGTGCCATGCCAAAGCTTGGATGGTCAATATAGGCATCGCCAGTGACGAGAATGACATCGCAACTATCCCAACCCAGCACATCCATTTCGGCGCGTGACATGGGGAGAAATGATGCAGTATTTTTCCCGCCAACTTCTGGGCGGAAACGGGGAAATGAGAATAGATTTTTGGGCTGAGCGTTCATTAGCGGAATTGTACCGGAAAGCTGCTGGTTTTGCGCGGTGATAAAGAAATTCTTCTGAAAAATCAAAAGCTTGCATGCAAATGCGATGACATATTTGTTAATAATTTATTCTTGTGATTCAAGGTCCTGGTAAGCCTTGGTCGATTTCGGACAATTGCCAGAGTGGCTTTAAAGCTGCTATGCAGCCGGTCTGCATAGACTGATTAATGCAAATTTTTTCGAATTTGTTTATCTTTTTAAGAGCTAATTCCATATTAGATATAGCTGTTTTCGCGTAAAATCGCGCCAATATCAATTTGGCAGGAGAAGCACATGAGTATCAAATCAGACAAGTGGATACGCCGCATGGCAGAGCAAACCGGCATGATAGAGCCGTTTGAGCCTGGCCAGGTGCGTGAACGTGATGGTAACCGC
The DNA here is from genome assembly GCA_040390835.1 of Pseudomonadota bacterium. Classification (GTDB taxonomy): domain Bacteria; phylum Pseudomonadota; class Gammaproteobacteria; order Burkholderiales; family Burkholderiaceae_D; genus Undibacterium. Next base: position 17,014 of record JAZJXP010000102.1, read on the forward strand.
ATCGTCAGCTACGGCACTTCTTCATATGGTTACGATATACGCTGTGCCGACGAATTCAAGATTTTTACGAATATCAACAGCACTATCGTTGATCCAAAAAATTTCGATGAAAAATCCTTTGTTGATTTCAAAGGCGATGTTTGCATTATTCCTCCAAACTCATTTGCGCTGGCACGCACTATGGAATATTTCCGTATTCCACGTAGCGTATTGACAATATGCCTGGGCAAATCCACTTATGCGCGTTGCGGCATCATCGTCAATGTCACGCCGTTTGAGCCTGAATGGGAAGGTTATGTGACTCTGGAGTTTTCCAATACCACGCCATTGCCAGCCAAGATTTATGCAGGTGAAGGTTGTGCCCAGGTGCTGTTCTTTGAAAGTGATGAAGTCTGTGAAACATCCTACAAAGACCGTGGCGGTAAATATCAGGGGCAAGTTGGCGTAACTTTGCCGAAAACCTGAATTTAAGACTGAATTTAAGACTGATTATAAGAAACCGATGCAGCCGGATTACGCAGCCATACTTCAGACAATCTTCTCTGAAGTCCAGCCTTTATTGTCTCAGGGGGAAGTGGCTTCCTATATTCCTGAGTTATCGAAAGTGTCACCCCAGCATTTTGGCATGGCTGTGTATTGCCTGGATGGCAGCACCTATACCATAGGTGACAGCCAGCAAAAGTTTTCGCTGCAAAGCGTGACCAAGTTGTTCGCGTTAGCGCTGGCATTTTCTCGCGAAGGTGATGCGATTTGGGAGCGGGTAGGGCGTGAGCCTTCAGGCAATCCATTCAACTCTCTGGTGCAGCTGGAATATGAACGTGGCAAGCCGCGTAACCCATTTATCAATGCGGGCGCATTGGTCATTGCCGACATTTTGTCGGCCCGCTTTGTGCAATCGGATATTGCGGTCCAGCAGTTTGCCAGGATAATTTCTGGTGAGCCGACCATCGATTTTGATATTGCAGTTGCGCAGTCTGAGCGTCAGACTGCGCATCGCAATTATGCGATCGCCCATTTGATGAAGGATTTTGGTAATCTGCATAATCCTGTCAAGACCGTCATCGACAGTTATTGCCGTCAATGCTCGCTGACCATGACTTGTACCGAATTGGCCAAGGCGGGCAGCTTCCTGGCCAATCATGGCAGCGTACCCTGGAGTGGGCAGCAAATCCTGGATGCAAGTTCATCCAAGCGCTTGAATGCATTGATGCTGACTTGTGGAACCTATGATGCGGCAGGTGATTTTGCCTATCGCGTAGGTTTGCCAGCCAAGAGTGGTGTCGGGGGTGGGATTTTGGCACTGGTGCCGGGGGAGCTGGCGGTAGCGGTCTGGTCACCTGGGCTGGATGCAACCGGCAACTCGCTGGCGGGTACTTATGCGCTGGAACGTTTTACTACCCTGACAGCCAGATCCATATTTTGATGATTACTACTGCATGAGCGCAGGCGCGTACATGCAGTAGTGATTTTGGATTACGCCATGAATCCCAGGTTGCGATTTGAAAAATTCACGATATTCGGGAAAATATCATTGATCTGCGTTGTACTCAACCCAAACCAATTGGCCAGGGTAGCGCCATACTGATCGACAGAAATCTGCGGCAGCAGACTGCCTGAACCCACGTCCAGACTATGTTTGAGTCCTGTGACGGGGAATTCACCATAAATACTATTGCCTTTGACTGCACCACCCACGATAAAGTGGTGTGAGCCCCAGCCATGATCCGTGCCATCGCCGTTGCTGGTAAAGGTTCTGCCAAAATCTGAAGCCGTGAACAAGGTCACCTGCTTGCGCATATCAGTACCCTGCAAGTTACCCATGACACCGTCAAAATAACTGATGGCATGCGCGAGCCTGGCCATCAGGTCTGCATGCGCAGTACGTTGAACATCGTGGGTATCAAATCCACCCAGGCTGACAAAAAACACTTGCCTTTGCGCACCCAGGGCGCTGCGTCCGGCGATGATCCTGGCTATCGTTTGCAATTGAGATGCCAGACCATTGGTAGCCAGATTGCCATTGTTTGGGTTGGTGTATTGTGTGGGGTTGGGTACGCCAGTAGCACCTGCAGGTGCCATTGCAGGACTCAGCAAGCTTTGTGCATTGATGGAGCGGTTGGTGACTGCTGCATGTTCTTTCTGGAACAGATTGGCAGTGTCCGATGCGATGATATTCTTTAGGGGATTACCAGCTGCGCTGGAACCAAACAGGCTGCCGCTCAGGCCGCCGATAGGCACTGCGCCTGATGCGCTGACCTGATATTGATTGACAGTGCGACCAGCGAGGAAAACGGCATTGCCAGAAGTTGATATCGCGGTAAACACCGGGTAGGCATTGCTGGAAGCCAGCATATCACCCATGCGCCCACCCCAGCCATAAGCGGCACCTTCTGGTGCATAGGCTTGCCACAGTGATTGCTGGTCATTATGAGAAAACAGTTTTGGTGGCAAAGGTACGCTGCCAGCCTTGTATTGCGCCAGAGTAGTTGGCACGATCAAAGGGCCGACATTGCTGAGTATTGCTGCACGTCCACTGTCAAACAAACTCTTTAACGGCCCCAGTTGCGGGTGTAGTCCAAAGCTGCGGCCAGCCTGGGATGTAATCGGGCTGAGAGGCAAGACACCACCGTTGGTGCCTACAGCTGGCAAGGCAATCGATCCGGCCTCATTGGTCGTGCGTACGGTCAGGTATTGACTCCATGAGGTGCTGTCAGTTGCCAATACGGTGTTCGCATGATCATTGGCACCATACAGGAACAGGCACACCAGGGCCTTGTAGCCACCAGATGAAGTTTGTGCAGCGGCAGAGCCCATTGTTGCCAGGTTAATGGCAAAGGGCAGGCTGGCGCTGCCTGCGGCACCAGCAGCACCGAGGGCAGTAGAGACGCGTAAAAACTCGCGGCGCGAAGCATTCACTTTAGTCATGATGGATCCCGTTCATTTTTGGACCAGATATTCAGGTGAAGCCATAGTCAGGAAAATTGACAGGTAGACGCGATTCTTTTTCGCTGTATCTGCATTGGCTGTGTTGTTGGTCGGTATGGTGACCGAATTTGCCGCTGTCAAAATCTGGCTGCGTAAATTGCTGCTCATCTGATTCGACATGAGTGTCAAATTCAGCTGATCAACTAATTGATCCGGAGTTGCAGCCAAAGCGATCAGACTGCTGTAATCCGCTTTGACATCACGCGATGAGCCTGTGCCGTTCGGAATTACATCACGCATGAAGTTGAGGTAGCCGACGACCGAAGTTTCACCAGTGATTTGCATTTCCGGTGATACCAGACCCGCATTGGCGATCCCAGAATTTGGTGGTACATAGCCCGGGCGATAGAAATTGAATACAGTAGGCGAACGCATCGGTGTTTCTGACAAGCCGCTTAATGGATCGTCCATGCTGGTTATCAGGAAGCGGCCAGAAGTCGAGTTCACATTAAATGCCCGCATCCAGTTAGCCAGACGCAATACTGGTTCCCTGAGTTTGCCAGTATTGGCGAATGTCAGGGTTGTGTCATTGCGCGCTTCGTTATCCAGCAAAATCGCCTTGATGACAGCACGCATATCGCCCCTGACACCTGAGCCATTGTTATTGAAGGCCGCCGCAACCCTGGAAATATACTGAGGACTAGGATTGCTGGTCACCAGGCGCTGTATCAATTGCTTGCCTATGAAGGGGCCGACATTGGGGTGATTGAACAGGGTATCCAAAGCAGTTTTCAAACTGGCGTCTGGATTGGCGGGTGATTGCGCAGGAACAGTTACACCTAGAAAGGTCTTGGCAGAGACAGAATGATATTTGGGATAGCTTTGCATAGGCAACCAGTCGCGGTTAGCGTCAGGATTGCCGCCAAAAAAGCGGTTGTCACTCTTGTCGGGACCAGCCCAGCTCCAGCCCGTAAATACTTTGGCCAGGCCCGCAATATCAGCACTGGAGTATGTCTCTACTGGTTTGCCGCCGCTCAGGACATAAGTGCCGTCCTGATTCAATTGGTACAGGCCGATAGTGAAGAGCTGCATGACTTCACGGGCATAATTTTCATCGGGGACCTGGGTTCCTGATTCTTTTTGATTACGCAAAGACGTCAGGTAATTGCCCATCATGGGGTGCAAGCTGACAGACTCCAGCAAATTACGGAAGTTACCAAAGGCATTTGCACCCAGCGTATCGTAATAAGCTGCAACTCCACGCGGGTAGTTGGCAACATTACTATCCTGGAAGGAAACGACAAATATTTGCGAAAGCGCAAAGGTGACACGTTGCCTTAATTGGTCATCCCCTTTGATGGCCTGCTGCCAGAATGATTCGAAGAAGTTATTTTGACTTAAATCACTCAAGCCATTGATAAAGCCGGCTGCTTGTGCATCCATATAACTGCGATGCAGTTTTTGTGGCATGGCCAGCTGTTTGTCTATCCATGCACTATAGCTGCTGCCAGCCAGGCTATTGATCTCTGTCGTGTTGGCACCAAAGCTGGCTTGTGCCAAAAAGCGTGATGCCTGCGCTGGAGTGGGGGCATTGCTATTGGTGGCTTGAAAACCGACCAGGGCTTGTATCATGCCATTGGCAATACTGGAATCTGTAGGTGTGACTGTCGAGGCCAGCGCCATTCCCTTGGTGATGGAGTCTTCTGTACGAAGATAAGTAAAACCCTGTTGTATCGCAAAATTCTTGGCAACATTGGTTTTGTTGTCGAGCAGGCTGCTTACCCAGCCATTGACTGCGTCACCTGCATAACCATGGGCGGCAATCAGCATCGAACGCACCACTATGCCACGCGTTACCGTGCCATTGGCCAAGCTATTTACCCAGTAATCCAAACCAGCCTTATCCGGTGGTGTGCGGCTCAGTACATTGCGGTAAACATTAGTAACGAAATCAACATTGGTTGCGTTTGGTGAGTAACCTGTCAATGCCGCATCCTGTATGGCTGCCACATAGAAGGAGTTACCAATCTGTTCTATTGTTGCGCCATTTTTGAATTGGGTAATCCAGTATGCCAGACCATTGGCATCCGGAACGCGGTTGAAATAGGCAATATACAGCTCAATGATATTATTCAAATCATTGGCAGCAATGCTGGTCGACAGACTGGCGATCTGCAGATTGACTGAGACATCTTTAAAGATCAGTTGCTGAATGCTGGTGTCAACACTGGTAGTACCATCAGTGCCAATATTGTCTTTGACTGAGTAGCCAAAACTGGTTGGCGTAATGGTGTAACTTGAACGATTACCGCCAAAGCTGATAGTCGTACTGGTTACTACGGGTGCGGGCGCAAACAAACGCTCCAGCACTGTTGGTGGAGCAGCAGGTTCGCCTGAGGATGTGTTGGCTTTTTGGTCGCCACCACATGAACTCAGTACAAAAACGGATAATACAAGCAAGCATCGCTTGAGGGTAGTGAGCCTGAAACTCGGCATGGTGACTCCTGAAGGTTCATCCCCAGAAAATTTCATTTGGGAAAGCCAATTTTAATCCATGCCTACTTCGCAGCTAGCCATAAAGTGTAACAAAACCGTTAGGCGACACATAAACGCCCACCAAAGGTAAGCAAATGTAATTGTCGTGGTATCAGTTTTGTAAGTGTAGGTTTTATTTATGTATTCAAGAACAAGTTTATTGTAAAGCAGTTAATCCATCTCTGCCAAAGTCTGATGAACAAAGGCTGACAAGATTAATTTCGATTGCGCAGAAACATCGACGAATTCAAACCCGTGCCGGTATTCCAACCCATTTTCTGTAGGGGCCTGTGAACGCAAGATGACATTCAAAGTCAGGTACTCATCATTTCCTGCTGCGCTGACTTTGAATTTTATGACGCCTATATCGCCTTTTTTTCCCACTGCTTTTTTCATTACGCCAGAAGCGCCGCCCATACTCAAATCGCCCAGCGTAGCTGCGGCTGTTTGCTCCGGATCACCAATGGTGACGGACGCAATGATCTTCACGTTTGCGCGTGAACCCTGGCGTATGGTTGTACAGCGAACTTGCTTGGGGTAAGAAATATGCAGGTAAGAGTGGGGCGAGTAGACAGATTTGATGGCAGATGCTGTAAATGCATACGCTTTTTTACCCGGAAATGCACGTACGATAAAGGTTTGCCCGTCACGAATAATGACTGCTTTGCCATCGATCGTGGGCGCAGTCACCATGATGGACATATTTTTGACAAAGCCGATCAGCTTGACCGTATAGCGTACAGCAGTATGGTCATGGACTTGCAGATACAGGATTTCGCCCACATTCCAGCGCACGCTGTCCAATTCCATCAATATATCTTTGGGTGCGTCTTGCGCAGCTGGGCTTGCCGCTTGCGCTGGTTTGGAAATTGGTGTGAGTTTTGATGGTATGGTGTCCCACATCGCATCGGGATTGCAATAACCATGTTCAAGCAAGCCTTCCAGCTGGTGCTGGCTTTCTATTCTGACGCCGGATGCCATCAGCAAGTGGCCCTGCTCATCATAGATAGGCCAGGGCGCAGTTTGACCTACGCTGATTTCAGCATGCTTGATCGGCATTAGTCCTGTTGCACCACCCATTTCCCGTATCCATAATCTTAATTATCGATCTGATTGTATATCGAAAATTGGAGCAAATTAAGCGACTTGTTGTGCGTTTGTATAATAAAAAGCACTTATTGCCAGTGAATGGCAATAAGTGCTGCGTCAGGCTGAAAAACCAAGGCTAAGTGATACTTACCAGGGCTTGTTAAAGCCTTGGCGATTGCAGCCTTATTTGCCGCTTTCTGCAGTGGAGTTGACGCAATCAACAAAATAACCGCGTTTGCCATCTACTTCTGCTTTGACCAGACCATGGCAATCAGTTTCAAAGCCAGGGAATCTTTCATTGAAGTCACGGACGAAGCGCAAGTAATCAACAATAGTACGGTTGAAGCGTTCGCCAGGGATCAACAGTGGAATACCTGGTGGATAAGGGGTCAACAAAATCGCAGTGACGCGACCTTCGAGTTCATCAATCGATACCCTCTCAGTTTCACGATGCGCCATCATAGCAAAAGCATCAGACGGTTTCATGGCTGGTTGCATGTCAGATAAATACATCTCTGTCGTCAGACGTGCCACGTCATGGCCTTTGTAGGCTTCGTGTATGCCTTGGCACAGATCTTTCAGACCTACGCCTTCGTAGCGAGGGTTGGCAGCAGCAAACTCTGGCAAGATGCGCCACATAGGCTGGTTCTTGTCATAGTCGTCCTTGAATTGTTGCAAGGCAGTCAGCAAGGTATTCCAGCGGCCTTTGGTGATGCCGATGGTGAACATGATGAAGAAGGAATACAGACCGCATTTTTCAACAATAACGCCATGCTCAGCCAGGTATTTGGTCACGATAGAGGCGGGGATGCCAGTTTCGCCAAATTTGCCTTCCAGCGACAAGCCAGGCGTGACAATGGTAGCCTTGATCGGATCAAGCATATTGAAGCCTGGTGCCAGTTTGCCAAAGCCATGCCAGTCATCTTCGGCGCGTATCATCCAGTCTTCGCGTGAACCTATGCCATCGGCAGAGAATTCTTCCGGACCCCAGACCTGGAACCACCAGTCCTTGCCCCATTCCTGATCTACCTTGCGCATGGCGCGACGGAAATCCAGGGCTTCGAGGATGGATTCTTCCACCAGTGCCGTACCGCCAGGCGCTTCCATCATTGCAGCAGCGATATCGCAAGACGCAATAATTGAATACTGAGGCGAAGTCGAGGTATGCATCAGATAAGCTTCATTGAAGCTGTCGCGATCCAGTTTGCGCGTCTCGGATTCACGCACCAGAATTTGTGATGCCTGCGAAATACCAGCCAGCAGTTTGTGCGTAGACTGGGTTGAGAAAATCATCGATTTTTTGGCGCGCGGCCTGTCTTTGCCGATTGCATGCATGTCTTTATAAAAGTCGTGGAAGGTCGCATGGGGCAACCAGGCTTCATCAAAGTGCAGGGTATCGATTTCACCATCCAGCAAGTCTTTCAATACTTCGACGTTGTACAGCACGCCATCGTAAGTCGATTGCGTGATGGTCAGGATGCGAGGTTTCTTGTTCTTGGCTTCGCGTGCAAAAGGATTGGCTTCTATCTTCTTTTGTATGCTTTCCATGCTGAATTCTTCCAGCGGGATAGGGCCGATAATGCCAAGGTGATTCCGCGTAGGCATCAGGAAAACCGGTATCGCACCACACATGATGATGGAATGCAGGATGGATTTATGGCAGTTACGATCGACCACGACGATATCGCCAGGAGCGACCGTGGAATGCCAGACCATCTTGTTGGAAGTCGAGGTACCATTGGTCACGAAATAGCAATGATCTGCATTGAAAATGCGAGCAGCATTGCGTTCTGACGCGGCAACCGGGCCGGTATGGTCCAGCAGTTGTCCGAGTTCCTCTACAGCGTTACAAACGTCGGCACGCAACATGTTTTCACCAAAGAACTGGTGGAACATCTGGCCTATCGGAGATTTCAGGAAGGCTACACCACCCGAGTGACCAGGACAGTGCCAGGAGTAGGAGCCATCATTGGCATAATGTACCAGCGCGCGGAAAAACGGTGGTGCCAGGCCATCGAGGTAAGAGCGTGCTTCACGGATGATATGGCGGGCCACGAATTCAGGCGTGTCTTCAAACATATGAATGAAGCCATGCAATTCGCGCAGGATGTCATTCGGGATATGGCGGGAGGTGCGGGTTTCGCCGTACAGGTAAATCGGGATGTCCGCATTCTTGTAGCGAATTTCTTCAACGAAAGCACGCAGAGACTTCAGTGCATAATCTGTCTCTTCGTCGGTGCCATCGCCGAACTCTTCATCATCGATAGACAGGATGAAGGCAGAAGCGCGCGATTGTTGTTGGGCGAACTGGGATAAGTCACCATAGCTGGTCACACCCAATACTTCCATGCCTTCGGTTTCTATGGCGTCTGCGAGTGCGCGTATGCCAAGGCCAGAGGTATTTTCAGAACGGAAGTCTTCGTCGATGATGACGATGGGGAAGCGGAATTTCATGGAGGTCTCCAAAAAAGCTTGTTACAAGGGAGACGCCTGGGCAAGTTAAATCAACCGCTTGCGCGCCGAAAATTCAAAGAAGCGAATTCTCTCAGATATGTGGGGGCTGATGTTAAAAAAACTCAGTTTTTAGCCATGAAAAGCAAAATTTCATCTGATTGTCATCAAATCACGAATTGAACCGTATCTTGCATCGCCAAACGTGGCTCAAGATGAATTTTATTTAATTAATCACCTTTGGCACGCACATCTAGTATGCGCATAAGCAAAAGAGTGCTTTTGCAAGCACTCTTTTGTCCCGGCAAGTACTGCAATGACAGTTGTCAGAAGCGATAACTTGCGGCAGAAAAGATGGTGACAGGATTTTTCTGGAATACAAATGGACTTCTGCCAGCATCGCCATTCAGGCGGCTAACTGATGCACCGGTAGTCAGTGACCAGTTGTTGTCAATGTTCCAATGCCAACTGGCACCAAGCTTGATATCAGCAATGCCAGAGGAAGGGGTGTACTGTGCATAACCGCTGGAGACAGATTGTGCAGCAGTCACGCCGAAGTAAGACTGCATATAGGCAGAATTAACCCAGTTGGCACCGATACTGGCAGACAACCTGTGTTGTGGGCTCAGCAAAGTAGTTGCGCGGGCACCAAAGCTAACTTGTACGCCATTGTGATCCAGTCCCGAACCATAACGTACAGACGATGCAAGGGAAAAATTCTGGTCTATGTTGTAATTCAGGAAGGCACCTGGTTCAACTGAAGTATTGACGTCACCCAAGCCGCGAAGTTTGCCGGAGCGTGACTCATCACGAGCAGCTTCCAATGACATGCGCAGGCCATACTGGATGCTGGCATCTTTGGAAAAGTTATAACCTAAACCGTTCACAGCACTAAAGAATGCACCATTCTTCCATTGTGCGTCGAACATAGGGTAGGCCGCCAGGCGACGCTCATCAGAGCCTGTATATTTCGGCAAACTAAGTGCTGCTGCACCAAGGGAAAAATTCACATCCTTGGGCAGGTAGCTAGTGGGAACCAGTTGCACGAATTGCGCGGTCTGCGCTCCCGCTGAGCAGGCCATCGCCAATAATGTGATACCCAGTATTTTTTTCATTATTTTTCTTTCACTCTTATACTATTTGTGGAACCAGGCAAGTACAGCCAGTGCAACACCAACTCCAGCTACGCCATATGATGCATATTGCAACCATTTTTTCTTGGTCAGCAAAGTAATTGCTGCCAGGGAAATGGCGATTTGCACAGCTGTCATGGCCTGAGCCCAGCGATGGTGTTGATGTAATGCTTCTTTAGACTTCTCTTCCCATTCCTGACTCTCTTTTTCCAATGCCTCTGCTTTTTTCTTGATTTCTTCTTTTTCTAGCTTGTAACGTTCAACTTCTGCTTTGTATCTTGTTGCATCAGCACCGGGGATAACCATTGCCAATTCTGCCAGGTTTTGCTTGTTGGACTTCGACTGATAAAAATTCCATTGGTTCGATGCTTCTGTCTTTTTGATGGCGGAATCGTTCTTATGCATGGCAGCATCGTTTTGCGTTGCACCACCCTCATACCCAAACAATGCGCCTACTGTTGCCATGATGGCAGTCATTACTGCGATTCTGCTGGCGAAATCATCATTGCCGTGTGCTGCATGTTCCAATTCATGGTCATGCGGTCCGTGTACGTGAAACCCGTGTCCTGACATAGTAATCCTAAATCTTTTTGTAAGTGACAAATGCAAAGTGTAAATTATTTGCTTCAGAGTAATGTTTTTCTCTTCCTGTCTCTTTCCATAGTAGCGGATTGATCCCAGGGAAAAAAGTATCACATGCAAATTCCTGTTGTATCTCAGTCACGATCAGTTCTTTGGCGAGATCCATGCTTTGCTGGTAAATCTCTGCACCGCCGATAATGAAAGCCAATTCTTCGTTCAATAAATCTCTTGCAGCGTCCAGCGATGTGACAGTTTCAACTCCAGCATGTTGCCATTCATGATTGCGTGTGACGACAATATTGCGTCTGTTTGGCAATGGACGGCCTATGGACTCAAAAGTCTTCCTGCCCATGATAATGGCGTGACCGCTGGTAGTGCGTTTGAAATGGGCAAGGTCCTCTGGCAAACGCCAGGGTAATTTATTGTCCACGCCTATACCCAGCTTGGAATCGGTTGCAACAATAATACTTAAAGATGACATGCTCATGAATCCAGACTTAAACTGCAACAGGTGCTTTGATTGCGGGATGGAATTGGTAATCGGCAAACTCAAAATCATCAAATTGATAATCAAAGATGGATTCAGGCTTGCGCTTGATAACTAATTGACCCAGTGGCAAAGTGTTACGTGATAACTGTTCGGTAACTTGGTCCATGTGATTGGAATACAAGTGGCAGTCACCACCAGTCCATATAAACTCACCAACTTCCAGGCCAGTCTGCTGCGCTACCATATGTGTCAGCAAGGCATACGACGCAATATTGAAGGGCACACCCAAAAAGATATCGGCACTGCGCTGATATAACTGACAAGACAGCTTGCCGTCGGCGACATAGAACTGGAACATCATATGACAGGGCGGCAGTTTCATCTGTGGGATGTCGGCGACATTCCAGGCAGAGACGATGAGCCTGCGCGAGTCAGGATTATTGCGTATCTGTTCTATGACTTGCTTGATCTGGTCTATGTGCTCACCTGTAGGTGTAGGCCAGTTGCGCCATTGCGAACCGTAGACCGGCCCAAGATTGCCATTTGCATCGGCCCATTCATTCCAGATCGAGACGCCGTTGTCCGTCAGGTATTTGATATTAGTGGAGCCAGCCAAAAACCAGATAAGTTCGTGAACGATGGACTTGAGGTGCAGTTTTTTGGTGGTCACCAATGGAAAGCCCTTGCTCAGGTCAAAGCGCATCTGATAACCAAAGACAGACACTGTGCCAGTGCCGGTTCTATCGGTTTTTTGAGTGCCGTGTTCTTTCACATGGCGCATGAAGTCAAGGTATTGGTGCATGGCGCTTAATAAATTGCTATGTAGAAGTGCTATCTTGAATTGATAACTTGTCCAGGCGATAGTATACCTTAGGGCAAGAGAAAACACTTGATTGGATTGTAAGTAGTCTGAGTAGTCTGGCGCAAAATATGTGCAAGCCAGACTTTTGCGGAGCAGCTTGTCGGTTTAGCGTTTGCTCAGCAGGGGATTGCTGGATTCAGGTTCACCTGGCGCCACCAATGGCAGTTTGATCTCAAACCGGGTCCCCTGACCAACCACACTGCTTGCATGAATGCTGCCACCGAGCACATTGGTAATGATATTGAAAGTAATACTCAGACCCAGACCACTGCCACCCTGGCCAAATTTGGTGGTAAAGAAGGGTTCGAATATTCTGTTGATAATCTCTGCCGAAATACCTTTGCCGTTGTCGTCAAAAATGATGACGACGTGCTCACCCAGTTGTGTGGCAGTGCAACGCATATGACCCTCTTCACGTCCTTCCAGTCCATGAGCCACTGCATTATTGACCAGGTTGGTGAAGACCTGACCTAGCAAACCTGGGTAGCTGTCCAGCTGTATCTCGCCAGGGATATCGAGTTCCAGTGTGAAGGGGGTCTTGCGCAAGCTTGAATGCAGCAGAGCAGTGAGCTCCTGCAGCATGACCAGCAAGGCAAATTGCCGGCGCTGGGCACTGGACTGATCAACAGCCACTTGTTTGAAGTCACCAACCAGATGGGCCGATTGCTGAAGGCCGCGCAAGAGCAACTTGGTGGAGTCTACTGCCGTGGTTGCATAGCGAGTCAGGTCAGAGCGTTTCATCTTGCCTTCTTCGACCATCCTGACCAGATTGCGGGTTTCTTCTTCCAGGGTACTGGCAACCAGGAGGCAATTGCCTAGCGGGGTATTCAATTCATGCGCCACACCTGCCACCATGGAACCTAACGCTGCCATGCGTTCTACTCTTGCCAGTTCTGCCTGTGCAGAATTCACGTTATTCAGGGCAGCTTCCAGATTTTGGTTCACGGTTTCCAGTTCTTGCGTGCGCTGACGTACCTTGGATTCCAGCGTGCCTGAATATTCAAGCAATTGCTGATTCTTGATTTCCAGTTCGCCAAAAGATCTTTGTAAGGCCTGGCGGGTGGCTTCCAGACTGGTTGCCAGATGGCCCAGTTCATCTTCACGGTTCAAGGCAATAGGGTCATTCAGTTCACCATTTGCCAGCCGGTCAGATTCACCCATGAGTATCCTGACTGGCTGCACCAGGCGCCATTGCAATACCACCAAAATAAACAGGATAGCCAGTATCAGTGAAAGCACAGCTGTAGTGACATAACGCCGGAAATCAGACGCCAGGCTTTCTTGCAGCAAGTCTTCTGCCAGTGTCAGCCTGACCTGGCCTATCACCTGGCCACCATGCTTGATCTCTCTGACCATGCTGGTGAATGGACCTTTCTGGGTCTTTTTTCTGGTGTCGTTCTTGATGAATTCCTTGCGGTCGGGCAGGGTGATGACTTCGATGGTTGCTACCCTGGGGTCGGAATACACCACCTCGCTGGAGATGTTGGCAATCTCTGGCGTGATTTGCCATAAGGGCTCGCTCAAGATGACAGAAAGGATTTCGACCAGTCGATTATGATCTTCTGCATTCCTGAGCTGGGCCGCAGTTTCTATGGTATGCAGGTGGTAAGGGATGAGGATGGCAGCGGGGACGGTTAATCCGAATACAACAGCCAGAATAATCGCCAACCTTAGCGTGATCCGGCTACGTATTGCAGATAAAAGATGTCGAAACTGCATTGCGAGGTCCTTGTGCAACACTTCCCGGAGGGTATAGTCAGGCGGTGCAGAATGCATTTTCTCACCAGACATTCATTTACAGATCAGACATGGATAATTACGCTCGATGATCGCACAAACAATTCTAAAATACTAAAAGGTTTTTTGCGTTTCAGCAAGTTATGATTCTGGAGTGTTCACTCTGTGTGTTCAAAAGTCCAAAAATGGACAAATTGTTGTTGAGACGCTTATTTCACGGGTGTATTTTAGGTAAAGAGGACGCATGCAGAATTACTTGGTTTCGTCTATCCAGGCCATTTGTATGGCTTCCAGTATCTTTTCACCACCCCGTGCGTGGTCGTCGTCAAATTCTTCCAGATCGACGATCCAGTTGTGCAGGTCAGTGAAACGTACCGTCAGTGGATCAACATCAGGGAATTTATCGCAAAGCGCTTCGGCGATTCTGAAGGTATCAGTCCATTTCATGTTGAACCCACTTTCTATTGATGCTATTGCAAATAGCTAATCACAAAGGTGTGAAAAATCAGTGTTAGTGATTTTCGCGCGCGTGGTTGATGGTGTATTTAGGAATTTCTATGGTGATATCCTGCTTGCCCAGTTTAACCTGGCAAGACAGGCGTGAAGTTGCTTCCAGACCCCAGGCGGCATCCAGCAAGTCTTCTTCATCATCAGTAGACCCATTCAATGAATTAAATCCTTCGCGCACGACTACGTGGCAAGTGGTGCAGGCGCAAGACATTTCACAGGCATGCTCGATTTCCACATCGCTTTCAACCAGGGCTTCGCACAGTGACTTGCCTTCCGGTGCATCAATGACGGTTCCTTCTGGGCAAAGCTGGGGGTGTGGCAAGACAATAATTTGTGGCATGTTGTTCTCGTAATCTAGCTATTTCGATATATATGGGTGCTGCCTGGAGTGATGTCTGACAATATTGTTCAGGCAATCTCGTCCAGTCTTTTTCCAGCCAGTGCACTGCGCACACTCTGGTCCATGCGGCGGGCGGCAAATTCTTCGGTGCCATCGGCGAGCGCGCTGATGGCTGCATGTAGTAGCTGATGATCTTTGCCATCCTTCAGCTTGGCGACCTGATCCATCAATGTCTTGATCTGCACTTGCTCGGCATCATTGAGCAATTGGGCGTCGCCATTCAAGGCAGATTGGGTCGCCAGTAAAATACGTTCAGCTTCCACACTCTCTTCACGCAATGCACGTTCTTGCATGTCGGCATCTGCCGAGGTGAAAGAATCTTGCAGCATGCGCGTGATTTCATCATCGGCCAGGCCATAGGATGGCTTGACGGTAATCGCTGCTTCTACGCCAGAGCGCAGTTCACGCGCAGATACTGACAGCAGTCCGTCTGCATCCACCTGATAAGTGATGCGTATGCGTGCAGCGCCAGCGGCCATGGCAGGGATGCCGCGCAGTTCAAAGCGTGCCAGCGAGCGGCATTCGCTCACCAGTTCACGTTCGCCTTGCACGACATGGATTGCCATGGCAGTCTGCCCATCTTTGAAGGTAGTGAATTCTTGCGCACGTGCACAGGGTATGGTGGAATTGCGCGGGATGACCTTCTCAGCGAGGCCGCCCATGGTTTCCACACCCAGCGACAACGGGATGACATCCAGCAGCAACCAGTCATCGCCAGGGGCGCGATTGCCAGCCAGCAGATTGGCCTGTATCGCAGCACCGAGTGCCACTACCTTGTCAGGGTCAATATTGGCCAAAGGTGTAGTCTGGAAGAATTCACCGACGGCCTTGCGTACATGCGGCATGCGAGTTGCACCGCCAACCAGTACCACGCCATCGATATCATCCACCGTCAGGCTGGCATCGCGCAGGGCTTTGCGGCAAGGCGTAGTAGTTTTCGTTACCAGGTTTTGCGTCATTTCGGCAAATGCGGCTGCGCTGATCTGCAAATGTACGGATTCGCCAGAATTGAGTTTTGCATCAATGTAAGTGCTAGGCTTGCTCGACAAAATCTCTTTGGCTTCGCGCGCTTTGACCATCAGGGTGCTGGTATCTTCGTCAGACAAAGGTGCCAGTTTGGATTCTTGCAAGATCCAGCAAAACAGGCGGTGATCAAAATCATCGCCACCGAGGGCAGAATCACCACCAGTAGACAAGACTTCAAATACGCCCTTGCTCATCTTTAAGATGGAGATGTCAAACGTGCCACCACCCAGATCATAGACGGCATAGATGCCTTCTGAAGAATTGTCCAGGCCATAGGCAATTGCTGCAGCGGTAGGTTCATTTAACAAGCGCAAGACATTCAGGCCAGCCAGTTTGGCGGCGTCTTTGGTCGCCTGTCTTTGGGCATCATCAAAATAAGCCGGGACGGTAATGACTGCACCAACCAGATCATCACCGAGTGCATCTTCTGCCTGCTGGCGCAGAGTGGCCAGAATTTGTGCCGATACTTCTACCGGGCTTTTAATGCCAGCTACAGTTTTGATCTGCACCATGCCGGGTTCATCATGAAAATCGTAAGGCAAATTTTCAGCGTAGGCGATGTCTTTCAGACCACGACCCATGAAGCGCTTGACGGAGGCTATCGTATTCCTTGGGTCATTGGTTTGCTCGGCCTGCGCCTTGAAGCCAATATGAGCATGACCATTTGGCAGGTATCGCACTACTGACGGCAGCAGAGGGCGGCCTTCTTCATCATTCAATACTTCAGGGATACTATTGCGTACGGTTGCAACCAGTGAGTTGGTAGTGCCCAGATCTATGCCTACTGCCAACCTGTGCTGGTGTGGAGCGGTGGACATGCCAGGTTCGGAAATCTGCAGTAATGCCATGATGAAATGGGGGATGGCTAAGCATCCAAAAAGGGCAAATCAGCATAGCCAGATTTGCCGGGTTATTCGAAATTACTCTTCGAGCGCAGCGATGTCGGCAATAAATTTTTCCAGAAACATGCAGGTGCGGATTTGCAGCGCAGCTTCTTCAAAGTTACCCAGGTCTATCGAATTGCCAACTGCATGCAATTGCGTTCTTAGGGCGCTGTTCAGTTCGCGTTCCAGACGTAACAACGCAGCTTCATTATTGTCCTGGCGCGCGTCATCAAAGGATTCGCGCCACTCCATCTGCTGCATCAAAAACGCGCCAGGCATGGAGGTGTTGGATTCTGTCTGTAAATCCACACCCTGCAATTCACATAGATAGCGTGCGCGTTTCAGCGGCTTTTTCAGTGTTTGATAAGCCTCATTGGCTCTGGTTGCCCATTGCATGGCGACGCGTTTTTCAGCTTCACTGGCTTGAACGAACTTGTCCGGATGCACCTGATTCTGCACCTCGCGGTAAGCTGCATCCAATTGACCCTGATCAAGTGCAAACTGCTGCGGCAACTGAAACAGCTCAAAATGATTCTGCATCTGCGCCAGCCTTAAATCCTGAAGCTTTCGCCACAACCACATTCGTCCTTGACGTTGGGGTTGTAGAATTTAAAGCCTTCGTTCAGGCCTTCGCGGGCAAAATCAAGCTCGGTACCGTCGATGTAAGGCAGACTTTTTGGGTCAACAAACACCTTGACGCCATGTGATTCAAAAATCTGATCCTCGTTGCCAACCTCATCCACATACTCAAGCTTGTAAGCCATGCCCGAGCAGCCGGTTGTACGTACCCCAAAGCGCAGGCCTATGCCTTTGCCGCGACGTTCCATATAACGGGTCACATGTTTTGCCGCTTTTTCTGTGAGTGTGATTGCCATATTTATTCCAGTTTTTTGCTACTAAACTTTTGTTGCCGGTTTTCTTGAAACTAATCTTGAAACTAATTTCAGGCGCTTTGTTCGGCGCTGTGCTTGTTTTTGTAATCGAGCACAGCAGCTTTGATCGCATCTTCCGCCAGGATGGAGCAGTGGATCTTGACTGGTGGCAGTGCCAGTTCTTCAGCAATTGCCGTGTTCTTGATTTCCAAAGCCTGATCCAGTGTCTTGCCCTTGACCCATTCAGTTACCAGGGAAGAGGAGGCAATTGCAGAGCCGCAACCATAAGTCTTGAATTTGGCATCCTGGATAACGCCATCAGCGCCTACCTTGATTTGCAATTTCATGACGTCGCCACAAGCAGGGGCACCGACCATACCGGTACCTACTGTATCGTCGCCTTTTTCAAAAGCGCCGACATTGCGTGGATTTTCATAGTGATCCAACACTTTTTCAGAATAAGCCATTTTGATGCTCCTTGAATTTGTTCAAATGCGTTTGTTCAAATGCGCATTCAATATTGAATTAATGCGCAGCCCACTGGATAGTGGAGATATCAATGCCGTCCTTGTACATATCCCAGAGGGGTGACAATTCACGCAACTTGGCAACCTTGGTCTTGAGCAGGTCTATCGTAAAGTCGATATCTTCTTCTGTCGTGAAACGGCCGATGGTGAAACGTATCGAGCTGTGCGCCAGTTCGTCGCTACGGCCCAGGGCGCGTAATACATAAGAAGGTTCCAGGCTGGCAGAGGTACAGGCAGAGCCGGACGATACTGCAATATCCTTGATAGCCATGATCAGGGACTCGCCTTCAACATAGTTGAAGCTGACATTCAGGTTGTGCGGCACACGGTGTTCCATGTCACCATTGACATAGGTCTCTTCAATTTCTTGCAAGCCTTTTGCCAGACGGTCACGCATGGTACGTACATGTGCCAGTTCGCTATCCATTTCTTCCTTGGCGATACGGAAAGCCTCACCCATGCCAGCAATTTGATGCGTAGCCAGTGTCCCAGAACGGAAACCGCGTTCATGGCCGCCACCGTGCATTTGAGCTTCCAGACGTACACGTGGTTTGCGACGGATGTACAGCGCGCCTATGCCTTTCGGGCCGTAGGATTTATGGGCGGAGAAAGAGACCAGATCAACCTTGGTATTTTCCAGGTCAATCTTCACCTTGCCAGTTGCCTGGGCTGCGTCGGAATGGAATATGATGCCTTTTTCGCGGCACAGTTCACCAATTTCAGCAATAGGCTGGATCACTCCAATCTCATTATTGACCCACATGACGGAAACCAGGATGGTGTCTGGACGTATGGCTTCTTTCAATTGTTCTATGGTGATCAGGCCGTTGTCGCCTGGTTGTAGATAGGTTGCTTCAAAGCCCTGGCGTTCCAGCTCACGCACGGTATCCAGCACAGCTTTATGCTCGGTTTTTACCGTGATAATGTGCTTGCCTTTGGACTTGTAGAAGTTTGCAGCACCTTTGAGTGCCAGGTTATTGCTTTCTGTCGCGCCGGAAGTCCAGATGATTTCACGCGGATCAGCATTGACCAGATCAGCCACCTGTGCTCGTGCATCTTCTACAGCTTTTTCAGCATCCCAACCATACATATGGCTGCGTGAGGCAGGGTTGCCGTATTGCGCACGCAAGTAAGGAATCATCTTGTCCGCAACACGTGGGTCAACCGGCGTTGTCGCCGAATAATCCATGTAAATAGGGAAATGCGGTGACTTCAGTGTATCCAGCAGGCTTTTTTCCAAAGGGGCGTTCATTCAAAACTCCAAATATTCAAGAGGCAATGTGGCTGACATGCGAATGGTGCATGACGACGACATGGTTTTCTGAGGCTTTCTGTCTTTGCTGATTGACTAAATCCTGGAGAGAAACAGAATCCAGGTAATCGACCATTTTGGCGTTCAGCGTCGCCCACAGGTCGTGTGTCATGCAGTGCAGGCCATTTTCATGGTCGCTGCCATGACAATTGCCTTTGCCACCGCATTGCGTTGCATCAAGTGGCTCATCAACTGCAATGATAATATCGGCAACAGTCACATTTTGCGCTTTGCGAGCAAGATTGTAACCGCCACCAGGTCCACGCACGGATTCAACGATTTCATGGCGACGCAGTTTTCCAAACAATTGCTCAAGATAGGACAGGGAAATGTCCTGGCGCTGGCTAATGCCGGCCAAAGTCACTGGTCCCTTATCCTGGCGCAGGGCCAGGTCTATCATTGCCGTCACGGCAAAACGTCCTTTGGTGGTCAGTCGCATATGTTACTCCGGGGATACTCCACGCAAGAAAAAGCTGAATGCCCTGAGTTGTTGAGCATTTTAGTCAAGTATAGCAAACTTGAGTAATTTTGTCAGGAATAGGCTTATAGTGAGGAGGGGGATGCCAGGTAAGCTTTGCGCTCAGCGGTGTAGTGCCACCAGGCCAGAGGTGGCTCGCCGTCCATGAATTTTACTATGGAAATGAAAACGTCGTAGACACAGGGGTCATGCCTGACTTTGGTCGCTGTACAAAGTTCATCGTACATCTGATAGGGATTGCGCCCTTTCAATTGCTGTGGATCAGTGATGCCCAGTACATGTAAGTCGGCAACCGTTGCCTTGCCGACATTTGGCAACTGCTCCAATTGACTGATGTCAGCGCAAGTAAGTGCTTTTTTCATAAATATTTTTGCTGCCCCTGCCAAGCGAGTTCCTGAATAAGAAATTGTAAGACGAATTCCTGGTGCTATAAAGCTAAAGACCGCCATTTGGCGGTCTTTTGAAACTAATACATTCGATCTGGATCAAATATCAAAGCTGATACCTTGTGCCAATGGCAGAGAATTGCTGTAATTGAAGGTATTGGTAGTGCGGCGCATATAGGCCTTCCATGCGTCAGAACCAGATTCACGGCCGCCGCCAGTTTCTTTCTCTCCACCAAATGCGCCACCAATTTCTGCGCCTGAAGGGCCGATGTTGACATTGGCGATGCCGCAGTCACTGCCAGCAGCAGAAACAAAGGTCTCGGCTTCACGCAGGTCGGTCGTGAAGATGGAGGACGACAAGCCTTGCGGTACTTCATTATTCAAGTCGATGGCTTGTTGCAAATCGCTGTAACGCACGATGTACATGATGGGCGCAAAGGTTTCATGGTGCATGGATGCCGTCTGGCTTGGCATTTCTACCAAAGCCGGGCTGACATAGTAGCCATTTTCATTGCCAGCAACTATGCTACGTTCGCCGCCAAACACATGACCTTGTTCGGATTTGGCAATCGCCAAAGCACTTTGCATTGCATCGAAAGAGCCTGCATCAATCAATGGGCCGACCAGAGTCGTTTTCTCCAGAGGATTGCCGACTGGCAGGCCTGCATAGATTTTCTTCAGGCGTGGTACCAGTGTGTCATAAATACTGTCATGTACGAACAGGCGGCGCAAGGTAGTGCAGCGTTGACCGGCAGTGCCAACGGCAGAGAAGGTGATAGCACGAACTGCCATTTCCAGGTCTGCGCTTGGAGCGACGATCATGGCGTTATTGCCGCCCAGTTCAAGGATGGTGCGAGTCAAACGCTTGGCGCAGACTTCAGCAACCTGGCGACCCATGCGGGTGCTGCCAGTGGCGCTGACCAGGGCGATGCGCTTGTCTTCTACCATTTGTGCGCCAGTATCGCGGCCACCTATGATCAATTCAGCCAGACCTGCCGGGGCATCGCTGCCAAAACGGGCAACTGCCTTCATGAACAGAGCGTGGGTAGCAATGGCTGTTAGCGGGGTTTTTTCAGATGGTTTCCAGGTCACGCTATTGCCACAGACAAAAGCCAGTGCGGCATTCCATGCCCAGACCGCGACCGGGAAATTGAAAGCAGAAATCACGCCGACTACACCTATGGGATGCCATTGTTCCATCATGCGGTGGCCAGGGCGCTCAGAAGCAATCGTCAGGCCATACAACTGACGTGACAGGCCAACGGCGAAATCACAAATATCGATCATCTCCTGTACTTCGCCCAAGCCTTCTTGCAGGATTTTGCCCGCTTCCAGTGTCACCAATTGACCCAGTGCCAGCTTATGCGTGCGCAATTCTTCACCAAACAGGCGGACCAGCTCACCACGGCGCGGTGCTGGGATGTTGCGCCATTGTAAAAATGCAGCATGGGCGCGGTCTATGCGCTGTTTGACTTCAGCGGCTGTGTCGGCACGCAAGCTGGCCAGGTTTTTGCCATTTATTGGGGAGATGCTGTGAATGTCGCTACCCTGATAGTCGCTCAAATTGATATCAAGCTCTTTCAGGATTGCTTGCAAAGTGGTGTTTTCCATCTTGTTTGCCTCGGTACGTTTTTATAAAGGCAGACTTTCTTTTGGAAAGCCTGCCTTTATTGGATTATTGGATGGGCTTATTGCCAGTAGCCGTATTGTACATATTGTAGCGCTGGCAGCGATCTTGTGCCCAGTTCAGCTATGCCAGCTGACTATGCGGCGTAGTATTGACCAAAGCGATTTGTCAGGAAATCAGCCAGAACAGCTTGTTCCTGACGCACAAGGCCATGCTGAGGCAATTTGCCAGTAACCACCAGATCAACCATGGCGCAAATGCCAGAGGCTGTTGTCAATTGTATGGCTGACAATAATTGGCCATTGACTTTTTGGGCGTAGATTTTCTTGGCATAAGATTCTTGCTCCAGGCGGCCATCGCGCATGCCGACAACACTGACAAACACCAGTACCACATCTTGTTTGGTCATGGGGATAGCGGTTTCCATGACTTCTTTCAAGATAGGGCGGCGCTCCAGCTTACCCAGTTGCAGGTCGCGTATCAACACTTTGACGATATCGCGGTGACCTGGGTAGCGCACTGTCTTGTAATTCAGGTTTTGTACCTTGCCTTCCAGGCTTTCGCACAATGTGCCCAGGCCGCCGGAAGTATTGAAGGCTTCGTAGTCTATGCCATCCAGGGAGAAATGCTCGATTTCTTCGAGTGCAGCCGTTTCACGCAATTGACCATCAACAATTGCTTCGCATGGGTTGCAATATTCGTTGATCAGACCATCAGTACTCCAGGTCAGATTATATTTAAGGGCATTGTTTGGGAAGGTAGGCAGGGCACCAACGCGCATGCTGACATCGCGCAGGGTTTCAAAGCGCTTGGCAACATCATTGGCCACGATGGAAATAAAACCCGGTGCCAGGCCACACTGTGGTACGAAGGCACAATCTGCACCTTCAGCCAGTTGCTTGACGATACGTGTGCTTTCCACATCTTCAGTCAAATCAAAATAATGGGAATTGGCTTCGCGTGCTGCGCCAGCAATGATAGGTGTCAAAAAGTAAGGGCAGGCAGACATGGTGACTTTATGACCACGTATCAACTCGGTGACTGCCGCTTTATCACCCAGATCAGCCTGGACGATGCGGGTATTCGGGAAGCCGGCTTGTGCTACATATTTCAGGCGTTCAGGGTCGCGGTCTGCCACTGTGATTTCGTAGTCGCCAGTGTGGGACAGCAAATTGAGAATAGCATCGCCAATTTTGCCTGCGCCCAGAAGTATTAGTTTGGTTGTCATGGTTGTCTCCAGTATATGTTTGTGTTGTGAATGGAAATGTAAGATTGATACTGAAGTCTAGGCCTTAGTTTTGTCAGTTAATAGCAGCAAAGTTATCATCATATTGTGTATTTGCGAGATAATATGTCTAAATAATTAGACAAAATGACGATATGAAACCAGATCTTGATGAGATAGATGACAAAATCCTGGCATTGCTGATGGATAACGCCCGCTTGCCGGTGACCAGCATCGCCAAATCGGTAGGCATAGCGCGGACGACAGTAATCGCCCGTATTGCAGCGTTGGAGAAGCGTGGTGTCATAGCCGGTTACGGCTTAAAGCTGAACCAGAAAATGGTGCAGCCTGCTGTCAGGGCTTATGTGGGTTTGTCGGTAGAAGCGCGATATGCAGCTGGTTTGATCAAATACCTGCAGCAATTGCCTGAAACCGAGACGCTATGTGCAGTCAGTGGTGCAATCGACTATATGTTGACCTTGCGGTGCAGTAATACAGAAACGTTGGATAAGTTGCTGGATCAGATAGGGGCACTGGATGGTGTCAGGCAGACTTCAACTTCCGTCATACTGAGTAAAAGGATAGATCGCGGAGCGTTATAGGAGCGAAATATACCCGAACGTGATGATATCCGGGGATGAGGGGGGCTTACGTACTGCTGGCCGACTTGGCTTGTGTCTTCTTGTCATCTGATGCAGTCTTTTTAGAGGCTGCAGGTACGGGTTGTGCATTGTCAGTAAAACGCTGATTCGATTGCTGCAGTATCTGCAAATGCACCGATGCGCGGTCAATCCCGCTTCTGTCGAGTTGCAAAGGCGCAGGGACTGCCGATGTTTGCGCTGGTGCTTCTTGCATCACTTCCGTTGTCTTGTCCTGATCTTCATTCTGGGTAGGAATGGACGGGTCGAACATAAAATCTTGTGAAAAGGCAATGCCAGCCAACAAGGTGGAAGACAGCACGCACAAGAAAATAGATTTTTTTAACATAATTGCCTGCAAATTAATAAGTGCTGCGGGTGTTAAAACCATTATCACTACAAACACTCAATAAGCTGTGAGTGAGCTTTATGCTAATTTTTTGTATAAGTAAATCTTTTGGATAGGAGATGTTAAACAAGCAATTGCGGTTTTTTATGTACGCGCACTTTTGCCTGCTGAGTTTGTCTGTCTTGCTGGTCAAGTGCGAATTTCTCTTCAGTGCTGAGGCGTTTTGCAGCAATGAAGACAGTTTGCATCGTATTACCAGCTTGTTCGACATCAAAAGCTATCTTTTGTTGTTCTGTCAGTCTTTGCGCTGTTATTGTGACTGTAGCGATGCTTGTTTTTTCAGCAAGTTTATTAATATATGTAGCCACTGGCACTATGGTAGCAGCAAATGCAAAAATGGTTAAGAGTGTTAAATTGGTTTTCTTGATGATATTCATTTTTTTCTCCCTGGTTCTTCATGTGGTCTTGCGATGTAAGCACTTTAAGCAAGTTGCCCTGTGCTTGCCATGCGTTTGCGATGAAATGCAGAAAGCAGGGGACGAAATTCAAGAATTGAAACATGAGCAGTGAAGCCTGTCCTAAAAAATGCAGGTGATTTTTGCAATTTTATGCAGGTGTGAGGGATACTGTAGCCCTGTCAGGAAATAGGGGCTTGGAGCCGGCATGCTAGCAAAACAGAATATAAAACAGTTTTTATTGATACTCGGCATTTGGCCAGTATTTGCCCATGCCCAATTGCAAGCCTGGGGTGATTACCCAGCCTTGCCAAGACAGGCGGCGACGGGGCAAACTGAAGCGGTGGCTGACCCATCTCGTTTTCTGGAATCATTAAGTGATGCGCAAGTCCGCGCCTGGATGAAAAAACAAACAGATTTTAGCAACGCCGTTCTGACACGCATCAGCGGGCGCGATGCCTTGCTGAAGCGTCTCAAAGTCTTGCAAAGTACTGAGTTCGGTGCGGGCAGGTTGATTGAGGTGCGTGGCATGCAGTTTTTTGCCCGTACTACAGCGGATAACCGGCAGCAGTTATTCATGCGTAATGCTGCCACCAATGCGGAGCGCCTGCTGCTATTGACAGAGTCAGGACAGGGCATAGGTTTTTTTACGCCTTCTCTGGATGGCAGTCATGTCGCCGTCGATTTGTTGAATAGCGGGCGGCAGCGGCATAGTCTGCGTATTATCAAGACTAATGATGCAAGCATGCTCAAGGACAATCTGGATACGATCGCGCCTGACAGTAAGGAAATCGCCTGGAAACCTGATTCGACCACGATTTACTATCGCAAGTCTCCCGCCAAACTAGGCTCGGACCGCGGAGCAATCTGGCAGCATGTGCTGGGAAGCAAGCTGGGAACAGATTTGCCACTCATAGGTCCGGGTGTCAGCAAGAGCCGGCGGTTTGCTGCCAGCGATGTGGTGTCGATTAAAAGCAGCATGAATTCTTCTTATCTGTTGGCCGAGGTTCAGCACGGGCAAAGTCAGGACCGCAGTTTGTACATGGTCAAGCAAGATCAGCTAAAGGGTGCGGCAACTGCATGGCAACGACTGACTGGTCCAACAGACAAAATCAGAAATGCCTGGCTGGCTGGTGAGCAGCTCTATCTGCTATCTGCAAAGAAGAAAAGCACAGGAGCGATCCTTAAACTGGATTTAAAAAAACCACAATTTAACACTGCCAAGGAAGTGTTGCCAGCCAGTAGCGACGAATTGCTGGATATCGCAGTAGCAAAAAATGCTTTGTATGTCCATGTCGCTGAGGCGGGCTATAGCAAGCTCATCAAGGCTGAGCTGGATGGCAGTAAAAAAGAAGAATTGACTTTGCCTTATTCTGGTCGCGTCAGTGAATTGAATGCAGATGCAGATACAGACGGAGCCTTGTTTATATTTGAGGCAGCGAATGCTGCGCCTTTATCTTATCGTGCCCTGGCAGGCGGGCAAATCAGGAATGTAGAAGTTTTCCGTTCACCTCAGGTCGGCTTTCATCGCATCGCCAGCAAAAACCTGAGTATTACCAAACCAGGCAGCAACAAACAAATTGCACTGACACTGTTATATCCGCAAGGTATGGAGCTTGATGGCAAGCATCCCTTATTGTTGACGATGGAAACTGGTACGGGCTTGTCGAAGTTGGCGAAATTCGACGCCTTGCGCCTGGCCTGGCTGGAGCAGGATGCTGTGATGGCGATAGTGTATGTCCCTGCAAATGAGAGTCCCAAGCAAAAAAACGCTAACGACGGGCTTGATGAATTTCTTACGGCAGCTGATTATCTTGTGGGTGAAGGCTATACCAGTTCCGGGAAACTGGTCACGCAAGAGCCTGGCCCGGGCAAGCGCTGGCTGGCACAAGCAATCAGCCAGCGTCCGGAATTATTTACTGCGGTACAAAGTGCCGCCTTGCAGTCGGAGTCGACAGGCTATGGTAAATCCAAAAAAATGACTGCGGCAGACAAGGCCAGGCTTTTAAGCAGCAATCCCTACCTGGGCTTGCGCGACGGTCAGTCTTATCCTGCTGCTCTGATCTCTGCACGTTTTGGTAATGCTGATACGCCGATCTGGATGAGCAGCAAATTTGTCGCACGCTTGCAGGCAGCAAATGTGAATAAGTCCAGACCAGCATTATTCCGTACTGATTTCGCGAATGCGTGGAAGGCTGACGCTCTGACTGAGCAGGCTGATAACTGGGCATTCTTGCTTTGGCAGACTGGGAAAAAGGGCTTTTCTTTGCAGCCCTGATGTAGAGCTGTCATCAATTTTGTATTCGTAGCTTGTCCGCAATTCTCTAATGCCATCAATAGTCACCGATGTCACCCTGAGGCCACACTTGGGGTGATATTTTTTTGTCTGTTTCATACTTATTGTATTATCTATAATTGAAATTATGAAAATGACAAATATGTGGACCTATGGATTCCTTGCCTTTTCCCAAGCCCCTGTTCTGTGTTTTTGCCTTACTTCTTTCCAGCCTTGCTAATCAGGCGAGGGCTGCAACTGAAACCATTATCAGTCCTCCAGTGGAAATCATAGGCATCACCGCCTTGCCTGGCACAGGCGTAAGCAAGGAGCAAATCCCGGCTGCCGTGCAAACTGCCAATAGCAAAGATATGGCGAAGAGCGGGGCGCTGAATATCTCTGACTTCTTCAATCGCTATCTGGGTAGCGTGCATGTTAATGATGTGCAGGGTAATCCCTTTATGAATGATGTGAACTATCGTGGCTACACGGCGTCGCCATTATTGGGTACGCCGCAAGGACTGTCGGTTTATCTGGATGGCGTGCGTCTGAATCAGCCATTTGGGGATGTGGTGATGTGGGATTTGATTCCGAAGTCAGCGATTTCTTCCGTGACGCTGATGTCGGGATCAAACCCTTTATTCGGCCTCAATACCCTTGGGGGCACTTTATCGCTGCAAACCAAAGATGGCAGGCATGATGCTGGAACCTTGCTCGAATTGGGGGCAGGTTCTTATGCACGTCGCAATGTCAGTGTTGAGCATGGCGGAACAAATCAACTTGGCCTGGACTGGTACTTTACTGCTAATAATTATCAGGAAGATGGCTGGCGGGCTGCCTCTCCATCTAAGTTGAAGCAATTCTTTGGCAAGTTGGGTTGGCATGACACCAAAAACCAATTCAAGCTTGGCTATGCATGGGCCAGCAGCGAGATGACAGGTAATGGGCCACAAGAGCAACAGTTGCTCGATAAGCTTTACGCCAGCGTGTTTACACTGCCAGATCTAACAAAAAACCGGGCCAGTTTCGTGAATCTGGAAGCCAGAACTAATCTCGGCGATAAATTGCAGTTATCTGGTAATGCCTACTACCGCAATACTCGTACTGCCACTACGAATGGTGACCTGAATGAGGAAGCCCTGGGTGAATCCCTGTATTACACCGGACAAACAGCTGACAAGAACTGGTTATTGGCCCAGACCTATAACCCTGTGATTGAAAGCAGTAATAGCAGGGCCAGTTCTGCTTTCTCTTTTCCCAGCCTGCGCTGTATTGCACAGGCTGGGACGAATACTGAACCAAATGAAAAATGCACCGGCATTATTACCAATACCGGCACCCGTCAGCAAAACTATGGACTTAGTGCGCAATTGAGATCACTAACCAAGGCACCTGGATACAGTAACCAGATGGTCGTTGGTGCTGCTTATGATGCCAGTCGCACTAGTTTTAATCAGGCCAGCCAGTTTGGCTACCTGAACCCCGATCGCAGTATCACCGCCGTGAATGCTTATGCAGACGGAACACAGAATTCTGAAAATGCTTTTGACCAACGCGTCAATCTGGATGGGCAAACAAAGACCTGGAGCCTGTTTGGCAGCGATACCCTGACGTTGTCAGATGTCTGGCATTTGACTATGTCTGCCCGTTACAATAACACCAGCCTCAGAAATACTGACCGAATTTACCCCTATAACAACGTCACTACCAAGGGCGCGCAACGTGGTTCGCTGGATGGGGATCATGTCTTCAGACGTTTAAATCCGGCTGTTGGTGTCAGCTATGTACCAAATTCAGCCATGAATATCTATGCAGGTTATAGCGAGAGCAGCAGGGCACCAACTTCCATAGAACTGGGTTGTGCTGATCCTGACTTTGGCTGCCGCTTGCCAAATTCCATGGCGGGTGATCCGGCATTAAAACAGGTGATTTCCAAAACCTGGGAAGCTGGCCTGCGTGGCAAATTGCCCGGCAAGACTGTATGGAATGCAGGTGTCTTCAGAGGTGTAAATGAAGATGATATTCTGTTCGTGGCCAATTCTGCTGCGACTGGTTACTTCAAAAACTTTGGACAAATCAGGCGGCAAGGGCTTGAGGCAAGTATTGCAAGCAGCCAGGATAATTTCAGTTATGGGCTGAACTATACCTGGATGAAGGCAAGCTACCAGAGTGCAGATGTCCTCGTTTCGCAAAATAACAGCCTTGCAAATGCCAGTGCAAATATCAGCGTTAAGCCCGGTGACCTGATACCGCTGATCCCTCAGCAGATTTTTAAAGCCCATGCAAACTATGAATTAAATGCACAAACTTCTGCGAGCATTGAAGTGCTGGCGGTGGGCAAGAGTTTTGTACGAGGAAATGAAAACAACGCTCATGCACCTGATGGACTGACAAATTTTGGGTCGGGCAGCATACCGGGGTATGCAGTCGTCAGCCTGTCTGCCAGCTATAGACCAGACCCACAATGGAAATTCTCTGTTAATGTCAGCAATTTGTTTGATCAGCGTTACTACACGGCTGGACAGCTTGGTCCATATGCAATCACCGCCAATGGTGGTTACAGCAATTCTGACAGCAAGGGGGCGACTTTTTACACTCCCAGTGCGCCACGCATGATATGGCTGGGCGTGCGTTATAGTTTTGGAGCTAAGGCTAAGGAATGAAGCACTGCTGCCAGTGCTTCATTGCGATTGCGGGTACTCTTCAGAAATATCAGCAAGCAGCGTAGTTGACGGTTACTACATGCACTGCCAGGCCGCCCAATGAGGTTTCCTTGTATTTTGCCTGCATGTCAAAGCCGGTCGCGCGCATCGTTTCTATCACGTCATCCAGGCTAACGTGGTGCGTGCCATCGCTGCGCAAGGATAGTGAAGCGGCCGTAATCGCCTTGACTGCCCCCATGCCATTGCGTTCTATACAGGGGATTTGCACCAGACCACCGATAGGGTCGCAAGTCATACCCAGGTGATGTTCTATGCCGATTTCAGCAGCTGACTCAATTTGTTCATTGGTGCCGCCCAAAGCGGCAGTCAGGCCAGCAGCAGCCATGGCGCAAGCTACGCCGACTTCACCCTGGCAACCGATTTCAGCACCAGAAATGGATGCATTGGTTTTACATAACATGCCTATGGCAGACGCTGCCAGCATGAAATTGCGTATGCCTTGTTCAGGGTGGCTGGGTTTGCAGTCTTCTGCGTAATAGCGCAGCACAGCCGGGATAATGCCAGCCGCGCCATTGGTAGGCGCAGTGACGACGCGACCACCAGCCGCATTTTCTTCATTCACTGCCATGGCATACAGGCTGACACGGTGCAGACCGTCGTGCGGCAACACGTCAGCAGTTTCATTGGCGGCACGCCATAATTTGGCTGCACGGCGTTTGACATGCAAGCCACCAGGCAATTCACCGGATGTTTGCAAGCCGCGTGAAATACAACCCTTCATGACAGACCAGATTTTATCCAGGCCAGCATCCAGTTCCTCATCAGTGCAATACACATTTTCATTGGCGCGCAGCATATCCGTGATGGACAGGCCAGTGCGCTTTCCATGGGCCAGCAGTTCAGCCATGGTTGCAAAAGGATAGGGCAGGGGTTTCTTACCGGTATTCTCAGAGCTGTCGGGATTCGCCAATTCTTCTGCCGAATAAATGAAGCCACCACCGGTAGAGTAATAAATCTTTTCAAAACTGCTGCCATCGTTGCGCGTCAGTATGAATTTCATGCCATTAGGGTGGCCAGGTAAGACTTCTTGCTTGAACCACAGAATGTCGGTGGCGGCATCGAACTTGACGGGGTATTCGCCCAATAAATTCAATTTTCCTGAACTGGCCAGATTGGCGAGTTTTTCATCCACGCTTTCTGGAACCACATCCTGTGGGGTCTCGCCCATCAAGCCTAGCAAGACTGCTTTGTCAGTGGCATGTCCATGGCCAGTTAATGCGAGTGAGCCGTACAGCGCCACCTTTATTTTGGACGCTTTGTAGAGATCTGCAGATTCAAGTAAAAAACGGCGGGCTGCCAGCATGGGACCGACTGTATGGGAACTGGACGGACCCACGCCTATTTTAAATAATTCGAATACACGCATGTCCATCAATTCACCTCTTTTTTTACTTGTCTCTGATAATTATTTATGCGGCCTGGTTCAATTCCTTCAACTCCTTTTGATCGACACGAATATTCTTCAGCATGTCTTCCACCAGTTGTTGCAGGCCTACTTGTGCTTGCCAGCCCCAGTCTGCTCTCGCTACCGCGTCATCCAGGCTCTGTGGCCAGGAAGCTGCGATTGCCTGACGGCTGTCAGGCGCGTAGTGTATGTCAAATGCAGGCAAATTTTGTTTGATTGCAAACGCTAATTCCCGTGGATTAAAGCTTAAACCTGCAACATTGTAAGAAGAACGTATAGAAAGTTTGGCCGTTGGCGCATCCATCAATGAAATGGTGGCGCGGATGGCATCTGGCATGTAGATCATGGGCAAACTGGTTTCTGACTCCAGGAAGCATTCATAGGTCTCGCCACGCAAAGCTGAATGGAAGATGGCTATCGCATAATCCGTGGTGCCACCGCCTGGAGGGGACTTATAGCTGATGATACCTGGGTAACGTATGCTGCGGACATCAACATCGTATTTCTGGAAGTAATATTCGCACAGTCGTTCGCCTGCCAGTTTGCTGATGCCGTAGATCGTGCTTGGGTCCATCACTGTGTATTGTGGTGTGTTGACTGGTGGCGTGTTCGGGCCGAATGCAGCAATCGATGATGGCCAGAATACTTTCAGGGGTTTGCCAGCCTCATTGCGGGTGCGTGCCAGTTCAAGTATGTTGAGCAGGCCATCCATGTTCAAGGTCCAGGCTTTCAAGGGCGCTTGTTCACCCGTAGCTGATAGCATGGCTGCCAGTTGATATACCTGGGTAATGTCGTATTGAGCGACGACTTGCGCCAGTCTTTCTGTATTTAGTACATCAATGACTTCATAGATTTTTGCGCCATACAGACTCTCTGGCCTGATGTCAGCAGCGATGACGTTATCTGCGCCATGCTGGTTTGCCAGTGCTTCTACCAACTCACTGCCGATCTGGCCGTTGGCACCGATCACTAATATACGTTCCATGGATATCCCTTACTTAATGATGTTTAATTCGCGACCAGCCTGGGCAAATGCAGCCAGAGCAGTATTCAATTGTTCAGTCGTATGTGCTGCGGACAGTTGTACGCGCACGCGGGCTTGTCCCATGGGTACCACTGGGTAGAAGAAGCCCGTCACCAGTACGCCAAGCTCATACAGGCGCGCAGCAAATTTCTGCGCGACCGGCGCATCGAACAGCATGACTGGGACAACAGGATGGGTCCCCGGCTTGATGGTAAAGCCCAAAGCCTCAATTTCACGGCGGAAGTGCGCAGTATTCGCGTGCAGGCGGTCACGCAGTTCAGTGGAACTGGACAGGCGTTCTAAAACAGACAGCGAGGCACCAGCTATGGATGGCGCAAGAGTATTCGAGAACAGATAAGGCCGGGACTTTTGACGCAAGGTGTCTATGACTTCCTTGCGTGCTGCTGTGAAGCCACCCATGGCACCACCCAACGCTTTACCCAAAGTGCCGGTAATGATATCAATGCGACCGAGTACATTGTGATGCTCATGGGTGCCGCGACCCGTCGCGCCCATGAAGCCGGATGCATGGCATTCATCTATCATGACCAGCGCATCATATTTGTCAGCCAGGTCACAAATCTTGTCGAGCTGGGCGATCGTGCCATCCATGGAGAAAACACCGTCAGTAACGATGATACGGTGACGCTTGTCAGCCGCAGCTATCAATTGTTTTTCCAGGTCAGCCATGTCGTTATGGGTATAACGGAAACGTGCTGCCTTGCACAGGCGTATGCCGTCAATGATGGAAGCATGATTCAGCGCATCAGAGATGATGGCGTCGTTTTCATCAAACAAGGGCTCAAATACACCGCCATTGGCATCAAATGCTGCTGCATACAGGATGCAATCTTCAGTGCCGAGAAAGCTGGACAGTGCTTTTTCCAGTTGCTTGTGCACAGTTTGTGTACCGCAGATAAAGCGTACAGAGGACAGGCCATAGCCATATTGCTCGGTCGCAGCAATGGATGCCTGCACCATGGATTCATCGCCAGACAAGCCCAGATAATTGTTGGCGCACAAATTGATGAGCTTGCGGCCATCATCGCAAGTGACTTCAGAACCCTGACGGGAGGCAATCACGCGTTCTGCCTTGTACAAACCTTGTTCGCGCAAATTGCCCAGATTGCCAGCTAAATTGCTGATGAAGTTTGTTCTGGAAGTGTTCTGACTCATGATGTCCCCTGATTCTGTTGTGTTGCTGTGCGGATTGATTCTTTACTGCTAATTGGATGAATTAGTGGCAATTTCATGTTTGCGTATCAATGGCACTGTTACACTATTGTTGGAAATTTCTAAAATGATTGAATAATTCAATATCTAGAACTAAAGTTCGATATATCGAATATTAATCTAGCTTTTTTAGTGATGCAAGAGTCTCTATGAAAAAAGTTTTACCCAATACCCCGCCAGAAGTGGGCGCGACTTTGCAAAAAATGCGTCTGGAACGCGGCCTGACGCTGGAGGATTTGTCACGCACCGCTGGCGTGTCGAAGTCCATGTTGTCCCAAATAGAAAGAGAAAAGGCTAATCCCACTATAGCTGTTGCATGGCGATTGGCAAATGCCCTGGGTGTCAGTATCGCGGAGCTGCTGTCTTCAGAATCACCCAAGCTTGATACGATACGGGTATTGGAATCCCATGAAACACCTACCTTGCCGGGTGAGCATGCTGGCTATATCCTGCGTATACTTGGTCCAATGGAGCTGGCAGGTAAATATGAATGGTATGAGCTGACCCTGGCACCGGGCGGTGCGCTGGTGTCGAATTCCCATGACCCTGGTGCATCCGAGCATCTGACATTACTGCATGGCAGCGTTGAGGTAGAAGTCGATGGCGTATGCAAAAAACTGAAACTGGGAGCAACTGCACGTTATAACGCTGATAAGAATCATGCGATACGCAATTTAGGTAAAACCGAGGCCAAGGCTTTGCTGGTAGTTATTCATCGGTAACTATCAACGGCTATGCTGTGTCATGGATTCTGGTAACATTTGGACTTAGAAACTTGTTCGCCACGCAATATTTGCCATCTGACTGCAATAATAGTGGTTGCATCAAGCCCAATTGCGTGGAGATTAAGCAGTATGAGTAAGAATGAAACAATTAAAGTCTATAACCGGCCAGCAGGTGGTTGGGGTGCATTGAAAAGTGTTGCTCAGCAAATCATAGAGCAAGGCATACCCGGCAAAGGGGCGTTGACCCTGCTGTCCGCCAATCAACCAGATGGTTTTGATTGTCCGGGTTGCGCCTGGCCAGATGCCGATCACACATCGACCTTTGAATTTTGTGAAAATGGCGCCAAGGCAGTGGCGGCTGAATCGACGGCACGCCGCGCCACGCCAGAATTGATTGCCAGTTTAACTGTCAGAGAGTTGACGGAGAAATCCGACCACTGGCTGGAAGCGCAGGGGCGTTTGACCCACCCCATGCAATATGACCGCATCAGCGACAAATATAAAGTCATTAGCTGGGATCAGGCTTTTGAGTTGATTGCAGCTCGCCTGAATGCTTTGCCAACGCCAGATGATGCAATTTTCTATACCTCAGGTCGTACCAGTAACGAAGCTGCTTTCCTGTATCAGTTATTTGTACGTGAATTTGGTACCAATAATTTCCCTGATTGTTCAAACATGTGCCATGAACCTTCTGGCTTTGCCATGCGTGAAGCCATAGGTGTGGGAAAGGGGACGGTATTGCTGTCTGATTTTCAGATCGCTGACGCGATTTTGATTTTTGGGCAAAATCCTGGCACCAATCACCCGCGCATGTTGGGTGAGTTGCGTTCTGCAGCCAAGCGCGGCGCTGCCATTGTGTCTTTCAATCCCTTGCGCGAACGTGGCCTGGAAAAGTTCCAGAACCCGCAAAATGCGCTGGATATGCTGACAGATCAGTCGTCTACCATTTCATCTGATTATTTTCAGTTAAAAATTGGCGGCGATCTGGCAACCGTCAAAGGTATGATCAAATGTGTACTGGAAGCGGATCAACTGGCTCAGGCAGAAGGGCGCGCCAGAGTCATCGATACCGAATTCATCGCTGAGCACACTGCCAATTTTGAGCAATTTGCTGCCGAGGCGCTGGCAGAGTCCTGGGATGTCATCGTCTGTGAATCCGGTCTCGACAGGGCGCAGATACAGCGTGCGGCTGATACCTATATGGGCGCTGGCAAAGTCATCGCCTGCTGGGGCATGGGCATCACGCAGCACAAGCATTCTGTGGCAACCATACAGATGATTGTTAATCTGCTGCTCTTGCGCGGCAATATAGGCCGCCCTGGTGCGGGTCCATGTCCGGTGCGTGGCCACAGCAATGTGCAAGGCGACCGCACCATGGGTATCATAGAAAAACCGAAACAGGCATTTCTTGAGCGTTTGGGGCAGGTATTTGATTTCACGCCGCCGCAAAAACATGGTCATGACACTGTTGGTGCTATTGAGGCCATGTTGAAAGAGGGCGGTAAAGTGTTTTTTGGTATGGGCGGGAATTTTGCTACGGCAACGCCAGATACAGAAGTCACCCACAAAGCCTTGAAAAATTGCGCATTGACCGTGCATGTGACTACCAAGCTCAATCGCAGCCACTTGATTTGCGGTCATGAAGCGATAATCCTGCCTTGCCTTGGCCGTACTGAAATAGATATCCAGGAAACTGGGCCGCAGGCAGTGACCGTAGAAGATTCCATGAGCATGGTGCATTTGTCATCTGGCATCAATCCGCCAGCTTCAACAGATTTGCTGTCTGAAGTGGCCATTGTTGCGCGTCTGGCACAGGCTACCTTGAAAGAGCGCAGTAAGACGCCGTGGGCCTGGTTGCTAGCTGACTATAGCCGCATACGTGACAAAATCGCTGCCGTGTTTGATGATTTTGCTGATTTCAATGCGCGCGTCAAAGTGCCGGGTGGTTTTCATTTGCGTAATACTGCTGCTGAAAGGCTATGGGTAACAGCAACTAATAAAGCTAATTTCAATACCCACGCTGTGCCGGTTGATTTGCCCATACATAAGGCCCGAAAAAGCAGGCAATCGCCCGTTTTCAATCTGGCCACCATGCGTTCGCATGATCAATACAATACGACCATCTACGGCATGAATGACCGCTACCGTGGCGTGTTCGGTGAACGCCGTGTGCTGTTCATAGCTCAGGAAGATATCAATGCTCTGGGCATGCAGGCGGGTGACTGGGTGGATATGGAAAGCCTCTGTGACGATGGTGTGAAACGTCAGGCAAAACGCTTCATGCTGGTGGCCTACAATATTCCTCAGGGTTGTTTGGCAGCCTACTTCCCGGAAACTAATGGCCTGGTTCCTTTATCAAGTTTTGCTGATCACGCACGCACGCCTACATCCAAATCGATACCTGTGATCATCCATCCCCATAAAGTTTTAGCGTAGTACAGGATTAAATGGATTCACTTAATCACTTGCCGGATAAGCTCGGTCATGCCTTGATGGCTGAGCTGGCGCTGCATACAAAAGCTTTGTCTTTGCCACGCCTGTGCAAGCGGCTAAGTGTGCGGCAAAGTACTCTGCTACGTTGTATTGCTTATCTGGGCGAAGAATCTATCGGCCAGCACAAGGGGGCAGGATGGGTTCATCTGCAGCAAGATGGTGAACGCAGCTTGCTCAGTCTGACGGAAGAGGGTCGGCGAGTTTGCGAAACGATGTCAAATCCATTTGATGGAGAGTTTGAGGCACAGAAGGGTATTGTCAGGCGTAGCGTGCAGAGGCATGCTTTCGCAAGCAATGGTACTGAGGAACTGATGGACCAGATTGCGCAGGAAGTACCGGTTGCCCTGGTGTATAACGGTATTTCCCATGCAG
>JAZJXP010000103.1:0-37119 GCA_040390835.1 Pseudomonadota bacterium
ACCCGCAACCCTTTTAGACCTTGTCAATGGTTTTATTCCGGACAGCAGTGTGCCTGCGCAGGAATGACGATTGTGCGATGGAAAGTTTTGCAGGCAATGCCGCAGACGCAGGTTCAAAAATACATAAGCTGAGCGAGAAGGAATGCATCAGACAATAACGCACTCCCAAACCAGTTTTGCTTAACCCTTACTCGGCAGCACCTCAATATTGACTTCTTTGCTGGCGATGTAATACGGCACATGCTGGTGGTTGGCGAACATCAGGCGCAGCTTGTGTTTGCCGGGCGGCAGGTTGAGCACCGTCTCGGTTTCGCCTTTGCCAAAATGCTTGTAATGCTGGTGCTGGAATTCTTCTGCGCTGTCAAAGGGAATAGGCTTCTTGATGTCTTGCGGCAGGTCCAGATCGATCAGGATATGGTGATGCCCCGTGCCATCGATATTGCCCGCCTGCACAGGCGCGACACCCATGCCAGAAACAGAAAATGCCACCCTGAATGGCGAGCGCACCTTGTCACCATCCCGCAGGTTCAGAAAATACAAGGCTTTGTCTCCGACAGGAAACGGCAAGGTGCGTTCAACCGCATTGCTGCTGCAGACGGTAGTATCCGGCGCATTGACGGCTGGCCCAGGTTTGGCCTTGTCCGCAGAAAATGTCAGGCAGGGTAGGGCTAACAATGCAATTGCATAAGTGGTATAGTTTTTTCTGAACTGAAGTTTCATCTGTGTGTCTCCGGTGTATGGATGCCATCATCTGCCGCCGCCGCAATGACAAGGCGGGTTTGCCTGGGAAGAAAATGCATCTTATTTTACATCTTCCGGCTTTATGCAGCATTGCCTTGCCGGTTGATGAACAGGGAGAGCTGAGGTCAACGATCATTCTGGTAGTGAGTGGCGGTCGGTAGGTACGATTAGCGCAGCGTAATCGTACGCATGTTATGCCTGACAATGACGAAGACGTTTCATAAGATATTATCCTTTACGGAGCTGAAAGAACTGGTATTTTCTTCAGCATGGCAGTTGAAGATAGTTGGCCGCGGCTGACAAGTGTACGATTACGCTGCGCTAATCGTATCTACGGGACTGAATGATTTTTTGACCAGGATATGAAAGAAAAAACCAGTTTCGATACGCTTTCGATAAACGGGATAGATGACCCTGCGATGCGTCGCCTGGCAGATTGCGAGTTTGAGCTTATTCAGATAATTAACGGTGGGAAAGTTTGGCAAGATCTGAATTTCCTCATCCCCTTTAAAGACAAGATCAAAAAACTGCGAGTGACGGGGATCGTCAACGGCTTTTTAGGGCTGGACATGTTGAATGCCTTGACTGAACTAGACCTTGACGATTATTTCCCCTTGCCGGTCGTTGATTTTTCAACTTTGAGCCAGCTAGAAATTTGCAAGATGGGTTGGTCATCCAAGATGCAAGGAAAGAATTTTTTTTCTATTCCCCGACTGGAGAAAATCTCGCTCGCACGTTTCAAGGCAGAGAATAGTGAAGAAATTGGCCTTGCAAAAAAGTTGAAATGCCTGGAATTGAGACACGGCACATTAGGCAGCCTGCGAGGCCTCGAAGGATGTTGCATGCTGGAAGAACTGCGCTTGATCAAGGTATCAGGGCTGACTTCGCTGGATGGACTGGATGCATGTAAAGCGCTAAAAATTATTGAAATCGAAGCAAGTGGGCGCATTGAAAACATCACCGCATGTCTGGAGCGCTTTTCGAATTTGACATGCGTTTTATTAGAAGGTGACTTTGCACTCAATAGCCTGGCATGGGTCGCAAACAACCCTGGTTTGACTAGCTTGAGAGCAGATGTCGTAATCCCCAACATAGACTGGAGAACCTTGTTTTCTGCTCCAAAGCTTGAAGACCTTGCGCTTAAATACAAACCAGGCTCATTGTGTACAAATGAAGAAATAAAGAATATCGCCACATCCTGCGGCAAGCATATACAATGGATAGAGCTAGGAGGGACCCGCCGCGCTCCTTGGATTGAGATTCATTTCAAAAAAAACCTTTGACATGAAAAACCGACCTGGACGTAGGCAGGAAGTAGATACGATTAGCGCAGCGTAATCGTAGGCATGTCAATTACCGGTACGCTACGCTAATCGTATCTACGGGACTGAAGCGCAGCAACAAAGCGAGGATCAATCGCAGCGCACCGTGATGTTGCTTCTGCCGGGGCGATCTTCTTCCACGCATCTGCATAAGGACCATTCTATGGAGCCAGTCTTCCATCATTCCGTTCACTGGGGGGACATCTTGATGTTCTCATCAATGGGGACATTTCTCTCTTCGCACAAGCTGTCGCGCCATTTTTTTGAACTATCAGAATTGGCTTTTATGCGCCCCCAGAAAGTCTGGCCATCTTCTTGCAGCTCCATTGCTTCCGCCTTGCAGTCATAGACGGTGATGAACGGCGTTTTGACTGGCTCATCTGATTTGTCTCTTGCACGGATTTGATACAGAGGGAAAGAGCGCAAGTTGCCGTTCATGCGCAATTCTGACAGCTTATAACAAGTCTGGTCATTCACGCTTTCGGACTTTATGCAGCGCATATCTTGCGCACTGGCTGACATGCAGAAAGCCAGCATGGCGATACCTGCTAAATAAGAAAAATGTGGATGATTCATTGCTTGCTTGTTAAAGACGAAAGCACGCATTAAAGCATGATAATGGCTGTGGGCGAGATTGGTACGGGAGAGTTGCGATTAACAATACCAGCCGTTGCGGGAAAAAATACTTTGTGTCGTGGTAATTAGAACTCATTTCATAAAAGGGATGAGATGTGTTTGCCTCATAACGCTGGCTGGTAAGTCGGACGAGGCAGTCAATAGCGGTGCAATTGATAACGGGTCCAACGGAGTCGGGTACGCGTTATGAGACAGACCTGTCGGGAACTGACAATTTGGGCGCATTGCAGCGCGAAGTTTGTTACCTTGCGCTTGCAAAGGCGGACGCCTTAGCTGCAAGTGTCACCCTTACGCCTTGCAATGCATCCCAAATCGTCTTGTTCGCACTCACTCTATTGATGAAATGAGTTCTAGTAAGAACTCCTTGTTTTGGCGGGAAAAGACAAGGCAATGTCATGCGTTTCTGTTTTTTCCCGGCCAAAGAATGCGTACGATTACGCTGCGCTAAACTTACCTAATCGTATCTACGGGACTTCAGGGCATTGGGCCAGAAAAATTTTTCCCGGCCCAGGCAAGGTCCTTCGATTTATTGCAGAGATGGCAGGCTAATTTCGTCTTTGCGCTCCTGTATCGCCTCTCCCAGCGACACCAGATCAAGTTTTGCTTTTTTTGCCTTGGGAAACATCTCTCCTTCTTCTTCCCGTACATGGTGCTCGATTTGTTCGGATAAGACTTTGACCTTGGCATCATACAGATCATCCTCTGGTTCCATCACCATAATTTGCGCAATCAGTTCTTTGGCGGCGGCATGTTCGACGGTGGCTTCGTCCATCAAATCTTTGACATCCTCATCAGCCTCGCCAGCCTCACCAGCCTCACGCAGGGCGGTATAGAAAATCTCTTCTTCGGCGATGGTGTGTTTGGTCAGTTCCAGGCAGATCTGGTGAGCGATTTTCTTTTTGCTGGCTAAAGCGGTATCGCCCAGGCTCTCAAATTTAGCAAATAGTGCTTTTACATTTTTATGGTCTTGCTTGAGCAGGCTGATAGCGTCTTGGGTTTTGGCAGCCTTGTTTTTTTTTGAGATGGCAGCGGCAGGGATGTTTGCAGGTTTGGTTTTTGCCGCAGGGGTCGCAGTGCGCATGATGATTCCTTTATGTCATTGATGAGAAAAGTTTCAATAAATTTAAATAAATGCCTGCCTGTCGTCATCGCGGCCTGGGAATAACATCCCACGGGCAGCCTTGCCTTGTTCTAAAGCATATGCCGCAAACTCAGGCGAGCAGTAAGTTCATCTTAAAACCTGCACGCGCTCATATCGGTAAGCCTGTGCGCTGAAGCCATGTAGGACAAATAGCTAAAATTCTTGCAACAGCAATTAATGCTTTACTTTGAAAAATCTGTTGATATACTCCACAGAACATCTAAATAACATCCCAATACCATCCACATGGATGGCGAATTTAAAATAAGGTCACAATATGAATGTCACTGACATACGGGCCAAGGCTAGCGATACAGAAAAAATCACCATCAATCTTGGCCTGGTCGATCTTGGTCAGGTTGACTTGCTGGTGCAGGAAGGTTTTTATTCGAACCGTACCGACCTGATACGTACAGCGATACGTAACCAGTTGCTGACGCATGCTGAAGTCATACGCCAGACCGTGATACGCAAGAGCCTGGTGCTGGGTCTGCAGCATTACACGCGGGCCGATCTTGAGGCCGTGCGGGATGCAGGGCAGCGTTTGCAGATACAGGTTTTGGGTATGGCCAGCATTGCGGCGGATGTCAGCCCTGAGCTTGCGCTTGCGAGTATCGAATCTATTTCTGTCCTGGGTGCATTCCAGGCCAGTAGCGCGGTAAAAGCGGCGTTGGCTGAGCGTATTCTTTAAATGCATATTCAGTTTCAAGTGCAGTCTCTCATTCAGTCTCAAGCACAGTCTCAAATTCAGCCTCAAGCGCAGCAACATAGAAAGTAGAACATGAATTTTAATCAAGACTTGCTGGCCCGCATGCGCATGGCAGGACAATCCTGGCGCGATGTCCAGGCGTTTGCCGTGCCAGTTACGGGCAGTATTCATCCAGATCAATTGCAGAAATTGACAGCGGTCACGGAACTGATACAACGTACCCTGAACGAACATTTGCCAGGGCTGGCAAAAACAGGTACTCATGCAGACGCTGGTCGCGCAAGAGCAGACAATGTGAGTCGGGAACAGGCTCTGCATGACATCAACCCAGCACCTGACAAGAAGCATGATGGGCAGGCACGAGGTCATGCACAAGCTCAGTCACAAGCTCAGACACGCGGCCAGGCTCTGCATCAGGCAGATGTCATTGATGTTGAAACTGCTGCTGAAACTGCTGCCAAAACTGCAGCAGAAACTGTTGCTGAAACTTCAGAGCCCAGGAAAGCGGATAAAAACAATGCTGGCCGCTTCATTAGCGGCAGCTATGCCAATGCCCATGGCAAGCGTGCTTATAAACTGTATATTCCATCCAGCTATACTGGCGATACTGGAACTACCGTGCAGGCTCTGCCACTGATTGTCATGCTGCATGGCTGTACGCAAGGACCAGATGATTTTGCCACCGGCACAGGTATGAACCTGATCGCCGAACAGCAGC
The DNA here is from genome assembly GCA_040390835.1 of Pseudomonadota bacterium. Lineage (GTDB taxonomy): Bacteria > Pseudomonadota > Gammaproteobacteria > Burkholderiales > Burkholderiaceae_D > Undibacterium. The sequence continues at coordinate 5,268 of JAZJXP010000103.1, forward strand.
AATGCATCGTCGTTTATCCGGCGCAAGAGCAGGGCGCAAACACGTCGAAATGCTGGAACTGGTTCAAGGCCATGGATCAAAAACGTGACCAGGGCGAACCTGCGCTGATTGCTGGCATCACCCGCAAAATCATGGCTGATTATCATATTGACGATAGCCGCGTGTTTATCGCGGGCATGTCTGCTGGTGGTGCAATGGCGGCCATCATGGCCGATGCCTATCCTGAGCTGTATGCCGCAGTTGGCATTCACTCTGGCTTGCCATTTGGCGCAGCGAACGACCTACCTTCGGCACTGGCGGCCATGCGTGGAGCGTCAAGCCAGATTAACACGCCCGCTACAGATAAAGCTGCTGCGATACCTATCATCGTCTTCCATGGCGATCAGGATCACACCGTCAATAGCAAGAATGGCGACCGCATCATGTCGCGTTATCTGGACCAGAGCCAGTCAAAAACATTGAAGGCGGAAAAAGAAAACGGCAGCGGAAAACATGGCCGCCGCTACACCCGCACGCGCTTTGCAGAAAATGCCGCATCCCACCCATCCCAGCCAGCCCATGCAGAACAATGGGTCATACACGGCGCTGGTCACGCCTGGTCTGGCGGGAATAGTCAGGGCAGTTACACCGATGCATCCGGGCCAGATGCCAGCCGCGAAATGCTGCGCTTCTTTCTCTCACAAGTGAGCAACACCAGGGCTGGCTAAAAATTCTCTGCATCAGTAAAGTCCCTTACCCGAGGGGACTAAAGGGGATAAGAAATAAAGCCTTATGCACTGCTATGCATAAGGCTTTATTTCACTATGCAGTTCTATCTTATTAAGGCGATGGACGCACAAATTCTTCGCGAGCCCACAGGCGTGTTTTTGCTGCCGCCACAAAGTCTTTTAACTTATCCGTCGGTATGACCGCAGCATCTTTATTGATGCCCGCTGCATTCAGCAGTATCTCGCCGCCCGCATCATAAGCAATCGCTTTCAGGTGGCTAAATGCGTCCCTGACAAAGTCGCAGGCTGCCATATCCCCCTGCAGTTTTTTTGCCGATTCGCTGGAGAGAACAAGGACGATGGCATCAAATATCACCGACGGGCTACCTGCCAGTTGGCCATCCACCTTGGCTTCTGCGCCGTCGGACAAATGTATGCCATTGATACGCGGTGCGATGATCTTGCACTTGGCACCGGCGCTGGCCACAGTCGCTTTTATCTTTTCCAGTATCTTGGCATCCGAGCCTTCGGCAATGAGTACACCGACTACACGGCCTGCCAGGGTGTCCTTCATTTTATCGATCAGGCGCAAGGCTGGTGATACAGGCAAATCCTGTACTTCTACCATGGTGGCAGGTGCCGCGGGTAACTCCTTGATGCCGAGGCCATGGGCCAGGCGTTGTGCCAGTTCTTCATCGATATGCCGCATATGACCGACCATCGCCAAACGTATATGCGGATGCTCGACTTTTGACAGTTCAAAGACCAGTGCCGCGACTATATGCGCTTGCTCGGTTGCATTCTGGCTGGCGAAAAATTGACGTGCCTGGCTATAATGATCGGCAAAACTTTCAGGACGTATCCTGCCTTTGTCGCCAGCTACAGGCTCTGCCATGCTGTTAAAACCTGTTACAGGCTGCTCACGCGGCGCATCCTGTGCCAGTGTATTTGGCTCATACGCAACTCTGCCAGTGGGGCGCGCCATTTGCATATGGCCATCACGCTGGTGATTGGCAAACGGGCACTTTGGTGCATTGACAGGAAGTTGATGAAAATTAGGTGAACCCAGCCTGGACAACTGCGTGTCCAGATAAGAAAATAAACGCCCCTGCAACAAAGGGTCATTCGAGAAATCAATACCGGGAACGATATGCGATGGGCAAAACGCCACTTGCTCAGTCTCGGCAAAGAAATTATCTGGCCACCTGTCCAGCACCATGCGTCCTACGACAGTCAATGGCACCAGTTCTTCGGGGATGAGCTTGGTGGCATCCAGATGATCAAACGGGAATTGATCTGCTTCTTCTTGCGTAAATAATTGCACCGCCAATTCCCATTCAGGGAAGTCCCCAGTAGTAATTGCTTCAAAAAAATCGCGCCTGTGGAAGTCAGGGTCAGCACCGGCAATTTTAACTGTCTCATCCCAAATGGTCGATTGCAAACCTGCTTTTGGGCGCCAGTGGAATTTCACGAAGGTGGCTTCACCTTTCTTGTTGATCAACCGAAAAGTATGCACGCCAAAGCCTTCTATCATGCGCAATGATCTTGGCAGTGTGCGGTCTGACATGATCCACATCACCATATGCATGGCTTCTGGCGTCAATGAAATAAAATCCCAGAACGTATCATGCGCAGTTGCCGACTGCGGGAAGCCACGATCAGGCTCCATTTTTACGGCATGCACAAGATCAGGAAATTTAATGGCATCCTGGATAAAGAAAACCGGGATGTTATTGCCCACCAGGTCCCAGTTACCTTCTGACGTATATAATTTGACTGCAAAGCCACGTACATCGCGCGGTGTATCGACAGAGCCAGAACCACCGGCTACCGTGGAAATACGGGTAAATACAGGTGTTTTCTGACCTACTTCAGTCAGGACTTTAGCGGTGGTATATTTCTCCAGCGAATGGGTCAGTTCAAAATACCCATGCGCGCCAGTCCCACGTGCATGCACGATGCGCTCAGGTATGCGTTCATGATCGAAATGGGTAATTTTTTCTCTTAAGATGAAGTCTTCCAGCAGAGTCGGCCCCCTGACGCTTGCTTTCAATGAGTTTTGATCATCCGCAATGACGACGCCTTGATTCGTTGTCAGTTCCGGATGATTTTTTCCAGCAATCTGATGCAGTTCACCGCCGTTTCCTATAGAGGTGGCAGTCAGGTTTTTTGCTGCTTTGATGTCGGCTGTGGCTTTGCTTGCATTAGTTTTAGGCATGATAGGCACTCTACATAAGATCGATTTTGATGTCATGAAAATCAAGCATTATCTTCAGATGGACTGCAGATTGACTTCAGATTAATGCTTGATTCTTGCTCATTTGACGATAGACCAAAATGCCGTAATTATTTGTACGGAAACGCACATTAAGTAAAGAATAAATTACCGGTAGACCTTTGCCGGTGAATGGCGGTAGCCTTGAGTTGCCGTGGTCCCTGGGCGGATGAAGTATCTGGGCAAATTTCGGGAACAGATATCTCGCTGCTGTTTGAAGGGGCGTAGATACGATTAGCGCAGCGTAATCGTATCTACGTGCCTATCCGACGACGGTGACGTGGTCATGAAATTTCATCATAATTTTCATTGATGAGATTTTTCCATAATCGCAAACCAGTTTCGTGATTGATGTTGCCTATCTCTGTCTTTTTCAATTCTGTCGTCATATCTGCATCGCTGTATTTTGTGAATATCGCGTAACCACTTGCAAATATGGATGCTGTATAGAGTGAACCGTTTTCGCTGCCACATTCCAGCCACGCATCTGGGTGCTCGTTGTCTTCGTCGGAACCAAAGAGTTCATTGAGCGCTTCTTTAAGCTCAGAATCCGTTGGGCTTTGTTTTTCTACGCCCCAGCGACCCGTCAATTTAATCCATTCGTGCACGATTTTCCCTTTAATGTAGGGCCGTAGGTATGATTAGCGCAGCGTAATCGTACGCATGTCAGCCGTAAATTCTATTGTGATTAAAATCATTGCAGCTTCAATGAAATTCAAAATAAGGCATTGTTGCTGAGACAAATATTCTACGAATATCATATTTTTTTACACATCATGCGTACGATTACGCTGCGCTAATCGCACCTACATCATCACGTGTTTTGCTGCCCACTGGCTTGCGCCAAATCACATAGCCGCAACAAGTCTGTATCTTTCCATATTTCTAAAAAAGGGCGTGATGCAGAGAAGTGCGGGACGGCTTCCTGATGGCGCTGACAGGCGCACAATGCCAGAGCCAGGTGGGCCTGGATTTCAACCACAAAATATTTCATGCTCGGTGAGCCAAAGTCTTTGCTCAGCTCCAGGGCGCGAGTGAGTAAATCAAGTGCTTCTTTGGCCTCGTCATTTTTGAGCCGGATCAAGCCCTGGCAATACAGGACGATGACGCGCTGCAAATCTGACTGCTTGGCGTCTTCAATCTCTGCCATGAGCAAGGCCGCCCCTTTTGTATTGTCCAGCCTGCGCACCAAAGTCATGGCCAGATCCACTGTATTTGCCAGGCTGGGGTTGAGCTTGCGGGCAGCTTGCTGGGTGATTGCCACTTCCTGGAATTTACCCGCCGCAAAATAGACCGTGGCAAGTCTTCCTTCATAAAAGCCGGGGGTCAAAGTGTGGTCGTTCTTTACTACCGCCGCTCGCGCCAGGGCAGCTTCCAGGCGGCCTTGGCCGGCTTCTGCAAAGGCCAGGCGAAAAATGATTTCATGTTCAGGAAACGGCGTCTTGAACCACGACTTCCAGCGTGCAATAAAATGCATCGTGCGCTCGACCTCTGCCCAGCGCCGCCAATGGCCAGCCTCCAGAGCGCGATCATATAAAACCATGGGTGTCGTCGCCCAGATAAACCAGATCAGGTGGACCACGAACAACATCACGGGTATCAGGGCTGCTACGCTCTGGCTGCCACTCACCGCAGTAGCGATCACCCACCATACCAATAAAGGACCCCAAATTCCGGCATTGCGTGCATAGAGCATGGTAAGTTTGACGGCAAGGCTGGATTGTTTTTGCAGTTGCAGCGCATGATCGGCACTCAATCTTAGTTGCAGTCGGGAGTCGGCGTTGTCAAGATTGACCGCAGTTTCCTTGCTGTCGATCACCCTGATATCGCGATAGCCCTGTTTCTCCAACTTGTCATAAGCGTCCTCAATGGAGCTGGCTTCTACCCTGTCTGTGACAGTGTGGCCCTGACGGTCTTTCGCTGTGAACTTGAATGCGTACACCGGTCATTCCCTTCATAAAATAAATAGTTACTGTCATCGCGGACCACTGCTGCGGCACTCTTGCAACGATCAATAAAGCGGCATGATCATATCAGATGACGGAAGATGCGCTGTGCGGCGTGCCTGTGGATAAGGCCGCATCACTGCGCCTGCACGGGCTTGATTGCCAGCAGGAATGCTAATCCCGGCTTGCCCCGGCTGTGCTGCAACAGCATTAAAAATTGTTCTTGTGATCATTGTTTTGATGCGCTAATGTATATGAGCTCATGCTGGTGCTAGCGCTTGCTGTGTTGTCAGGCAGCATGCCGGAATGTGCCCGAATGTGTGAATACCAGGCGGTAAGCAAGACAGATACTCAAGCCAGGCAATACGCCATCTCTACTACTTACAAACTTGCAAAAGGATATGGAAATGAAAGTCACCTTTGATATGTCGCAACTGAACAACCCGGCACTCACCGCTTCGAATGTATTCATCAGCTTTGCCGCGGCGAGTTCTGATATGGTGTATGGCAGCGGCAGCAGTGCGCAAACCATCAACTTCGTCAATGGCAACCTGACTGTAGGTACGCAGACTTATGGCACTTCGCCCGCATACAGCCTGCAGGATATTGCCACCAATGGCCTGGTGCTAAACTCGGCGACGTCACTGATAGGCTTTATTTCTTACGGCACCGCAACGGGCATTGCGCAACTCGCCACCGGTACGCAACCCAATCTGCTGAGTGCGGCCACACCACGTTATTCCATCTTTGAAGTGAGTTACGACGGTAACACCGGCGGTGCAGACATCACCAATATCTCGCAATATGGCGGTTCGATCGAACTGGCTTTCTTGCAGGATGGAACGACACAGACTTATGTCGGCAATACGCTCGATACCACCGGCACTTTCAATGCCCTGGCTGGGGTGTCCGGCTTTTCCGGGAGTACTTCCACCACCGCAGTCTTCCTTGATAATGATGGTCTGTTCTTGCGCGCGATAGGTACCAACCTGTTCCCCGATGGCACGGTGCAAAACCCTTACCCAGGCTTCAATGCCTACCTGCAAAGCCTGTTCACGACCTACGGCAGCAAAAGCGTTGTCACAGAACTGACCAATCTGGCACCAGGCCAAAACCCGGGTGGGGCGGGCTCGGCTGGCTTTTTGTCCACTTCGGTGGCCACCCAGGTGACACCCAATACCAGCTATAACCTCGATTACCATTTCACCGCTACCGTTTCGCAAGTGACAGCACCGTCCGGCAGCAGTGACCCGAATGGCACTTATAGCGTGCAACTTTCTGGCTATGTCAACGCCACACCATCGACTGGCGGCAGCACCGTCGTTTATAACAACCTGTCGGTGAGCATTGCCGCCGACGACCTGGTTGGTGGTAACCTGTATATGACCAACTTCATCTACCAGGCCGCCACCACGGGTGCAGGCATCAACGTGACGCAAAGTGGCTGGGACGCCCTGAATAATGACTTCGGCACAGCCAACGTGAATGCTGGTGCCTTGCTCAAGGCCACAGGCGATTTTGCTGAAGGCATGACTTGCGGTTTTATCGGTAGCAGCACCTTGTCCACCACCAGCCCGACCACAGCATTGTCTGGCTTGAGCAGTTATGAATGGTGGCAAAACCCCACCCTGGCATATGCACCGGCGCAGCCCATAAATAACTATTACAGTGTCTATGGCAATGTCATCAGCGCCAACTCGGGCGGGCAAAACGGCATCACGTTCTCACGCGGCGGCGTCTATGGTTCCCCTTACGATGACCGCTTCGGCCTGAACCTGATCGCCCCGAATGCCAGTACCGATGAAATGCACATTACCCTGCTGGCGGACGGTAACCTGACCCCGACGTCGTCGTCTTGAAATACAAAGGGAACGTAGGGGGGCAATTGCGATTGCCGTCACATAATTGCCGTATAAAAAACGGTGACAAAGAAACTAATACAGTTAAGCGAAGATAAATAGATGAAAACAGAATACTACTTTGATGATGAAGAAGAAGGCCCCGCCCGCGAAACGAGCCATCCAGCATTTGTGGCGCTTGCCTCAGAAGATTTTTATTACGATTGCACCGATGACTTCAGTCCCTTTGGCAGTGACGACGGATACGATACCCTGGCTAGCCTTGAAGAATGGTATCGTGATCAGGGCAAGAAAAAACCAGTATCAGAATTTTTAGAAGAGTTGCTGGATGACTGGGATTTTGGCCTGCCTGAAAACCTGATACGCGCAGAAGCGCAGGTGATCACTGAATGGCTGGAAGAAGACAAAATGCACGAAACCTATCTCCAGTCAGAATGCCGTGCAAGAGTTGCCACTGCATTTGGGCAGTTGAAAATTGCCGGTCAGGTAGATGCCGACATTCTCGACGAAGCAATGGCAGCACTGCGCTGCCAGTTATGGTTCAATGAGCGCGCCCGCATTCATTATCCGCAATGGCAATATGCAGACCAGGAACTCTCACGGCTGACGCAAATGCAAAGCGTGTTGAAACAGCTTTGAGTTTTTTAAAGCAGGAAGAAATGAAGAGACGCAGTAGCTGTGCATTTCTGTTGCGTCTGATAAATCCAAATTGCCACCGCAATTAACCTGCGAAAAATTATCCACTATTATCTATGACCGTGACTAAATTATCCTGCCGTTCCCTGTTGTCCTTCTGCCTGCTGGCAGCTGCGGTTGTCCTTGCCACCGGGGCGATGGCAAAAACGCGTGAACATGCACTGGACCTGTCCCTGATCAATCTTGTTGCCACGCCTGAGCGCTATCACGGCAAGCTGGTGATCGTGACAGGTTATATTTTCGTCGGCAAGGAAAACATGTCCATCTGCCCTTACCAAGTCGAAGTTTCCAGCAAGGACTGCATCTGGCTCAATATAGATTCTGGCCCCTATGCAAGTGATGCCGATCAGCAGAGAATCTCGAAGAAGATGGCAGTTCTTGAAAAATTTCATGGAAAAACCGCGACCATCATTGCGAGGTTTAATAAAAAACATCAAGGCCACTTCGGTCTGTGGTCTGGTGCCCTGACAAAGATAGTCGATGTTTACGATTACAGAGATGAATCGGCACGGGAAATCAGTGTATGGAAATAAGCGGGATGCAGCACATCCGGTGCAGACTGTATTGTGGTGCCTCGCGTGCATTAAAAATGCATGCTTAATTTTTTCCGGCACGCAGCTGCTTGATACAAGCATGCTACCCGGCATGCGTCGCTATCATCCGGCGCATTACAATGCGCTCTACGTCACAGATTTTTTTGAACGCTAAAATAACTTATCCCGTGTTCAAGTTGAACATCTCCAAACCGTCATGCCAGACCTGATCTGTCATCCAGCGGCTTGCGTTGTGCACTTGCACCGGTATTCAGGAAGATCGCGCTGCAAATGCCTGTTGCAAAGAAAGGGCGAAACTTAAAGCCAAAATTCAACGACGCTGGATGCCGGATCAAGTCCGGCATGACGGGTTTGCGGGTAATGGTAAATAGCTGGGATGTGATTAATCTCAGGTCAGTAGGGCGCATTGCAATGCGCCGCATGGGATCATCATGGCCGCGTAACTCCTGGACAGTCCGCATATCTGTCTCACGTGGAGAACGTGTGTGGCAACGCCTTGCCGAAAAGCATGCTGAAACTAAGCTGTTATGTCGCAGTGCCTCATGATATATTGCCGATTTGCCATATTTAATTAACACGTTAACCAACAAGGAAACAATATGTCACTTCGTCCGCTGCTACTATTGCTAGCCGCCTGCTTCAGTGCGGGTGCCATTGCCGCTCAGACATCCGGCGATGCGATGGTCTCTCGAATTGATCACATCTTGATTGAGCAGAAAGCGACCGACGACTCATTCCAGCTCTTCGCGAACCAGCTTCAGGTTCCAGTCATGTGGCCGATGGTGAAATACGGACCTTTTAGCAGTGGCGGTCTCTACTTCGGCAATGTCGTGCTTGAGTTTGGTCAGTTTGCCGCCTTGGGAGGCGTTGCGCCAGAAGGCCCACGCCTCGCAGGTATCGCGTTCCAGCCACTTAAGTCGGCGGCTGCGAGCATTGTGGAACTTGAGCAGCATCAGATTGCGCATGGCCCGGCAGAGCCGTTCACCACATATCGTGACGGCAAGACGCAAGCCTTGTGGACCAACGTCAGAATCAACGGCATTGGACCTGGGGATTCCTGGCTATTTGTGTGTGAGTACCACTTCGACGCCAAGCTCCGCCAGACTGCCGCGCAAGACGAGCTTCAGAAACTCAAAGGCGGTCCTCTCGGTCTCCTGGGCGTGAAGGAAGTTCTCATTGAAACGCCCGACTTGCAGGCAGCAAGGGCGCGATGGAAGAATCTTCTTCCGTCGGCAACTGAGCAAGAGGCCGGCGTATTTACACTCTCATCGGGACCCGTTATCCGGCTTGCTCTCGGGAAGAAAGAAGCGCTCCGCTCGTTGACAGTGGAAGTGTCGTCTTTGTCACAAGCCAGGACAGCTCTCGCCGCGCAGAGCATTGCCTATGATGACAAAGGGACAGAAATCCTGCTAGGCAATGGCACCACGCAAGGACTCCCATTTCGCTTGGTTCAGCGTGATTGATAGTTAAGCCTTTTATCGAGCGGACGTATACCCGGATTGATTTCATCGCCATTTAAATTCAATCATGAATTTAAATGGCGGTTCTTTCCGAACTCTAAAATCACGTCCGTGCTCACGCTCAAGATACGCAAAAAAACTCAGCAATCAATTCAAGAAGTTGTGACTTCCCAGACCCATTCAAGCTGATAAGCGCGAGTACATGACCGGATGCTTCTGATATGGACAAACGCCTGATCGCTTAGCTCTTTATACCTACCAATCAACGTAAGCTTTAGTAGCTCGCTAAATTGCCTCTTTTTTCGAAGCGCGGCCGCGACCATGCTTGGCATTGGCAATTTCCCGATTTTCTGCCAGGCGTTGCAATAGCAGGCTGGCAGGTTCGTCATTTGGGTCTGGCGGCACCAGTTCACCACGGAAAGCTTTGGCGAGTAGCGCAGGCGTCAGGCGTTGCGGGCTGTGCTGAGACGAGCTTCGAGGCGGTCGGCGAAGGCGAGCAGGGTTTTATATTACTCAATTTTTATTCTCTCTATATCCCATAGACAGCAAAAGCGTTAGGGTCATCTTGCTTCGCTTCCATTGCGTCCCACACAGAACGAATTACAGCATCATTCTGACTAGCCAACCACTCATAAAGTTTATATTTCCAGAAATTCCAGGGAGTTTTCCTACATAAAATTTTCAATCTGTCTGCCTTAGGCCGAAGCTGTCTACGAAATTCTGCCAGATCATCGACAACAAAATCTTCGGAGAGTTTTTCGATCAAGCTAGAAAATTCGCCTTCAACACGATTTTTTATTTCATACACATCATCCCAAGTTCGCAATTTTTCCGTCACGATTGCATCAGTTGAATGAAAAATGGCATTCACTGACGGTGCAATTCTAGCGGTGACAACGCCATTGATTTCAAGCGTAACATTCTCATGTGCACTTTCGGGCACAAAAAAACTGAATCTACGATTTCCGGAAGGCTCACGCAATAAATCCTTTGCAAGCTTGGCTTTACTATTGCATGTAAAGCAAATAGGCAGTAGATTTTCCGGATGAACCGCAAAAATCGGGTATTCTTTTTGTGACAATAAATGATCATAAGGCGCACACCATTGATCATCTTCTTCAACATTCTCACGATATTGTGCTAAAACCTCTGTCCCACAACAACAGCAAACATTCCCATTGATCGCGTCATCTCGGAAAGCATTGAAATGATCTTGTATCGACTCACCGCAGTTCGTAACAACATCAACTAGCTTAGCCGTGTTTGTGAAGAGATGTTTACTCAAAACTGCAAAAGCATCGGCAACTACTGCATCAATATTCGGAAGCGCTAACTGCTTATTTGAATAATAGAGAGAGATATTTTGGCATGAATTGAAACCATCACTCAATGCTCTGCGCCTAGTTTTGGAGATTGTTTGTAGGACATTCCAAACATCTTCAAATTTTTTTCTCGTTGGCTCGTTGGATAAAATTGCGTCTCGAAGTCGTCGCTTAAATAATTTTTCATTGAAAGTGGCAGCGTTGACTGATTTTTTTAAGAAATAACCTAGAAGCTCATTGAGTGCAAAAAAGACTTCCGATTTTCGCGAGGCATGTTTAATGGGGAAAAGCATCAGGAACTCAACTTTCTGAGCAAATATGCCTTTTCCATCGATTCACCAACATGCTCATTTATCCACTGGCTGCGCTCCAGATCAGTAAGAGTCTGATCATTGAGGTGGGCCAAAATTTCAACTACTGCAGATTGCGAAATTGTAGATTGAAGTGAAAAATATTTTTTAATTAACACATCAAATGAAGCGCCAAATGTCTCACTTGCTATGGGCAACATTTCGGTACGGGAATTGCTGCGTTCAAAACGAAAGACGTTTTCTTTTTTAAGTGACGAAATAAGAAATGGTGAATGCGTTGACAACACGACTTGTGCTTGATCATAGCCATCCATAGCATGTATAAGGTAACGATGAAAATTTGTGCGCCACGACGGATTCAAGTGGGTTTCTGGCTCATCAAGCAAAAATAAGGTGTGCTTGTTTTTAAATATACGTGCGGCCCCGAGAACCTGAATGAGTTGCGCTTCACCATCACTTAGATCATCAAAATCGATTTCTTGCTGTCCATTTGAGAGTTTCATCTCCACTACCGACAATGGGAGTTTTGATTTCAGTGGTTTCTTAACATTACCATCAAAGGCATCGTTTCTTAAATTCTTCTTATCGGCTACCTGCCAATGCTTAACGCCTAAAAGTTGAATTTTGTAGAGTTTTTGAAAAAGCTGCAGTGGATCTTCGTAGTAAATATTGTTCAAACGCCCCTTCAGGTTTACTGATGTGAAGTCGATTGTTATATCCGCAGAAAGATAATCCAGCTCATAAATTTCAAATACCTTATCAGAGGACTTTTTACAAAGCCCTTTTACCGCATCGTCGCCGACTTCGCGTATCAGTTGTTTGACATCCCTGATTGTATCCTCTTCAACTGAGGTATTCCGCAAATCATAACGAATGACGATTTTACTTGGATAGTGGAAAGGAATGTCTGGAAATAGTTCATCAAGAACTTCTTCGGACAATAGAGCTAACGATGCCATCAATAAGGCATTGCAGTCGTAGTCTAAGAAGATCGTTGATGGAATTGTTGTATCGCTCTCTCTAAGTGAAAGGCGATTGTCTGCATTGACCGCATCAAAAATATGAGGATATCGCCTGGAATAATCGTGATTAATTCTCTCAACATTTTCTTCATTTACACTTCCGCTAAGCAATTTCCTTCTGGCAGCTCTGATTGCCATAATGTCGAAATATTGCAACGCATTTTTTAGAAAAGCACGTTGAAGATTTTCGTTTAAGCCTGACGCATAACCAACAACATAATTTGGTAAAGGCGTATTCTCAAATAAATGTCTTTGCCAATTACCATCAAGAAAAATAAATGCCGAAATATTATCCCGATCGTGAAACTCAAGTTTATAAGTATTTTGAGCATCCAGATTAATTTCATCTCCTGTTCTAAATTCAATCATGAATTTAAATGGCAGTGTTTTCCGAACTTTAAAATCACGCCTTTTCTCACGTTCAAGATACGAAAAAATTTCGGCAATCAATTCAAGAAGCTGTGACTTCCCAGACCCGTTCAATCCGATAAATGCGATTTCATTACCTGATGCTTCTGAAAAGTCAAACGTCTGATCGCTTAGGCCTTTATACCTACCAATCAACTTTAGCTTGAGTAGTTTCACTAAATAGCCTCTTTTTTCGAAGTGCGTCCGCGACCAGGCTTGGCATTTGTAATTCCCTGGTTTTCCGCCAGGCGTTGCAATAGCAGGCTGGCCGGTTCGTCGTTCGGGTCTTGCGGCACCAGTTCGCCACGGAAGGCTTTGGCGAGTAGCGCGGGCGTCAGGCGTTCGGCGGCGTTGCGGGCTGTGCTGAGACGGGCTTCGAGGCGGTCGGCGAAGGCGAATAGGGTTTCTACTCGGTGGACGATTTCTTGTTGTTCTTCAATTGGGGGAAGTTGAACTGGAACAGACGCAACGGTTTGTTGATTTATCTTTGGCATATTACCCGCGGTACCAGTGGCATTTTCTCTAAAATAATTCCGAGTTGCCTCTGCGCTCAACACAATAAATAAATATGAAGTCAGTATGCGTTCGTTTGCCCGACATTTCATCATTAGGTCGGGATAAATAAACGTATTTATCGAACCATCAAAAATAGCACTTACACCAACATACTCCAATGAATTTGCACGTTGCACGAGAATATCTCCTGGGTTTAACCAAAGATGTGAAGTCGAAGGAATTGATTCATCGATAAACTTACAATGTTTTCCAATAAATTTTCCAGACGTTGTAGCGGATAGAGTTAGGGAGCGTACTGAAGTTTCATAATCAACTGCTTTGGGCGAATACCCATTCCGTGGTTTTTCTCGTAATACATCTTCAAGTTTAACGTCAGCCCAGGAAATATCGACATTTTTAATTCGCCAATCCTCAGTCAACTTGCCTGACGTGGCGGCGGCGAGGACTGATTGTTTGAAGCGTTTTAAGATGAGGGGGACGCGGTTTAGACGTTCGCGGCAGGCATCCACGCGCGCGAGCACGGTGTCGAGTTTGTCGGCGATGCGTTTTTGTTCGGGGAGTGGGGCTAGTGGGAATTGCAGCGTCTCAACGTCCCCTTTTCGTATCGATGGGACTGTCGTTGATCGTGCTTGTTCAGAAAAATCAGTTGTCCGAAGAAAATAATGAACATATTTATCCATTGCACCTAATTTAGCTTTAACAGACATTACGTTGTTATCGACTAAGCAGTCTGTTTTAACAATGGCACGTCTATTTAGGTGGATGGCTTCACCAATTTTCGCAAATACCGTAGCGCCAGCCTTTATCGGTTTTCCTTTCAGTATTTGAGCTACATTAGTTGAAACGTAATGCTGAGCATTTTCCAGAATGCCGTTATTATCTTTGACTGCGATAGAAATATCACCGACCTTAAAAAAGCCGATTTCACCTTTTGATTGGCCTTGGTGCTGAAGAGGGAAACCAATTCCGCTTGAAACATCTGCAACGCCAGACAATTCAATTTCTAACCATGAATCAGGAAGGTTTATATCACTCACACCACCACCTCTTCACCCAACTCCGCCAAAATCGCCTGCAACTCCACCATCGCCGCCGCCAGTTCGCCCATGGCTTCTTGCGCCAGCACGGCTGGTTCTGGCAGGTCTGCTGCATCTTCAGTGTTTTCGTCTTTGAGCCAGCTAATATCCAGGCTGTCGCTGCGTTCGGCTATCCATGCGCGGCTGAAGCTGCGGAAGCGTCCAGTTTCGCCCTGATCGATGCGCGGGCTGCTGCCGTTTGATAGCTCGCCATAGGCTGCTTCAAATTCTTTAAAATAACTGGCCGTGAAAGGGGTGCGTTTGCCAAACTTGGGCATGTTGGCGCGCATGTCGTAGACCCAGACGCCTTTAGTGCTGCCGTTGGCCTTGTTGCTGACTTTGCTAAAAAACAGCACATTGGTCTTGACGCCAGCGGCGTAGAAGATGCCGGTGGGCAGGCGCAGTATGGTGTGCAGATTGCATTTATCCATGAGGTCACGGCGGATATCGGCACCGACTCCGGCTTCAAACAAGACGTTATCTGGCAGGACGACGGCGGCACGGCCACCATCTTTAAGGCCACGGTAGATGTGCTGTAGAAACGCCAGTTGTTTATTGCCAGTGCTGAAGGTAAGATCGTCGCGGGTTGGGCCACCGCCGCCTTTGGCGGTGCCAAACGGTGGGTTGCTGAGGATGATGTCGACAGGCGGCAATTGGCTGCCGGGCGTACCCAGCGTATTGCCGAGGTGGATTACTCCTTGCTCGTCGCCTTCCATGCCGTGCAAGAGGCAATTCATGAGCGCGAGGCGTCTGGTGCCGGAGACCAGCTCCATGCCGACATAGGCGTGATTGCGCTGGAAGGCGCGTTTCTTTTCACTGAGGTCGTACAGATCATCGGTGTGGCTGCGGATGTAGGCGTCTGCTGCGATGAGGAAACCGGCTGTGCCTGCGGCGGGGTCCTGGATGGTTTCACCGGCTTGTGGCTTGATGAGTTTGATGATGCTGTCGATCAGTGGGCGCGGGGTGAAGTATTGGCCTGCGCCGGACTTGGTCTCGCTGGCGTTTTTCTCTAACAGGCCTTCATACAGATCGCCCAGCCCATCTTTTTTGGCGCTGAACCAGTCTATGCTGTCCAGGCTTTTGATCAGTTGTTCCAGATGGCGTGGCTCTTTGAGGCGGGTTTGCGCATCGGCGTAAATGGCGCTGATGATGGGGTCTGCGCTTTTGCTTAGATTGAGCAAGGTCTCACGGTAGTGATTGAGCAGATTGAGGCCGGATAGTTTGGTGAGTTCTGGCCAGCGTGCATAATCTGGCAGTTTGTGTTTTTCCAGGAGGCCGCTTTCTGCGTTTTCGAACTCCATCTTGATGAAAAGCAGCAGGACTAATTCGGTGACGTAATCAGAGTAATTGATGCCGTCGTCGCGTAATACGTCGCAGAGGTTCCAGAGTTTTTGGACGATGTCGTTATTGTTCATGTTGATGCTTTCAGCGGGTGCTTTTTCAGGTGTTTAGTTTGTTTCTTGATTCAGAATATCGATGTAGGCGCGGTAGGCGTACACCCGGTTACGTTTTTGGCCGGTGAGTTCTTGCACCATGTCTAGTTGGTCTTGCATGGCGTCTAGCGCTTTGCCTATGGTGGCTGCGGCCAGGCCGGTTGCGCTGCCGATTGCAGCGATATTGGCGACCGGATGGGCAAACAGGGCATCGAGGATTTGCGTGGCGGAGCCAGACAACCTGCCGATTTGTGCCAGCCGCAGTTTATCTGCCGCCAGTAGTTGAATTAATTGTTGCGCGGTGCTCACTGCCTGATTTGCGGTGGCGGCGATGGCATCAACAAAGAACAAGAGCCATGCCTCCCAATCGCCGGTGATGCGCACTTGTTGCAGCAGTTGGTAATAGGTGTCGCGGTATTGCTTGAAGAAGACGGACAGGTAGAGCAGGGGCTCTTTGAGTATGCCTGCCTCGACCAGGATTAATGGTATCAACAGGCGGCCAAGGCGGCCATTGCCATCCATGAAGGGATGGATGGTTTCAAACTGTACATGGACCAAGGCGGCCTTGATGACCGGTGCTGTGGTCTCTGGCATATCGTTGATGAATTGCTCTAATGCTGCCCAGCAATCGGCAATTTGACTGGCGGGTGGCGGGACGAAGATGGCTTCGTCGGCACGGTGGCCGCCTATCCAGACTTGATTGCGGCGGAATTCACCCGGCCCGCGCTGGGTGCCACGGCCTGAAGTCATGAGTACCTGGTGTACTTCGGTGAGCAGCCTGAAGCTGATGGGCTGGCCCTGGCGTATGCGTTCTACCCCTAGCGTTAAGGCATTGACGTAGCAAGAGACTTCTTGCACATCATCCATGGGTACGCCGGGCTGGCCTTCCATCTCGTAGAGCATGAGGTCACTGAGCGAGGATTGCGTGCCCTCGATTTGCGACGACATGACTGCTTCTTTGCGCACATAGCTGTATAAGAACAATTTGGCGTCTGGCAGCAAGGTGCTGATGGCATCCAGACGGCCAAGCGCAATTAAGGCTTCGTTAAGGCGTGTCTGTAGCTTGCCGCTGATATCTAAGGCGGGTTGTGGCGGCAATGGTGTTGGCACAAAGGCCTGACATGCGATGCCACCTGCGATGGTGGAGGTGTAAGTGCCTGTTTTTCCGCGTTGCATGGCTGGAGTGCGTCTTGAGTGTATTGAGTATGGCAAAGTTAAATTAAGAATGAATGCTATTTTAACTTAATGGCGAAGTTAAAATAGTGTCTTTTCTTAATTTAAGTACGATACCTAGACGCATTGCCCCTCTGCCGTAGAAAAATACGTTTATTTTTTGCAATTGCAACAAGGTCGTGAACAGCTTCTAGGCAGCCTGCTGCCAAAGTGCATCTGCCAGATTGACCAAAACCAAATCGAGTTGCCCGCCTAGTCTTTCGTTGAGTTTTTTTGCGCCGCCATCACTGCTGAAGGCTTGATTGGCAAATTGCATATCAATGACGACTTCATGCACGAGTTGCTTGGCCAGCCTTGCCAGCCAGCTGCGCTGCACTTGCGTCCAATTGGTGAGTGTATATATGCGCTGCATGGCATTGGCGACGCGTTGATCAAAAGGCAATAAGGCTTCGCCCAGCGCGGCCTGGCGGATATGCCCGACGATGCTGGCGGCGATGTCGAGATTGGTCTTTTTGCGCCAGGCTGATTGCAAGGTGGCTTCGTTAAAGTGGTGCTGATCTAACAGCAGGCGTACTTCTTTTAGTTGCTGACGGGTGAGGTCTTTAGGGCGATTGACTATCACTGATAAGGCCGCCGATTGATTGATCTGCTCTTGAATAAAGGTATTGAAGCTTTGCAGATAATCTTCTGGCTTGCTGTAATCACCATAGCTTTGTATGCGCTGCATGAGTTCATCAGGGTGATGTGAAATAACGGGCAGGTATTCGCTACCGATGAGCTGTTTTACTTCTGCGATGTGTCGTAGCAATTGGCTGTGATGATGAATGAAATCTGCCGCACCCTTGGGACCGAGCTTATGCAAATGCTGCGGTAACTTGTTTGGCGCTATGCCCCATTGCTGCTCCAGCTGTTCTAATTTTTCTTTGACTACCGCTTTCTTCTCTGCCTGCTTGGCCGCTTTACGCAGCACCCGCATGACTTTTTGACTGATGGCGGCGAGGACGTCGTGCGCATGGGTTTCGCCCATGAGAGTACCAACAGCCTCATGACTGACGGGGTTATTTAATTCTTCGACCAATTGCTCCAGCGTGACGTTGGGGTCTTTGACCAAAGGCTTCATGGTGCTGACGTCTTGCAGGGCTGCGTAAATATCGACCGGATCATAAATCTTGAAGACTGTCTTGCCGATTTCATCGCAACGCCGGGTGGCGCGGCCTATCATTTGCTCGTACAAGATGCGGGAGCGCACGCGCCGCATGAATACCAGGTGGCATATTTTTGGTACGTCTATGCCGGTAGTGAGCAGATCAACGGTGATGGCGATGCTGGGGAAATGCTCATTCTTGAAACGTTGAATTTTGAGTGCAACATTATCTGAGGCCCCGGTGATTTTTTGCACCGCTGCTTCATTATATTCATCACCATAGGCATCCAGAAACGCCTCATCCAGCAGGCGCTTGACCATATCGGCGTGCAGATCGGTGGCGCAGAAGATGAGCGTTTTCTCATCGCCCATGGGGTTGATCTCTTGCGCCAGCTGCTGGCAGATGACTTTGTTAAAACCTTCGGTGATCACGCGCTTGTTAAAGCTTTCGACATCAAACTGCAGGTCATCTTCTAAAGTGGCGGTTTCAATTTCACCGGTGGCATGGTCGATGGTGCTGACTTTTTCGCCTCTATCAAATTTGATGCCATTTTTGTTGAGCAAGGTTTCATAGCGGATGGGCGGCTCGTGATCAATGAGCCAGTCATCGGCAACGGCTTCACGGTATGAATAGGTGTAGACGGGTTTGCCAAAAATATCGGTGGTGTGTTTGGCTGGCGTGGCGGTAAGGCCGATCTTGACGGCATCAAAATAATCCAGCGTGCGGCGGTAGCTGGACATGTATTGGTCCTGGTCTCGCACTGCCAGTTCGCCTTCGGTCATTTCTTGATCCAGGGTGTAGCCGCGATGGGCTTCATCGACGATGATGCAGTCAAATTCATCTACACCCGGCGGATTATCTGATTGAAAGATGCGGCTGACCATGGCTTGCACGGTGGCTACCTGCACGCGAGTTTCTGCCTGGGCTGCCATATCACCTAATTCAGCAATGTTGTAGAGCTTGGACAATGGCATGTTTTGCTCTAACAAGGCTTCGTGAAATACGCCAGTTGCCTGATCACCAAGTGCTGTGCGATCAACCAAAAACAAGATACGCCGGAAGCGTTCGGTTTTCAAAAAACGATACATCAAGCCGACGATGGTGCGGGTTTTACCCGTGCCTGTTGCCATGGCGAGCAAGCATTGACGACGATTATCTTCGAGCGCTGTTTCAACTGCCTGTATGGCTTTTTCCTGGTATTCACGCAGGTGCAGGTAAGCAAAACCTTCTTGCTGCAATTTAAGTTGTGCGTCTGTTTTACTTCGACTGAGTTGATCGAGTAAGCCATCGGGACGATGAAAATCCATTAAGGCCCGTGCTGGATTGGCGGGAGAACGCACATCGCGAAACCAGGTGCCACTTTGCTCGGCCAGTTGCTTTAAATATGGTCGGCCATTGCAAGAGTAGACAAAGGGAACATTAAAAAAGCCACCCTCACCATCAGCCCACGGGCCGCTTAGCCCTGAGACCTGCCACGCAGGTTTATGGTCCGCTGTTAGGTTAAAGCCGCGTGCATAGCGTTGCGCTTGCGGGATTTTTCCAGCGACGTTCACATTGATACGTTTTGCCTCGACCGCCGCAATGGGGGTTAAACCGGCAAATAAGATGTAATCGGCAGACTGCTTGCCAATAGTTGGCCATTCGGAGATGGCCTTGTTTTTTCCTGCTTCTGGCCTGGCACCGCCTGCATGGGTGAGTGATTGGGTATCTGTCTCCCAACCGGCCTCGGTTAGTTGCTGGTCAATCAAGATGCGGGTGAGTTCTTCATTGGGCGAGAACTGCTTGCTGGCTTGCTTGATGCGGATTTTGAGTTGCTGGGTTTGCTGCGCTTGTTGTGCTAGTTGTGCATCAGCTTGTTGATCAGTTTGCTGGGAGTCTTTCGCTTTGAGCGTTTGCTGCATCGCTTTGAGCTGCGCATCAAACTCTGCACGCACCCGGCCAAGCTCGGCTTCATGCTCTAAAGCGAGCGCTTCAAAACTGCGTGCTTCTGCATCCATTTGCAGCGCCAATACCGAATACTGTTCTTTCTCTTTGGCTATCAGCGCGGCAAATTGTTGATTATTCTCCAGTGCCTGAGCGGTGCTGCCGAGTTCAACTTTAAGTTGCTCTATTTGTGTTTGAAGTGCGCGTAATTCGACACTGGGATCTTGCGGAGAAACAAATGGCCCGGCCTTAAAATCTGCACCATTTTTACTCACACTTTGGTGAAACCAAATAGCCAGCGCACGAGCGACCTTGAGGCCATCCATTGCGTCTTTGTGCTTGGTATGAAACTGGTGGTTGGCTTTATTACCTTCAATTCTCAGTGTGTGAAACAGATTGCGAATTTCTTGATCCAACTGAATGTCACGCTGCAATTTGTAGAGCAAGTCTGCCTGCGTGGTATCGGCGTCAAACCCAATACCAAAACGTGCCGCCAAATCTTGCGCCATGGCTTCACCCAGTTGGCGTAATTTAATCAGTGTGGTGTTGGGATCGCTGGAGAACGCTTGCTCCGCGCTGTAGCCAAGCTGCGCGAGCAAAGGTGAATGTTCGGTAAGGAAGCTGAAATTGTTTGACTGGATCACGGCGGCCTTAAGCTAATTTCCTTTTTGGAAACTGTACTTTAAATGTGGAACAATTGGAACTTTATTTTGTCTCTTGAGCATGAGAAACGCTTAATCCAAACATACCGTTGATAAATAGATTCTATGCCGTTCATTTGATATTCTATTACGTCATCGGCCATATCATTTCGTGCTTGAATATGTGTTTTATCAAGATTGCTATGCTTGTTTAGTTAAGCTGGCTTACGTACCGTGAGCACACTCACCCCCACTTGCTCGGCCAACTGCTTCGCCGCCTCAGACATTGCCGGTGCCACGGCTTCATAAGCTGATCCATTCAAACGCACAGTAAATACCTTGTGTTCACGCTTGAGCAGTTTGCGGCTGCTATCCAGCACGACCCAGCTTGCTTCGAGTGTGAGCTGGTCGCCGCTGTTGATGAGTAGCTGGTCGACCTGGACTTTGACCTGGTAGCGGGGCAGGTTGCCGCCTGGGTTGGCGGCGATGCCAGCGCTGATGCCGGTGTCGGATGATAGCCAGGCGTCTGGCAGGCGGGTGCGCAGGTGGGCGATGAGGGATAGGGTGAGTTGTTCGTCCAGCGGGGCTAGCCAGCGTTGTTCGTCAGAGATGAGGGATTCTGTGGCGGACTTCTGGATGACCAGTTGCTGGCGGTTCACTGCCTCTGGCAGTTTGACGGTGGCGATGACGAGTTCATACTGCGGCTCGGCCTGGCTGGTGCTGGCCAGTGGGTAGTCGAGGCGGTAGAGGTGTTCTACTGGCGGTGTGGCGCAGGCAGCCAGCAGCAGGGTGGCGAATGAGAGCGCGGACAGCTTGAGGATGTATGTGCTTCGCATCATGGTTTTACCTTTTGTTTGCCAAACACCAGGGCATCGGGATGGCGTTCGAGCATGTCGGCGAGGTTGGCGACGGCGCGGGCGGACTTGGCGACTTGCTTCAGTGATTCGCGCATGTCTTGTTGCAGCGGTGCGTCTTCTGTCAGCAGGGCGTTGGCGCTGTTGAGGGTGCCGCGTGCTTCTTTGAGGGTGGATGTCAGCTCAGGCGTGACTTCAACATCGAGGCGGCGCACCAGTTTTTCTGTGCTGGCGAGGGTGGTGTTGAGTTTGCTCAGGGCTTGCACCAGTTCGTTGGATATTTTGTCGAAAGGCAGCTTGTCTATCTTCTTGGCGATGCGGCCCACGGTGTCTTGTATTTCACCCAGGCCGCCACCGACGGTGGGCAACACGGGGTAATCGCTGCGCCAGTCCATTTTTGCGGGGGGCGCATCGGGGAAGAAGTCGAGGGCGATGTATAACTGGCCCGTCAGCAGGTTGCCACTGCGCAGTTGGCCGCGCATGCCACGGGCGATGAGATGGTCGAGCAGTGATCTTTCTTTCGCTTCGGTGTCGTCATCTGGCAGGCGGGCACCAGAGCGGACGCGGGATTTGAGGCGGTCTGGGTAGAGGCTGACTTCGACAGGGAAGCGCGGCAGGCGACCATTCTCGGTAAATTCCACACCCAGTGATTTGACTTCGCCGATGACGATGCCACGCAAATCAACAGGTGCACCTTTGGACAAACCGCGCATGGTTTCAGGGAAGTACATGAGGACGTTGCGCACCTTGGTGTCTGGCGCGCGCATGGCATGTTCGCGGTCTTCAAACAGGGGGAAGACGGAGCCCTCGAACGCGGGTTTGCCACCTGGCAGGGCATCATCATGTTCCTGGAAGGCGAGGCCGCCTTCGATCAATGATGTCAATGATTCTGTGGTGACGCGCAAGCCATTGGCATCAAGCTGCATGTCGACGCCGCTGGCATGCCAGAAGCGGGTGTCTTCAGTCACGTATTGATCATACGGCGCGTCGATAAAAACGCGGATGGTGACACCCTTGCCATCACGGTCAAGCTGGAACTTGGTGACGTGGCCGGCATTGATGTGGCGGAAGAAGATGGGCGAGCCATAATTGACCGAGCCAGTCTGTGCGCCATGCAAGACAAATTCACGGCCCGGTGTATCGCGGTTGATCAGGGGTGGTTCTTCCAGCCCGGTAAATTCATTGGTGGTGTCGGCGGCATTGCCGACATCGACGCTGATGTAATTGCCGGACAAGAGGGTGGATAGCCCAGAGACCGAGCCGCCAGAAATACGCGGCTTGACGATGAAAAAGCGGGTGTCGGTTGCCAGGATGTCTGATGCGCTCTTGATCAGTTGCGCCGTGACCAGCACACGCTTGCGGTCTGGCGACAGGGCGATGGCTTTGACGTGGCCGACATCCACATCCTTGTAGCGCAGCTTGGTCTTGCCAGCTTCCAGCCCCTCGGCTGATTTAAAGGTGATGGTGATGACCGGACCCTGGCTGGTAACGCTTTGTACCACCAGCCAGATACCGATGAGGGCGGCAATGATGGGCACAGCCCAGATGAAGGAGGGCAGGCGGCGCTGTGGCTTGACCTTGACCACGGGGACCATGGCATCTACCGCATCGACGGTGTCAGCAGCATTCCCGGTATTAGTGGCATTAGCGGCAGTCTCCACAGGTTTTTCTGCAGGTGGCGTGCCGGGATTTTCTGAAGTTGGATCACTCATGCGTCTTTGCTACCCAGATTAAACGTGAATCAAAGCTTTGTGCCGACAACATCGTCAACACCACCACAGCACCAAAAGCCAGCGCGCCACCGCCAGGGTGTATCGCTGCCAGTGACTGAAACTGCACCAGCGCCACCAGCACCGTCACCACATAGATGTCCAGCATGGACCAGCGTCCCACGGCTTCTATCATGCGGAATAATTGCGTGCGCTGCAAAGGGTTCCAGGCAGATTTTTTTGAGCAGGTGTACAGCAGCAGGCTGATGGAAAACAGCTTGAGCAAGGGCACGACGATGCTGGCAAAAAAGACCAGCAAGGCCAGTGGCCACGAGCCAGAATACAACAAGACCAGCACGCCGCTCATGATGGTGTCATTCTGCGCACAAAAGATGGTATTGGTTTGCATGACGGGCAAGAGGTTGGCGGGGATATACAGTATCATCGCCGCCACCAGGTAAGCCAGCGATTTGGTCAGGCTGTCTTTGTGGCGCAAATGCAGCGACGCGCCACACACCGGGCAATGGGTAGCGGCATCATCATTACTGCAGCACAGGGTTTCGCAAATGTCACAAGTGATGAGACCCACTGCAGCACCCGTCTGGCCTGCCAGATTGGTGGCGGGGATGTGGCGGTATTCATGTTCAGCCATGCGGTACCCCGGCAGGTAGAGATTTTGTGTTTTCCTTATTGTCTACCTTGTTGTCTTGCTTATTTTTCACCTTATTATCTGGCACATGCGCCCACAGCCAGACATTGCGCGGCGTGAGCACCGAGGTCAGCGCTGCTGTAAAAAAGATCAGCGACGCGCATGACCACAGGGCAGGGCCAATGACAATATCCGCCATATGTTGCAGCTTGACCAGCGACACCAGCAGGCCCAGCATGAAAATCTCTATCATGCTCCAGGGGCGCAGGGTTTGTAACAGGCGCAAAGGCGCACCCAGCGCACGTTTGGCGTCACCAAACTTGAGTACACATAATAAAAAGATGGCCACCGATATCTGCATGGCCGGGGCCAGTATGGTGGTAATAATCACCAGCAGCGACAGGATATGCATGCCGTCATCCCACATCGCCAGCGCTGCGCGCAACAGAGTGGTGTCGCGCGTGACTTGCTGTACTTTGAGCGACAACAGCGGGAAGCTATTGAGCAGCAACAGCAAAATCAGCGTGGTGATAGCCAGGGCCAGCGCCACGTCGAGACTGGCCCTGCCGTTTCTGTACAGCGTGGCCCGGCAGCGCGGGCAACTGGCAGCTTCACCCGTCACCAGCGGCACATCAATGCAAACCAGGTCGCATTCATGGCAGACGATAAATTTGTTGACAGGCTCGATGGCGGGTTTCACGTTATGGTGCGGGGTCAGGTAGAAATCAAGAAAATAGCGCAAAAATAATAGTGAACTGTAACAATGAAAACCGGAGTGCCTGCCATGTGCACGACGATCATGGCGGCGTTGCAAATACTCGCGATAGCCCCGCTATCGCTGCGTTTATTTGTTCAGCCCTTGCCTTGCCCTGATGCGCCAAACACCTGTCCTTCACTCCCGTTTTCATTGTTACAGTCCACTAGCTTGTCAGTGTAATCAATTTTTGGGATTAATCATAGAATAACGGCGGCAGCACCGTTTTATTGTGACTTTGGCGGGTTTTTGGGGGTAAATGGGAGGATTGTTATATGTAACTATCTTTTTTCCATTGCGTCGTGAGCACAAGTAGATCACGATATGACCGTGGCGTAGCCTTAACGGGGGGGGCATTGTAATGCGCTCTACACTTATTCATTTTTGTGGTGCACGGCATAAAGGCGATGTCTTTTTCTCTGTGATGAGTGGTCTTTTCAGGAATCGTCACCATGGCCAGTATCGATTTATGGTGAGTACTCAAGCTATAATTTAACTTGCTAATCCACATACGACCCTTGCCTGCCTTTTCCAACTATAAACTATCCATGAGTGCAGATCAAATTGCTGAAATTACGCCTGTTATCCGCGAGGTCTTTAATCATACCCAGGCAAATTCAAAGAGTGGCACAGTTCTGTGCGCATCGTTTGAGGTTGCAGGCGTAAGTGGTGCGTGGGCGCAAGTAACACCTGCAGAGTTAAACGTCGCCTATCCCCTGCGTCATTCGCCAGGAGAAGAGCTGCGCGACATCATTCTGTTACTACCGATGGCAGAGTTGCTCTCCTGGGAGCCAATGAAATATGCTACGTGGTCGTTTGTTTCAGTAGCACCAGCCGAGCTTGCTAAGGTAGTCGATCTGATTCTCAGCAGGCTCTTTACGCTTGGTGACTATAATCTTAACGCCGAAATTTTTCGACTGAAAATGCCCACGTCCGAGCCTTCAGGCGAAATGCAAGCAGAACATGATCCCTTACCTCAAATGCCAGATGTGGACAATATGAACCAGAACGAAAATGAGCGCTATGTTGCTGAGGCTATCCATGCATGGGTTTGGGCCGGATTTTATGATGCCAACCGCGTCAACGAAATGCTTGACGATATTCTGGAAGATGATGTCGATGAAATGGACATGCGGGCATTGATTAACCGGGAATTTTCTGAGAAGAGAAAGCAAGAGAGGAAATGGCCCGATACAACAGATTGCGACAGGCTTGATGCCGCATTCGATGAGTTGAATTCCAAATTGATCATCGCCATCCAAAACGCAGGATACACGACGAGCGATGGCCATGAAGACGTCAGTGAAATTCACTCAAAAATGCCTCCTGGAACGTACCGTGGATATTGCTTTTATCACGGACAAGATGTAGAGCGCGCTGTCGCTGGGGACGGTATATTTCTCGCATTTGGTGACATGAAGAATACCGAAGAAGGGAAATTAGAACTTGCCGAACTCATTAAAACAACATTGCAATCTCATGGATTGTTTGTTGAATGGGATGGCGACACTAACCAGAGAATCAATATTCCCCGGATGATTTGGCAAAGAAAATTGAGAACATCATAGGCCATGAATTCTTGTTCGCAAAATCAGAGCACGTAATCACCAGCACCTACCTCGCAATAACAAGCGAATCAAGACATCGTCGTGACCTGGGGCGCATTACAATGCGCCCTACATTTATCCATTTTTTTGGTGCACGACATGTGAACAATGTTTCCGTGCATCTCTTTGTGGTAAGTGGTTTTACTGCCTTGCGCAAAGGCCATCTCTCATTTCTGCCTGATCTGGCAAGTCGCCAATAAAGCCATGACTTCATCAAATTTTTCTCTGGCATGCGCATTCTGCGCGGCATTGCTGCGGTCGTATTGATGATAAAACACCGGGTCACCGATCTTTTTTTTGGCCCAGTCCATGTCCAGACCGCTGTTGCGCCTAAGTCTTAAATAGATGCTGACCGAGTCTAAATAGGTGTCGTCGTCCGCCAGTTCTTTATCCGCCTCATGCCAGACTACCCAGGTGTGGAGGTGCTCAAACGGTATTGTCACCGTTCGATTTTTATCCGGCACAAAGCGATAGATTTCTTCCGCCACCAGCATGCGCTGCGAACAATCGAGGTACAGGGTTTTTGTGCCGGCATGCTGTTTTCTGGTGCGGTAATCATACACCGGGGTTTGCTTGCGCAAGCTCAGCCAGACGCCCGTCGCATAAGCCAATAAAACAGCATACGTGTTGACAGACGAATTTGAAATCTCGATAAAATTACGAAGTATGAGAGACAGGATGACAAAAACTGGGTACAGGATCAGGCTCCAGAGTACCGGCCCCCAAAAAAACAGGCTGACAAACGTAGACCAGAGCGATAGCTCACGAGTAATCATCTTGAGTATCAATAATTTGCTTTTTTTCCTGAGCGCATACAGCAATTCACCTTCATTGATGCCATAGCCGCCACCGTGGTCGTATTTGGTTTCTATGGAAAAATTCGTTTGTAGCATTCAATCCCTTTGGCTGCGTAGTGTTGCCGTGTTTGTGTATTTGCAGGGCGCGCAGTGTGCACGGCGCATCTGCAATCCGCTGCTTATTCCATGCAAATGGATCTTGCGCAGATGGATCCCAGCCTGCGCTGGGATGACCTTAATCTGGTTCAGGAGCATTTCAACTTTTTTGGTTTTAATCCTGTCCTAGCTTCCTCTCCACCCCAATTTAATCTGACCGCACACTTAAAATCTTCATTCCAGCGCAGGTTGGAATCCCGTGGCGTTGCTGGCATCCGCACACTTTTGTTATCGCCACAAAAAACCAGTCAACCAGTAGGGGGCGCCGTGCGCACCAATTAGGGACGCAGGGGCGATCAACGTCGCGTAATCGCCCACATCTGCCTTGCAATAACAAGCAGACTACGACATTACCGTAACGTAGCCGTAACTGGAGGTGCATTATAATGCGCCGCATGGATCATCGCATGCCGGGGAATATACTTGTGCCGTGAATGACGCTTGCATACGGCGCATCGCAATGCGCCTCCCGTTACGGCTACATTTATTCATTTTCTGCGATGCTCAGCATGCGAAAGATGTTCTTCCTCTTTTGAACTGTCTATGTTGAGAGATCTTGAAATAACGCAGAAACGCAAACAAAAAAAATAAGGCCCCAGGTTTCACCCCGGGGCCTTAATGCCGTTACTTTTTAAATCAACATCAGGACATGCTCAATACAGCATTAGTCCGTCGCCAGCAAAGTCACACCGCTGATCGCGCTATAGGCTTTGACCATGACATAGTAAGTGCCTGCTGCAGGTGAGTTGATGGTGATGCTTTCGGCGTTGCTGGCACCGTTGGATTTTTGCAGGTACGACGATGTCGTTGGTGCAGAACCCAGTTTGACATACAAGTCAGCGTCGCCAGAGCCACCGCTGGTTTTGAATGTCACGGATGGACGGCCAGCAGGTACCACGAAGGTGTAGACCGATGATGCGCCAGATGCCAGGCCGATGCCTGTCACTGGTACACCATTGTTCAACACATTTGGTGGTGTGCCAATTTGATAGCTGGCTACCAGGTTGACGCCATTGGATGCGGTATAACCGTTCAACAAGACATAGTAAGTGCCTGCTGTTGGTGTCGCCACAGTAATGGTTTCAGTACTGGTAGAACCATCTGATTTTTGCAGGTAGGCCGTGGTGGTTGGAGCTGCACCCACTTGTACATACAGATCAGCATCGCCTGAACCGCCCGTTGTTTTGAACGTCAGGTTAGTCGCACCGGATGGCACGGCAAAGGTGTACACCAGGTTGGCACCAGTAGCTACGTTGATGCCAGTGACAGGTACATCCTTGACCAGGACATTTGGTGGTGGTGGTGTCGAGCCCATGGCGTTTGCAAAGTTGACCATGTTCAGGCTACCAAAACCACTGGCATAATCCCAGCCTGCCTTGGCGGTATAACCACCATTGCTACCGGTTGTGACGTCGTGGAACATGCCTGGTGTGCTGGCTGCTTTTTGATAGATCGCAGCAGCAGGGAAGGGCAGGCTGTTATTGTTCATCGACTGCACACGCGCCCAAAAGCCGGTGAAGATAGGTGCTGCCAGGCTGGTACCACCGATCTGCTGGTTGGAACCATTGACAATCACCAAAGCACCACTGGCAGGGTCAGCATTGAACGAGATATCTGGCGTGCCGCGTTTGGTAGCAGAACCCAAAACGCCGGAACTGATTTGCCAGCTAGGTGCTGCTTCTGTCAGGGATGGCCCGCCACCAGCGCCGCCGTTTGCAGTTGCCTGGCAACTGGAGGCTGAGGTGCAAGACCATACCGATTCAGATACCCAGGTCGTGCCAGAAGTATTGAGCAAAGTACCGCCCACCGAGATCACATAAGGTGAAGCCGATGGATAGCTTTGTGAAGTACCAGGGCCACCGCATTCATACGCGCCAGAGTCACCGGACGAGACTGCAAAAGTCTGGCCCTGTGCCACCGCTGTCTGGAAGATCTGGTCATTACTGGCCGTGATACCACCATTTTGCGCATCGTTTTCACACATACCCAAAGACACATTGATGACCTTGGCCACGTTGTCAGTGACAGCGCGGTTATAGGCAGCAGTAATGTCAGTCAGGTTCAGCGTGTTGGCTGTGTACAGCACCATTTTTTTGATGGTACCGCCCGCAGTTGCCAACGCATCTTGCGTATCCATATTCCATTCACCGATACCGGATGTGTCAGAGCTTGGCGAACCTATCGTGACTGTTTCCACATTCACGGTCGGGTAACCGGCCTTGTTGGTGAAAGTGTTCAAGTCTTTGATGGTTTGCGTCATGCTGCCTTGCGTGATGATGCCGATAGTGGCATTCACTGCGCTGGGTAAGCTGCTGGCGTTATAGATGGCAGAAAACTCGGTAGGATTATGCCCGGTGCTGGCCAGCGTGTTGGCATTTGGCCTCACCAGGTTGGTACGGTAAGTATGCACATTTTGCAGACCATGGATGGCCAGCACGATGTCTGACAGCGATTGCGGGATCTGCGCATCTGTCGTGTTGGCATGCACAGTACGGCCATCCACGTTAAAGGTTTGCAGATCGGTATTGAACGCCGTTTTCACTGTCGCTGCCGCACCATCTGCAGTAACGAGCATGCGGTTATCCGACACCGTGATGTTGACGAAGCCACTGGCTTTCAAATAATTCACCACTGCCTGCACCTGGGCTGTTGTCGGTGCAAAGCGGGAGATAAATTCTGTGCTGGAAATCGTCTTGACATTTTTGCCGTTCAAGATGCCTGTCGTGATGGCATCGAGCTCAGCTTTATTGCGCAACTTGAGTGCTACTGATATCTGCGTCGGTGCACCCGCCTGCATCAGTGTTGCCACTGATTTGGACGCTACCGTCGCTGGTACCCTGGTGGCTTTGGTTGCTGTCGGTGCCCATTGTTCTGCTGCCTGGGCTGTGTCGAACAGCATGGCCAAAGCCATGGAGACACCTGCTAGTTTGAGATTACAACTGATACGCATTACTTCTCTCCTTGTTTTTTTGATACGAAGTATGTGACCGGTGCTTGTTGGCGGCGCCGGTCCAGCTAGATACTCATCCCCATTCTTCCCAAAACAGGGATGGATGCACAGACAGAAGCGGTGTATCCGCACCGCTTTAGCCCTACATCCAGAGAACCCAGGCAAGCTGCGCGAGGCCCGCCCTTCGTCCCATATTGCCATGCAGGTAATTGATCAAATTCCCCGCACAACAATT
The DNA here is from genome assembly GCA_040390835.1 of Pseudomonadota bacterium. Lineage (GTDB taxonomy): Bacteria > Pseudomonadota > Gammaproteobacteria > Burkholderiales > Burkholderiaceae_D > Undibacterium. The sequence continues at coordinate 35,446 of JAZJXP010000103.1, forward strand.
CTTGCAGGCAATAGTAAGACCACTTGCATACGGCAACCGCCGTACAAGACTATTGGCACTGCTGAATTTTTTTTTGGCACTGAGAATTTCCAATACCAGTTTGCTATTTTGTAACAGAGGCAGATTATTGACATTTTTTAACAATATGTCAAAAGCAATAAGTGTTTATGTATAGACAAATTTTTTTATCATTTACCTTGAAATTTATGAAAACTTATTTTCATAGAGGAAAAGATATACTTTCATTACTGAAAATATATGTGTCAGGCGCGAGAATATGGTTGCGAAATCGCAACAAAACCGTCGCGAAAAACCCATATTCAGATCAATGTCCTGTGCTGGTTTGCGCATTTTTTGGAGCTGTTTATGTAAAAAAAACAGGCAAAAATGGAAGTTGTGATACAGGTTTTTTGCTAATTGGCTTATGCGTGAATCAGATCGGTAAAACAATGCGGGAATTAGAATCCGCCCTCTAAATTTGTGGGCTTGAGATGTGCATCTGGGATGCAGCCTGCGGTGCAATGTGGGTGGCGATGTTGAATAAAAGCATGGGCGCACACAAGTGAGCATGCGTGCTTTTTTTTTGTGCTGTTTCTGGTTTTGGTAAATCATCCGTGGGCAAGAAATATCGCCGCAAATACCAGCCCCCGAAGAATCACAACAAACCTTGCGATCAACCCAACAAGCATGTTCACCGTAACGTAGGGCACATTGCAATGCGCCTAACGCTTTTCCCTGCTAGCATTGCCGTTGCATGGGAGGTTGCATAGGCGGTTTATTAAAAACCGAACGAAGCACAAAATGCGGTAATCGGTTAATCGTTCTTATGTACGGTTCATGAAATATCTTTGAAGACTGTAATCTTTATGGTTATGGCGAATAGTTAGTCGGCTTTTTAGTCAACTATGAGATGCTGAGTTTCTTTGATATCTTTTAACGAGGTGTTTTATGAGTAGTCTTGCCCCCGACCACTTGATTGACATGGACGTCAATGAGGAACTTAAGAAATATTTAATGCATTATTGTGCCACGAATGTGGCACCCGGCTATGCAGTTATGTTGAGGGGCCCCTGGGGCAGCGGAAAGACTTGGTTCGTCGAGTCATTACGAAAATCTCTGAGCGAAAAGCTAGATATGCGCTCGTTATATGTCAGTCTGTACGGCGTCAAGAACCACTCAGACGTTACAGATCAGTTCTTCCAGCAAATTCATCCAAAACTTGCAAATAAAAATGTTCAAAAAATATGGACACTTGGGAAGTCTTTTTTAAAAGGCACTTTAAAGATAGATTGGGACGGCGATGGTAAAGAGGATGGTACTCTACAAATCAGTATTCCAGACATAGAGAAATGGGCGAGTACGTCGGGAGCAATACTTATTTTTGATGATTTAGAACGCGTTGGAATGGAGTTGAAGGATATTTTGGGATATATAAATCAATTTGTCGAGCACGGAGGGTATCGAGTAATAGTGATAGCCAATGAGGAGAAATGTTCCGAGAAATTAACTGGTTTTCCGACAATTAAAGAAAAAGTTATAGGCCGCACATTTGAAATAAAACCAAATGCATTTTTGGCGTTAGATCATTTTATTGGTGAAATAAAAGAGAGTAAAACGGCATTTGAAATTCTTAAAGAAAGAAAAGATATTATTCTTAAGGTTTTTAACCGATCA
>JAZJXP010000103.1:37129-61003 GCA_040390835.1 Pseudomonadota bacterium
AAATTTACGATTGTTGAGGCAGGCAACGCTGGACTTTAATGATTTATGGGATTGTTTACTTGGTGTAAACGACGGTCTTTTGGGGTTTAAAGAATTTTTAGACAAACTTGTTGAAGATATATATTCATTGTCTATAGAATACAGAGTGGGAAATCTCACAACTGAGATAATTAAAGACCTAAAAGATACAGTAATTGGTGCTGGGAAATTTCTTATTAGTGACGATAATAAAGATGCGGAACCAAGTGATTCAGAACTAGCACTTAGTCGCCACGGCATTACAATTTTTTCAGACTTTGCGTTGCTCCCCAGCTCATACGCGGCTTTCTTCGCCCGTGGGCACTTAAACGAACATGAATCGCGTCAAGGACTTGAGCGAAGTCAGTATTTGTCAAATGATGACACCCCATCTTGGCAAAGACTTTGGTATCGAATGCGATTATCTGACAAAGAATTCATTTACTTTAAAAATAAGGTCTATCGTGAATTCAGAGATATAAAGTATAGAACGCAAGAAGAGATTTTCCATATAGTGGGAATTTTTCTTGATTTGGCTTCCGAACAACTTGTGACACAGACAGTTCAACAGATGCTAAAAATTTCTAAATCTGTTGTAGATGTACTTGAAAGGAGACATTTAATTGATGCCGGTCCTAGATATGGAATTTCAAGAAGTCACTATACAGACACCGCCGCATTCGGACTCGGCTATTTCGCTCGAAACATGCCGGAGTTTAAGGAATTTAAAGACTATTATCGCAGCCGACGAGATATTGTTCGAAATAAAGCGATGCAACAGTGGGCTAAAGAGTGGATGACGGAATTGAGTGTTGATCCAGTTTTATGGATAAAACGGATTACACAAGAAGATAACTCTATGTCTTGGTATTTAGATCAACCAATTTTTAAATTCGGACAACCTAAAAAATTTACTCAGTTACTACTAAAATTATCCCCACCGCACTTATTAGAAGTCCATAGTGCTTTACATAGTAGATACGAATTTGTGATTGCGCATCAAGACATATTTAAGCAGGAATTAAGTTTCTGGATCGAAGTTGAAAAAACGCTTTTAATTCAATTGAATTTCCCATCAAATATGCGTTTGTCCAGATTTATATTTAAAGATATATTTATGCCAGAATTAAGAAAGATCATCGTCAACATTGCAGGTTGTTGATAGAGAGCATGCATCGCGCGTGAGAAAAAATATGCTTAGCCCGTGTAGGTACAAGCGCAGCGTAATCGTACGTTTGTGATGCACACAGCATTTGCTGCGAGCTCAAAAAAATTAAGATCCGCCATGGCCAAATCCGTTATTGCCCATTTCCGTGCAGAAGACCGTCAGCTTGTAGCTGACGCAGTTGAGCAGATGGCGCTGCCATTGTTATTCTGAAATCTGGAAGCGGGAAGAAATCGAATCCGGGGCAACAAAGAGCGACGGTGGATTTCTTGATTGTTAAAGGGCTCTGCAGTCTGGCGTGTAGTTACCGCTCACCGCAGCTATCATCAAATTTTTGAAAGGACATGGCGTCATGAGTAACAGCCGCCGTAAAAAACCTGTCTGGGGCCAATGTATTTGCCAAAGCGAGAAGGAAGATAAAAAGCGCTGGCACAGTCGCTGGCGTAGCACTGAACGTGTGGCACTCGTCAGTGCAACACCTGCCGGGCTGGACGCTCATTTGCCTGTGCTGGAGCGGCAAGTCAGCAATGTATGGAAGATGGGTAAGGACGGGCATTCCTACCATTCTGCGCGCGACATGGCCGCTGCTGCTGAAATCGGTGCCAATCAATTGGGGCGTACTCCGCAGGAGCGGGCAGCATTGAAAAAGCGTTTTCTGAAGAAATGGATGAGTAAATAAGGGCCGTGTAAAATTCTTTATTTTTATGAAAATTCTGTCGAATATATTTCATTGAGGCTGGTAAATTGAATTCTATTCTTAATATTGTGGATTTGGTATTGCATAAAAATACAGGGGCCAGCAAAATTAAGCTAGAATCACCGCCAAAGAATTTGCATGCTTTAAGTATGTCCAAGTCCTAAGCCAAGTCAGCAGTCCATTCCCCTTTCTCATCGAATTACTATGCGCCTTATTCTGAAGTTATTCCTCTCTCTTTCCCTTGCCTGTTCATTCGTCACTTCTGCCCACAGTGCGGCAAACACCAGCAAGCCGGGTTTGCCTTTGCAGCGCGCCAGCTTTGATTATCACAGCGCGTTTTTAATGAACCTGCACCATTTTCTGCTGGATGTGTCGGTACAAAAAAAATCACTGCAAGACCTGCCCTGGGATAACAAACCAAGCGAGGCAGAATTCTCCTTGCTGAAAGAAGCCGTTGATTTTTACCAGGCTGATTACGCTAAACGCGATCTGCTTTTTGATGCGACCATGCAAGGTATCAAGCGTGGACTGAGCGTCGATGATCAGCGCCGTGACGCTAGCGGGCTGGCTATTCCGGCGCCGCTCATTGCTGTGTTGAACCGGCTTGCTCCTGTGTATGCCCGCTGTATCTGGGCATCGCAGAACAAAAGCAATCTGGACTGGATCAGCCAGACCAGGCAGCTGGACGCAACTTATGGCAAGGAAATACAGGCGCGTATAGAGAAGTATATGGTCCATGCTTTTCCAGTCACGCCGATACGCAGTGATATCGTCGTGCTGACGGGTACAAGGCAGGGTGCCTATACCGATGAACAGATCATCATGCCCAGTGGCCGCCCAGATTATCAGGGCCTGGCGGCGCTGGAAATGCTGTATCACGAGGGATCGCACACCACAGTTACTGACACCCTGGTCAATGCCATCAATGACAGGATGAAGGCTGCACGTCGTCAAGGCGAGTCTGACTTATGGCATGTGCTGCAATTTTATACCGTCGGCAAAGTGACCCAGGATGTGCTCAAGCAGGACGGCAATCTTGATTACCAGCCCTACGCATTGAAGAATGGCCTTTACCAGAAAGCCTGGCCCGAATATCTGGATTTGATAGACCAGGTGTGGGAACCTTATCTGGAAGGCCAGTTGAATTTCAAGGAAGCGATAGCGCAGGCAGTCAATCAGATGCCGGCAGAAAAAAAATAAACAGGCAGTTGCAACGCACACTGCTGGATGCCAGTATTGCTGCATCCGGCAGATACATGGGGCAAAAGCCCTGAAATCAGCACCTCGCTTACATCCAGATACAGCAGATACAAATCCTCTCATATCTGTGGGTTGCTAATCCATAGTGGTCTTACCTAGAATCAATGTTTGTCAAATAATAATCAGAATGCCTGATCATTTTGGCGATCAGGCATTCGTCTCACAAACGATCTTGTCAACAATCTCCTCCACGCTGGTTTGAATCTGTAGCTGCGTCCTGGAAAGGTAAAAATAAAAATGAAAGCAGGAAAATATCTGACGCTGCTGGTTGCCGCAGTGGTGGCTACTGCCGCCAGCGCCTTTGTCGTGCTGGGTGGTTCGAATTCTATGCTGAGCGGTGGCGCAGCAGGTGGTGGGTCAGGCGCGACGACAGCCTCGGGCTTGAAGGCATTGATGAGTGCCATTGCATCGCCTGATGGTGCAAATTCCCCGTTGAATGTCAGCGTTGCAGGTGATGGCACGGTGACGACCACAGCGGGCAGCCCGGGGGCTGTGAACTGTACCAGTGATGTGGTCGGTTATACCGGCAGTTGCAGCCAGCTTTTTGCCATCAACTCTACCGTCACGCTGCATGCATCTGGCAGTGGTTTTGTGGGTTGGGCCGGGCCGGGTCTGGCAACCGCAAGCACGGGTTGCAGCGGCACGGCAGATTGCAGCTTCACCAAAACTGCAAATACACAATATGTGACGGCGATTTTTTCCTCTGTCGGCACAAGCGGCACAGTGCCACAGCAACTCTATACCGACATCACATCCGGCCCGACTACAGGCGGTGAGAATAACAAGGGGATTTATCTGTCGGTCTTTGGCCAGAACTTTGGCACGACAGGTGCAGGCACCAATGCCAAAGTGTATCTCGACAATATCGAGGTAGATAATTATCGTTCTATCGGCACCTCACGTGGCAGGGCCGACATACAGCAGATCACGACACAGATAGGTTTTCTCGGTGGTGCGGCGAATGGCAGTGACCTGCCAGTCAAAGTGGTCATCAACGGCAATGTCGCCACAGACGCGAATCAGCTGAGCTTCAAGGTCAATCCCGGCAAGATTTACTTTGTCAGCCTGGATGGCAATGACAGCACCGGGCAGGCGGACGACATCAACCACCCCTACCGGCACGTTCAACTGGCGGTCAGTAATAATTCAAACGATATCAATGTCGGTTGCACCATTGCAGGGGGCTTGCAGCCTGTGGCGACTGCTGGCGTATGGGGCATCGTCTTGCCGGGCGATTTCATCATCATGCGTGGTGGTGTGTGGACTGATGTGCACCAGGCTGATGATAACTATTTCCTGCGGGCGCAAAACAAATCTGGCACGCCAGCCACAGGTGCCGTGCAAACCGGCCCGATCACGCTGATGGGCTTTCCGACAGAAACCACGCAGCTGTCACAGGCGCTGGCCAGTAGCAAAGACAATGCATCAGGCGGTGTGATTACGTCTGCTGACAGTGCGCGCCAGGAGATAGGCTGCGGCGCGGGGATTACCATCACCAATCTGAAGATAGAATCAGGTCGTGGCGATGGCATGATCAGCGTGCAAGCAGGTTACGAACTCAATAAATACAAGGGTGCCAACTGGCGCGTGGTCAATAATGAGCTGACTGCCTATACCGCAGTCCACAACGTCATGGCCAAGGGTGCAGGCGTGACAGGTAGCGGCAATGGCGTCGTGGTGCTGGGCAATCATGTGCACGATGTATATTGCGGGCCGGACGATGGCAGCAGCTTCTTGCAAAACCATGGTTTTTATTTCGATGGCACCGGTTCGTACGAGGTGGCCTATAACGAAGTCGGCAATATCTTTGGTGGCAACGGTGTACAAAGCTACAGTTCTTCAGGCACGCCCATAGGCAATATCAATGTGCACCACAATCTGATCCACGATGTACGCAAGCATGGCATCAATCTTGCCGATGGTACGGCTGGCAATGTCAAGGTATGGAACAACATTGTCTATAACATCCAGTATGCAGGGGTGCGTTTTAATACTACCGACATCACAGCGGCAAAAATATATAACAACACCTTCTACAACACCAACACCGCTGGCAACAGCAATTATGGTGCATTGACGAATGATTGGAACTTGCCCAAAGGCGCGATGGATGTTGAAAACAATATCTTCTATGTTGCCACCGGCACGCCGTATAACTCAGGTTCGAATGGTGTGCAGGCAAGCGCAGGCACCTTTGCGCGCAACCTGTGGTTCAACGGTTCTGGCAGCCCTGGTCTGGATTCCACCGCGATCATGGCCAACCCGCTGTTTGTCCAGGCCGGTGCTGACTTCCACCTGCAAACCAACAGCGCCGCACGCGGTGCGGGTTCTATCGCAACAGCAGTGACCTCGCTGGTGACCAATGACTATGATCTCAAGGCCCGCAACCCGCAGGCCATGGATGTGGGTGCCTATCAGTCTGGTGCGGCCAGTGATACCGGCTTGCCAGCCGTAAGCATCGCACCAGTCATACAAGGTACAGCACAGGTCGGCAGCAGCTTGAGCGTAAGCACAGGCACCTGGACCAATAGCCCGACGAGTTACCAGTATCAATTGATAGCGAATGGGGCTGATGTCACGGGTAGCACCAGCAACAGCTTCACACCAGCCAGCACGGATGCGGGCAAGGTCATTGCGTGGCGCGTTACCGCCACCAATGCCAAGGGCTCTGTCCCGGTTATGAGCAATTCAGTCACGGTGGCAAGTGTTGCAGTCCCCGTCAATGGCAGTTGCGGCAGTGCTGACGGGGCAAGCTTTAGCAGTGCGCCGACGACAGGTTTGTGCAGCGCTGGTGTCGCGTCTTTATTGAAAGGCACAGGCCCGTGGACCTGGAGTTGTGCGGGTTCCAGCGGCGGCACGACGGCGAATTGCAGTGCCAACCGTGGCAGTGTGCAGGCCCCGGTCAATACAGTTCTGCCTGCCATTTCCGGCACGCCTTTCGTTGGCAGCGCACTGGCTTGCTCAACAGGCACCTGGAGCAATGCACCTACGAGCTATGCTTATCGCTGGAAGCGCGGCGCTGCTCAGATCGCTGGTGCCACGGCCGCCAACTATGTCGTCACCACGGCAGATGTCGCGCTGGCGTTGACTTGCACAGTCACAGCAAAGAATGACGCAGGTTCTGCCAGCGTTGTTTCAGATGCCGTGACTGGATCGGTGCCGACGCAAATCACCCCGCCGCAAGTCGTGCAGACTGCAGCTCCGGTGTTTGCAGATGGCTCGACCCGCCCGGTCACCATCAGCTTCCCCAATCCCGTCAAGGCTGGCAATCTGATCCTGGTTTCCATGGCTTCTACCCAGGGCCACACGTATAACTTCACCCTGTCAGATAACAAGAATGCGGGCAACTACACCTGGTACCAGACTGACGCTTGCCAGACTACCTGTTCAGGCTGGTTCTATCTTGTCGCGCAAAAGGGCGGCAGCAGTTTCACGATCAGCGCAACTGGTGGCGCGGCGCAATCGCTGGTCATGTCTGCGATTGAAGTCAGCAATTTTGACTCTGCAATATTTGATGGCAAGCCAGTCACAGCCAATGGCATTAGTGGCACAGCTAGTACGGGCAAGCAGACCACCTCAGCCAATTCACTCGTGCTCAGCGTATATGGTGGAGACCCTGATCAAGTGATCACACCCGGCAATGCAGCAGGCGCATTCAATGCTGCTTACGCCCATACCCTGACTTACGGCACACAGATTGCCAATGCAGCGACAGCGGGCACTACTCCTGTATTGTGGAAAGTGTCACAGCCTAAGGGATGGACAGGCTGGTCAGAAATGGTCATCGCCATCAAGGGCCTGCCTGGTGCTGTGCAGACACCGCCATCTGCCGTTGTCGTGCAAACGGCTGCCCCGGCCTATGCAGACGGCGACACCAGGCCTGCAGCCATCAGCTTTGCCAATCCAGTCAAGGCAGGCAACCTGATCCTGGTGGCAATGGCCAGCAACCAAGGCAATACCTACAACTTTACCGTCACGGATAACAAGAATGCTGGCAACTACACCTGGTACAAAACTGATGCCTGCAAGTCTTCCTGCGCCGGATGGTTTTATGCAGTCGCAAAAACGGGCGGGACCTCGTTCACCATCAACGCCACTGGTGGTGCAGCACAAGGCGTGGTGATGGCAGCTTACGAAATATCAAATTTCGCCCCCACGATATTTGATGGCAACCCTGTTACCGCCAGCAATATCAGTGTATCTGCCAGCGCCACCAAGTCTACGCTGCTGCCCAATTCACTGGTGTTTGGTGTGTATGGTGGCGATTATGCGCAGAGCATAGTCCCCACTTACGGCATGGGCGCGCTCAGCTATGCCAACCCCAATACCCTGACCTTTGGCACGCAACATGCACCAGTGACGGCTTTGGGGTCATCAGCCATGGCATGGAGTGTGGCGCAGCCAAATGGCTGGCTGGGCTGGGCAGTGACAGCGATTGCGATCAAGAGCGCGGTGAGCCCGTAGGCTTCATAGATCATCGTACCGTTAATGTAGTGTTCGAAACGGTATTCAAAGCCCCGTCAACTTGTTGGTGGGGCTTTTTTGTCGAATGCCTTACAACGCAGCCTGCGAGGATGTTGTGGGCACAATGCAGACAAGCAGTCTCTGCAGATAAGTATCCAGCACGGGCTTCACAGGCACCTTCAACCAGAATTCAAGTACCAGCACTGCCAGGCCAAATGCCGATATTGCCAGTTGCCGGGGCCGGAAGGCGATTGCGCATTCTGCGTGATTGGAAAATAGCTGAGCTAAATGGGCGGCGATATTCATGGTATTGGCTCTTTCATCAATGCTGTATCAGTTTTACTGCGGCAGTTTTTACTGCTGCGGATTTACTGCAAGAGATGCCAGTGTGCAGTATTGCCAGCTAAATGAAAATTGCCTAGAATTGCATGGTCGCTATAAATAAATGTATATGCCATGAAAACAGAGCCGAACTGGGAGTGGTACCGTACTTTCTTGGTTGTCATTGATACTGGGTCGCTGTCCGCTGCCGGGCGGGCGATGGGCATGACGCAACCTACTGTTGGTCGCCACATAGACAGCCTGGAGAAGGCCCTGGAGTTGAAACTGTTTACGCGCACGTTTGACGGTTTCGCGCCAACGGAGGCCGCCTTGGAGCTCAGGCCCTATGCAGCCGATGTTGCTGCTACTGCTGCGGCGCTGCGCAGGGTCGCCAGCAGTCATGGATCAGGTGTGCGCGGCACGGTGCGGGTAACTGCCAGTGAAGTCACCTGTGTGGAAGTGCTGCCGCCTATCCTGACGGCATTGCGGCGGCAACATCCTGAATTGATGATAGAGCTGGTGCTGTCGAACCGTGTCGATGATCTCTTGCACAGAGAGGCGGACATTGCCGTGCGCATGGTCAACCCAGAGCAAGACGCCTTGATCGCGAAGCGTGCCGGTGCAATTGAAATTGGGTTTTTTGCCCATCAAAGCTACCTGGCTGACTATGGCATGCCAAAATCGTTGGACGAGCTGTCCCGCCATACCATCATTGGTTTTGACCAGGAAAATGCCTTCTTGCGCAAATTGAAGTCCAAATTCCCCACTCTTGAACCCGCGTCATTTGCCTTGCGTACCGACAGTGATCTGGCCCAACTGGCGGCAATTCGTGCAGGCTATGGCATAGGGGTTTGCCATTCTGTGCTGGCTGCCAGGGATAAAGAATTGGTTCGGGTATTGAAAACACAGTTCTCGGTCAACCTGGATATATGGATAGCCATGCACGAAGACCTGCGCGAAAGCCCACGTTGTGCCGTGACATTTGCTGCGCTCACGGCGGGTTTGAAAGACTACGTCAAGAAACATCATTGACGTGTTTTTTCTATTTAAAGAAGTTTAAAACCAGGAACATGCCGCGCCACCGCTTTTGCACGAAGCATCCAGGCCATTCATAAAAATAGCTGATCGCCGGAACAGGTGCCAGCACACTGTCAGTCTCCATTCCGGTCTCCGCATGCCTCACATACCTCGCATGGCTATGCATTAATGCATAGTCGCTAGTCGGCTTTCTGCAATTTCTTTTACCCAGGCATGCGTCCATACTTCTTCCATCGCAATACGACTGCGCAGCGGCAAGGCCTTACCAGGCAATTTGCCAACGCAAGCAGAAGTATTTCAACAGACTGGCGATGACTGACGCAATCACTTACTCATTTCTTTAATACATTGAACTTATTTCAGGAGCTTTTCATGAACTCAACTCGCAACTTATCGGGCAACTCATCCAGAAACTCATTTGGAAAATATTCCCGTAGAGCCATGCAGATGGCCGCCGCAATTGCATTGCTGGGCACGAGCTTGTCCGCAGCTTTTGGCGCGACCGCTGAGGCAACGGCATCTGCCCCTGCCACAATCACACCAACGCGCCAAACCCGCGTGACCACAGCACATCAGGCACTGACCAAACAATGGATTTCGCTGTGGAATGGCGACTTGGATCAGGCAAAGTCCATCATCACCCCCGATTTCGCTTTACATGCGACGCTGCTGGATGGCCGACCCGACACCGCGATTAGCGGCCCTGCCGGACTCGCAGCCTGGGTAGCGCAAAGCCATGCACTTTTCAAGAATCTGCGCTTCACAGTACAAGTCGGCCCCATTGTCGATGGCAATTTTGCTGTACTACGCTGGGAGGCAACGGGCAACTATGCTGGTGGAATCCCCAGCACCGGCGCAGTAGTGGGAACACCCTTGAAATTCACAGGCACAGACATCCTCCGTATCGAAGGCGGGAAAGTGAAAGACTATTGGCTGCATGCTGATACAGGAAGTCTGTTGACACAGTTAAAGTTTGGGCAAGCACCAGGGGCCGCGAATTAAAACCTGCTGGGTGGCAGGGTTTGCAGGGTTCAAGACTGCAAGCGATTCTTGAGATCATCCAGCAACCAGCGTCCCGCTGGCCCTAATGTGCGGCTGCGTTTGTGGGCGGCGTAAATCGTCAGGCCTTCCTTGGGTGTTGGGTCGTTCTCGATTTGCAGGGCAACCAGATCGCCACTTGCTATCAGGCCAGCCACCAGATGCAGGGGCATGCGGCACCATCCAAAACCGCCGAGGAGGAAGTCGAGGCGGCGGCCAAGATCGACGAAGCGCCAGAGCCGGGCACTGGCTACGCCATAGTTTTCACTCAAGGGATCGACAGGGTCGGACAGCACGAGCTGTACATGCGGTTCCAGATCAGCCTGCGTTGCCGGTCGCGCCAGTGATGCCAGTGGATGCCCGGCGGCTACAACCGCTTGCATGTCTACGCGCAGCAAGGGGTAAGCGGCGATGTCTTCCGGCACAGCCGGTAACAACAGGCAAATCGCAATCGCGGCAGCATCGCTGCGCAAGCGCCTGAGCGAGCCGCCCAGCCCCTCGGTAGAAAAGCTGACCGGCAGGTGAGGGTAAGTCTTGCTCAGCATCGACAAGCTGGCTATCAGCGGTGCGCTGGGCACAAGCGGGTCTATCGCAATCACCAGCTCTGGCTCCAGGCCTGCGCGCGTGCCTGCAGCCACTGCCTCGAAACGGGCGGCGCTGGCCAATACATGGCGCGCCTGTTCCACCAGCACGCGCCCGGTTTCGGTAAGGCTGGGCTTGTGGCCGCTGCGGTCAAACAGGGCCACGCCCTGTACATCTTCCAGCGTCGCGACGCTCTGGCTGATGGCCGACTGCACACGGCCCAGCTTGCGGCCCGTGGCAGAGAAGCTGCCGGTATCGGCAATAGTCACCAAAACACGTAACTGATCCAGCGTCAGGCTACCTATCAAGATTTTTCTCCCGCCAAGATTATTGCGTGTTATCCATCATAAATTATGATGGACTTTATCATAATTTAATCTCTATCGCAGAAGGTGGTGCAGCGATATATTGAGCTCCTTTTTCAAGGAGAACTCTCATGACACAACTCTTGATCGTTGAAACCAGTCCACGCGGCGAACAGTCTGCCTCACGCCATATGACGCGCCGCTTTGTACACGAATGGCAAGCCGCTCACGCTGATGGCAAAGTCATCAAACGTGACCTGATGCACACCGGCTTGCAGTTCACCAATGCCGCCTGGCTGCAAGCCTACTTCACACCAGCCGCACAGCATACCGCCGCCATGGCCGATGCATTGAGTTTGTCAGACCAACTGGTTGCAGAAGTGCTGGCAGCAGACCATATCGTCATCGCCACGCCGGTGTACAACTACAATGTGCCCGCGCTGCTCAAGGCATGGATAGACCATATCGTGCGCAAGGGGCTGACCCTGGGCTTTGATGGACGCGGACTGGTGAGTGGAAAAAAGGCGACAGTGCTGATCGCATCAGGCGGCGTCTATACCGAGGATTCACCGATACGCGAACGTGACATCGCCACACAATATTTGCGCCTCATCCTCGGCGTCATCGGTATCACCGATGTGACATTCATCGCTGGCGGCGGTGCAAAGATGGTGGATATGGGGGAAGAAACGATGGAGGGGTTTGTGGACAAGCTGGGGCAGGATATTGGGCGGGCGGCGAGGGTGTAGGTAATCAATCAGTAGGGTGCGTTGCACCGCACCGCATGTGTGGATATCTACAGCCAGGACTGATAGTTCCTCAGTTTTTTGAATATCCAGAAATGCCTTCGCATCGCATTTCTGGTGCGTTACAACGCACCCCACGCACTAACACCACCTAATAAGGTATATCCAAACTATAGACTTCAAGTAGTTCATTAAAGTAAAGTTTTGTCGAAACAATTCTGGCAATTACAACGCCAGTTTCTGGTTTGGGGTTCATTATTCCTCCCAATGCAATAACAACTTTAATTTGCGTCCATACCGGAATCGCGTCGTGCTGCAAAACGCGGGAAACGACATTCAATTCACAGTCAATGGGCACTTGATAAATTTCATCATGTACAGGAATTTGAAAAACCTCGTCAATAACTTCGCACTCCTTATAAAGATAGTCAAAGAATGCCTTGCGAACAAACTCGTCGGGAGTCAGCATCTCTAAATGATGTGCCAAATCATTCGCTAAATTATTCGTCATATTGTTGATATTCATTGATGAACTTTTTCCTTTTCTGTAAAAGACTTGCCAGCTTTTTTGAATCTTTTCATGTGAGCTGGTGCCCGCATAGTTCGTGTAGATACGATTAGCGCAATCGTAATCGTGCCCTTACTTTGTTGGGCCGTCAGGCAATTGTAATGGCTTCATTGAATCAAATTACCGCAATACGCGTGCTGAGGCACATCAGTGACGTAGGGAGCATTGCAATGCTCCGCATGTCGTCTGAAAGCTACTCTGAGGTGCAGGCTTGATCAGATGCGGCTATAGCTTCACTTCCGAAATAAAGCATCTATTCGTTGACGTTCTGTTTCGGCCCTTTGTTTGAACTCTTCAGCGAGAGAAGTAAGCTGGCACCGTCTCGTTGCCTTCTCGCCAGCGACGAGTAAAACATAATAATGAGAAGTCAGTTCCTGGCACCAGGACAATGCGAATCCACATGAAGAGATTGCGATATGATCATCGTCACACAGCGCTGCATACTCGAAGGCGGAGTGAACTAACATTCTGCCTAGCCCCACGCCTTTCCAGTCTTGAAAAGTCGATAATTCTGCATCTGCCTGCGCGAAATAGGCAAAAGCTTCTGGCGGTGAATTGAGCCCAACATACATTTTTAGCAGATCGCTGATGACACTGATTTTGTCCCAGCCCGGTTTTGCCTGACTCAGATTTACTTCAAGAATCTTGATGACTTCCCGGTATGCACCTAGTGCCTTATATGCATACTCCAGCGTGACTGAAACTTCACGTTCATCTCTGCAGTCTCTTGCCCAGTTTTCAATATGTATGCGTGCCTGTTCCCGATCGCCAAAATACAAGTGACGCTCGTACATGGCATAGTCAGTTTCATCGGCAGGATGGGCTGGATATCGCTCACAAAGGCTTGTCCACCAACTATCAAGACGTTGAAAAAAACGATCATTTTCTTCCTCGTCCTTGATGTCTTCGTAGAGATCCGGGAAATGGCTGCGAATATAGTCAAATGTTCCGCTTCCCAACGTTGAATACATGAATTCAATATCGAATCCGCTCGCAGTATCCATGTCTATATTCTTTGCTTTATAGAACGAAGGAATATCAAGTGGATCCCGGTAACTTGCCAGCAAATAGGCGCCCAGTTTTAACGAATAAGTGGTGCCGCTGGTGTCGTCATTGATGAGAGAATCTATTTCTTGTGCAAACAGATAGCGAACCAGTTCTTTGTCACTCTCTTGAAAATCATACTGTATCGCAAGCAGGGTCGCGTATCTTTGTTTTGCATTGAGATCGATTGCCTCATCTTCCGTGTTCGTAGATTGGCCAAAATCGGGCGCTAGTTCGCTCCAGTGGTCGCGGGTGTTTCTGTATCTGTCTAATGCGTGCATGAGCTAAAGAAAAGTAAGGTGATGCTGTTCATTTTAAGTGCATACGAGGTATACCGTGGTCGTGTTGTCGAATTATGAACCCGGTGTGTTGCCGCTGGCAAGGCGAATTGAGGCGGTGCTGGAGTGTGTGTCGGGACAGCTCACGCAGTAAATCACCAAGGGCTATTGACAGCCAGGATATTCTTGATATAGGCTTATTATTCGATGCCATGCAGGCACTCATCCATTTTTTGACAACAGTCATGCAAACTACTTTGTATCCACGCATAGCAAGTACGCCGGAGCTGCGCTCTCTGCGTAGCTTCGCCTGCGTGAGCGAGGTTTTGCTGCTTGTTGCTACCATCAATAATAATGATTCCAACTCGAACTCGGGCTGGGATCGTTTCGCTGTATCTGCGCTGTATCAGATTAAATAGCGAAAACCACGATTCAAAAAAGCCCGGAGATTCCGGGCTTTTTCATTTCCGGAATCCGAAGGCGGCATTTTTATCAACCCGCAATCAAGGAGAAGGTCATGTTTACATTCGAGGAAATCGCAGTACAAGCAGGAAAGAGAATCAGAGTGGAGGGTTTTGTGGCAACCACCCGCATACAGAGCAAAATGGCATTCGTCATTTTGCAGTCTGGTGCGAGCAAAGTGCAAGTCGTCGCATCTGGCGTGGCGCGTGAACAGGCAAAGGTATTGATGCAGCAGGGGTATGCGGCGGTCGAAGGCACCGTAGTCGCATCGGCGCAGGCACCTGGCGGCTTTGAGATACATGCAGAGTCGCTAGAGCTGATGTCACCGACGATGCAGTGGCCGATATCCAGCGATAGTGAAATTGGCACCAAGCTGGCATGGCCGGTAGCACGGTTTCGTGAGCGCAAAGAGGCTTTGGCGCTGATAGTTCAAAGCGAAATCGAAATGGAAATGACCAGCTATCTCAGGCACCAGGGCTTTATTGGCATTCATTCGCCCAAGCTCATGGGTGCGCCATCAGAATCAGGTTCAGAGGTCTTTGAAGTCAAGTACTTTGGTGAACGTGCTTATCTTGCCCAGTCACCGCAGATATACAAGCAAATTGCCATCATGGCAGGCCTGGGCAAGATTTATGAGGTTGGCCCGGTGTTCAGGGCAGAGCCCAGTTTTTCTTCGCGCCACGCGACCGAGTTTATCTCCTTTGACGTTGAGCTGGAAGGTGTTAAAAGCGAGCTTGAGATCATAGAACTTGAGTGTGCGATGATTATTGAAGCTTTGACACAGGTGATCGCCAGAATAGGGCCAGAGCTGGCATTGCACTACCCCAAAGCGACGGTTCCGGGCACTTGTCGCATCCTGGAATTTGCAGAAGCACAAGCATTGCTCGGCGTATCCGGGGACGAATCACTGAGTGCAGAGGAGGAAAGAACACTGGGTGCGATGATGCAAGAGCAGGGGCACGAGCTGGTCGCGCTGACCCGCGTGCCATGGAAGCAAAGGCCGTTCTACCATATGCGCGAAGGTGAGAGCCTGACACGGAGTTTTGAGCTTCTGTATCGGGGTGTTGAAATTACCACCGGTGCCATACGCGAACACAGGTACGATGTCTTGATGGCGCAACTCGCCGAGAAAGGGCTGACAGGAAGAGGGCTGGAGTTCTATCTGGAGTCATTTAAACTGGCGGCACCCCCGCACGGCGGCTTTGGCCTTGGCCTGGCACGTTTGACAGCCTTGTTCCTGGGCTTGCCCGGGATTAAAGAAGCGACGTTTATTCATCGAGGGCCAGGGCGGTTGTCGCCCTGAACGCGAATCGCACACTGGTTTTAAGGGAGCTTAAATAAGCGCAGATGAGATGGTGCAGAGTAAGGCACCTGCACCCTGGTTTAAAACTTCGATTCCCATTGCGCATTGCCACTTCTGTCAGTCGCGCCATAGATTGTACGTGCAACGGCACACAATGCCATGACTTGTACCATCAACAGATACCATCCCGCTTCACCGGCGGCGACGGCGTCCTGGGTATGGCTATTGAGGCGCATGGCGTGTTTGACCCTGGTCACGTAGAGAGAAATAAATTCCATGAATGAAGCGGGTGATGGATGTGCGACCTTGCCCATGAAGTAGAAAGACAGGTAGATGCCCAAGAAAATCTGCAAGACGAAAGCTACGGCAGCCAGCAGTAAAAAGGCAAAGTCAATGCGGCGGGCTGGAAACTTGAAATGGTTTGCGACCAGGTAAAACCCGCTCAGGGCACAAAACCCCATGAGGATCGCACCTATAGGAAGGAACACCAGATAAGAAAATGAAAAAAGATTCAAGCCGGTACCACGCCAGACCATGGTATTGATCATGCTCACCAGCAGCGAACTGATCAGGCAACATGCCCAGGCGAGGGGTCTTGCGTATGGAGATAGGGATGTCACGGGCGGCCTTGATGTGGGTAGGATACAGAATTTCTTACGTATCCTGTAGCAGGGTAAAATTTTGCGCGATATTATCTTGATGCAAAAGTGGCGTCAAGGTTCAGCGTTTGTATGGCAAATATAGCCCTGCAGGGTGCGTTGTAATGCACCATAGGCTTTCGCCGCTGCTGTGGCACAATGTATGCAAAGTTAGTGAGTAGAAGCCAGACCGGCGTTATATGAGTTCAGACGATGACATTCAAATTCAAAATCATGGGTGACCATGAGTTGCAGGACTATGCAAAGCGGGTTTACGGCCCTGTGTATGCCTTCCAGTCCTGCTGCGTTGTTGATGAGGAGCGCGATATCATTTTCCTCGACCTTGGCGGCCACGGCGATCGCGCGCCAGGCAGGGGAGAGTGCCCTACTTACTACAATTTATTCTGGCAAGGAATAGCCGCGGCCTTCGAAGGCTATGATGCCTTGCAACGAAGTGGTGAGGGCATTACATTGATATTCACGATCACCAGATTTGTTGTGCCACAAGAGCTTGCGCAAGTGATGGACGAAATAAAGGCCGCGCTCGTCGCTGCATTGCAATGTTATTGGAATGGGCGTTATAAAAGGCAATTGTTATTCGATGTGCGCTTTCCTGTGCTTGAATTGCGTTAGTTACCCTGTTCATGCGGTGGACACATATGCGTGAATGATTTAGGTTTATCGGCAATCCTTACATTTTCCATCTATGAGTGATCAGGAAAATCCTGGCAGGAAAATTTTCTATACCTTGCTCAAGGTAGCACTGCTCATTATTTCCCTGTCGGCTATCTTTTTCATGCTAGTGGCTTATTCCGTCTGGTCTGCTGAGCGAGATGCGAATGTGTTTTGCGACCAGATTGCGCTTGGTGCAGATATCATCCCTATCATCAAGCAATTTGAAAAGCAGACTGGATTTGAAAGAAAGCCCGGAGATAAAGTGCCTGCCCGGCATTATGGATTTCCTGATGAGGGATTTGACAATGACGGTCATACTTTTTTGTTCCCGGCATTGATGTTCAGTAATGCCTATTGCCAGATTGCTTTAACAGAAAATGGCAAGGTCAAATCAAAGATTGCTTATTTTCAGGCTGATTGATTGGTGGATGGAAGTGGCAGAGATTCAATCTTGCCATTCCATGCAATTGGATATTGCGTGGATGGATCCCCGTCTGCGCTGGGATGACCTTAACACGCTTAGTGAGCATTCCAATTTTCCTGGTTTCAATCAGTCCCAGCTTCCTTGTCACCCCGGTTTAGCCCAGCTGCAACCTTAAAATCGTCATTCCAGCGCAGGCTGGAATCTACCGGGCTGGCGCGCCAGTGACGTTCGTCGCATTGGTACGCCGCTGCTATTGCCGTATCTATCCGAAGTAGGGTGCGCTGTGCGCACCATTTTTCTCCGGCGATTTGAAAATACAAACGGTGCGCATGGCGCACCCTACTGGTTAATCAAATGTAGCGGTATCTACACCCTGCGTTCATCCACAAGCTTGGCCACTGCCATTCCCACTTTCACAAAGCCCCCACCCAGGCCAGCGCATCATCTGCAAAATGCCGCAGCAAGCGCGCCAGTTCGCGTACGTCTTCTTTTTTCCAGTCGCTCAGCATTTTTTCTATGATTTTTTGGCGCGCGCTATCCAGTGCATCTGTCATCACGCGGCCCTGGTCGGTGATGACGGCGGCTTTGACTCGGCCATCCTGTGGACTGGGGCAGCGGCTGACCAGGCCCAGGCTATCGAGCTTGGCGATCTGGCGGCTGACGGTGCTGTGGTCGCGCCCGACAAGTTCTGCCAGTTCTACGATACCTATCGGCCCCAGGCGTTCTATGCGTACCAGCAAGGGGAAGAGGGCGCGGTCAAGGTCTACACCCGCCGCCGCAATGAGGGCAGCATCAGGTTGCGGGCGGTTCAGCACGCCGGTGATATCCATCAGGGCACCGCGCAATTCGCCGATTTCTTTCTTCATTTCTAGTTGTCCTTGCTTACTTTAATATATGTGTATAATGCACGCATATTCAGAGCATCCATTTTGATCAAGCCTGAATAATTTCAGCAAAGGATAGCAGATATGAAAGCAGCAATCGTAGTGGAAGCAGGCAAACTGCCAGTCTATGGTGACTTCAAGGAGCCAGTCGCAGGCGATGGCGAGGTCCTTGTCAATGTGACGGCGGCGGCGCTCAGCCCTGTGGTCAGGAGTCGCGCCTCGGGGAGGCATTACAGTTCTGCAGGCAGTCTGCCATTTGTAGCGGGTGTAGATGGTGTGGGCCATCTGGAGGATGGTAGCCGTGTCTTTTTTGCCTTGCCGCAAGCGCCATTTGGCAGCATGGCAGAAAGAACCGTGGTCAGGGCCACGCAATGCATAGCCTTGCCAGATGCGCTGGATGATATAAAGGCGGCAGCCATCGCCAACCCTGGCATGTCAGCCTGGGCAGCAATGCATGAGCGGGCAAAACTGGTGGCAGGCGAAACCGTGTTGATCAATGGCGCAACTGGCACAGCGGGCCGCCTGGCAGTGCAGATTGCAAAGTACCTGGGCGCAAAGAAAGTCATTGCCACAGGCCGCAACAAACAAGCGCTGGAAACATTGCAAGCCATAGGCGCAGACGTGGTGATCACTCTTGCCGATGACAGGCAAGCCATGGAAGATGCCTTCAAACAGCAATTTGCACAAGGTGTGGATGTGGTCGTCGATTACCTGTGGGGGCAGAGTGCAGAGATACTGCTTATCGCTGCGGCCAAGGCGGGCAAAGAAGCCGTGCCCATGCGCTTCGTGCAAGTAGGTTCTGTCAGTGGTGAGGACATCAATCTGCCGAGTGCTGTATTGCGATCATCCGCAATAGTATTGATGGGAAGCGGCATAGGCAGCATCCCGCCCCAGCGCCTGTTCAAATCGATAGGCGAAGTGCTGCAGGCAGCAGTGCCGGGTGGTTTTGAGATCGCGGTGGAGACGGCGGCCTTATCTGCGGTGGAAGAGAACTGGGCCAAGGATGCAAGCATATCCCGCATGGTGTTTACCATGGATTGAAGCTGAGATTCTGCAGAAGCCATCTGCGTTGCACGCAGGTGCCGTACATACGTAGCGCGTATATTGACGCTGCACTGCCCCCGTACAAATCTGCTTGAGTAAGCTATTTTTTTGCCGTATCTTTGCTGTCTGTACAAATGACGCAAGTGGCAGGTGCTTACATGGAAATCAGTTTCGCAAAATATCAGGCACTCGGTAATGCCTATCTGGTGCTTGATGCCGGGGCGATAGATATGGGCACGGATGAAATCATGCGCCTGTGTGATTTCCGTACCGGCATAGGTAGCGACGGTGTGTTGTTTGGACCCAGTTACCCGGATGATGCTGATTTTGGTTTGCGTATCATCAATCCAGATGGCAGCGAGGCCGAGAAAAGCGGCAATGGCTTGCGTATCTTTTGTCAGTATCTGTATGACCAGGGTCTGGTTGGCACGCAGGTTTTCACCGTCAAGACCAGAGGTGGCATCGTGCAGGCCAGGGTTTTTCCTGAGCAGCAATTGGTGCAGGTGTCGATGGGGCAGGTCAGTTTTCAGGCGGAGCAGATACCGGTACGTGGGCCTGCCCGCGAAGTCTTGCTCGAAGAGATCGCTCTTGGCGAGCGCACCGTGCAGGTATCTTGCGCCACCATAGGCAATCCGCATTGCGTGGTGCTGACAAAGGAACCTACTGAAGCTGTGGCCAGAGAATTGGGCCCCTTGCTGGAGCACTATCCCCTTTTCCCCAATCGCAGCAATGTACAATTCTTGCGGGTGCTGGACCGCCAGCATATACAGATAGAAATCTGGGAACGCGGTGCCGGTTACACCCATGCATCCGGCAGCAGCAGTTGCGCCGCCGCAGCAGTGGCACACAAGCTGGGCTTGGTTGATGCAAACCTGACGGTGCACATGCGTGGCGGTGACATTGGCATTGTCATTTCACCGGAATTTGAAGTGATGATGACGGGTCCGGTGCTGGCGGTGTGTCATGGCAGGGTCGTCGTGCGGGGGTAGTTATTGTAGGGTGCGCCGTGCGCACCGGATTTACATTCACTTTTGCGACATGTAGCATGTAAAAATGATGCGCACGGCGCACCCTGCCGAGGTCGAGTATGTACTTCCAATAACCGTAATTACCGTGACGTAGCTGTAACCTGAGAGGTATTGCAATGCGCTTTTGATGATCTTGACTGCTACCTAAAACCTCCCATTCTTTTCAAAATAGTAATACACTCTTGCCTTTGATACGCAAACTTTTATCGGCAAGGATGGCTATGCTTATCCCATTGTTTTTTGCTGCCAGCTTCAAGCACGCAATACACCATGCCGCACATAAAACGCTTTAAGGACATTGATGATCAAAGTCACACAACTACAATTTGATTATGGGAAAAAGCGTGTCTATGACGACTTTTCGCTGACGCTGAACAAGCCCGGTGTGTATGGTCTGTTTGGCCGCAATGGCAGTGGCAAATCAACGCTGCTGAAGATATTGTCGGGTTTGCTGTTTCCGCATGGTGGCAAAGTGGATGTGCTGGGCTACAGGCCAGTGGCGCGCTTGCCGACTTTTTTGGAGCAGGTCTATGTCGTGCCGGAAGAATTTCATCTGCCCGATATCAGCCTGGCAGTTTTGTATAAAACCCATGCGCCGTTTTATCCGCGCTTTTCTGGCAGTGATTTTTTAAAGTATGCGGAGATTTTTGAAATCCCGCGTGACAAGGGTTTTGCTGCCATGAGCCTGGGGCAAAAAAAGAAAGCCGTCATTGCCTTTGCCCTGGCAACGCACACACCCTTGCTGTTGATGGATGAACCAACCAATGGCCTTGACATCGTCGGCCGCTCGCAATTCAAGACTATCCTGGGCGGCAAGGAACATGCTGACCGCACGGTGATCATCAGCACCCACCAGGCACATGATTTGGAGAGCCTGATGAACCATGTGCTCTTCGTCGATAGCGGCAAGCTCGCCCTGTCAGCCAGCATGGAGACACTGCAACGTGCCTTGCACCTGGGCGTGGCCGATCATCAGGTGGACACTGCTGGCAGTATTTACCAGGAAGCTTATGGTCACCAATGGGCCTATGTGAGCCGCAATGCGGGTACTGCGCCGGGTGTCGTTAACCTTGAACTGTTGTACAAGGCGCTGAGCATCAACAAACAAGGTGTACTCGATGCAGTGGCGAGTTATCTGGACGCAAAAAAAGCAACAAATGTAGTAGACGCAGGAAACGCAGCGAGGGATGCGCAATGACAGATTTTTTTGATATCAACCGCTTTGGCCGCCTGCTACGGGCGCATTGGGCCGAGAGCTGGCGGGAATATGCCTGGTTTGCCGGTGCGCTGGTGATGCTGGATCTGATCGCTATTGTGATTTCTTTCAGCACTACATCTGGCAGCATGATCTGGCAATTCCAATTTCAGGGGCAGGTCATATGGTATATGACGGGTTTGGCCCTGTCGGGAATGATTTTTGCGGGCAGGTATTTCAAATACCTGCTTAATCCTGGCGCTAGCCTGATCGCATTGATGCGTCCGGCGTCAGTGTTTGAAAAATGGCTGATGGCTTTTCTGATCATCAGCATCTTTTATCCCCTGGCTTATAGCCTGCTGTATATCCTGTTCAACTATCCTGCCGTTCAGTTGGCCAAGATGATGTCTGGCTCATTGTCAGGTTGCGAAACTTGCGCCAGGGATTTTCGACTCTACATCCCTTTTCTGACGACAGAGTTAGCAGAGAAAAGCATAAATGATGCGGAATTTTTTTTGAAGTCCCAGTTATTTTTCTTCATGCTGTTGTCGGGCGCGCAAGCGCTTATTGCCGGAGGAACGGCATTCTTCAAACGTTCACCTGTATTACGCACGGTACTGTTTTCTTTTTTGCTGTTCGTCTTGTCGATCTGGATAGGCAGCGCCCCACAATTAGGTATTTTCACCCGGTATTATGGAGAAGGTGTAATGCAGTACAGCACCATGGAATATGGGCTTTCCCTGGGGCTGTGGCTGGGTGTGCCGCTGTTGCTGTGGATAGTACTGTTCTTCCACATCAAAGAACGTGAGGTCGCATAATGTCACGTTATTTTTCAAAAATCGGGGTCTGGCTTTTCATGCTGACAGTGGCCTGGTATCTGGCAGGTAATTTCTTGCTGAACAATGTAAAGAAAGAGCAGCTATCCCATGCTCAAAGCATCCATGTCACCAAGCAGCAAGCAGATATCGGCAGTAATAACAGGGCAGTGATTCGTACACAGGATACTGATGCGCGTGGAGTAGAGATTGATCTCATTTTCGACCCTGCAGCTACGCAGGCAATGATCAGTAATGAGAATATGCAGCTTGGGGCCAGTGCGCAGTTTATCGACGGTGTTTTCAATATTACCATCGGTAAGGGCGTGGCAACACGAGGTGGCTATCCACGAGGTAAAACCGAAATCCGTCTGCCAGCTACAGTCAGTAAAGTAGAATTTTTTGGTGTGAGTAATGTTCGGATTTCTGGAAGTTTTCCAGCACAATCAACAGAACTGACTGTAGAGTTTTTGAATAGCGCATCACGCGTCACGGTGAATGAATTGCTGGTCAGCCGTCTCAAACTTGTGTCTGGCTGTCAAAGCCCCGCTCAAGAAAATGATTGCTCACTCAATCTTGATTTCAATGGCCAGATCCAGGTTGCGAAGCTGGAGATGACCATGCAGCATGGAAGCTTGAATTATTCTGGAATCGGTGTGCCGCAAGAAACCCTGCTCAATGCGGGTAGCGATGTGATTGTCACTGGGCGACGCGATTTTCTGCAATCGCTTCGTTTTGGTAGTGGTAAGCGATGAGCGGGTATGATCACCGCATCCCCAAGCCGGATATATTTGTCGTATACGACGTTGACATGTTTCGCAATATATTGCGCCCTATGTTACGGCTCCGCTTGAAGGAGAGAGCTTGCATTCAGTAGGGTACGTTATAACGCGCCAGGAAATCCGTAAAGAAAATTTTATAATGGTTTATATAAATAAAGTATAAATTATTTATATAATATTTATATCTCTACATGATCATTATCTTGATGGTGTGTTACAACGCACCCCTACGCGTTATGACCATCCAAAAAAAACGACGCCATGCATCAAGCAGGCGTCGTTTTTTAATGTTCCTACGCGCGTAACGCATGAGCATGGCATTCGGTTGACAGGTGACATGTCGATTAGAATAACAACACTAAGCCCCATGTTCTGTGGTTTTTTGCGTCAACGCAATGTATCCGGGCGGCGTTTTTGGCTTACGTAGCAACACTACGGAATGCAAAACGAAACGCAAACGAAATACCAAACTTAGCAAGCAACCCAAACATAAAGAGGGAAATATCATGAACAAACTGATCACCGCCATCATCGCTTCCACAGTTGTTATGGGTAGCGCATTTGCACAGACACCAGCAAGCGCATCTGCTTCTGCCAGCACAGCAGCCAAGCCAGCAACAGCAGCCGCAGCAGCGAGTGTCGCCAAGTCTGCTCCGGCAGCTAAAGTTGTGGCAGCCTCTGCATCAGCCAGTGCTTCTGCAGTAACACCAGCAGCATCTGCTCCTGAAGCCAAGCCAGCAATGCACACAGGTGAAAAAGCTGCAAAACATACCAAGCACACCAAGAAAGAAGCAAAAGCAGCAGGCGCATCTGCCGCAGTCAGCGCAGCATCGAAATAAGCTTTAGCCAGTAGTTTTTTTGAAAACCTACCGGCAGCACGAGCTGCCGGTAAAAAATAAACAAATCGCTCACAGACATATTAAGGAATATCACCATGAACAAACTCATTACCGCCCTGATCGCTTCTACCGTTTTGATGGGTAGCGCATTTGCACAAACACCTGCAACTGCAGCAGCACCATCAAAAACAACAGTAACACCAGCAGCAGTGACAACGACGGCAGCAACACCAGCCGCAGCTGTTACGACTGCTACAGCAC